>CAZOZP010000067.1:0-17363 GCA_964584325.1 uncultured Melioribacteraceae bacterium
GGAAGAAAAAACCTTACTGAAAGTTGAGTTTTCTGAAAGAAAAAGCACTATCGATGACGAGATTAAGTTATTAGACAGTGAACTAACAATTTTCAGAGAACGAATTAAAGAGATTGAGTCTGAATTAAAGATTAAACGCACTGAACTTTCGGCTAAAAATGAAAAACTTCATTCACTCCGCAGAAATTTATCAATTTCTGAAGAAAGAGCAAAAAATCTGAATGCCAATATCATCAGATTTAGAAATGAATCTGAAGAACTAAATTATCAGAAAGAAGAAAACGAAGACATTATTACAGAAAGTAAAAACGAATCAGCGGAACTGGAAATTGAAGTTCGGAAACTTGCCGAAGCACTAAGCTCTGACAACATTATTCTGATTGAAACTGAAAATAAATACAACTTATGCCGCAGCAGACTAAAGGAAAAAAACGAGGAAATACAGGCAAAGTTCAGAGACCATTCCGTAAAGGAAAACTCGCTTAAATCGTTAAAATCTCAATATGAAAAGAATTTTTCCGAAATAAAGAGAATTGACGAGCGAATTCAGAAACTTACCATCAGCATAGCCAAAACAGTTGGCTTTCTTGAAGACTTAAGCAATGACAAAAGCGCACTCGAGAAAAAACTTGCTGAATCTGAACTTGAATTTACACGCAGCAAGAATCTCAAGGATGAAATTGAAAAGAATATTACGCGCCTTAAGGAAATTGAGATTCAGGAAAAGAGCCGCCTCGTTAATCTTAATGACAAAATCGATTTTTTAAAGACTCTTATAAATAATCTGGAAGGAGTTTCAAAAGGCTCCAAGATTCTTTTAGAAAACAAGAACTTAACAGAAAAAGGAATTACATTGCTTGCCGACACTGGAACCGCCGGCGAAGAATTTAGGTTTGCCCTTGAAGCTGCACTTAGAAATGTGCTGAATAATCTTCTTGTTGAAGGACTTGACGACTTAAAAAAAGCCATAAATTTCCTAAAAAAGAACGATCTCGGCAAAGCTTCCTTCTTTATCGCCTCTCCTGCAGCCGAAAAGAAGAATCTATTAAACAAAGTTTTTGATTTTAAAACCAGACAAATTCGGAAAAAAATAGAAAAAGAACCGTCATTTGCCGGTTGGGCACAGAATTATATTGAAACTGATGATAAATGGCGGCATTATTTCGAAAAAGCACTTTCAGGTACTGCAATTGTTAAAGATATAAATTCGGCAATAGAATTAAGCAGAAAATACAAGGAATGGAATTTCTCTACGCTTGAAGGAGATTTGGTTCAAACAAACGGAATAATAGAAGCCGGCTCAATCCCCAAACTTGACGAAACGCTTCTCGGACGTAAACAGATGCTTGAACAACTTATTGCGGATTATCCAAAACTCGAAGCCGGACTTACCTCACTTAAAAGTGAAATCGAGAAGCAGGAAGAAGAACTTGAAAATATCGACCTGGAAAAACTCTCTGCAGAGGGGAAACTACTTGTAACTAGAATAAACAATATTGAAAAACAAATTGCTCAGCTTGAATACGAAAGCACAAAATTCTCTGAAGAGATCGAAAAAGCCCGGGAAGAACTTAACAGAAATGCATCTGAAGGAAATAAACTCGATAACGATATAAACGCCTTAACCGCAGAAATTGAAGAGCTCCGTATTCTGAAAGCAGGCACTGAGGAATCACTCAGAATACTTGAAGCCGAAACATCTGAAGCCGAAAGAGAATACAAAACGAAGGTATCGGAAAACAATCAGAAGAAAATTGACCTTGAAAGGAATAAAGGGAAACTTCAGAATAATGCAGATTCGGTGAAACGTGCTGAAAACACTTTGGAAAACATAATAAAAAGTATTGAAAAGAGGGCAGTTGATTTACAACAGGCAGAGCAGGAACTCGAATCTCTTTCCATTATTATTGAAGAAACCGGACTTGATTATGATGAACTTTTTGCAGAGCAGAAAACTCTTAAAGCTGATGAAGAAAAAATCGAACAAATGCTTAAAGCCGTTAAACAGGAATCATCTTCTTTCGAAAATAAACTGCGCGATATAAGAACCGAAAGACAGAATATTTCGGACAATCTTTATGATATTGATATAAAGCTTAATCAGATTGAACTGAAAACTGCCGCTCTCATAACTCATATCAAAGAAGATTACGCCGAAGAACTCAAACTTAAAGAATTTGAAAATCAGGAAAATTTTAATTTTAATTCTGCTCATGAAGAAGTTGCAACCTTAAAAAACCAGATAAAAAACCTTGGCCCCATAAATCTTCTTGCATTTTCGGAATATGAAGAAGAGAAAGACAGACTGGATTTCCTTACCGGTCAAAGAAACGATTTAATAGACGCTGAAAAAGACCTCATTAAAACAATAAACGAAATAAATTTAACCGCCCAGACATTATTTGTTGAAACATTTGAGCAAATAAGACAAAATTTTGTGGCGATATTCAGAGGCCTTTTTAATCCGGGTGATGAAGCAGATTTAAAACTTCAGGAAGATGCTGATCCGCTTGAGGCAAAAATAGAAATTATCGCAAAGCCTAAAGGGAAAAGACCTACATCAATCGAACTTCTTTCCGGAGGAGAGAAAACACTTACCGCTACAGCCCTTCTCTTTGCAATATATCTTGTTAAACCTAGTCCATTCTGCATTCTGGACGAAGTTGATGCTCCACTTGATGATGCAAACGTTGATAGATTCACAAAACTAATCGGACAGTTTGTGCACAATACTCAGTTTATTATGGTTACACATAACAAAAGGACCATGGAAGCCGCTGAAACAATGTACGGTGTAACAATGCAGGAAGAAGGAATCTCCAGACTTGTAGGCGTGCGCTTCGAAGAAGTAGAAGCGGAGGCAAATTAATGACCGGCACATCAGAACGGGTAATAAAAATATTCATTGATTTTGACGGAACGATAACAAAACAGGATATCGGAGAAGAGTTTTTTCTTCACTTCGGCAACCGTGAGACCGCTGAAAATATAATAAAAGAATGGGAAGAGGGATTAATAAACTCAAGAATTGTCTGGGAAAGACTTTTCGAGTCTCTTCCTGAAATAAGCATTGAACAAGCTATTAATTATATAGATACATTCAGCACGGATGATTACTTTTCAGATTTCCTTGTTTTCTGCAAAGAAAATAACTTTGAGCTTATGGTTTTAAGCGATGGTTTTGATCTCTACATTGACAGAGTTCTTGAAAAAGCCGGAACAACTAACCTGCCCCGCAGAACAAATAAAATTATAACAAAAAACGGAAGACTTTCTCCCGTTTTCCCTCATACTGATGAAGAATGTATTGATTGCGCCAACTGTAAGAGAAATCACATCTTAGAGAATAGTGCCGACACAGACTATACAATTTATATAGGCGACGGTTATTCTGATACCTGCCCTGCTCAATACTGCGATTTCATTTTCGCAAAATCATCCTTACTTAAATATTGCGAGAAAAACAGAATTTCTTATTACCCCTATAATAATCTAAAAGATGTTATTGAAAGATTAAAAGAGCTCAACTCGCGAAAAAGATTAAAGAAAAGACATCAGGCCGACTTAAAAAGAAAAGAAACTTATAAAAGAGGATAAAATGACCAAACTCGCAAAATTCTTATTTACATACCGCAGCTATACACCTGTTCCGTTTATAATAATCGGACTGATTTTCCAGGAAGTAACATCAGTATCTTTTATAACCGGACTTGTTATTCTTCTAATAGGAGAAACATTGCGTTTATGGTCAATATGCCATATTGGAAGTGCAAGCAGAACAACAGCAAAACCGAGCGCCGATGAACTTTCCATGAAAGGTACTTACGGAGTTATCCGGAATCCGCTATACGCCGGAAATATTCTGATCTATACAGGGGTTGGAATCATTTCCATGGCATTTTTCCCATATCTTCAGATAATCTCTTTCGTGTATTTTGTTTTTCAGTATATACTTATCGTAAGACTTGAAGAAAAGGCTCTCTCAGAAAAATTCAGTGAAAGCTACACAGAATACAAAAAGAAAGTTAACGCATTTATCCCAAAAAGTTTCAGCATTTCCGAATTTACGGAAAGCTTTAAAAACTGCCGGATTGATAAATGTTTAAGATCTGAAAGGAGTACAATAATAGCAATATTTTTAGTTGTAATAGTTTTTTCCATCATTTTGATTATAAAATAGTTAAATATGACAAAAGATATTCTGCTTATAGCAGGTGAGGTATCCGGCGATATGCACGGAGCATGCCTCCTGAAAGAATTAAAAAAGCATTTTCCGGACACTAATTTTTTTGGAATTGGCGGAGACAATCTTGAAGAAGCCGGTCTTGAACCTTTATTTCATATAAGTCAAATGGCATTTCTCGGGTTTATAGAAGTAGTAAGACACCTCCCTTTCATTACTAAAGTAAAGAAGACGCTGCTTGAAGAAGCAGATAAAAGAAAAATCAAATACGCAATACTAATAGATTATCCGGGTTTTAACATTAATATTGCCCGTTCATTACATAAAAGAGGAATAAAAGTCTTCTACTATATTTCTCCTCAACTTTGGGCCTGGGGTGAAAAGCGGGTAAAGAAGATCAGGAAATATATTTACCGTATGCTTGTAGTATTTCCTTTTGAAAAAGAATTCTATGAGAATCACGGAATAAAAGCCGAATTTACCGGTCACCCCCTTATTGAAAGAATCGGAAGATATCCATTTCTTACAAGAGATGAGTTTTTAAAGAAATACAAGCTGGATACTTCAAAGGAAATTCTCCTGCTTATGCCAGGCAGCAGAAAAAACGAAATTATAAAAATTCTGGAACCTTGCATGAAAGCAGCCCTGATGCTCTCTGAAAAATTCGATATGCAGATAGTTGTTGCAGAGGCAGATGGAATCAATTTAGATGAAATAATTAAAGACTCAAGATTCAGAATTATTGATGGCGATACATACAACCTGATGAAACACGCCAAATTCGGAATTGTCAAATCAGGCACATCCACACTTGAAAGTGCCCTGATCGGGTTACCCTACATTGTTGTTTATAAAACTGCTTCTCTCACATATTTCATAGCTAAACAATTAATTAAGCTAAAAAACATTGCAATAGTTAACATACTTTCAGGGAAACAGCTTGTTCCTGAACTAATTCAAGATAAGGTGAATCCGGAAGATATTTTTAATTCAGCATCCCGCTATATTGAAAATATAGATGAATACATAGACTTAAAGAAAGAGCTCAAGTATATTTCAGAAATACTCGGAAGTAAAAAGGCATCAGAAAATGCGGCTTCTTTAATAACCGGTTATATAAATGAGTAGCATTAAAACAAAAATATTCAACATTGCTTCATTTTTTCTCCTAAAACCTGTATTTCTTATAATTAATAAATCATTGAGAATTACCATAAACAACCGCGAATTCATCAATGATTCGGAAACAAACAATAAGAATTATATACTGGCTTTTTGGCATGGGACGATGATAGTGCCCTGGTTTATTCACAGAGGAAAGAATTTTTCGGCAATTGTGAGCCTCAGCAAAGACGGAGGAATCTTGGCGGATCTTCTAACTTCTCTAAAATATAAAGTAATAAGGGGCTCCAGCAGCAAAGGCGGTAAAGATGCTATGAATACAATACGTGAAATTATCAGGAACGGTGATACTCTGCTGATAACACCCGACGGACCCAGGGGACCGGCTGAAATCATGAAGGCAGGAGCAGTTGCCGCAGCAAAAGACACAGGGAAACCTATTATTTTAATGGGGATAAAGTATTTTAATGCCAAAGTACTTAAAAGCTGGGATTCCTTTCAGATACCAATGCCTTTCAGCAAGATAGAAATAAATTATTCCGATCCGATTTTTGTTAAGGCAGACGCAGACCGCTCTGAGGTCGAGAATATTATGAATGAATGCGGTGAGACCCTCATCAAATTATGCAGGGGAAGCGATGAATAAACTCTTACGATTCTCTCTCTACCCTTTTTCATATATTTTCAGGATTATTATTGCCATAAGAAATATTCTGTTTGATAAAAAAATATTGACTTCTTCCCGGCTTCCTGTAAAAATAATTTCCGTGGGAAACCTGACAGTTGGCGGAAGCGGAAAAACTCCGGCAGTAATCTATATTGCTGAGACCCTTAAAAAATTAAACATTCAGCCGGCTTTCTTGAGTCGCGGATACGGAAGAAATACAAAAGGATACAAACTTGTTTCAGACGGAAATAATATTTTGCTCTCACCATCAGAAGCAGGAGATGAGATTATCCTTGCCGCCGCTGAAACCGGTTGTCCTGCCGCAGTTTCCGAAAACAGAGTTATAGGTGCTGAAAATCTGTTAAAAGAAGTAAAAGCGGATGTAATAATACTTGACGATGCATTCCAGCACAGATGGATTAATAGAGACCTGAACATTCTTATCTTCGATCAGTCCTTTCTGCTGGGAAAGAATTCTATTGATTTTTCCCTGCTTCCTTCAGGCTTTATGCGTGAACCGTTTGGAAATATTAAAAGAGCTGACATCTGTATTATTAACAGTAAATTTTCGGAGAAACAACCTTTACCAAAAAGATTCCTTAAACATTTCAATGGAATCCCTCTTTTCTATGCAAACTACAAAGCCTTGGGTTTTTTTGATTTAAAAAACCAGCAGTTCTATAAACTTAGCGATTTTTCCGGACAAAAAAGCCTGGTAGTATGCGGCATTGCCCGACCTGAATCATTCCTTTATAAGCTCACAAAAAACAACATAGACATTACCAATAAACTAATATTTAAGGATCATAACAATTATGATTCATCAGAAATCGAGTTGATAAGGAAGCAGTTTTACGAGACAAATTCTTATTCTGTATTAACTACACAAAAAGATGCCGTGAAACTTTCAAATTTTATTAAAGAAATGGATGATATTGATATCTATTATCTAAAAATAGCATTACATTTGGATGATGAAAAATATTTTAATGAATTGCTAATGAAAAGCATAAAATAAACTCAGTTGCTAATCACTTGACCGGAGGTACGTTAAATGGCTAAACAAAATCAAAATTATGTATATTTCTTCGGAGGCAAAAAAGCCGACGGAAAAGCGGATATGAAAAACCTGTTGGGAGGCAAAGGTGCGAATTTGGCAGAAATGGTAAATATCGGATTGCCCGTTCCCGCCGGATTCACCATTACCACTGAAGTATGTACATATTATTATGCTAACAAAAACACTTATCCAAAAGAATTAAACGATCAGATTCTAAGTGCTCTGAAAAAAGTAGAACACCAGATGGAAGCCAAATTCGGCGATTCCAAGAATCCTCTTCTTGTTTCAGTAAGATCAGGCGCAAGAGCTTCGATGCCCGGAATGATGGATACAATCCTCAACCTCGGATTAAATGATACAACTGTTCAGGGCCTGATAGAGAAGACCCAGAATCCAAGATTTGCTTATGATTCTTACAGAAGATTTGTAGCCATGTATGGTGATGTCGTTTTAGGACTTAAACCTGTTGACAAGCACGATGCAGATCCTTTTGAAGAAATTCTCGAAAAGAAAAAACATGCACGCAATGTTGTGAAAGACACAGACCTTACGGCTGATGATTTAAAAGAACTTGTTTATGAATTCAAAAAAGCAATTAAAGATAAAACCGGCAGCGATTTCCCGGAAGATCCGATGGAACAGATGTGGGGTGCAATCGGTGCAGTTTTCGGTTCATGGATGAATGACAGAGCCATAGTTTACAGAAAACTTAATAACATTCCTGCCGAATGGGGTACAGCCGTAAACGTACAATCAATGGTATTCGGAAATATGGGCGAAGACTCAGGAACAGGCGTTGCTTTTACACGCGACCCTGCCAGCGGCGAAAACATTTTTTACGGAGAATATCTTTTTAATGCTCAGGGCGAAGACGTTGTGGCAGGAATCAGAACTCCTTTCCCAATTTCACATCTTAAAGACGATGATGCAAAAGTTTACAAACAGCTTGATGATATAAGACATATACTCGAAGAACATTACCGCGATATGATGGACATAGAATTTACGATTCAGCAGGGCAAACTCTGGATGCTTCAGTGCCGTGTAGGCAAAAGAACCGGTTTTGCTGCTGTGAAAATTGCTGTTGATATGGTTCGCGAAAAACTTATCTCCAAAAAAGAAGCACTGATGAGAATAGACCCTGACCAGTTAAATCAACTTCTCAGACCAATCTTTGATTCTGCGGAAAAGAAAGAAGCAATGAATTCTAACAGATTCCTGGCTAAAGGATTAAATGCAGGTCCGGGTGCTGCTGCAGGTAAAGTTGCATTCAGTGCTGTTGATGCTGAAGAAATTGCAAAAACAGGATGCAGTGTTATTCTCGTAAGAGTTGAAACCTCACCTGAAGATATCAGCGGGATGGTTGCTTCAGAAGGGATCTTAACAGCAAAAGGCGGTATGACTTCTCACGCTGCACTCGTTGCACGTCAGATGGGAAAAGTTTGCGTTGCCGGTTGCGGATCTCTTCTCATTGATTATAAAACTCTGGAGATGAGAGTTGAAGGAAAAGACATTGTAATTAAACAAGGCGATTATATATCAATTGACGGTTCGACCGGAGAAGTTTTTGCCGGTGAAATTAAAACAAAACCATCTGAAGTGGTTCAGGTTCTTATTGATAAAACACTCGACCCGAAAGATTCAGATGTATTCAAGACTTACAAAGACCTTATGACCTGGGCTGATTCATACAGAACAATGGGAGTAAGAACTAATGCAGACCAACCTAACCAGTCAGCCAATGCCCTCTCTTTCGGAGCTGAAGGAATTGGTCTTTGCAGAACAGAACACATGTTCTTTGAAGGCGACAGAATTTTATCAGTCAGAAAAATGATATTTGCCGACAATACTGAAGAAAGGAAAGCAGCGCTTGCTGAATTACTTCCTCTACAGAAAGGCGATTTTGCAGGAATATTCAGAGTAATGAACGGATTCCCTGTAACTGTAAGAACACTTGATCCGCCTCTTCATGAATTCCTGCCTCAGACTGATGAAGATGTAAAAATGTTTGCAAAGAAAGCCGGAAAATCCGTAAAGGAAGTCGAAGCCAAAAAAGAAGCTCTTCACGAACTTAACCCGATGCTCGGATTCAGAGGCTGCCGTCTTGGAATAGTTTATCCTGAAATAATTGAAATGCAGGCACGTGCGATTATTGAAGCTGCTGTTGAAGTATCAAAAGAAGGAATTGAAGTTCTTCCTGAAATAATGATACCACTTGTAAGCACAGTTAAGGAACTTAAACTGCAGGAATCAATTGTAAGAAGAGTAGCTGCCGAAGTATTCGAAGAACAGAAAAAAGAAATAGAATATATGGTCGGTACAATGATTGAGCTGCCAAGAGCTGCTCTTACCGCCAATGAAATTGCAGAAGTTGCAGAATTTTTCAGCTTCGGAACAAACGATCTTACACAAACTACTTTCGGTCTGTCAAGAGACGACGCAGGAAGATTCCTTCCGCTGTATGTTGAAAAAGAGATTCTCAGAAGAGATCCGTTTGAAAGCATAGACCAAAACGGTGTCGGACAACTAATTGAAATAGGTGTGGAAAGAGGTCGTTCTGTAAGGAAAAAACTTAAAGTTGGAATTTGTGGCGAACACGGTGGTGAACCTGAATCTGTGGAATTCTGCCACAGAGCCGGAATGAATTATGTTTCCTGCTCTCCTTTCCGCGTTCCGATTGCCCGTCTTGCAGCTTCAAGAGCGGCAATTAAAGAAAAACTTGCTGAAAAAGCCGATGGAAAGAAAAAAGATAAAAAGAAAGACAAATCTAAAAAGAAACACTAATCCTTTTTAGTAGATGCCTTTAGCTGCAAAGTTTTAGCCGTTCCGATTCTTAAATAAGAAACGGAACGGCCTGCAGCAAATTGATGAACGATTTTTGAAATGAATTGCAAGGAGTATCAATGAAACTCTCAGATTTTAAGTACAACCTCCCTAAAACTTCAATTGCCAAATTTCCAGCTGTTCCAAGAGATTCCGCAAAAATGATGGTTATCAACAGAAAAGACCAGTCGATTGAACATAAAGTTTTTTCTGAAATAATTGATTATATGAACAAAGATGACGTGCTTGTTATTAATCATACCAAGGTTATGCAGGCAAGACTGATAGGGAACAAGGAAAGAACAAATGCAAAAATTGAAGTGTTCGTACTTCGGGAATTAAATAAAACAGAAAACATCTGGGATGTTATAGTTGACCCTGCAAGGAAAGTAAGAATCGGCAACAGAATTTATTTCAACGACAAATTCTGGTGCGAAGTAATTGACAACACTACTTCACGGGGAAGAACCGTTAGGTTTAACGATGAAAGCGGAGATATTTATAAGTCAATTGAAACAATCGGACAAACTCCACTTCCGCCTTACATTAAAAGAGACTCCGTTCCGGAAGATAAAGAGCAGTATCAAACTGTTTTCGCGAGACAAGACGGATCGGTGGCCGCTCCTACAGCCGGACTACATTTTACTGATGAACTTCTTGAAAAAATAAAGGCAAAAGGAATAAAAATTGTTCCGGTTATACTTCATATCGGACTCGGAACTTTCCGTCAGGTTGAAGTTGAAGATCTCACAAAACACAAAATGGATTCAGAATTTTTTGAGATTACTGAAGAATCAGCCGCTATGGTTAATAAGGCTATATCATCAAAAAAGAATATTTTTGTGGTAGGCACAAGCTCAACAAGAGCTCTTGAAAGCAGCGTAACTGCTGAAGGCTTCGTAAAAGCGAACAAGGGCTGGACTGACAAATTTATATTTCCGCCTTATGAGTTTAAAATTACTAAAAGTCTGATTACGAATTTTCATATGCCGGAGTCAACTTTACTTATGCTGACTTCAGCTTTCTGCGATTATGAGATATTAATGAAAGCATACAAGAAGGCAATCAAAGAAGATTACAGAATGTTAAGCTACGGCGACGCAATGCTTATCTTGTAATAATATGAAAACAGTTGCAATAATACCCTCCGGTGGATCAGGAAAACGTGCCGGAACTCAGCTGCCGAAACAGTACCTTAATTTTCACGGCAGTGAGATGATAGTATATACAATTCAAGCTTTTCAATTATCTGATTCTATTGACGAAATAGTAATAGCCGCAGATCCGTATTATTTCCCTCTGCTTGAAAAAATAAAAAGCGATTACGGCTTTTCAAAAATGTCAATGATTGTTCCGGGTGGAAATGAAAGACAGGATTCAGTATATAATGCCCTTAAATCAATTGACTGCAGCGATTCTGATCTCATTGCTGTACACGATGCGGCTCGTCCGCTTATCTCAGGTGAATTACTGGAAAAAGCTGTAATTTCTGCCAAATCCTTCGATAATATTGTTGTAGCTTTAAAAGCTAAAGATACTCTAATAAAGGGATCTGATGAAGTTGAAACATACCTCGACCGCTCTGACGTTTATTATGCTCAGACCCCGCAGATTTTCAGGTACTGCAATCTGAAATATGCTTTCGATGAAGCTTATAAAGCAGAATTTTATGGTACAGATGAATCTATGCTCGTTCAGCGTGTCGGTTTTAAAGTCAAGATTATTGAAGGAAGTTATCTGAATCTGAAAATCACTTCTGCCGAAGACCTCAGAATTTTCGAGATGCTCAGCAGAAATATAAAATTACATTGAAAATTGATACGGAAGTTCTTAAGTTTACGAAAAGGAAAATAAATTATTATGAGTCTCAATCTTTTTGCTATTATCGGGCTTTCTTATCTTGTAGGAGCAATTCCGACAAGTATTATTGTCAGCAAACTCGTAAGAGGAATTGATATTAGGAATTATGGCAGCGGAAACGCCGGTGGGTCCAATGTGTTTCGTATCCTAGGCTGGAAATACGGTGTTTTGGTGATAATCCTGGATGCTTTGAAAGGTGCCGTAGCGGTTATCGGTGTTGCGCGTCTTTTTCTTGGCGAAATGCCTTTTTCCAATCAAACTCCTTTTGATGATTTTACGTTAATCCAGATTCTTGCAGGAGTTGCTGCGGTAGTAGGACATGTTTGGACAGTCTTTGCAGGATTCCGAGGCGGAAAAGGTATTGCAACTGCTCTTGGGTTTCTTATTACAATTATTACCATAGATATGCTTCTTGCATGTGCTGTATTCCTGATAGTAGTTACATTATCAAAATATATTTCTCTCGGCTCGGTTTCAGCCGCAGTATCAGTTCCTCTTATTCTTATTATCAGAGAGAATTTATTCAATGTTGACATACTTGGTTACGGAACAATACTTCCCTTCAGTATTGCCATTGCTTTGCTTGTAATATACACACACAGAGCTAATCTAAAAAGGCTTTTTGAAGGAAGTGAAAATAAAATTTCTTTCTCGCGGAAAAAATAAAAGATTATAATGCGGATTTCTGTAATTGGTGCCGGAAGCTGGGGAACAACACTTGCGGTACTTTTAGTTTATAACGGGCATACAGTTACCTTATGGGAATATGATAAGGACTACACCAAAACCCTTTCAAAAACACGGGAAAACAAAACTTTTCTTCCCGGCGTGAAACTTCCTGAAGAAATGATCATAACGAACTCATTAAAAGATGCGGCCATGGATAAACATATGCTTGTAATTGCCGTGCCTACACAATTTATAAGAAGTGTTCTTAAACAGATTTCAGGAATAGTTTCACCTCATTCTCTTGTTGTTTCTGTTTCAAAAGGAATAGAAAACAAAACCCTTGCAACTGTTTCACAGATTATAGCTGAAGAACTTCATACAATTCCCAAAAACAATATTGCTGTTTTATCGGGACCTTCCCACGCTGAAGAAGTAAGCAGGAGGATTCCTACAACTGTAGTCGCCGCATCCGCAAGCAAAGAAACATCAGCAACTGTTCAGGCTGTTTTCGGTACATCATACTTCCGTATTTACTCTTCTGAAGATATTCTTGGAGTAGAATTGGCCGGAGCAGTGAAAAACGTTATAGCAATTGGTGCCGGAATTGTTGATGGAGCCGGATTCGGAGATAATACTAAAGCGGCAATTATGACACGTGGTGTTGCTGAGCTTTCGAGATTAGGAACTGCACTGGGTGCACAAACAAAAACATTCGCCGGTTTAAGCGGAATGGGCGATCTTATTGTTACCTGCGGAAGCAGACACAGCCGAAACCGTTATGTCGGAGAACAACTGGGAAAAGGTATTAAACTCACTCAGATTCTCAAATCAATGAAAATGGTTGCTGAAGGTATTGATACCTGCCGTTCGGTTAAAGCTGTTATTGACAAGAACGGTATTGATGCTCCTATATGTACAGCAGTCTATCAGATAATGTTTGAAGATAAAGATCCCGCTCAGGCAACTTACGAACTTATGACACGCGATTTCAAGTCAGAATAATCCTTTATATCTAAATAATATTCTTTTCTTAATTAGATATTTTTCTCTATATTTTGGGCATGAAAAATATACTGGATATTTCCCTGCCGGTTCAGTACTTAAAACATGTTGGACCAAAGAGGGCAGAATCATTTAACAAAGCAGGAATATTCACAGTCAGGGATTTACTTTATTACTTCCCTTTCAGGCATCTGGACAGATCGAATATCCTGACAATCGGTGTTGCAGCCGAATTGATAAATTCCGGTTTTGACGGAGAAATAACTGTAATGGGTGAAGTTGTTTCGACTGAAACGGTAAATGCCAGAAATAAAAAGTTTCTTAAAGTTATATTCAAGGATAAGAAGGGATATTTTGAAGGGATCTGGTTTAACGGAATAAAATATTTTACTTCCTTTTTTGAACCGGGAAAAACATTTATAATTAGTGCAAAACCTAATTTTACCAGATACGGAAATATACAGTTCTCTCACCCTGATTATGACAGTCTCAGTTCTGATGAAAGTCAGGATTTCTTTAATACCGGCAAGATAATTCCTGTTTATTCCATAACAAAAGAACTTCGCACCAGCAATCTTGGAGAATTCAGTTTACGAAAAATTCTTTCTTACGCTGTTGAAACATTTCAGGATTATATTCCGGAAACCCTTCCTGAAAATATTGTAAAAAGATTTGATCTGCTTAGTTGTAAAAATGCCGTTTCCTCAATGCATTTCCCTGATTCCGCTGCAACACTGGAAAAAGCAAAACAGCGGTTTAAGTATGAAGAGTTTTTCTACTTCGAAATACTTGTTGCACTTAGGAAATTCTCAGTTAAGAATATAAAACCGGGAATTGCATTTACAATTAAAACCGGTCTGATTAAGTCTTTTCTTTCTTCACTGCCATTTGAACTTACACAAGCCCAACTTAGAGTACTGCACGAGATTAGACTTGATATGGAAAAACCTATTCCAATGAACAGACTCATTCAAGGCGATGTAGGAAGCGGAAAAACAATTGTTGCACTTATTGCAATGCTAATTGCTGTCGATAACGGAAAAAAAGCCGCATTGATGGTACCGACTGAAATACTTGCCGATCAGCATTACAAAAAAATATCTTTAATGTTAGCCGGTTTTAACATAAGATGCGCTCTGATTTTAGGCGGATTGAATAAAAACACTAAAAATGAATCTCTAAGGGAAGCCGATATAATTATCGGGACACACGCACTTATTCAATCTGATGTTACTTTTGAAGATTTAGGATTAGCCGTAATTGATGAACAACACCGATTCGGAGTGGATCAGAGAATGGCGCTCATTGGCAAAGGGAATGCCCCCGATGTGCTTGTTATGACGGCAACACCTATTCCTCGAACTTTGACCATGACGCTTTACGGCGATCTTGATATATCTGTTATAGATGAAATGCCCAAAAACCGCAAGGAGATAAGAACAGTTGTAAGAAGCGATAACTCTCTTCCTGAAATATATTCATTTATTAAGGATAAAATAGCTGAAGGCTATCAAGCCTACATTGTGTACCCACTTGTTGATGAATCTGAAAAACTGGAATTGAAAGCCGCTGAAACTCATTATGTAGAACTTTCTGAAGGAGTATTTGCAGATTACACGGTTGGTCTTCTGCACGGGAAAATGAATTGGAAAGATAAAGAAAAAGTCATGCTCGATTTCGCTGCAAAAAAGTATGATATCTTAATTTCCACAACTGTCATCGAAGTCGGAATAGATATTCCTGATGCAAACATTATTGTAATAAACGATTCCTTCAGGTTCGGTTTATCACAATTACATCAGTTACGCGGTCGTGTGGGAAGAAGCAGTAAACAGGCCTATTGTATTCTTATAGCTGATTACAAGTACTACAACCGCCATAACAACCGGCCTGACATTAAATATATGTCCTCTTCCGAGATTGAGCGAAACAAAGCCGCAATCAGATTAGCTTCGATGGTGAAATTTCCCGGTGGATTTGATCTTTCGGAAATTGATATGAAACTCCGCGGTCCGGGAAACATTTTCGGAACAGAACAAAGCGGTTACCCTGCTCTTAAATACGGAGATATTACCGAAGACTCAGATATTTTGGTGCTGGCTAAAAATGCTGCATTTGAAGTAATAGAATCTGATCCTGAACTTAAATCGCCCTCAAACCTACTGATTAAACAAAGACTTCTATCCGACTATTCCGGAAGTCTGAAATATTCCGGAATTGCTTAAAATTTTCTTGTGATTTAGACAATTCTCCATAAATTCTTGTTGCTTTATTTCTAACCGAGTTATATGTTATATAAAGTTAATACTATCTTATTTATATCGGATCGGAGGGAAAATGAAAAGTCGGCTTTTAATTACAGCTATTTTATGTCTATCTTTTTTACTCTTTAATTGCAAGAAATCCGATACAGGAAATGAGCCTAATCCAATAACACCCTCTTTTACGATTGATATAATTGAAGCACAAAATGATGCTGACGACCTGCTAACCGAACTGCTTGCGGTTAAAGATACTGCCTCAGCACTTGATTCATTGCTTAAAACATTTCTAAAAGATTCTAATGTTGTTGAAGGTAAGGTAAATTCTCAAGGTATTTTTATCAGGTATAAGAACGGAATAATCAGCGGAATTATGATAGATCCTGAAGACGGCGGTCAATACAACAGTACTTATAAAAGCAAATACATCAGTAATTCCGGTATTGAAAAGTTTTCGCCAACCTCCAAAAATACAATATTTATAAATCCCTCGTATTATGAACGCGCCGATTGGGCTGATCAGATTATTTCGCTTTACAATACCATCTTTCCTAAAGCCGGATACAGTGCCCCGGTTTTATATCTTAACGAAGCAGCCACAATCGCCAGGTTGACTTCGCTTTCCGGTTACGGAATAGTTCATATTTATTCACACGGATGGGCTTATCCTGATAAATGGAATATTCAGGAGGTCTATTTAATGACCGGCGAAAAAGTAAATGCTGAAACAGATCTCGCATATGAGAATGAAATTAAAAACGGAAATATCCCGCTAATTAAAACACACAAGGGTGATTCAAGATATTATATCAGTCCGGCATTCTTCGCCGAAAAAAATAACTTTTCCAAAGATTCTTCAGTTATTTATGGAGGTTTTTGTTATTCCTACAAGGGGAATTGGCCAAATTCTTTAATAAACACTGCCGGAACAGGAGCTTACACAGGTTTTACATGGAGAGTTCTTACAGGATGGAACAGTACTCGGGCTATGTCATTGTTCGATACTTTAACCAATAATCAGTTAAAGAAACCTCGTGACTTAAATTATTGGTTTACTCAAACACCTGATGTAGAAAAAATAAAATATGATCCGGCGGATAAAGTTAATTGCATTATTAAGTTTTCAGGCAGAAATGATTTGACCATCTGGGAACCTAAAGTAAAAGTTAATATTGAACCGAATCCCGCTTATGCGGCAACAAATGAATATATTGCTTTCACCGCAAAAACTAATGATGAACTTCCGTCAGGTGTAACTTATAAATGGGATTTCGGCGACGGCAGTGAAGGTAAAACAACTTATAACGACAGCACAACAACCTATGCATATACCTCTGAAGGGGAATACACTGTTAGCGTTAAATTGTATGACAATAATAATAAAATGTTTTCTGAAACAACTTCGCAGGCTGTAATTTCAAACTCAGTCAAAGTACCGGTTTTTTCGAAGATAAGTATTGATTTTAAAATCGGAGCAATGAGAACCTGGCAAAAGGAAGGTAAATATTATGACTGGGATACTCATACTTTAAGAGATACTTCTTACGGAAGGACAGATTCTTCCTGGATTGATCTTAAGTATCCGTCAAGCATGTACGACAGTATGAATATAAGTAGTTCCGGAAGTTCTTTTTACGGTCAAAAAACAGAAAACTATCAACATGTAAATTCCGCCGAAAATTGACCCATTAATCCGCCGAAAATTGACCCACCTAG
>CAZOZP010000068.1:0-17166 GCA_964584325.1 uncultured Melioribacteraceae bacterium
GCCTGTCGAGAGTGAAATCCTTTGCAATATTAAAGCCGCTTGTAAGACTGTCTAAAGTTACCGGCGTTACGCCCGTTGCAAAGAATCTATCGACAATACCATCCCCCACTCCGATTTTAATAGCTTCATAAAACTTTCTATCATAACCGTTCCGTGATACGATTTCCTTGAACTCCGTTAACCGGAATGATATCAATTCATTTGTGAAATGGTCATATTCATCTATAAGCACAAAAAGTTTTTCGGTTGGCAGTATTTTAGAGAAATAACTCTTAAAAAGATTAAAAATATCTGCAGCATTATTTAAGGATCTTATGTCAGCCAAAACTTTTTCATCGAATATTCTGTATGAATTGTTGAAATTCAGAATACCGTTTATTACTCTGAAATTAAATGAATTGAAAGTCTCTTCCTGTGACTGAGTAGCTACTGAACTGAAATCGAATTTTATTACGTAATATGTATTTGCTTTTTCTGTGGGATTTTTGCCTATGTAATAATCACCGAACAGTTTATCGAACTTATCTTTATGCTCTGCACCGTAATAATATTGTAGCATTGATATAAATAAAGATTTCCCGAACTTTCTCGGACGAAGAAAAAAAATTGATTTTTCCGGAACCTCTTCCAATGTTTCAATATACTTTGTTTTATCAACAAAATAATAATTGTCTGTAATTAAAGATTCGTAATTCGAAATACCATAAGGAGGTTTCTTCTTTTTCATTTCATTTATCGTTTTATTTCTTTCAAATATAAGAATTAGTTCAATTAGTTGAAAGATTCTCCTGTTTTTACAACTGTACGAAAATGGTTTTACCACACAGAGGTACTGTGGTAAATTCGTACTGCTGCAATAAAAAAAGCCTTTGAAACAAAGGCTTTCCCGAGCCATCTACCGGAATTGAACCGGTGACCTACGCGTTACGAGGGCGTCGCTCTACCAACTGAGCTAAGATGGCATCGAAACTAACGTACTCTCTTCTTATGTCTGTTTTTTCTTAATCTTTTTTTCCTTTTATGAGTTGCCATTTTATGGCGTTTTCTTTTTCTACCGCAAGGCATCATGTCCTCCATTTTTATGTTTCTAAATCTGTTAACCGTTTCTTAACTAACGTATCAGACTATTTATGATTATTTGTTTTTTTCTGCTTCTAATCTGCCTTTGTTTACTATCGACTTAAAATCCTTGGAAAACTTAAATACAGGAACATAATGATCGTCAACAAAAACCTTTTCGCCGGTACGCGGATTTCTGGCATAACGGCCTTTTTTCTTCTTAACCTTGTAACTGCCAAAGCCTCTTATTTCAATTCCTTCTCCGTCTCTTAAAGACTGAATTACAGTGTTCAGAAATCCTTCAATAATAGCTTCCGTTTCAAGTTTTGTAAGTCCGGTACCCGATGCAACTTTTTCAACAATATCTGCTTTGGTCATAACTCACCTAATTATTAAAATACAGGGGATAAAGATAAACAAAATCTCTGTAAAATCAAATGAAACAATGAATTGTAAATATTTAACCGAGTTTTTTCTTCAATTCGTTTAATATCGGCTTTGCCTGAGTTTCCATATCCGGTCTTAACTCAATAGCTTTCTCCAAATCACTCTGAGCATTCTTATACTGCCTCAGATAGTAATTTGACTGTCCGCGCAAGAGCAGAGCTTCAGGATCATCCGGTTTCAGCATAAGTACTTTATTAAGATCTTCGTATGCTTCCGAATGTTTTTCCAAAATAATGTATGCATTTGCTCTTAAGAAAATTGCTCTTACGGAATCCTGCTTAAGCTGTATTGCTTTAGATAAATCCATAACCGCACTGTGATGATCGTTCTGCTGAATTTTCAATTTAGCCCTTGCCATAAAAGCATCGTAGTAATTAAGGTCGGTTAGTGCTTTTGTGAAATCCACCATTGCGCCGTAATTATCTGCCAGTTTCATTTTGGCTTTTGCTCTGTGGTAATATGCCGGAAAGTTTTCGGAATTTATCTGAATAAGAGAGGTGAAATCTTCTATAGCGCCTGCATTGTTCCCGTTGTTGTATTTTGCTATTCCTCTTTGCAGCCAGGAGCCTTCGTGTTTTTTGTTAATTCCTATTGCCTTGTCGAAAAAAGAAATTGCTTCTGTATATTTTTTATCAATCATCAACAAATCGCCCATCTGAAAAAAGACTTCCTCTGATAGATCAGGGAACTTCATTGTTATTTCAAGGTCCTGCATTGCGCCTTTGAAATCCCGAAGCATTTTCTTGTATTTGCTTCTTCTTAAATAAAAAGTATATTCGGAAGAATTCATCCGGATAAGCACATTTAAGTCTGTTATTGCACTCTTTATATCCCCTGTCATTTCAAGAAGTTCACTTCTTTCCACATAAGCATCGTAATAATCAGGCTTATTCTTAATCGCATCGTTCAGATGAGACATAGCTTCCTTTATTTTATTCTGCTTTTTATATACTCTTGCTATGTTAAAATGAGCTTCTTCAAATTTGTGGTGAATCTCAAGAGATTTAAGTAAGTCTTTTAATGCAGCGTTGTCTTCGTTTAGATGATATCTTATCAATCCCTTCAGATTATGCGCTCTTGCAGAATTAGGTTCAATTTCTATTGCTTTGGCAATATCTATAAGTGCTTTTTTGTAATCTTGTTTTAGTATTCTTGCCTGAGTGCACAAGAGCATTGCTTCTATCTTATCCGGCTTTAATGCAACTGCGGCTTCACAATCAGAAATCACCCTGTCAAAGTTCTTTAGTTCGAAATAAAGTTCTGCTCTTTTGAACAAGGCATCTACTTTGCTGTTGTCTGCCTCCTTATGTTTTTCGATATATGTGGTGATATATCTGAGAGCAGTGTCCTTGCTGCCTTTTTGCGAAGCAATTATTGCAAGAAAATAATACATATTTTCAACATAACCGGAATTCAATTCAGACAGTTTGTTGAAATCGGCTTCGGCTTCATCAATCATTCCGGAATAAAAATAGCATAAGGCTCTTCCGTATAATGCATCCTGATTTTCATCGTCAAGTTCAAAAACCGAATTATAATCTTCCACGGCACCGTTATAATCATTGGCTAAATATTTTGCGCCGGCAGATTCAAGCAGTTTATTTATTTCACCTGCTGAAAACATTTTTTTAAAAAACTTCATGGTATTCCGGATTTATGCATAATAAGCATCTTTAATTTAGCTAAATATTTATTATTAATCAAAAATTATATTCCTAATCATATCTTCACTTTTATAAGGAGCAGCACCGCCGTTTAAGTATCTGCCAAACCATTCCAAATGCGAATTGTAATAAAGCGGCATGGATTTAAGGTTAGAAGGCCAGTGACCGTCATTCTTAAATACAATTAGTCTTGAATCTATTCTTTTGCTCCTCAGCACATTGAAATAATAAACGCTTTCACCGTAAGGCACTCTGTAATCTTTTTCCCCGGTAATAATTAATGCGGGTGTTGAAAAATTATCGGCATATTCAGACGGGGAATATTTTTTGTACAGACTGTCATTCCAAATACTTCCTTTTAAGTCCCACTCAGGAAACCATTGTTCTTCTGTAATTCCGAAAAATGACCGAAGATCGTAAATACCCATCATTGAAGCTAAGCATTTGAATCTCTTTGTCTTTGCCTGAAAATAATTCATCATATAGCCGCCGAATGACCAGCCCATTGCACCCATTCTTGTTGAATCAACATAATCTAACGAGGCAAGGTAATCTGTTACTTTCATAAGGTCATCAAATACTTTTCCGCCCCAGTCTCCTGAAATAGCGGCGGTATAATCCTGACCGTAACCGGTAGAGCCATGAGGATTCGGAAATGCCACAACATAACCTTTAGCCGGATAAACCTGCCAGTCGCCTCTGAAAGCATTCATCCATTGATATTGCGGACCGCCGTGAACATTGAGAATCAGCGGATATTTTTTCCCTTTTTCGAAATTGTGAGGTTTAACTATAAATGTATGTACTTTCTTTCCGGCTGCGCCTTCAATCCAAACCTGCTCTGCAGGTCTGAAATCTATTTCTTCGCATAATTCATCATTAAAACCTGTAATCTGTTTTACTTCGAGTGTGTTTTTATCATATTGGAAAATTTCCGCAGGTTTATCTACCGATGAACTCACGAAAAATATTTTATCTCCTGCATCAGCAAATTCATAAGCTGCTATACCGCCTAACATCTTTTTGTAAACGCCGGTTTCAATATTTACTGAATAAAGAGCTAAGCTGCCGGTTTCCATAACAGAAAATATTATCTCACGTCCGGTACTGCTCCAGGTAAAATCATTTACCCAATTGTCTAAATCAGGGGTAAGAAGTTTGAATGTCTTTTCCTTTAGATCATATAAGCAGAGCATGAATCTGTCTGATTCGTATCCGGGAATTCTCTGAGTTTTGAACGCCGCAAACCTTCCATCAGCGGATAATTTGGGATTGCCGTCAAATGCCTTGTTTGCTTCAGTGATATTTATCTCTTCCTTACCGATTGATTTTATATATAAATCCGTATTTGTTGAAGACTGCGGATTTATTACTCTTTTTGATGTAAAGATTAAAGTTCTGCCATCGCCTGATAAATCATATCCCGAATTTCCTCCGGGAGAAAAATCCGGTGAATCATGGTGCCCGGGTGTTTCGTCTGTGAGCTTCCCGCTTTCTCTGTCCAGGAGCAGAATATGCATATAGTCGCCCTGTTCATATTCGTCCCAATGCCTTAAAAAAAGAGTATCTGCCATATATGCCTGCACCGGCCCGGTATTCATTCTCTTTCTTATTTCCTTTGAGCAGTCTGTATCCGCTCCGCATTCAGGAAACACTTCGGTAACGAATGCAATTTTATTGCCGTCATCAGAGATTCTGTATTCGGAAAAGCTGAAATTAACTTCTTCTATTTTCTCTGAATCATAATCCTCATCCGCTGCGTAAAAGCCGGATTGCCCTTCTTTTATGGAAACATAATACAGATTACCTTCATTATCCCATCCGGGCATATAGGAATAGTCTTCCTGCCGGGTAACATCAACAAATTTTTCTGTATTTATATCATATACTTTTATTATTGAAGATGATTTTGATTTACTTAAGTTACTCTCGGATAAAACAAAAGCCAGTCGGGAATTATCCGGAGAAACGGTAATTGAATGAGACTGTTTTATTCTGTACAAATCTTCAATTTCAACCGGTCTTTTCTGTGCACTTATGTTTATGACCGACAATAATAGTAATAGAAAAACAGTAGTTTTCATTTTTCATTTATCCTTATTTTCTTTTCTTTAAAAATAAGGCATTTCGGCCATATTTCATTTGTTTCAAGGCTTTGTGCTGAAGAATTTATTTGTTATATTTCGGACATAAAGTATTTTGAGTTTATTATGGTCAAAAAAGAATATAAAATAAGCGGAATGAATTGCGGACATTGCGTTAAGGCTGTTAACATTGAACTTTCGGCACTTAAGTTAACCTCTTTCGATGTAAGCGTCGGGAAAGCAGTAGTTGAATTTGACCCTTCTGCAGTTTCTGAAATTGAGATAATCAAGGCAATTGAAGAAGCAGGTTATAAGGTTGAAAAATAATTTTCATTCCTTTAAGATAAAGGGAATGACCTGCGCTTCTTGTGTGGCTCGGGTTGAAAAAATTGCATCTTCCGAAGAAGGCATTACTGATGTGAATGTTTCCCTTGCTTCGGAAAAAATTTCTTTCCGGACTCCCGCCCCCGATTTCAACTTTGATTCATTATCGGGAAAGCTTGCAAAGTACGGTTATGAAGTAGAAAGGAAAACAAATGAATCATCAGAAGAAGCATTTAACAATACTGATGAAGCACATTTTAGAGAATTTTTAATCTCGCTTGTATTTACCATTCCTGTTTTTATTCTGAGCATGGCTCGCGATTTCAGTTTTTCTTCAAAATTACTTCCTTCGGACGGTTATCTTCTGAATTATATTCTTCTTGTACTTACCCTGCCTGTAGTATTCTATTCCGGCAGAAACTTTTTTATAATGTTTTACAAGAGCCTTAAAACATTTTCATTTGAAATGAATTCACTCGTAGCCGTCGGAACTGGTTCAGCGTTTATTTTCAGCCTTGTAAATACCATTTTTCCGGGTTTACTCAACATTCACGCTGCACATTCAGTGTTTTTTGAAACTTCGGCTGTAATTATAACACTCATACTTCTCGGGAAATACCTTGAAAACCGTACCAAAAAGAAAACAAACGAAGCACTTGCATCTCTGCTTTCTTTACGACCGGCGATGGTAACCGTTTTCCGGAACGATGCTGAGCTGGAAATACCGCTGGAACAGTTAAGCATTGGAGATATATGTATTATTAAACCCGGTACCAAGATACCGGCAGACGGAAAAGTTGTGTTTGGAACAACATCGGTTAATGAATCTTTTCTTACAGGCGAAAGTATTCCGGTTGAGAAATCCTCCGGCGATAATCTTGCCGGGGGCTCATTGAATATCGAAGGATATGTAAGAATGGAAGTTACTGCAACAGGAGAAAATTCACTGCTGGGACAAATAATAAATCTGGTTGAACGCACTCAGGCATCAAAAGCTCCGATTCAGAAAATGGCAGATAAAATATCTTCTTATTTTGTACCCGCGGTAATTCTTATAGCAGTTCTTACCTTTATTGTCTGGTTCTTTGCCGCTGAACCCGGGAATTTCACTCCGGCGGTAATATCATTTGTTTCCGTTCTGATTATCGCTTGTCCCTGCGCTCTCGGACTGGCAACTCCGGCGGCAGTGATAACTGCTTCAGGAAGAGGAGCAAAAAGCGGAATTTTGGTGAAAGACAGCGAGATTTTCGAAAAAGCTTCTAAAGTTGATGCTGTTGTTTTTGATAAGACCGGAACACTTACCGAGGGGATTCCTTCAGTTACCGATTATTATTCAACAGCCGCAATGCGGACTGAAGTTATGAATATCACTTATACTTTAGAATTGAGGGCGCACCATCCTATTGCCTCGGCGCTGGCATTATTCGCAAAGAACTATTCCGGAAAAGATTTAGGAGCGGATAACTTCGAAAACATTTCAGGAGCCGGAGTAAGCGGAATTATCCATTCACGTTTGTACCGCATCGGGAAACCTGCGGGATTTGAGGATATTGTAATTAATAGTGAGATATCAAAAGTAACGGAAGAATTATATGCAGAAGGGAAATCAGCGGTTTGGCTCGGCAACGAGAATGAAGTTCTTGCCGTATTCGGTATCCAGGATATTCTTAAAAAGAATTCAGCAGCCGCAGTTTCTGAATTAAAAACAAGCGGCATTGCCGTAATAATGATAACCGGAGATAACAGGCGCACAGCCGCGCATCTTGCCGCAAAGGCGGGCATTGATGAATTTTACGGCGAAGTACAGCCCGAAGGGAAATCCGGATTGATTACAGAGCTTAAAAAGAAATATAACATTATTGCAATGGCCGGCGACGGAATCAACGACGCACCGGCTCTTATGACAGCGGATATCGGCATTGCGATGGGCAGCGGTTCAGATACTGCCATCGAAGCCTCCGGAATTACCATTATGAATTCAGATCCTCTGAATGTGGTAAAGGCGTTAAACCTTGCCCGAAAAACAAATAAGACTATAAAATATAATCTTTTCTGGGCTTTTATTTACAATATTATCGGAATACCCCTGGCCGCATTCGGAATGCTTAACCCTATGATTGCCGCCGCCGCAATGTCATTCAGCTCTGTGTTTGTAATAACAAACTCGCTAAGATTAAGAAGTACCGATATCTAATCAGTCCTCAAAATATTCAAGTCCGGATACACTCAGAAATCCCTGCTTTTTATTTAACGAGACTTGCAATAATCCGCTCATTGTATTTTTTATGGAATCATACTTTATTGGGGTAATTCCTTTACCATCCTTATCTATTATACCCCACCAGCCGTTCAATTTTATTCTTGCAACTCCATCCTTAAAACTTCCCGCCTCATCATAATTTAACGCTACAGCTTCCTTGCCCGAAGCATCAATAAATCCCCATTTATTCCTTACCCTTACCGGAGCAAGACCTTCAGTGTACTGCCCTATAAAATCATAAAGAAGAGGTGTTATTTCGCGTCCCTCGTTTGAAATCAGACCCCATTTACCCTTAAGACAAACAGCAAAAAGTGTGTCAGAGACTTCTTCTATTGAAGC
Source organism: uncultured Melioribacteraceae bacterium (assembly GCA_964584325.1). GTDB lineage: Bacteria > Bacteroidota > Ignavibacteria > Ignavibacteriales > Melioribacteraceae > CAZOZP01. Next base: position 8,178 of record CAZOZP010000068.1, read on the forward strand.
ATATTGAAGAGGAATCACTTCCTTTCCTGATTTATTTATCAGTCCCCAATCGCCCGGAAAAACTTCATCACCGTTTTCTTTTTTCTTTCTGCCGATATTTACCTTGGCGAAGCCTCTCTTGAATTCTTCAGCTTCATCATATTTTATTTCCGTTATTTCCTTCCCTTCTTTATCTATGTACCCCCATTTATTTTTAATGCATACTCCCACCATCCCTTCAGAGAAAGTGCTTACTTTATCGTATTTCACAGTAATTCTGATATTTCTGCTTGAATCACAAAATCCCCACAAATCCTTCTTTCTGAAAGGAATTAAAGTTTCCTCATTGCCCATAGCCTGTCCCTTTTATTTATAATTAGAAAGCATACAATGATAATATTCTTGAAGAATAAATTCAACCCAAAGTAAAATTATTATGAATATTCCCGAAATATTTTCGTTCTCTCTATCGATATTTGAATAGATATGCCGATAATTCTAACAATAACTGAACATTTATTCTTTCATATTTTCCGGACAAATGCAATGAAAAAGCGTGTTAATTTTCTTAATGTAATTATGATTATAATAACCACATTTTTTTTATTTTCATGTTCCAAATCAAATCTCACAGAAACAAAAGAGGTTTCCAATTATTCAAAGCCGGAATACTGGTTATACAAACCCGCTGAGAATACAAAAAATGTAGATATTTTTTATGTATATCCGACGGCATGGTACAAGGAAAATCCATCCGAGCCTAACTTTTGTGCCATTGACAACAAGATAATGCGCTATGGATCCCAAAAGGCTTTCGAGCGGCAGGCCACCGCTTTTGAAACTGTCGGGAATATTTACGCACCTTATTACAGGCAGGCAGATGCAATTTATACACTCACTTTACCGGAAGATCAGCGATGGGATGTAATTGGCAGCATTCCTTCCGAAAATGTTACAGATGCCTTTGAATATTATCTTAAGAATTACAACAAAGGCCGCCCGTTTATCCTGGTCGGGCACTCGCAGGGAGCAATTGTTTTGATGTACATCTTAAAGCACTATATGAAGGATAATCCGTCAGTATATGCTAAAATGATTTGTGCTTACATTTTAGGATATCCGGTAACAGAAAAATTTATGAATGAAAACAAACATCTGAAATATGCCGAGGGACCTGATGATACAGGTGTAATAATATCCTATAACACACAATCGCCTAATGTAGCGCCCGGTGCGAACATCGTGGTAGCAAATGACATTGGAATTGTTATTAATCCTATCAACTGGAAAAAAGATGCAACCCCTGCACCTGCTTCTGAAAGCCTTGGTTCATTTATGCCGATAGACAGTCTCGGTAACTTGGGAAAAGTAATGAATTTTGCGGATGCGTATATTGATTTAGCAAAAGGGGTTCTTGTATGCAGCAGTGTAAGCGACAGCAGCATGTTTAAACTTTCACCGGCTTTGGGATTAGGAGTATATCATTCTTTTGATATACCCTTTTATTATTACAATCTGCGTGAGAATGCCCAAAGAAGAACCAACAATTACTTAGGTCAATGAATTCCCGGTCATTATTAAGCCTTTTAGCGGGTGCAATTTGAAACACTATTTTTCAGACTGCATCCGCTGCAGCTTCCGCAACTGCTTTCTTTTTTGGCAAATACTGATTTAAGTAAACTGTAAAGTGTAATAAAAACCGCTAAGGCTAATATTAGATATGTTATTACTTCCTGCATACTTCACTCTCCTGATATTAAATGAATAACGAACCCGTCTGATAAGTTATGAAAGATACAACCCAGGCTAATGCAGTTGTATAAAACATTGTAAATATTGCCCACTTCCAGTCGGATTCTTTCTTAATTGCCGCAATAACCGCAATGCAGGGGAAATAAATCAGAACAAAAAGCATCATAGTATAAGCCACCAAAGGAGTAAATACTTTCTCTCCCTTCAATTCGCCATGCTGATGAACCTGTTCTTTCAGTTTATCCTGAAGACTAACCGATGTTTCATCCGCATAAAAATCTGCCTGGTATAATACCCCCATTGTTCCAACAACTATTTCTTTAGCCGCCAATCCGGCAATAATGCTTACGCCTATTTTCCAGTCGAACCCAAGCGGACTTATAACAGGTTCGAGTAGATGCCCCATTCTTCCTATATATGAATTTTCCTGTCTTTCTGATTCTTTCTTAAGTTCGAGCTCGTCAATCTGCGCTCTCTTTGCTTCAGGGGTTAGTCCGGCATCGGCCTCTACAGCTTCAATCCGGCTGTCAAATTGCTTCGAGTATTTTGTATCCTGCGGAAAATATCCCAATGCCCAGATAAGAATCGAGGCAAGAAGAATTACCGTACCCATTTTTCTTAAGTACTGCTCTGATTTATGCCACATATGCATAGCAGTATTTCTTAATGTAGGAATTCTGTATGGCGGAAGCTCCATAACGAAGGGCACTTCCTGTTTATGGAAATAGAATTTATTCATAACAAGTGCAACAACTACGGCCATAACTATTCCGATAGCATATATTGAAATCAGAACAAGTCCCTGATTTTCCGGGAAAAACGCCGAAATCAGAAGAACATATACCGGAAGTCTTGCACTGCAGGACATAAACGGAGCTATAATCATCGTAAGAATTCTGTCTTTCCGGTTCTCAAGAGTTCTTGTTGCCATAACCGCAGGAACATTGCAACCGAAGCCCATAAGTATCGGGATAAATGATTTTCCGTGCAGACCAATTTTATGCATAAGCTTATCCATTATGAAAGAAGCTCTTGCCATATATCCCGTATCTTCCATAAATGAAATAAAGAAAAACAGAATCAGTATATTCGGAAGGAATATTATGACTCCTCCAACACCGCCTAAAATTCCGTCAACAAGCAAATCGCGCAGCATTCCTTCGCCCATATATTTCATCAGCAATTCACCTATGAATGCCACTCCTGCGTCAATCCATTCCATAGGATAGCTGCCCACCGAGAATGTTGCCTGGAACATAATCCACATAAAGAATAAGAAAATAGGAAATCCGAATAGCCTGTGGGTCAGAATGTAATCAACATTTGCCGCGCGTTTTCTGTCTTCCTCCCTGCTTGGCAGTAGTGTTTCGTTTAATGCCCCGGCAATAAATCCATACTTTGCATCGGTAATAATATTTCCGGATTTCTCGCCGTACTCTTTTTCAAGTTTCTCTTTTTCGGTTTCAAGGGTTGCTTTTATTTCTGAAAAATTTGGAACATCTTTCAGAAGATTTAGTGTATTTTTATCCGATTCAAGAAGCTTTATGGAAATGAACCTTGTAGAGTATTTATCGGTAATTTCTTTGTTTTCTTTTATTAAAGGCTGAATTGCCGAAATAGCAGATTCAATGTTTCTTCCGTAATTGATATGAATATGCCGTACAATTGGGTCACGGTCTTCATAGACTTCAATTATCCTGTCGAAAAGGTCCTTAATACCCTTTCCTTTAGACCCCACGGTAGGAACTATCGGTATTCCGATCATCTCTCCTAATTCCGTATAGTTTAGTCTGGCTCCGGATTCTTCAAGTTCATCGAACATATTAAGGGCAATAACCACTTTCACGTTCATATCTATAAGCTGAGTTGTAAGATACAGGTTTCTTTCCAGATTGGAAGCGTCCACAACATTTACAACTATATCCGGATTTTTATCCATAAGGTGACTTCTTACGAACAATTCCTCGGGCGTGTATTCAGTAATCGAATAAGTTCCGGGTAAGTCTGTAATCTTAAAAGTGTAGCCGGACTGCTTAAAGACTGCCTCTCGTGCATCTACCGTAACTCCGCCGTAATTGCCTACTCTTTCCCTCGAACCTGAAGCAAAATTATAAAGCGTAGTCTTCCCGCTGTTCGGATTTCCTACAAGTGCCACATTAATTGTATTTCCTTTTTCCTTTGCAGAAATTTTCAGAGTTTCTTCGTCAATAACCCCTTCAAACTTTGCAGAACCTGTACCGCCGGCATAGCCCGGAGCAGCAACTTCGATCATTGCGGCTTCAGACCTCCTGAGAGATACTTTATATCCCATAATTTCATATTCAACAGGATCCTGCAGCGGTGCATTTTTAATTACCTTAATAAGCTTCCCTTTAATAAAACCCATTTCGGTAATACGTTTCCTGAATGCTCCGTGTCCGAGAACTTTTGTAATAATTCCTGTTTCATCTGTCTTTAGGCCAGAGAGCCTGTATTCTTTTAGACTAACTTTTTTCATCTGTATTATCCGTTAAAAATTGAAGCCGAATCTGAGTATTCCGCTGAAAGCATCCGGCAGTTTCTCTTCCGTTCCGGAAGGATTTATGATATACTGCAAATCGGGCTGTATGAATATATTTTCATCAAGCTGAACTTTGTATGTAATTTCAAGGGCAGTTTCCCCACGTGAATAACCTGAGGCAAAACCTGCATAAGCCGCGCCGAATCCGAATACATCTTCCGGTCTGCTATCGAAAAGTCCGTAATAAGTCATTCCGCCGCCAAGGTATATGTAATTATTGTTTTTATTCTTCGGACTTACTGCAGCCTGGAGAAAAACTGAAGCTTTTTCTTCTTTAACAAACTGATCGGCAGTTAGATAGAATCCGTTATTTGAATATTCAGTCAGTTCACTGTTGTGAAAATATGCACCGGCCTTTAGTACACCCGGCAAAGCATTAAAAATTTCAGTATTTAAATTTACTTCATAAATTGAAAATATTCCATTTCCTGATGATAATTCCCAGGAGATATTATATTTGTTTTTGCTGAAATCATCCGGCATTCCGTCGAATACTCCCGCTTTAAGTAAAAGTCCGTTCAGCGGCATCCAATGGATTTGCGCTCCCAATGCGGTTAAAGGAAATATTGCCGAAGGAACATTATCGGCAATAATGGAATGCACCCCGAATGATCCGTTAAGGAATAATGATCCGTGTTCCGTAAAAACAAACTCAGAGGCAAGATCCTGAAGACCGACAATTACACCGAAATTTTCCGCATCCTGCCTGTACCACAATTCATATAAATATGTGTTGTTCCCCGCTTCAATATTTGAGATTCCCTGGAAATCGCCTGATAGATTTGCCGTTGGTTCTCCTCCGTGAGTGTTTGCTCCGTTTATAAACAATGTACCGCCTTTCCACAGCCCTGCGGCTTCAGTATCAAACGAAAGTTTTATGTTTGCCGTTCCTAAATAATTTGTTCCCTTTTTAATTCCGCCGGAGAAATTTGCGGCAAAATCGCCCACATAAGAAGCTTCGTAAGATAAATATTTTACTCTTTCCTGTGCTTTTAGATTTACACTCATCAATAGAACTGCAATTCCAAAAAATATAATAAGACTTAGTAGTGCACTTTTCATTCAATCCACTCTCAATAATGTTTTTATCTTTACGAAAACTATTTTATTTCTTAAAGAGTAACAATCACAGGATATTATGAAAAAACCTAATGCTGTTCACTTTAAATGGTGATATGTCTGCTCAGGGATACTACCGAGGGTAATAATCTTGTTTAGTACCGCATAAATCGTTAGTCCGGCAACTGATTTAATACCGGTTTTCTGTGATATGTTTTTTCGGTGTGTAATTACCGTGTGAATGCTGATAAATAGTTTATCGGCAATCTCCTTGTTCGAAAGTCCTTCCACAAGAAGTTTCAATACATCTGTTTCCCGCTCAGAAAGATTTTCCTGAACTCCGGTTTCCTGAGCATTGCTTTTGGATTCCGGAGAAGTGAATATTTTTCCTGAAATTTGTTCCCAGCTTCCGTTTATATCAATTGTTTCATCGAATTGTTTCAGAACTGATTCAGGGTAGTAGGAATATACAATCCCGATCCATTTTAATCCGGGGAAATCCCGCTTAAGATTTGCAAAAGCCTTTGACTGGTTCTGAAGAACAGACGGATTCAGAATAACAGCATCAATCGGTTTATCCTGCAGAACCGGAACAATTTCACTTAATCCGTCTGCTCTTGTTACAGCTACTCGCTTTCCGGATCTGGTAAGCAGATATGACAACCCCTCAAAAATAATGAGCGAAGGTTCCGAAATCAATATATTAAAAAGTTTATCCGCCATATTCTGAACCGGTTTGAAGTTCAAGTTTTTCAACAAGAGGGATAAAAACAGTATCCTCAATTATTGAGTGAATATTAAGGTCGAATTCCAGTTCCATAAGACTGAAAAGCAGCTTCCTTCTAATCTTTCTGTCACTTCCGCAAGGAAGGTATTTTATCAGAAGATTTTTCAAATCATTTAGTTTTTCTTCAATATTGTCGTGGTGATCCTTGTATTCAGATGAAGAAAACTCCCCCGGTTTATCTGCACCACTAATATTTTCAATTCCCTGAAGTAAATTAGAGACATAAGGAAAAACTATTTTATTTTCATAATCCAGATGTTCTATTACTTCATTGAAATATTCGTCAAAAAATTTCTCTACCAGATTTACACCCGGCAGTTCATTTTGATTAAACATATTATTAATGTAGGTTTTTATTTCGGGATACTTTTCCGAAAGGTAATACTCGTGACTATTGCTTAAGTATTTAATTATTGCAGGCAAGTCATTTACTGATAAAGAGCCGTCGTCTCTGGCTGTGTAACCGTTGAAGAGATTAGCGAATTTAAGGAACAATCCGGGATTGATTCCTGCCTCTAAGCAGGCCTGTTCAGTAGTCTTTTCCTGCACAACTGAATCCATTTCAAAATGTTCGAGCAGAAGCAGTGTATATGGATTGCCGGGAATTATATCCGCTAATTTTGTACCGGATAATATATATGGAAGATTTTCTTTTATCATATCTTTCTGTCAATTATTTTCCGCGTTAATTAAAACAACGCAACGGTTAGATGCAATAACCATTAATTGGGATTTATTTCTCTTCGAATATTTTTGCCGGCAATCCCTTGTTCACTTTATATCCGGAATACTGAATGATAACGCTTCCTTTTTTTGCTCCCGGTTTATTATTTCCGGGCACAATATTTTGCGGAATATCAGCCGGATTTAGATTAAATGTAATTATCATTTTCTCCGGAAGAGGATATTTAAGTTTATCATCATAATTAAAAACAATGCTGAAGGTACCTGAATCTCTTGTGGTAGTTTCAACCTTATAGACTTTAAAGTCATCTTTACCTATCCATAAAGTAGCAACTGCAACCTTACCTGTTTCGCTAATCGGAATAATTTTAATTACCTCGCACAGCTTACCCTGCAGATGCTCGGTTTTAACAAAACCCGAAATGTATTTATCATTAAGCAGTTCATAAAGATTAAAATGCAAACCTTCTTTCGGTGCAAGAGCAAATCCATCTGACTCAAGTTTGTACTTGTCCGGTTTTTTATAATACATCTTTGCTTTGCTTTTCGGCACACGCAAGAAATCAAAATCTACTTCTATTTGTATATCGGCAGAATAATCCTCAACTGAATTATACTTCTGAAGTACTTTCTTAATAATTACCTCAGTATCAGGTTCGTCTGCCGGCAACCGAAAACCTGCAAAAACAAGAAGTGCGGCAATAAAAATTACTTTACTAAATTTTGTAATCATAACTCAACTCAGAATATCTTTTCTTGAAAACACAGCCAAAGAAATCAAATAAAATCCGGCCAGATATATTACAAGAATTATCATCGAATTTATGATTCCCTGAAAATCAACCGGATCAGAAAAAAAGTTTCCCCATTTAATAAAATGTTCAGTAAAAAACCATGGTTTAACTGCTTTAATTGAATCAAAAGGAAGCACAGAGATAACCATTAAAGCAACAAGAACAGCCATTGAAGTTATTATTGGACCAATTGAATTCTCAACAAGAGTGGAGAACAAAAATGAAAGTCCCATGACTACAGACATGCTCAAAGCTGAATACAGGTAGGCAGAAAGAAATCTCCATAAGACATCATCTCTGTGAAAAATATAAAATTTATCGCGTATAACAAAAAGGTCTCCGCTCCCGTAAAACAAAAGACTCATTCCCCAGCTTATTAAGGCAAGCCAGAAAATAATAATCACGGAATAAATAATTCCTGCCAGATACTTTGAAGTTACAATACTGAATCTTGATACAGGTCTTGTAACAAGAAGCCGGAAAGTTCCGGATGCAGCTTCACCTGCCATAAGGTCTCCTCCGACAAGCACAATCAGAAACGGAATATGTATAAACAGACTCTGAAGAATAAGGTACGCCATAAGAGTACCATTAATAAGATTGCCTGTATAGAAGAAAGAATCGCCCAGACTTCTGTTCAATTGTGTTGTGTACTGAGAGCCGTCGAAATAAAATGCAAGCTGCACCAGTGAAGTTATTATAAAGATTGCTATCAATCCGATATATGAACGCCACTTTCTGAAAATCTTATATAGTTCAATTCTTATCATTTGAATCATCAATTGGAATCCTCCGTAATTTTCAGAAAGTATTCCTCCAACGATCTTTTAGGAATTATGGAATAAACATTAATTGAATTTTCTGCCAGGAAATAATTCAGTTCCGGAATCGAGTTTGTACTAATCATAAAATAGAATTTGTCATCTGCAACTTCAACCAAAGCTGATTTCCATTTACTATCATCTATTAATGACTTTGCCTTTTCGGCTGAATCAAGGCGGAACATTACTTTCATTTCACCCGAATTGAGAATGTCCTCTACATTTCCCTCAATGATTTTTCTTCCCTTATTCAGAATAATCATCCGGTCGGCAATAAGCTCTATTTCACTTAAAATATGCGATGAAATTATAACTGTTTTATTCAATTCTCTCTTCAGATTTAGAATTAATTGTCGTATTTCTCTGATACCCTGAGGGTCCATTCCCGTTGCCGGTTCATCTAAAATTATAAGTTCCGGATCATGAAGCAAAGCCTGTGCAATGCCGAGCCGCTGACGCATTCCATGAGAATATGTTTTCACACGGCTTTTCGCACGCTCTGCCAATCCTACAAACTCAAGAGAATCCATAATTTTCTTTTTATCCGGCTTTA
>CAZOZP010000069.1:0-16974 GCA_964584325.1 uncultured Melioribacteraceae bacterium
AGCCGGTAGGCAAACATACCCGGTACAGGTCTTTCATCTTCTATATCCTCAGCATAGAATCCTGTTTCCTTAAGATCCTCACCGGATGATTCAACGGCATCTCTGTGCCATTCTGAACAATGATGATTTGTCATTATAAGTCCATCTTCCGAAACGAAAGATGCCGTGCAGCCGGGAATTCTTAATGAGGATAACCGAACGTTTTCCAACCAGAGCGAGTCAGGCTTAAACCCGTATCTGCTTTCAAGATATTCAGTCGGAGGATTATCGAACATCCACATTTTTCCGAAACCGGAAAGACTGTCTGCAGAATTATCCTTATTCAATGCCGCAACACTTAACTGAAATAAAGCGAGTAGAAAAATAATTTTATACATAAATATCCAAAATTAAAATCACATGGTACAAATTTAATAATTTATTCCCTTTATGAGTTCATTATAGAGTCTTTTTGTGCAATAAATATTGTTGATTACTTCCAGGATTGCAGACATAGATACCGACACAGCTCTGTTCGATTTTTCCTGATACAGAAATGAGGATTCAATATTTTCAATATTTCCGTCAAATGCGAGTCCGGTTAGTTTCCCATTAATATTAATTACCGGACTACCTGAGTTTCCTCCCTGAATATCATTTGTAGAAATAAAATTCAGCGGAGTTTTTAGATTAATGCTGTCACGTTTTTCCATCCATCTTTCAGAAAGCAACCAGGGTTTCTTTTTTCCGAAAGAATAGTACTTATCGAAGAGGCCAAAAAATGTTGTATTAATAGGAGCAATTGTTCCGTTATAATTGTAGCTCTTCACAACACCGTCTGAAATGCGCAATCCTGCGTTTGCATCGGGCGGAATCCCTTTCCCAAATATTTTCAGCAGCAGTCTGCCGTATTCAGATTCAAGTTTTTTCTCTTCTTCAATAATAGACCTGAATTGCTTTTTAAGTTCAGGCAATCTGGTTTTTCTTAGAACTGAGTAATACAGTAAAGGATCTGAATAAACATCTGATTTGGAAGTATTCATAATAAGTGTATAGAGTTTTCGGAAATCATTAGCAACCGTTTCTTCGAGTACAACCGAAGAATTAATTTCAGTATTATTTCTGTAAAACATTTTTTTGAACAAATCATACGATTTATCCGGCATTTGTTTTATTCTTTGCTTTAAGTTTTCGAATAACCAGTACTCAGATTCCTTATGAAATGATTTGGGCGACGACTTTAAAAGTGAATCCAGTTTTAATGAATCATTTTCAGATTCGTTTAAATTCAAAGAAACTATATAATCGGCATTCATAACCGAAACCGGGCGTAAATGTTCATCTTGGTCAAGGAGTCTTATTTCGTTATAAGTTTCACTTTTTTCGTGCATAAGTCTTTCCAAAGATTCCCATAAGTGTGAGAATTCCGGTTTAAGAATTTCATTGTTTTCGACATAGGTGCGGAGGAGTTTCTCAAACTTGATTTTAACAGACATGAGGTTTTTATCGTCTAACCCCCAGATTGTTCTTTTATAAGCTTTTATTGCGTTCTGAACTCCGTAAATGTTTCCTTCGATTTCTGCTATTCTGGAAGAATCAGATGCCGCCGGCTGAAGATAATAATTGTTCAATGCAATACTTTGAGTAAGGTATTCATTGAATTCATAGTCGCGCAGATACTCCAGCTGAGCAACTGTCTTGTATCTTTCCGTTTCAGCCGGAAATCCGGATATGAATACCGCATCGCCCGGTTTAACAGGAGTAGTTTCTATTCTGAAGAAATCGGGACTATACAGAGGTTTATCGTTTTCGTAAATTCTAAGAAAAGTAAAATCGAGGTTATATCTCGGATAAGTGAAGTTATCAGCATCTCCTCCGAAAAGTGCAACTGAAGACTCAACCGAAAAAACAAGACGGATATCATTATATCTTTTATAGAAAACGACAGAATTCAGAAGTCCGTTATATAACGGCATAAGATTGCATTTATATCCGCTTGAATCTGAAAGATGTTTAAGCAGACTATCTGCAAATACTTTAATATTCTTACCTGAACTAAGGCAGGCCGCATACTCTGCGGAAATATCCTTAATGGCAGCAATTCTGTCTGCATATAGTCCGGGTATTCTTATTTCATCTTTGTAATTCGTGGCATAGAATCCTTTATCGGCCAAAGCTTGTCCATTTTCCTCAAAGCTCGGATAGAGCATCTCCACACAATGGTAATTTGTAAGAATCAGGCCGCTGTCGGAAACAAATGAAGCGGAACACCAATCTCCAAGTTTGAGCGAGGCATTCATTACTTTTGATATCCAAATACTATCGGGGCAGAAAGAATATTTTTCTTCGAATCTTTTCGTCGGGAAATGCTCAAACGTCCAGAGTTTTCCGAACTGATCTATTGATGAACGGCCAAACTTTGCGATTACCGAATCCGGAGGAGATTCTGCAAAAAGAGATATTCCCAGCAGGAAAAATAGAAAATAAGGTTTCCCGGAAAAAAACAAAGGCCGTTCCTTTTTGTATTAGCGCAAAATACAAAATTCTAAGTTATTTGTATGTGATGTGCAATAAAAAAACTAAGCATAGGCTGCTTTGTCAATAATTTCTTGATATGTATTCAACAATCTTATCTTCAATTCCCTTATGGTAGTCCCAATTTCTGGTTTTAAACTCCATTGTAATTGCAACAATGATTGTCTGGTTTGAACTATTCAGCAGATAACCTGAAAGAGCTGTAACACCTCTGAGTGTTCCGGTTTTTCCGTAAAACTTTCCGGCGGCAGGGCTTCCTGTCATTCTATTCCTGAGAGTACCGTCAACCCCGGAAATTGAAAGGGAATTCAAATAGCTTTTATAGAGCGATTCATCATAATAAATTGATTCCAGCAATCCGGCTATTGATGCGGCAGTTACCTCGTTATATCTTGAAATACCTGATCCGTCAACAAACGAACTGCCCTCGTTATATACATTCATTCTTTCAAGAAATGTAATTACCGCCTGAGTAGCATAAAAAGAATTTCCCTGTTTTTTACTGTATTGTGCCCCTATTATCTTAAAAAGATTTTCGGCATAATAGTTTTCGCTCCGTTTATTAATGATTCCGGCAAGATAGCTTAAAGTAATACTGCTTTCGCAGAGAGTTTCACATTTTGCGGGTGTTTCACCTGTTCCGTAAAGGCCTTTTACAATGATTCCGGCTTTAAGAAGTTTTTCATAAAGCATTGCCGCTGTAAAAAGAGGCGGATTATCTATATTAACATAGTAAACTCTTGCTTTCCTGCGTCCGAGATTGGAAGGAACGTTTAATGCAATGCCATGTTTGTCGGAAACCAGTTTCAAACTTCCCTTCTGTGTATTCACAATTTTTATCAATTCCAGTGAAGGATAAACCGATGCGGTGGTTTTCTTACCAGCTTTTCTGAGTGTAACCTGAATTGAGTTCCTATTAATTGTAAGAGCAGATACCGGTGGGAGGGGTACATTGGCCGACTCTTCGAATATCCAGTCCTCACGCGAATAAATATCATCAAAAAAGGTATCATCCCCGATTATATTACCTGATATTTCTTTAATATTCAACTCTGTAAGTTTTTTTATAAGTGAATCAAGATCGCTTTCATTAAAAAGGGGGTTGCCGAATCCTTTAATAAACAAGTTGCCTTCAAGTTTATTTCCGTAACGAACTCCGTCTGTCAGGATCTTCGTCGATATTTTGTAATCAGGCCCCATGAGGTCAAAAGCTGCAGCAGTTGTAAATAATTTTGTATTTGAAGCCGGAATCATAGAACGAAAGATATTTTTTTTATAAATTGTATCCTTCAAATCGGGGTTAATTATGAGAATAGAATATTCTGTTGAGGCCGGAAGTGTATTTAATATTCTTTCAATTCCCTGCTTAACATCCTGTGCTGCAACTACATAAGAAATATATATAAATAAAATTAAATATCTGATCATCAAACTAAAACCTGTATTTTTGAATGTACAAATATAAAAATACCCTAAACAAAATTGAATGAATTTCGGCAATAAATAAGGAAGAATATCTGATGAGCATTAAAAAAGTAGAAAAAGCCTATAAGAATCTTGAATTCCTGAATTCTGCAAGTGCCAGGCCATTAAGGATTTTGGCTGAATTTTATGAACCAAAATCGCGCATTGAGAAATATAATCTCGTTGATACAATTGTATTTTTCGGTTCAGCACGTATTAAGTCAAGAGAGGAATCGCTGATAAAACTCGAAAAGATTCGTACTGAGATGCCTGATTCACCGGAAAAAGAAAAATTACTTCGTTCTGCTGAAGTAGCTCTGAAGATGTCAAAATACTACGAAGATGCTGTTGAACTTGCTGAAAAACTGACTAAATGGTCAATGGGTTTAAGTAAAGAGGAGAAGAGGTTTATTGTATGCAGCGGAGGCGGGCCCGGTATTATGGAAGCTGCAAATAAAGGTGCTGTAGATGCCGGAGGTTTTTCAATCGGACTGAATATAAGTCTTCCTTTCGAACAGGAACCTAATCCCTATCTGAAACCAAAAAACACATTTGAATTTCATTACTTTTTTATGAGAAAATTTTGGTTTGTTTATTTGGCTAAGGCATTAGTTGTTTTCCCCGGAGGAGTAGGGACTATGGACGAACTTTTCGAGGTTCTTACTTTGGTGCAAACCGAAAAAACAAAAAAACCCATGAAAATTTTGATTTATGATGAAACATTCTGGCGGAAAATTGTTGATTTTGATACTCTTGCTGATTATGGAATGATTAGCCGTGAGGACTTGGATCTTTTCGATTTCTGCAATTCCGTTGATGAAATGTATGGTAAACTGACTACTTTTTTAACAGAAAAGTACTTAGCCTGAAGTATTCGTTTATTTTTCATAAAATAAAAAAAGGGATTCTGCGAATCCCTTTTTATCTTAATACCGATCCATTTGGTTCTCACGAGATGCTCTTCGTAAGGCTTTTATTCGATTCATTCTTTTTTCGATCGAGGGTTTTGTAAAGAATGTTCTTTTCTTGTATTCTTTTAAAACACCGGAACGCTCGTATTTTTTCTTGAATCTCTTAAGAGCTTTGTCGATATTCTCTGTTTCTGATAGAGTAATACCTACCAACCTAATCACCACCTTTTCTATTTAAATTAAATTTAGAACAGAAATGTATTTCTTAAATTATTAAGAAGCAATAAAAATCTTTTGCTTAAGTTATTTCATATTATATATTTAAGAATAATTGAATTTTTGCTAATTTAGATATCACTTTTTGAGACTTTATGGTATTCGGAGAAAATGATTTAAGATTTATGAATTCAGCTTTTCGTGAAGCGGAATACGCAATGGAAAAAGACGAAATTCCTGTAGGTGCTGTTATTGTAAAAGACGGTATTATCATTGCCAAAGGATATAATCAGGTAGAAATGCTTAATGATCCTACTGCTCATGCAGAGATAATCGCAATTACCGCGGCCTGCAATAATTTAAATTCCAAAAACCTAAGCGGATGTGATCTTTATGTTACTCTGGAACCTTGTGCAATGTGTGCCGGAGCAATAATAAATTCTAAAATATCCAGAGTTTTTTTCGGAGCACAAGAGCCTAAAACAGGTGCCTGTACATCACTTTACAGTCTTTTATCCGACGGCAAAAACATTCATAAAGCTCAGGTATATCATGGATTAATGGAAGACCGAATTGTTGCACTGATGAAACACTTTTTCTTCAACAAACGGGTGAACGGAACAATTAATTGAATATCCATAAGTAATCGCCGTAGCCTTCTTTTTCCATCTCATTTTTCGCAATGAATTTAAGCGAAGCCGAATTTATGCAATAACGAAGATTTGTTGGATTTGGCCCGTCCGGAAAAACATGTCCTAAATGCGATCCGCCGAAATTACTTTTTACTTCAACCCGATTCATATTGTGGCTGTTATCTTCAAATTTCCTTACAAACCTTGTATCAATAGGTTTAGTGAAACTCGGCCACCCGCTTCCGGAATCATACTTGTCCTTTGAACTGAACAAAGGTTCTCCGCTTACAACATCAACATAGATACCTTCTTCTTTGTTATTCCAGTATTCATTATTAAAAGGAGGTTCTGTTCCGCACTGTTGAGTTACTTTGTACTGAATATCTGAAACTTTTGTTTTAATTTCTGATGATTCAGGTTTGCGGTATTTGGATATTTTGTCGTCACCCCAAAGTCCTTTTATAAAATCCTCCCTACCTGAGGCCTTCTTATATGACATATAATGCGATTCATTAAATTTGTAATAATCCTGGTGATATTCTTCCGCAGGGAAAAATGTTGTAAATTTTTCCACAGGTGTAACAATCGGATCTTCAAATATTCCGGAATTGTTAAGCCTTTCCTTTGACCTCACTGCAATATTTTTCTGGGATTCGTTCATATAGAATATCACAGATTCATATTGCGGCCCTCTGTCTTGAAACGATCCGCCTTTATCTGTCGGATCAAATTGTTTCCAGTAGATATCCAGAATTTCGGCATAACTGATAATTTCCGGATTAAACAAGACCTGCACCGCTTCAACGTGAGCGGTTCTGCCTGAAGACACATCTTCGTAATTAGCAGTTTCTTCTGTTCCGCCGGCATAACCTGAAACTACTTTATAAACCCCGTCAAGATTCTCGAACGGAGCTTCAAGGCACCAGAAACATCCACCGGCAAACACTGCTTTCTCAATTTTTCCGCCATTTATTTTATCCATATCCTTTTCCTTCTCTGCTGTTTCTATCTTACTGCAGGATACCAAAGTAAGTATAAGACCTGCTGCTAAATACTTAAACATATTATATACCTTCTTTATTTAAATATTATCTCTGCACCCGGCGATTCTCTGTATATTGCGCTATGTCCCTTAATCCACTTTCCTTCTTTTAGATACATAGATTCAACGCTTATACTTCCGTCAGACATTATTTCCGATAAAGCTTTTACTTCTGTTATATTGTTGGAATTTCCTGTCACCTTCTCGAAACTTACAATTTTATTTTCCTCAAAAATCATATATCCGTTAGTAAAAAAGCCTGCAGTAGTAAAATAGTAAAATTCTATTCTTTTATTCTCTGCGTTATAGTAAATAATTGTCTCGCCCCCATATTCTCCTTCATTAAGCGAATGTGTGTGCCTGACCGCCGTTCCGTTTAATATTCTTTCATATTTCCCTATATCAACCGATTTTCCGGCTTCTTCTGAAAGTTCTCCTCGGTAAGTCTTTCCTAAATAGGGTTCGAATTGTTTTAATTCCGGAATAAGTTTGTTCTGAGCAAAAACCGAGATAAATAGTACTGACCAAATTATAGCGAACTTCATAAAAATCCTCCAAAATAAGATACAATGTATGATTTTTATCTATATTTGTCAATATCAGATGCAGATTAGATTCCGAGGATTCTTTTTTCGGGTTGAAATGCACTGAGATCATTTAATCCCAGATTTTCCACTGCAGCGTTAATTGCCGTTTCAACAGAGAAGCATTTTATTCCGGATTTTTTCAGATAGTATTTACCCGATTCAATTATGGCGTCTGAAGGTACCATTCCAACAAGTTCACTTCCGGTAACCCTGATTCCCTTTGATTCGGCTTGAAGTCTTACAGCTTCCATAACATCATGCATTCCGGTTACATTGTAATCAGTGAGATTAACTGAAACCTGGGCTCTCTTAAACTCAGGAATATACCATCCTATAGCCTTGCATTCCTTTAATAATCCGGGAGAATTTATTAAGGTTGAATTAGCGCCGTTTATAATTTTTTTCCCGCTTGTTCGTATAACGGAAGCAATCTCCTTCGCAATTTGAACATTATCCGTATCCAAATTAATATTGTAAGCAATCAGAAAATTCCTTACACCCATTACAGTTGCACCCGATTTCCTGTTATACTCGGCCTTGCCAAAATCCGGTTTCCATTCAGGCAGTTTGATTTTATTTTCCAGACCTTCATATTCACCCTTCCTGATATCCGCCAGATTTTTTCTGGATTGCAGCTCCTGAGATTTTTCATAAAGATAAACGGGAATCTCCAATTCCTTTGCGATCTTTTCGCCCAGAGTTTTTGTTATTTCAACAGCCTCAGAATCATCAACTCCTTTGACTGGGACAAAAGGAAAAACATCCACAGCCCCGATTCTCGGGTGGGTTCCTTTATGATTTCGCATATCGATTAGTCCGGCTGCAGTTTCAACAGAGTTAAATACCGCCTCAGCGATACTTTCAGGTGTACCGATAAATGTAATTACAGTACGATTGGCATCAAATCCTGTATCAACGTTCAGAAGTTCAATACCTTTTACGGAACTTATTGATTTGCAAATTTTGTTTATAACTCCTAAATCCCTACCCTCGGAAAAATTAGGAACGCACTCAATGGTTTTTTTCATAAAGTATTAATATTTTCAGGTAAAAATATCAAATAGCAGGAATATTAGAAAGGGAAATCCTGAATCAGAACCAATAATGCTTCAGCACATATGCGAGAATCTCATTATAGTTCATCGAGAAAAGTGTTCTTTCGGGTATCGGGAGCAGTTCAATCTTGTTAAATATTCTTTGCTTCATGATTGTCTCTACATCCTTAATCCTAAATGAAGGTTCAAAGAATCTCTGAATAAAAAAGTAATAGCCGAGTTTATCTGTTTCACTTGTGAGAACACCTTTTTCAAGATCATTCAATGAAATATATGGAGGTGTATAAATCAGTGTTACTCTTCCGTCGCGTCTTTGCCTGAGTGAAGGTTCCAAATCAATAAGCCATAGTTTTTCATCGGCAAACATTACATTGCTTACTTTAATATCTCCGTGTACGAAACCGGTTTCGGAGAGTAAATCCATATCATCGGCAAATTTTTTAAGGTATTTGTATTTATCTTCGGCAGATTTGTAAAGATAAGACTGCTTATTGAGTTTTTCTTGTCTATAAACAATAACGTCGTCTTTTATCTGGAAATGGGTCTCGGGAATGAAATCAAATTCAACCGAAATATCTTCGATCAGTTGACATCTTTTTTCAATTTGAATCGGATTAGCGATTAAATCTTCTCTCTTATATGTCTTTTCAATAATCATCTTATCTGCCTGAAAATATTTCAGTAAAAACCTCGCAAAGAATACGCCAATATCATTATTCTCAATCAAATGCTTAATTTCCTTACAGATTCATTGAATGCTAAAGAGCAAACCCCCGCAAGGAAACGTCACCATGTCAAGTATTATTTACACAGTTGCATAATTTTATGCATTTATTTCTGCCCTTTTTTTATTTATCAGATCGACAATACATGAAGATTTTGTTATGCTTTGTTTATTTTTAGAATACTTATAAAAAAAGATTAAGGTTATTATGAGAAAACTGACCCATGATGAGATATCGGTAAACAGAATCAAATCTGAAGAAATTGAAAAAGCGATCCGCATGCCAGTGCAGGTGGTTCTCAACAGCATCAGAAGTTCTTACAATGTCGGCTCTGTATTCCGCACTTCAGACGGCGCTATGATTGAAAAGCTTCTGCTTTGCGGTTACACACCTTTTCCTCCGAACAAAGAAGTTTTAAAGACTTCGCTTGGCGCAGAAAATACTATTCCATGGGAATACCATAAAGATGGCGCAACTGAAATAAGCAGGTTAAAAGCCAATGGATGGAAAATTGCGGCACTTGAACAGACATCAAATAGCAGAGACTATTCTGAACTTACCAAATATGACTTCCCGCTGGTTCTGATAGTAGGGAATGAAATAACCGGAGTTTCTCAGGATTTAATTGATTTATGCGATTTTTCTTTGGAAATTCCGCAATACGGAATGAAACAATCACTAAATGTAGCTGTAGCTTACGGGATCGCAATATTTGAAATAAGAAGAAATTTCGAAAAAACAAAAGAAACTAATAAAGTTTGAAATGTAATAAAAAGGTTATTTCGGACAAGAGCAGATATCCTTATGTCCGAAATAACCATATTAATACCAAAGCATCAACCAAATAAACTATTCTTTTGAATCGTCAAGATACCAGTTTATATCGCAGCCAAGTTTATAAAGTTTTCTAAGTGTTACAAGTCCCGGCTGGTTTCTGCCGATAATATATTGATGAAGAGTTGTATATCTTATTCCAAGGTCTTTAGCAAGAAGCGGCAGTTCCTTCCCTTTTTTAACCTGATATTTCTGCTGAGCGAATTTCCTCATTTTAACACCCATAATTGCAATAGGAGTAAAATCCGGTTCGCCTACATTCGTGTAGCTAAGATCATCATGTATCTTTATACCGAATATTTTTTCCAGTTTGATAATAGTATTTTTTGAAATATTCTTATCCTCCATCATGCTCTTGAGGAATTTAGGATTGACTGAGCAATTCTGCAAATCCTTAACAGTCTTATTATGCTTATCGAGCAACTCTTCAATAAGTTCTTTCCATGTTCTTTTCATATCTTTCTCCCTTTTTATATGAACGTTAAATTAAAGTAAAAAATTCATCACCATTTTCTTTTACGTGTATCGCAAGCAAATCTGCCCGCAGCATGTTAACTAAAGTCCTTGAAGCTCTTCTTCCCGAAATATTAACCAATTCTGCAAGTTGTTTGGCGCTTATCTTTTCATTTTCATTCAAATAGTCAAAAACAAACTTTTCTGTTTTGCCAATATTATACTTTTGAAGAGGTCTATCGTTTTCCTGCAACCTTAAGAGCCTTATCATTTCTTTACCTGCAGGAATACTTTTATCATTCACTCTTATATAAACCATTGCGGTATTAATGTCAAGAGTTTTTTTATAATCCTGAACTCTGTGAGGTTTTATTTTTGATTCTTCAACAATAAGAAATACAAGTTCCTTGTTATCTATTTCCTTGTATTCAATCTGATACTCAACCAATGGCTCACAATAATCACGGATAGTTTCCTCAATTAGTCCTGCAATAGCTTTTTCGCTTTGAATACCAATAATCCGCTTTCTGTCATCAACTCCGAATATTATTATTCCGCCTTTTGTATTTGCAAAAGCGATAATTTCCTTGGCAATTTTTTCGTGAGTTGAAAAATCAAGCTTGAATTCAGTATTAAGCGACTCCCCCTTTTCAATTAAAGAAAGAACAGTTTTATAATTCAACATCAGTTCGGCGCTTCTTTTCCGTATCAACGGGAGATTTTTCCGGTTCTACTGCATCGGTATTCTCCCGGAACGGCGCCATAGGTTCTTCAATTTTTTCTATTATCTCACCAGTCACCGGGCTTACTGCCTTTTCTGAAGAATCAGGAATAACTGCTTCATTTTTACCGATAACCGAATCCCGATAGACACTAACTTTATCTGAGACAAGTTTATATAATCCGGATTTTGGATAATCAGTAAGCAATGCATTGTATGCGAAATAGGCTGAGTCCGGCATATTAAGATCATTTTCATAAATTCTTCCTAAATACACCAAAGATTTTTCGGCCTGAATACTGCCCGGATTTTCTTTAATTATCTTACTGAAAGAATTTTTTGCCTCACTTTTTTTATTTTCATCGTAAAGTTTTTCTGCTTCCACAAATGCCTTTTCGGCTTTATCTTTTCCGGACACAAAATTTTTCTTCCCAAGAATCCTTGCTGATTCAGCAGCAAGATTCGTAAAAGAAAAATTTTCAAATATTTCGTTGTGCAGGCTATCCGATTTAGTTTTATCACCTTTAGAAGCATAGTAAGCAGCAAGCGAATACATTGCCTGGGCTTTAGTTTCCGGATCATTTCCTTCATTGATTACTGCAGTATAGTAGTATCCGGCACTGTCAAGATTATCTAAATCGGTAAAGAACAAATTTGCTTTTTCAAAATATACAGTGCTTCTCAAACTCTTTAAGGAATCAGCGGATACTGCAGGAAAAACAGGCTTTGTAATAACCTGAATAACTGTTTCCTTTTTAGTATTTTGGGCAGTAGGTTTAGTATCTGTGAATCGTTCCCCTCTTCCAGAGCGAAACTCTGTATTTTTGGTTTCGGCCGGAGTCTCATCAAAAACACCTGCTGCTTTATTTATCGAATCGAGCCTTACCATTTCCTTTTCGTATTTAAGCGAATCTTCGTTAAAATAATACTTATCCGTTAAATACAACATCTGTCGGTTAAAGCCGGCAATCTGTTTTTCAACCTCGAAATACTTTGCAAGACCGCTCTTTTTTCTTGCTGCTTCGTTTCTTTCTTCAAATGTCAGATTTTGTCCGCCAAGAGCTTTATCATAATAAGCGAGAGCAGAATCATAATTATTATATTTCTGATCAAATAAGCCTGCAAGTCTTAACCTTGCTTTAGGAGCTGAAGGACTTAAGGCATACAGTGAATCAATCACTTTAAAATTCTTAAAAGCATCTTCGGCTAAACCTTTTTCAAGAAAAATGTAGCCTTCTTCTAAAAGTATGTTGTCGTAGTATGGGTTATATCTGTTGAGGGATCTTAGTTCGCTGAGCAATTCGGAAGCTTGTTCTGTTTCTCCGTTTCTTTTGTAAATTTTTACTAACTCAATGTAACTCTTAAATTCGATATCGGGTTCTGATTCATACTGAACAACATCTTTAAATGTTTTAGAAGCAAGTTCATACTCCCCGGTAAGATTGTACAGATTTCCGAGTTCATAAAATAAAGCAGACTTAACCACATAATCGTCTGATAATTCTGCCATCCTGTTAAGATAAGGTATTGCTGTACGGTAGTTTTCTTCAGATTTGTGATAGGCAACTATGCTTTTCAATGCTTCAAATTTTAATTCATCATCCTCAGTAACTGAAATAAGACTGTCTAAAGAAGCGGTACCATCGTTGTAATCCAATAATTGGAGCTGTGCCCGGCCTATCCAAAGAAGACTTTCATCGTAATAATCAGATTCATTTAAAGTTCTTAATTCTAAAAATTTCCTTAATGACTTGGAATATTCCTGTTTATGGTAAAAAGCCCGGCCTGTCATGTAAAGTGCATCATCAAAATAAGATGAAGCTTCTCCTTTTTCTAATATTTTTGAGCACTTCTCGATTACTTTATCAAAACTCTGATTAGCTTTCTGGTTTATTTTTTTGTGCTTGAATTCAAACATTTCCGCTTTGTCGGCTGACATTTCGACTAGTGCTGTTTCGTAGGAAGTTTTGGCATTATAATAAACATTAAAATAGGTGGTAAAGTTTGTCCATATTCCGCAGGAATTTAATAGAAGCGATAAACCTAAAACTGCGTAAAACCTTTTCAAAAACTATCCTTATTGTAATAGTACAAATGTAATTTTTATAAACTAATTTTTTGTAAATTTAGTTTTTTTTAATCTTTCCGGCAAGACAATTAATTATGTACCGTTAATAAAATACAACATCGTATCTAATTATACTTAATAAAAAGATATCATATTCTAATTTTAAATTGCCTGATGGCCTGATTCGTTTGTTCGAATTCTAACGGCATCTTCACAGTTATATATGAAAATCTTTCCGTCGCCTACCTGTCCTGTTTTAGCCGCACGGCCTATAGTTTCAACAACATTATCGGTAATATCGTCTGGTACTATTACTTCTATTTTGATTTTTGGTACAAATTCAATCTCATATTCACTACCACGGTATGTTTCTTTATGACCGCGCTGTCTGCCGTAACCCCTTACTTCAGTTATGGTTAATCCTCTTACTCCTACTTCAAGCAAGGCTTCCTTAACTTCATCAAGTTTAAACGGCCGTATTATTGCCTCTATTTTCTTCATTGCAACCTCGGATTATGAATTTTTCCCACAACAATATTTATATTTTTTCCCTGATCCGCAAGGACAAGGTTCATTTCTTCCGATTTTTGGACCGGCTTTTACGGTATGCTGACGGGTCTGTTCACTCTGTGGTTCAGGAACTCCGGCTGCATGCGACATTCCGGAAACCTCATTTTTTATTGTTTTCATTCTCTGAAGCTGGCTATTTCTTTTTGCCATAACTTCTTCAGGCATCTGAGGGAAAAACTTAAACGAAAAGGATACAACATCGTTTCTTACACTTTCCAGAAGGCTTACAAACAGTTTATAAGCTTCAGCTTTATACTCAATCAGAGGATCTTTCTGACCGTAGGCTCTTAACCCTATACCTTCTTTGAGGTCGTCCATATCGCGAAGGTGTTCTTTCCATTTTTCATCAATTACGGATAGCATGGCAAATCTTTCGAGCCTTCCCATCATTTCATGCCCAATCATTTCTTCTTTTTCTTTGTAGAACTGTGTGCAGGCTTCTGTTATTTTATCTGTAACGCCGTCCTTACCTAAGTTGCGGAATACTTCAGGTTCAAATTTTACGTCAACCAGCAGGTGCTGAGCAATATCGAGCCTTAGCTCTTCCATTTCCGCATTGTCATAATAAACATCTACTGTATCTGCCACGTAGTCTTCAAGGTATTCATGAATAATTCCTTTAAGGCGGTCGCCGTCCAAAGCCTGTTTTCTTTTCTGATAAATGACTTCTCTTTGAGAATTCATAACGTTATCGTATTCCAGAAGTCTTTTTCTTATAGCAAAGTTATTTTCTTCAACTTTTTTCTGTGCACGTTCAACAGACTTTGTAATCCAGGGATGCTGAATAACTTCTCCTTCCTGGAGTCCCATTCTCGACATAAGACCGGATATTCTGTCGCTGCCGAACAAGCGCATAAGATCATCTTCCAATGATATATAGAATTTCGATCCTCCCGGATCTCCCTGTCTTCCGGCTCTTCCTCTAAGCTGTCTGTCGATACGTCTTGATTCGTGTCTTTCCGTACCGATTATATACAATCCGCCTTTTTCCTTTACTCCCGCCCCAAGCTTTATATCAGTACCGCGGCCTGCCATATTGGTGGCAATTGTAACCGCACCTGGCTGCCCGGCAAAGGCAACAACTTCAGCTTCGCGCTGGTGTTGTTTGGCATTAAGTACATTATGCGGAACGCCGGAACGTTTAAGCATTCTGCTGAGTGTTTCAGATACTTCCACACTTGTTGTTCCCACAAGAACCGGTCTGTGTTCCTGACGCAGTTTTTCAATTTCTTCTATTACCGCGTTAAATTTCTCTCTTCTGGTTTTATAAATAACATCTTCTTCATCTACTCTTACAATGTCTTTATTTGTCGGGATAACTACAACTTCAAGTTTATATATTTCAATAAATTCAGACTCTTCTGTTTCAGCCGTACCTGTCATACCCGCAAGTTTCTTGTATAATCTGAAATAGTTCTGAAGCGTTATAGTTGCAAGCGTCTGTGTATCGCGTTCAACTTTCACATTTTCTTTGGCTTCAATTGCCTGATGCAGTCCGTCTGAATATCTTCTTCCGGGAAGCACACGGCCCGTAAACTCATCAACAATTGCAACTTTACCGTCCTCTGTTATAACGTATTCATCATCTTTCTGGAACAGACAGTAAGCTTTAAGAAGTTGATTTATTGTATGAATTCTGTCTGATCTTTCAGAATAAAGATGGTACAGAGAATCTTTCATCTTTGCCTTTTCAGCATCAGTCAATTGCATTTCTTCTATTTTACTGATTTCCGTTCCGAGGTCGGGCAATACGAAAAATTCTTTATCTTCTGAAGAACCTTTTGCCAGTTCTTCCCTGCCTTTTTCAGAAAGGTCTATCTGATTACTCTTTTCATCTATCGAAAAATAGAGTTCATCGTCAATCTCGTGCATCCTTTTGCCTTTTTCGCGCAGGTATTCGTTTTCCGTTTCCTGCATAAGCTTTTTGTATTCAGGTTCGGAAAGAAGCTTCATTAGTTTGTTGGATTTCGGGAGTCCTCTGTGTGCCCTGAAAAGGTTTATGCCTGCTTTAACTGTTTCCGTACCTTCTTTAAGAAGACTTTCGGCCTCCTGAAGTATTGATGCAACCAAATTTGACTGGAGTTTCACAAGCCTGTCTATTTTCGGTTTCATCTCATCGTATTTATGTTCTGAAGAACCGACCGGTCCGGAAATGATAAGGGGTGTACGGGCTTCATCTACAAGAACCGAGTCAACTTCATCCACTATGGCGAAGTTATGTTTTCTCTGAACGCAGTGTTCCAGGGCAACGGACATATTATCCCTGAGATAATCGAAACCGAATTCGTTGTTGGTACCGTAAGTAATATCAAAATTGTATATCTTTTTTCTTTGATCAGGGTCCATTGTATTGAGGATACATCCAACCGTGAGTCCGTGAAACCTGAAAATTTCTCCCATCCATTCACTGTCGCGTTTTGCCAGATAGTCGTTAACGGTTACAACGTGAACACCTCTTCCGGTTAGAGCATTCAGATAGATAGGCAGTGTTGCAACAAGTGTTTTACCTTCTCCCGTAGCCATTTCCGCAATCTTACCCTGATGAAGAACTATTCCTCCCACAAGCTGAACATCATAAGGTATCATATCCCAATTTACTTTGTTGCCTGCGGCATCCCAGGATTTACCTACAAGCCTGCGGCAGGTATCCTTAACAACCGCAAATGCTTCCGGAAGAATTTCATCCAAAACATCTTCATATAATTCATCCAGCTCGTCATCAAGGCTTTCTATTTCCTTGTATATTTGGTTAGGATCTCCGTCAAAATCACTTGATCTTAAAAGAGATTTAAGTTCATCTATTTTGCTTCGCAGTTCGGCTGTTGTTTCATTAATCTTGTTTTTGAACCCGGAAGTCTTTTCTCTTAACTCATCATCAGTTAGTCCGGCTAACTTTTCATATTCTTTATTAATCTCATCTACAATAGGCCAAACATTCTTCAGGGCCTTTTGATTCTTGTCGCCGAAAATCATTTTCAACAGGGATGTTAACATTTATTACTCCAATAATTCAAGTGCTAAATGTAACCAAAGAGGCAATTAAACACAATTTTGTTCTTTAGAAAAATCGAAACTCTACGTGTCAATAAAAATAAGACAATGTTTTAACCCAAATTTGTCATTGAGAAAGAAAGTAATGACAAATCGCCTAACAAAATCTAAACATTTCTGAAAAACGAAAT
>CAZOZP010000070.1:0-7101 GCA_964584325.1 uncultured Melioribacteraceae bacterium
TCCTGTCCGAGAATATTGTAAACTTTTAGCATCACATCAGAATCCTTAGGCAGAGAAAATTCTATTGTAGTTGCCGGATTAAAAGGATTAGGATAATTCTGCGACAAGGAGAATTCAGACGGTAAAACTTTACTCTTTGCTTCTTCTGCTGCCACAGGTTTTCCCGGATCCTCATCGCACCCCATATAAGGGGAATCCAAACTTCTGAGGTCTCCGTCTATATCTGTTGTAACCCCAACCGGTTCACCGGCAAGGAAATATGGTGTAACGGCTGTATTTAAGTGAAGATCTATATCTGTCATAAATATCGGGTCCTGAGCAATAGAATTTAGATCCATTGTGTTTTCACTTCTGAATCTCCAAAGTTCGAGTGTCTGAATATCTTCCTCCAGCCAGTTACCGAAGAAGTGACCGTATCCTTCCGAATAGTAATCGTTATGATTAAAATTATCAATTCCGTCTATCGTTTTAAATCCAACTGCATAAGCTAAGCCTGTAGTTCCTTCCCCCGGTAATCTTCCGTTAAAGAATATGTTATTCTTTACATTCAAAACATCAGCGGCTCCTGACTTAATAAATGCGTATGAGTCATAAACACTTTTTGTTGTTCCTCTTAAGCAAACAGAATTATGGTAAATGCTTACCGTATTTTGGCTGTATCCGCTATAGATTATTCCAAAAACCGATCCGGCAGAAGCGGGAGCCAATACAATCATATTGTTTATGATCTGTGCTGAAATAACTCCGGAAGACCCATCGAAATTGATTCCTGAAACAGCGCTGTTGTCGCAATCCAGAGAATGAATTCTGTTGGCGAAAATTTTTGTCAGATTTGCGTTGGCTATTTTTATTCCGTCAACACCTCCAAGAATGGTAGCTTTGTTTCCGTATATCTCATTTGCTTCTATCAGAGTGTTGTATGCCCCTCCGGTAAGATAAATACCTGAACCTGCAATGTTAAATATCTCGTTATTAGTTATCTGTGTGTTTCTGTTCCCTGCTCCCGAAAGCATAATTCCGTGTCTTGGAAGTGATGCCGCATCTGTTCTTTCGGTTATAAGACAGTTTTGAATTATGTTATTTTCATTTGCACCAGTATTTAGGAATATTCCGCCGTTATCTATTGAAGATGATGAAGTCTCAACAATAATCGACTTAAAATGATTATTGGAAGAATTATCCCATAATCTGAATACAGGAGAATTATTATCGGTGTTTCTGAATCGAAGATATCTTCCGCTTTCGGCAATGCTTCCGTCAAAAATAACTCTGCTGCATCCCTGCATTTTAATGAGACCATTTGCAGATGTTCCTGCAATGGTTGTTAATGAAGCAGAATTTGGGATTATGGTAATTGTATAATTTCCGTCCCCCATTTCTTCCCAGTTTCCCAGTGTATTCTCTCCGTCTTCATCTAAATCGGTTGTTATTCTTACAGTCAGATTTCCATCGAGTGCACCTCCGTTCAAGGCTTCGAATAATCCGCCGGATTTTGTAAGCGAGAGATACTCCTGCCCTGTACCTACATAAACAATACCTGCGAGAGATAGACTGTATGATTGTGTACCGGTAACCGGGAAATTACCCGGCAATAGATTAACTGAAGCCGGCAGGGTGTTAAAATCAGCATCATCTACTCCCACATTAGGAACAGGCGCATTGTCCTGGGCTACTATGAAATACTGGATTCTATCACCTTTTTTTACACCGTTATTCAGAAGATCGTATTGGATCGTAAAACTGAAACTTCCTTCAGTAGCAGGAGCCTCAACATACTTCCATCCGCCTGTAGAATTTGTATTATCTATATAAATATTCTCATCATAAAATCTTTTAAAGTAAAGCCTCGGAGCGTTTCCGGGTGTAACATTAATTCCGCTGTAATCGGTAATCTGAATTCCTCCAACAGAATAATTTATTAAACCACCTGCATTACCAAACAGATCATGAGCAATAATCGGCGGTTCAGTATCATTTTTGAAGAATGCTCCTTCATCGGCCCCTATATCCGGCATTGTTTCACTCCTTACATTACCATCATAGTCTGTATCAACAGTAATAGGTGAAAGTATCGGTTTCCCTCCGCTTTCAGCATTAGTGGCTATTGCCGAATTTATATGCAAATCATAAGGAGAAACTCCTGAAATAAAAGGAACATCTTCGCTAATGGCATTTGCATCTATGTTTTTTGTCCCCACATAAGTCTGGTATTCTTCCAGCGTCTGATATGCTTTTACAATATCATAAAATATCAGGTTTTTCTCACCCGGAGTACCGGCATAATAAAGATTATTATCCGAACCTTCTGCAAGATTCAGAATATAAGATGTTCCCGCAGAACTTCCCTTTCTGAATGCGGCGGCAAGAGTACCGTTTGTAGCATCTGTTTTATTGATGAATATATTATTGCTGTAAAGAACAGATGTCGGACTATTAACTTCAATTGAAAGCGCCGCACTTTTATTTGTTGCCGAGGTACATACATAATTCAGTAAAACCGAATTGTAAAACATATTAACCGTTGTACCCTGACTTAAAGCAATTCCGGAGGCACATAGTGTTGAGTTAGTGGAAGCAGGAGCGCTTATACCGCCAACCATATTGTTATAAATATTGGTTACACTGCTGCCATTTACGGCAATTCCGTATGCCGCTCTTGAGGAAGCACCTGTATATGAAATATCTGTTACAAGATTCCGAGTAACATTAACAGTTGTTCCGTCATTAATCCTCATAGCGTAAACATCACCGCCCGAGCTTGTGAATGTAGTTAATACGTTCCCTGTAATCTCAAAATTCTCTCCGTTTCTAATGTATATTCCTTCAATAGAACTAGTTGTTGTAAATGCAGTGAGTGTATTATTCGTAATATAACCTGAATTAGTGTTGCCTGTATAAACATAAATGCCTGTTAAACTTGATCCGGAAAAAGTTGTAAAGGTTGTATTACTGATAGTAAAATCCATCTGCGAATCTATCCGAACTCCGGTAGATGTTATATTTTCTATTGTACTTGTACCCCCAAGTATTGTATTAATCTCGTTGCCGGCTCCGTAAAATAATGTAGAACCTTGAATTGAGTATCCAATATAGCAGTCTCTTATTGTATTATTGTAAAATTTATTATAGTTACTCGAACCATCGGCAGAAGTTGCAGATAGAGCATCCACTGAAATTCCTGTATGAGAAGAAGAAACTTTATCCAAATCAACCAAACAGTTCTTTACAGTATTAAAATTGCATCCGTTGTCTGCGCTGCCGGTAAAATAGAATCCGTATTCGAGATTCGTACCGGTATCGTATATTTCCAATCCGTCAAATGATATATAATCAGAAGAAACCAGTTTAAAGCCTGCTTCCTTACTTGTTCCCGTTCCTGTAAAATTAATTACAGGCCTATCCCCAAATCCCGATTTCATAAATACAATCGGATTACTTTCTGTTCCTGTTGCTGTAATTGTCAACGGAGCGGAAGTATATACTTCGCCGTCATTTAAATAAAAAGTTACTCCGGTTTCACCAACCCCGTTAGCATTAAGATCGTCAATTGCTTCTTGTAATGTTGTGTAATTGCCTCCGTTGGCGGCAATTAATTTCGGCCCTATTAATCCCTGAGCGAAAAACCCCGATGCCGAACATGCTAATAATGTTAAAATGATAACAGTATCTCTTAGTCTCATATACTCCCCTATCCTATATTAAATTAAAAAGTTGAAATCTATTTATGTTTGCGGCTATTCCCCTTTCAGGATTGATTGCCCAAGCCTGTAAGAAATACTCAATCAAAAAGATTATTTGTGAATACTTATTACACTCCTAAAATATGTTATTAGGTTTTTATTGTCAATTTTTTTTTTTATTTCGTGGAAGAATAACGCTCTTTAGAAATCCAAATCACAATTAAGACTGTTTCAGAATTTTAATTCCTTCGGAGGCGGCTATTTTTCCTGATATGATTGCGGGGGGAACTCCGGGCCCGGGCACGGTAAGCTGTCCGGCATAGAGGAGGTTATTTATTTTTTTTGATTTCATTTTCGGTTTAAACACGGCAGTCTGTGTTAAAGTATTTGCAAGCCCGTAGGCATTACCTTTGAACGAATTATAATCTTCAGAAAAATCATTGAGGCTGTAATCTCTTTTGTGAATTATGTTTCGGCTGATATCCGTGCCGGTCATTTTTGAAAATCTGTCAAGTATCAGCTTATAATAATAATCACGTTTTTCATTGGAATCCTTTAATCCGGAAGCAACAGGAATCAGAAATGTAAGAAGTTCCTTCTTCCCCGGAACAATCGTAGGATCTGTAACCGAAGGAGCAGAAAGGTAAAACAATGGTTTGGATGGCCAGTTGGGATTCCCGTATATCTCCGAGGCGTGAAGATCAAATTCTTCATCGAAGAATAAAGAATGATGTCTTATCCCTTCAATTTTAACATCGGAGGCCAGGAAATAAAGTAATGCCGAGGGCGACATCACTCTTGATTCCCAATACTCATCACTGTAAGTTCTGTCTGCTTTTCCAAGTAGCGAATGTTCAGTATGTCTGTAGTCGCATCCGGAAATTACAAGATCAGTTTCATATAATGCTTTATCTGACTGCACTGAAACAGCTTTATTATTTGCTGTATTTATTGAAACGGCGGTTTCGTTGAATCGGAATTTTACACCGCTGTCTTCAGCAACTTTCCGCATTGCAGCGGCCACCTTAACCATTCCGCCAAGAGGATACCATGTGCCTAGTACAAGATCGGCATAGTTCATCATACTATATAGAGCGGGCGATTTTTCAGGAGTTGACCCGAGAAAAAGCACAGGGAATTCCATTATTTTAATTATACGTTCATTTCTGAAATATTTTCTTATGTGTTTCTTAAGAGAACGAAATATCTGAATCCTGAATGCTTCTTTGAGAAGTCTTAAATCAGCATACTCCATTAATGACAGTGAAGGTTTGTGAACATATTCCCGCATACCGGTATTGTATTTATATTCGGCAAGTTTCAGAAACTCTCTGAGTTTTAAAGCGCTTCCTTTTTCAAGTGATTCAAATATTGCTTCCAATTCCTTTAATGAAGCAGGTATATCGATGAAATCATTTATGCCGAAATAAATTCTGTAGGATGGATTTAATCTTACAAGCTCGTAAAAATCAGAGGCTTTCTTTCCGAAAAGTGAGAAATATTCTTCAAATACTTCAGGCATCCAGTACCAGCTCGGACCTAGATCAAATTTGAATCCGTCTTTTTCCCATACAGCGGCTCTGCCTCCCGGACTCCCGTTTTTCTCCAATAAAGTAACTTTGTATCCTTCTTTTGCCAATAAAGCCGCAGCAGACATTCCTGCAAATCCGGCCCCGATTACCGTTACTTTATTCTTAGCCTGCACTTTATTTTCTCCGTAAGATTTCAATGCTCAACATAGTTATCTTTTAGGTTTTATCCAAGAGTCTGACTCAAAAAGAATCCGTATGGCAGGCCTTTTGAGTTTTCACACTACCTCTTACTTCTGTAGTTAATTTCTAAATTTCCTCAACTTTGTTACTCGTCACGCTTCGCGCATCACGATTCTTAGTGGTTAATTCCCACTTATGCCTTCGAGTGCCTTAAGACAAAGTTATGGGTTTAACACACATCTGTAAAACAAATAATAACAGATTCTGTGTCTTGTTTTAAATCATATAAATAGATATTTTTAACTCAATGAATAAAAAGAATATAAATATAACCTATCTTCTTCTCGCATTATTTTTGTTGATGCAGTTCCGGATAACATTACATCATCATGCTGTTAATCTTGGAGGCAATTTTTCAAATACTTTTCAGGGGTTAAACCACAACTGTGATAACAACTATCATAGAACTGATTGTATAATTTGTCATTATATTCAAACACTCAATGCTGAAATTTTTTCGGGTAATTTTTCTGAAGTCTATTTACAAATATTCGAGAGAACCACAAATACCCAGATTTCCTCTGTACCATTTTTCGAATCGTCTTTTCCTTCTTTTCGGGCACCTCCGGTAATAACTAATCATTATTTTTTATCCTGATACCTGGTTAGAATCTCATTAGGAAAGAACACAAAAATATATTCTGAAGCTTAAGTTAGCTATACATCTTTCTTAAATTAACCCGGATTTCTATTTATTTGCAAGGCTTTTGAATATTATAAGTTTTTCTATGAATCTTCCTGAATTAATAGAAGTAATTAAGTTTAAGATTTGCCTGTAATCATAATCAAAGCAGGTCAAATAAAATATACAAAAAAGGATTAACAATGAAAGTTTTAACATATATAATATTTGCAATAATTTTAATTGCCGGCTGCTCAAAAGAAGATAATCCTCTCACGCCGCCAAGTGAGCATTTTGATCCCGAAGGTTGGATAATAAGAGATGCAACAACAAGACCAATTCTTGTAGTATGGCAGGGAGTTATTCAGAACAACTGGAAAGGTACCGATGTAAATGATACATTGTATGCTCCTCTGAATGCCCTTTCGGATCATTATACGATTAAGTTTATTGATGCTTCAGGAAACCAGATAAACCCGCCATCCGACGCAGATCATCAACTTGCCTGGGAAATTACACATAGTTCCAGACTAACAATAATAAGAGACAACCCAACTGATTATGCATTTCATTTAAAGGGATTATCCGAAGGAACAACTACTCTCGAATTTCAGGTTGCTCATCTGGGACACGTAGATGTGCGAACACCTAAAATTCCGGTCATAATTAAACTTGATACATCAGCTCATGGTGAACCTGTCGGAATTAAATTATTCAATGAAGCAAGCGGAAGCTTGCTTGCCGAAGCAGATAATGTATCATCATCAGGAGAACTTAATATTACAGAAGGACAAACAACAAGTCACATTGAGATTAAATTTAAGGTAAAGAGTTTTTTTATCGTGAAGATACAAATAATGTGATCAAACCTTCGCGCTGGGAGTTCGACCTGATTAAGCCTGAGATGGATGAATTCGTTATGTGGAAAAAAAATCCGGAAGAAGAAGATCCGCTTATTAGTGTTTATAATGATAAGTCAATGAACCTGCTATATTTATATGTCGGGAAAACACAAAACAGTTTTGTT
>CAZOZP010000070.1:7111-16959 GCA_964584325.1 uncultured Melioribacteraceae bacterium
CCTAAAATCAAAAACCTTTCAGTGGAATCAGAGCCCTCCAATTTCCTAAAGAGTTTTACTTCTGTTAACTCCGGAAAATTCCTCTTTATAAAATTTACCGTTAATGATGATTTTATTAACTCGATGGAAGATTGCGGCGAAGAAGCCGTTTCAATTAAAGTCAGATTCACTACCCAGTTCAACGAAAAAATCACGCGCGAGTACAGTGCAATAATAATTAAGTGAAAATGTTTATATGAAAAAATTATTTCTGTTAATACTGATTATGCAGTTTATCTCTTCCCCGGCTATACCGCAGATAAAGGAAGACCTTATAAGAAGAATTGATCTCAAACTTTCAAAAGACAAGGATTATCTAAATCTACATTATATTATTTTTCAACCGGATGCTGTTAAAGATAGTCTGATTTTCAGATTATGGTCTGAGTCGAAACAAAAAGAAATTGAAATCCGCTCCGGCGAACAATATAATTATCGTCTGGTATTTCTTAAAGAAGGAATCGGGATTGATTCACTTTATTTACTCAGTCTTGATGAAATCAAACTGAATTCAGCCTCCGGAGATAAGCTGTTCGATGCTGTTAATGCCGTTAAAGACGATACAGTAAGAATTCTGAATTTTAATGATATTTATTTTCTGAGAAATAATTACAGTAGTATTTATAATTATCTTACTAATCTTGTTCTGAAATCCGGCATTGAGAACGGAGAAGATTCATATTCCAGTACACTGGGGATTAATCCAGATGATCAAATGAATTCCGGATTAGGCGTTTCTTCCCGAAACAACCGAGATTATCTTATCTTTGAATATGTTAACGGAAAACACTGGGACCCAAAAGCCGGAGAAGCCAAAACCGACAGGCGCAAGAAGACTGACGACACACCTGATTTCAGGTGGGATCTTAGTTTTTCATCCATGAGCTTCTCACATAAACTTATGGATTTTTCTGTAGGTTCTTCCGCCTTAGAACTTACAACGGAAGACAAAGTGCTTAATGTAGTCCCCTGGCAGACTCAATCTCTTTCCCTTGGTTTTCGCAGCCTTATTGCGCTTGCGCGAGATAAATCTGATATTTACAACGCCACATATATTGATGCCCGAATTTTTGGCCGATTCAACCTAAACTTAGGGAAAAATTCCGATAATCTGTTTTTCGTATCAACCGATAAGAATGTTCTGAATACAGGAAATTCCTTTATTGCAGATATTAGCATAACACGACCATTTACTCTGCCCTTCCTGAATATTTATGTTGCTTCAGGCAAGAGAGATTTCGCTTCGCCCGCCCTAACGGTTAATTCGGGAAAGAATGCATACTTTTCTTTTACTCAGTTTGAAAGCACAATGTCGTTCTATTGGAACACAAGCGATAAACTTACAGGCAGGCTTCGAATGGATCTTGGAGTGGGTTATTATGATATTTGGGAAGCAGTATATGATTCCGGCTCTGAACTTGTTACTACTGAAATGAAATACAATAAATTCAGACCGGTTGTTTCTCTCTTTTACAGTTTTGCTCCGGAAGATAATCCTCTTTTCGGATTCAATTTAAGATTGTTTGATAGTGTATTTAAAGTCAAGGCCTGGATGAAAGTTTTAGGATTTTCTGAGAATCACACAATCCGGTTCGAAACAATTTTAGTTTCATCACCTGTTTTTAGAAGTGAACACGAATGGGAGTCAGGAAGCGGAACTCTTTTTCAACTTAGATATCGATATGGATTATAGATTATGAAATTATATTTAACATTTATTATTCTTGTTTCATTTTTTACATTAAATGATTCGTACTTTTGCCAGTCTGCTGATAGTTTAAGTGTTGAAATTAAAACACTTGAAAAGATTTATTCAGGATTGGAATATAATACAACTGCCTTTGATGACTTGAAGCTAAAATGGATAATTAATGATCCTGTGTTGGTTCGTGAAATATACAACCGCTTTATTGTTAAGAACGCAATCCGAATAAACGGAAGCAAGATTGACCTTGATACTTTATCCGAACTTTCAGAACCTGTTTTTTCCGGAAATGCTCTTATAACGGCACGAAAGAGATATTATGATAACGAAATTGAAGAGTTTTCATTTATTCATTCTTCTGATATCGATAAAGATTCCCCTATACCGATTTTTGATCCTGTAAAGGACGGCTTCTACCTAAAAGAAATAATTGGAAAGAAACTTTATACGAAAATTCAGAATCAGGAATACTTTTACCGCGATATTACCAAGGATGAATTTGATACAGAAGCCGGATACTATTTTGATATCGATCTTAACCTTCTCAATCCAAATCTTATGTTCTGGAGCACAACTTCAAAAAATGAGAAATAAATACCTTCTATCATTTTTCGGGAAATGGGGAAACGATAAAATATTTATGCCGGGATGGGCATTTAACCAATATATAGCCGGAATTAGCCTGGCATACTACAAACAACTGAGCGACAAACCCAGAGAATACACTTACAGACTTTCTGTAGGTACCGGGTTTGAGGTTAACAAACCATATGAAAGTGATTTGCCTGAAGGTGATACAAGACAATCCGGCCGTTCATTGTACTTAAATCTTTCAGGTGATCCTGCAAGATTAATATTTGAAGATTACAAACATCTTTATCTTGAGATCGAAATGCTTGCTACATTTGCTGATTTCAAACCAAAAGATTATGGATATACTGACACAACAGATTTTTATACTTTACGAAATTACTTCACTGTTTCGATTAAGCAACTGAATATCGTTAATCTATTTGATTTCGGAACACTCGAAGCCGCAATAGGATACAGTAATTACGATATTTCTTTAATGAGGGTTATCCCCAAACATAGAGAACTTACTGATCTAAGCAGCGGAATGCCTGATTACAAAAAACTCGATAATCATATTTTCGGTCAGATTGGTATTTACAGAACAGGAGGCTTAATACAACATCATGTAACTTCTACTTTCGGTTATAATACAAGCAGAAAAATATTTTCGGTTGGTTTAAATCTGAATTTTATGCTTAGTAATACATTTGGCTTTGATATTCGTTATGTTAATAGCAACAGTACAGAGAATAGGAACACTCCGTGGTTATCTGATTCCTATTTAGTGTTTTCTCCGATATTCAGAATAAATTATTAGATCTTTTTTTTTCTTTGAAAGTATTCTTTAAAGCTATTTCAATTTCCCGAAATAGCTTTGATTATACTATCCTGAAAATGATAAAGAATCAAGTCTTCGCGAGCAATAAGTCATCGGGCGGCATAAAAAAAAGCGTACACAATGTACGCCTTTTCAATTGCAATATTTTATAGGTCTTAGGCTTCGGGAATAATGCTTATGTATTTCCTGTCGCCGCGTTTGATTTCAAATTTCACCGTACCGTCGGATGTTGCGAAAAGTGAATCATCTCCTCCGCGCATTACATTATCTCCGGCGTGGAACTTTGTTCCTTTCTGTCTTACAATTATTGAACCGGCAGATACTTTTTCGCCGCCGAATCTTTTAACACCTAAAAACTGGGGTTTACTATCCCTGCCGTTTTTGGATGAACCTTGTCCTTTTTTATGA
Source organism: uncultured Melioribacteraceae bacterium (assembly GCA_964584325.1). Taxonomy (GTDB): domain Bacteria; phylum Bacteroidota; class Ignavibacteria; order Ignavibacteriales; family Melioribacteraceae; genus CAZOZP01. Next base: position 10,675 of record CAZOZP010000070.1, read on the forward strand.
GCCATTGTATCCTCCCTTACTATCCAATCTTTGTAATTTCAATTCTGGTTAACTGCTGCCTGTGACCGTTCTTTTTCTGGTAATTTTTTCTTCTTTTCTTCTTGAAAACAATTACTTTTTCGTCTTGTAAGTGCTCAAGAACTTTAGCCTGAACTTTAACCTGGCTTAATGCAGTGCCGCCTATTTTTGTTCCGGCTTCGTCTCCTAAAACCAAAACTTTATCAAATACTACTTCAGTTTCAACATTAGCTTTCAATCTCGGAACATAATACTTTGTATTCTCCAAAACCTTGAACTGTTGGCCAGCAATATCGACAACAGCAAACATCTTTTCCTCCATCATTCTAAAATTTAAGAATTCAAATATACCAATACGAATTTAATAAGTCAATTATTTTTTACTCAATAATTCCTAAGCTAAAATCTTTGGAATATCACAAATGCCGCCCAATATTTTATCTGCATCTTTGAATTCATTATTATCTGCAAATTCATTGGGAATAACCCAGCATTTTAATCCCGCTGAACGGGCGGCTTTTAATCCTCTCAGCGAATCTTCAATAACTATTGCTTCGGCCGGAGCCACACCACTTTTCCGGAGGGCTGCAAGATAAGGTTCGGGATCAGGTTTTGATTTCCGGTAATCTTCCCTTGCCAGTACGAAATCTATATATTTAAGCATTCCGGTTTTTGAATGAATTATTTCAAAATGCTCTTTTAACGACGAGGTAACTATGCACATCTTTACTCTGCCATGAAGAGATTCCAGAACTTCGCGGGCTCCGGAAACCGAATAATCATTTCCGGCAATAAGTTCTGCATATTTTCTGTTTCTTATTTCCCTGTATTCAGTAATTTCTTCTTCAGAAAAGCCTCTCTCTCTGAGTATTGCGGATGAACCGGATGACTGCTGCAGATAGTATTGGTTATACATAACTCTTGTCAGAATAATACCTTTTTCTGAAAGTGATAATCGTGTTGCTTCAAAATAGAGTTTCTCGGTATCTACCAACACACCGTCGTTATCCCAGAAAATTGCTTTAATCATTAAAACTCCGCACTTATTCCGATTGAAGGGAGCAGACCAATTGACGAGCCTTCATCCAGTTTCATTTCACGGTAATTCCATTTTATACTGTTCTGGTATTTCCTGTTGTAAACATTCTGGATGTCGATATATGCAATGAGTGTCCACCCGCTGAAATTCCATCTTCTGTCAACTCTTATATCAAGTTTGTGAAGAGGTTTGAATCTGGCAGAATATAAATCTGAAACCTGCTGAGTGCCATCCGCCTGAAACGGGGTATATGGATTTCCTGTTGCAAGACTGAATTTTCCGCTTACTTCCCAATTTTCATTGATTATGTATCCGCCTGAAAGACTAAGAATAAAATTCTGATCGAATGCACCGCGACGCTCAATTCCGTCGGGAGAAGTAAAATATGTCCGGGCAAGAGTCATACTAAGTGTTCCGTAATAATTATCGGAATTCTTTTTCTGCAGAAGAAACTCAACTCCTTCCGACCTCCCCTTTCCCGTTGATTCAAGTTCTTCCAGACCGAACGATGAATAATTATCATCCGCTCCTCCGTATCCGGTACCTGTATTGGCAAGTACTAAATAAGGACGCGTTTTACTTGCGGGATAATTGCTGTATTTCTTGTAGAAAGCTTCAGTACGGAAAAGCACCGACTCCTCTAATAAATATTCGAAACCTGCAATTATTTGCTCAACGCGTGCCGCCTTGAGATTTCTGTTACTTTCATCTGCCTGAAGCCAGATATAGGAAGGATACTGATGATACATTCCGCCGGAAAGATTAAGAGTTAGAAGCGAATTAACCGGATATGAGAATTGAAGTCTCGGACTTATTGTAACCTTATCCTTTATTCCGTCAAAGTAATCCGCACGAAGTCCTGCCGAAACTTTAAGATTGCCGGTAAGCATTGTTGTGTATCCGAGGTATCCTGCAAGCTTTACATAATTTTTATCGGCCTTTAGATTATTGACAAGCAGTGAATCACCGAAGGATGTAAGGAAAAGCGGAAGCAGTATTTCTGTTTTGAATTCTGCCAGTTTTGCGGATAATCCTGCGTTAAATTCTGATGAAGACGCATAGATTTGAGTAAAATCAATTTTAACTTCGTTCTCTGCCTCATCCGATTTATTGGTAAACACCGGTAGTAATAATGTATCTTTCTGGTATGCGTCGTAAGTAACATAGTTTCGGCTTAAGCCTAAAGTAATAAGAGAGTGTCCTGCTATATGCCTGTATCTGGCACCTAAAAGATACTGATTCTGATTTGTACCTAAGATTCTTGAATTCTCGTAAATATCTTCCGAATCCTTGTTATTAAAAATTACTCTGTCTATTGCTCCGATAAAAAGGAAGGACAATTCATTTTCGGGATCTATTTTATAGTCATATTTTCCTAAGAAGTCATAGTACTCGGGTACGAAATTGAAACCTGCCGCATTGAAAATAAAATCCAAATAGCTGCGTCTGGCTGAAAATATGAATGATGAATTTTCTGTTAACGGCCCTTCGAGATTTAGTCCGAACTGGGTTGCTGATATTAAAGCTTTACCCCCTAACTTATCGCTCCTGCCGTCACGCAAATCTATTTTGAGAACGGAAGAAAGTTTATCGCCGTAATTCACAGGGAATCCGCCTGCAGAGAAAGATGTTTCCCTTATAAAATCGAGATTAACGTAACTTAAAGGTCCGCCTGTTGATCCCTGGGTTCCGAAATGATTGATATTCTGTACCTGGTATCCGTCTATGATGAATAGATTTTCAGAAGGAGCTCCGCCTCTTACAATAAGATCGTTTCTTCCGGCAGTCTGAAAAGCAATTCCCGGAAGAACAGAAAGCGCCCGAATCACATCTTCAAATCCGCCAGGTGCTCTTCTTATCTCTTCATAACTGAAGTCCGTACTGCTTATCAGTGCATCATTATTTTTCTTAAAATATCCGGATGTAACTGTCACACCTTCAATTTCAACCGCTGTAACCGGCATCTCAAATAATGCCGGGGCCGGTTTTGCAGGAGAAACGATCAAGTCCGTTTTTGTTACAGTGGAATATCCAATAGCTGAAGCTCTAAGTTGGTAGCTTCCCGGCTGGAGTCCGGTGATGGTAAAACTTCCGTCCAAAGCTGTTGAAGTTCCCATTGTAGTTCCGGGAATAATAATATTCACTCCGGGTATCGGCAGGTTGGAACCCTTTTCCACTGCTTTTCCTGTTATGCTTCCCGTCTGAGCAAAAAGCATTGTATTAAATAAAATCAAAACTATATATATTTTCATATTTTTCCTCTTAGAATAACAGATAATAAAACTGTGCAACAAAGAAGCAAACTACAATACCGAGAATAATCGGGAGAAAAGTAGAAACTGCTGCCCATTTCAGACTTCCGGTTTCTTTGTAAATAGTATAAATTGTTGTTGAACACGGATTATGCAGAAGACTGAAAAGCATAAGATTTATTCCGGTCAGTAAAGTCCAGCCGCTGTTCCTTAGAAGCATTTCCGTATCGGCAATCGAATCCAGTTCAAACATCACTCCCGCACCGCTTCCTATCTCCATATTTCCCGTAACAAGAACCGTAAGCATAAGTATCGTGGGAATCACAATCTCATTTGCCGGAATTGCAATTATATATGCCAGGATAATAATTCCGTTCAGCCCGATTATAAGAGCAATTGGGTCAACTGCATTTATGAAATATTCCGCAAGAGTAACTTCTTCAATCTTAACATTTGCCGTAAGCCAGATAACCATTCCCGCGGGTACGGCAAACACAACCGCGCGCCAAAGTACGAAAATTGTTCTGTCAACAAGCGATGTGTAAAGTGTCTGCATAAGTTTAGGCGGTCTGTAAGGAGGAAGTTCCAGAACAAACGCAGACGGTTCACCCTTCAGTACCGTATTTGATAAAAACCAGCTTACAGCAAGACTGAAAACTATTCCGAGAACTGCCACAAAAACCACAGACGCCGCACTTACCAATCCTGCCAGATGAGCAGGCACGGCTCCGCCTATGAATATAGTTGCAATCAGAATCTGAGTAGGCCATCTTCCGTTGCAAAGAGAGAAATTATTTGTAATTATGGCTATCAGTTTTTCTCTCGGACTATCAATTATTCTTGCGGCTATTACACCCGCGGCATTACATCCGAAACCCATACTCATGGTAAGTGCCTGTTTACCGTGCGCCCCTACTCTTCTGTAGATATTATCCAGATTAAAACTTACTCTCGGCAGATATCCCAAATCTTCCAGCAGTGTAAACACCGGGAAGAATATTGCCATTGGCGGAAGCATTACCGATACAACCCATGCTCCTGCCATATAAGCACCGTCAACCAGCAACCCGGTAAGCCATTCCGGTGAATGAAAAAAAACGAATGCTTCACGGATATACGGATATATTATCTCCAGAAAAAGAGTTGCAAGCATAGCCGAAGGATAATTTGCTCCGATAATCGTAAGATAGAATACAAGCGAAAGCAACAGAAGCATTATGGGCAGCCCGAGCCATTTGTTTGTTACAAGCCGGTCAATATTTCGCTCAAGAGCAAATCCCGCCGGTCTTTCGGGCAGACTTACTGATTTATCCGCAATTCTCGCAGATTCGGTGAATATTGATTCCATAAGTTTATCGTGAAAGCTTTCTTCAAGCTCCCACCTGAATCTGTTTGCAGTGCTTATTATTTCTTCAGTATTTTTATTATCCATTTTGCATCCCGTCCTTAACAGCAAGGCTTCCGAGTGATCCGGACCTCACTGCATCAATAATCTGTTGGTCTCCTTCAAGAAGCCTGAGAGCTATCCATCTCGCATTGGGAATACCGGGAAATGTTTTATCAAGTTTTCCGATAATATCTTCCAGTGCCGTATTGATTTCCGAAGGAATATTTTTAATACGAAAAGGCCTGCATTCAAATCTTCCGGAAGCAACCTCATCTATTGCCGCAAGCAGTTCAGGAATTCCCTCCCCCTGCCTGGCCGCTGCAAGCACAACCGGAATACCCAGCTCCCTGGAAAGAGTTCTTTCATCAACGGAAATTTTATTTCTCCTTGCCTCATCCATAAGGTTAACGCATAAAACAGCCTTATCGGTAATTTCGAGAATCTGAATGGCAAGATTAAGATTTCTTTCAAGTCTTGTTGCATCTGTAACTATTATTGTAACATCCGGTTTTCCGAAAAGAATAAAATCTCTCGCAACTTCTTCATCAACGCTTGTTGAAAGCAGAGAATAAGTTCCCGGCAAGTCAACTATTTTGTATTTATTCCCGCCGAACTCAAATGCTCCTTCCGCCCGGGCTACAGTTTTACCTGGCCAATTACCTGTATGCTGTCTTAAGCCTGTAAGACTGTTAAAAACAGTACTTTTTCCTGTGTTCGGATTCCCTGCAAGAGCGGCAACGAAAGTGAAATCATCCATTTCGATTCCCAAACGCTTAAGGTTTACCGGTTTATTGGCCGGACAGCCTTCACAGCCTTTCAATTCTGCCATATCATTCCTTAATATCTTTTATATAAATCTGCCTTGCCTGTGCAGTTCTGAGAGCTATTTTAGTACCTCTTACAATATATGCCGTAGGATCTCCGCCAAGGCTCTTAAGTTCGCTGCGTATCCTGGTTCCCGGTACTATTCCGAAATCCATAAGTCTTCTGCGTTGCTGACCTCTGCACGAGTTTGATATACCCGCAACCGTTGCATATTTTCCTTCAGGAAGTTCCGCCAGGCTTTTAAACTCTTCTTCTCTTTCTTCGGAAGAAGTAAGCTTCCTAACAGAAATACTATCCGCAAGTATCGGAGCAATCACGCATTCTTCTCCGTCTGCGGTAAACTTTATTCTCTTTTCGTTTTTTTCGATTATCTGAATCTGCTTGCCCACTGCCAATCCCTGCGCAATTAGCTGAGCATAGATTTCTTTCGGTTCGTCTTCAAGATGTATAACTCTTCCCGTTTCGCCAATATCCATAAAAGCAATAGACTCGCCCGATACTTCCGGAATATCTCCTTCAGCAGTAGGAATAGGATCGCCGTGAGGATCAAGAACCGGATTCCCGAGTTTAGCGGCAAGTTTTTCTGTTTCTTCAGCGGTAATTAAATGCTCGGCATCCTCAGCTTCGGTATGCCACTCTTTTTCTTCGTAACTTGTATTCTGTGCAAGATGTAGCTCCAAAAGCCTGTGATTTATTATTATTTTCAGAGCGTAAGCACGACCGTCGTGATTAAGCTTAATTTCTCCGCCCGTTGTTTTAGCAAG
>CAZOZP010000071.1:0-16860 GCA_964584325.1 uncultured Melioribacteraceae bacterium
AACAGAAACAGGAATGGGCGGAAGAATCAATACGATAATGCAGACTTGCTTCTTTGCAATTTCCGGTGTTCTTCCTAAAGAAGAAGCTATAAACCAAATTAAGAAATCAATCAAGAAATCTTACGGTGCAAAAGGTGATGCTGTTGTTCAGAAGAATTTCCAGGCAGTTGACCAGACTCTTGCCAATCTGCACAAACTGGAAGTTAACGACAGTATGATAAGCTCAATCGAAATTCCTCCGATTGTTTCGGAAAAAGCTCCTGAGTTTGTTAGAGATACATTAAGTGCAATTATGCTTGGTAAAGGTGATGATCTTCCTGTATCAAAAATGCCGGAAGATGGTACATTCCCGTGCGGTACAACAAAATGGGAAAAAAGGAATATTGCTCTGGAAGTACCTGCCTGGGACCCTGAAGTATGTATTCAATGTAATAAGTGTGTAATGGTTTGTCCTCATGCTTCAATACGTGTTAAGGTTTACGACAATGCAGTACTTGCAGATGCTCCTGCAACATATAAATCCACACCCGCAAAAGGCAAGGAATTCGACGGTATGGCTTATACAATTCAGGTTGCCGTTGAAGATTGCACCGGTTGCGGATTATGTGTTGAGGTTTGTCCCGCCAAAAATAAAAAAGAAACAAGATTAAAAGCTATAAATATGGTTCCCCAGATACCATTAAGAGAACAGGAAAGAGTTAACTACGATTTCTTCCTGAACATTCCTGAATTTGACAGAACCAAGGTAAATGTCGGAACAATTAAAGGAAGTCAGCTACTGGAACCCTTATTCGAATATTCGGGAGCTTGTTCAGGCTGCGGAGAAACACCTTACGTGAAACTTGTTTCTCAGTTATTCGGCGATAGAACTGTTGTTGCAAACGCTACCGGTTGTTCATCCATATACGGAGCTAATCTGCCAACTACTCCCTGGACTTCAAACAAAGACGGAAGGGGTCCTGCTTGGGCAAATTCATTGTTCGAAGATAATGCCGAATTTGGTCTTGGTATGAGATTATCGATTGACAAGCAGACAGCATATGCCGAAGAACTTCTTCTTTCAATGAAAGAAAAGATAGGCGAAGATCTGGTTGAAAGCATACTAAATGCTGATCAGAGCGATGAAGCCGGTATATACGAACAAAGAGAAAGAATTGAAAAATTAAAAGGAATAATAAAAACCGGCAACGTGAAAGATTCTGATAAACTTCTTGCAGTTGCAGATTACCTGGTAAAGAAATCTGTTTGGATAATAGGCGGCGACGGCTGGGCTTACGATATCGGATATGGCGGATTGGATCACGTTATAGCATCAGGCAAGAATGTTAATATTCTGGTTCTTGATACCGAAGTTTACTCGAATACCGGCGGACAGATGTCAAAATCTACAGGTATGGGTGCAGTGGCTAAATTCGCTGCGGGAGGTAAACCTACTCCTAAGAAAGATCTTGCCATGATGGCAATGTCTTACGGAAATGTTTATGTTGCCAAAGTTGCAATGGGTGCCAACGATCTGCAAACACTTAAAGCATTTATTGAAGCAGAAGCTTTCGAAGGTCCTTCAATCATTATTGCATACAGTCATTGCATTGCACACGGTATCAATATGGCAAAAGGTATGGATAGTCAGAAAGCTGCGGTGGATTCAGGACACTGGCCATTATTCAGATATAATCCTGATAATCAGAAAGAAGGAAAGAATCCGTTTAAGATAGACTCCAAAGCCCCAAGTATTAAACTGGAAGAGTATATCTATACAGAAAACCGTTACAGAATGCTTACCAAATCTGATCCGGAAGCTGCAAAAGTGCTTCTCGGTTTTGCTCAGAAAGAAGTTAACAAAAAATGGAAATTATACGAGCACTTGGCAAAGCAGGATTTTAACGAAGAAAATAATAATGCCTGATAATTGAATACGGCCTGCTTCGGCGGGCCGGTATTTTTGATAAAATTTAAAGGAGTAAAAATGGATCTCTCAACAAAATATATGGGTTTGAAATTAAAAAATCCCATAGTTCCTTCAGCGTCACCTCTTTCCCAGAGTCTTGATAATGCAAAAAGACTTGAGGATGCCGGAGCTTCAGCATTGGTTGTTTATTCATTATTCGAGGAACAGATAACACATGAATCAGGAGAACTGGACCATTATCTTTCATACGGAACAGAAAGTTATGCCGAGGCAGTTTCGTATTTCCCGGAACCGCACGATTTCCATCTGGCACCGGTAAAGTATCTTGATCATATTGCAGACTTAAAAAGATCTCTTGAGATTCCTGTTATCGGTAGTCTTAACGGAGTATCAAAAGGCGGGTGGGTTCAGTATGCAAGAAATATTGAACAGGCAGGTGCCGATGCTCTTGAATTGAATGTTTACTATATTCCTACAAATCCTGATATAACAGGAACTGAAGTAGCCAATATGTATATTGAAACTCTTAAGGCTGTTAAGGCAAATGTAAATATTCCTGTAGCGGTTAAATTAAGTCCGTTCTTTACTTCTATGGCAAATTTTGCAAAAAGAATTGATGAATCAGGAGCAGACGGATTAGTTTTGTTTAATAGATTTTATCAGCCGGATTTCGATCTTGATAAACTGGAAGTTGTTCCGAATTTGCAGCTTAGTTCAAGCAATTCCTTAAGACTTCCGCTAAGATGGATTTCAATTCTTTACGGAAAAGTTAATGCAAGTCTTGCTGCTACAAGCGGTGTGCATAATGCAGAAGATGTTCTTAAAGTTATGATGGCCGGAGCAGATATTGCAATGATTTGTTCAGAATTGCTGCAGCATGGTATCAAAAGAATTCCAGAAATTCTTGCTGACCTTGAAAAATGGATGGAAGAAAAGGAATATTCTTCAATCAATATGATGAAAGGAAGTATGTCACAGAAATCTGTTGCTGAACCTGCCGCTTTTGAAAGAGCAAACTACATGAAAACACTTCAAAGCTACAAGTTACTTTTTTAATATAAAAATATTTCGGGGAAGGTTTTATAGACCTTCCCCGTAAATTAAGGGGGACATATGAAAAAGATGTCGTTGTTGTTAATCCTCATTATTTTACTTGTCAATTCGATATTTGCTGCCGGTATAGATTGGTACGATATGAAAACAGGATTAGAGAAAGCGCAAAGATTCAACAAGCCAGTCATAATAAAGTTTTATACCGATTGGTGCGGATGGTGCACAAAAATGGATAAGAGCACTTTCTCCGATCAGAAAGTAATAGATATAATGAACCGTAATTTTATTTGTATAAAATACAATCCGGAAACTGATGGAAATGTTTTATATAAAAACAAAAGCCACACTCCCCAGGAAATAAAGAATACACTCAGAGTATCAGGATATCCGTCAACTGTATTTCTTTCGGAAGGAAAACTCGACAGGGTCAGTTCTATTTCAGGATACAGGAGTAGTGATGATTTTCTTTCAATACTCGATTTTATGAATAATAAGCTTTACGGGAAAATGGATGTAGATCAGTATGTAGGATTTTCAAGATATATCAAATACGAACAAAGGAATCCGGGAAATCCTGACATCAATTTTGTAATTGGATTTTTCTATCAATACGAAATGAAAAATTTAGCTGAAGCAAAAAAACATTTTAATAATGTTATTAAAGCAGACCCAAATTATGCCGAAGCCTATTTATGTCTGAGAGATATTGCCAAATATGAAGGGAGGACAAACGAGGCCAATGATTGGGACAGTAAGGCAAAAAGGGCGGGATATGATCCGAAAATAACAATTACCGATAAACTAAATGAAGCGGTTAGGAAAACATCTTCTTTGCTTTAGTTTTAAGAATTGCTGTTTAATTAAATACCCCTTAAAGATATTCTTTGTGGGGTTTTTTATTGTTTTTACTTCCTGAATTTAAAAGAAAACTTTTCAAATATTTCTAATGCAGAACATATATCATTCTCAGTTGTACCGGGACCGAAAGAAACCCTGATTGTTGCTTTTGCTTCGTCATCCGACTTGCCTATGGCTCTGAGAATACGTGATGGTTTAAGTGATCCGGAAGCGCAGGCACTGCCGCCGGAAACGGCAACTCCTTTTATATCAAGAAAAATCAGCATAGATTCCAGATCAGGTTTGTAGTATTCAGGTAGGAATGAAATGCTTGCTATGAAAGGGGATGATTCTGCTGGAGAATTGTTTATTATCCCTTTATTATCAATTGAATTGAGTCCTTTTAGCAGCATTTCTTTTAAGAATGTCCCATTTTTATTCCAAAGTATGCGGTTTTTCTTCCATATTTTTATGGCCTCGGCAAACCCGGCAGCAGCAGGGAAGTTTTCTGTACCGCTTCGCCTGTTGCGTTCCTGTGAACCGCCGAATATAATTTGTCCCGCCGGACTTCCTTCTTTTATATAGGCAAAAGCAGTTCCGTGCGGCCCTCCGATTTTGTGAGAACTTCCGGTGAGATAATCAACACCAAGATGTTTTACATCAATTGAAGATTTTGCAAACGACTGGCTGGCATCTGTATGCAGAAAAACATTATTCTTCTTATGCTTTTCAGCAATTGACTCTATATTATTTATAACTCCGGTCTCATTACCTGTATGAATTATTGAAATCAAACCAGGCGTGCCTAAATCAAGTCCATCTGTTATCACTTTTCCATCCTTTAATGCCTTAAATACAGTTTTCGATACATCAGGAGAATCGATAGCAGTAAACGATTCAAATACAGAAGCATGCTCTGTTGGGGATATATATAATCCGCAGTTGCCGTATTCTTTAAGTATCGCTTTTGTTGCAGAAAAGATTATGAAATTGTTTGCTTCACTTGCGGAACTGAAAAAAAATATTTCAGATGTCTTTGCATTTATTTCGGAGGATATTACTTCGCGTGATTCTTCGAGTATTCTTCTTGCTTCTCTGCCGTAGGAATGAACTGAAGAAGGGTTTCCGGTAATTCTGAGATACTCATACATCCTTTCGGCAGCCTCCTTAAATATTGGAGCTGATGCCGAATAATCAAGATAAATCTTCACTTAGCTTTGCTTTCAGATTGTTATTAAACAGAGAGATACAGCCTTTCAGCACTAGCTTGTCATCAGAAATAAAAGGAATATCAAGCAACCCGGAAAGGAATCCTGAATTTCCTCCTGTAAGTATAATCCTAACATTAATATAGGAAGAGTCATTTTTTAAAAGACAATATGCTTTTTCAATTAAAGCGGCGGTGGAATTCAGTACACCTGAAGCAATAGCCGATTTAGTCGATTTACCTATGAATGATACATAATCTTCCGGAGCCACTTCAGGAAGTGCGGCAGTGCCTTTGTTCAGCGATTTGAACATCGTTATTATCCCGGGAATAATTATTCCGCCCGAAAAGGATTTCCCTGTAACATAATTTATTGTTGTAGCAGTGCCGCAATCTATTGTCAGAGCACAGTCATTTTCATCATTAATATAATATGAAGCCGCGCCGTATGCACCACAGAGCCTGTCGATACCCACAGAGCCCGGAGAATCATATTCAATACCCAGATCGCAGAAATCATCACGAACAATAATTGTGTATTTAGCATTTACGGATTCAAGCCATTCGGAAATTTCATTTGTCTTTAAAGGCACCACAGATGAAATTACTGCATATTCAGGCAAAGGGAAGTCTGAAAAATTGTGCTTTTCGGTTGTGAGAAATTTACCCGTGGATACAATTCCTGAATTATCGAAATAACAGTACTTTACGAATGTGTTTCCGATATCGAAAGCTAAATACATTAAATAACTCCGATCTCTCCGGTTACAATCCTTTCCGATTTAGTTCCTGAACGAAGAATCAAAAAACCATCATCATCAAGATCTTCAAAGATACCGTATTTTTCCTGGTTATCATCCTTGATCTTTATTTTTTCACCTAAAAATCTTGTGTGAGATTTCCAGAAAGAAATTATTTTTTGAGGATTCACTAACGCTTCATTCAGCAATACTTCGAGATTGTTGAGCACTTCGCTTAAAAGCCTTTCACGGCTAACTTCCTTCTTGAATTCAAGACGGATTGACGTTGGAGCGTAATTGAATCGTCCGAGAAAGGAAGGTTGATTTACATTTATTCCGATTCCTAATACAAGGCGAGTTATTGCTTTACCTCTTACAGAAGATTCCATCAGAATTCCGCATACTTTCTTACCGTTGATAAGAACATCATTAGGCCATTTGAGATTTGTCTTAACCTGAAAAAGATTTTCGATTGATCGGGCTACCGCAACAGCAGAGGCCAGATTAATTATATTAGGCTTAATTTGTAAATACTTATCAGAAAACAAGCAGGAAAATGTAAGATTTTGTGAATGTAAACTGAGCCATTCCCGGTCTTTTCTACCCCTGCCTTTAGACTGGTATTCTGCAAGTAATACTGTTCCTTCTTTCTGAATGTCGGCTGAATTAAGAAGGAAAGAATTAGTGGAGTCTATGTCTTCAGTGTAAATAAAATTTCGCCCGATAATGTCAGTATCGAGCTTAATATCAAAGTCTTCAAGATTAAATATTTTGTTGTCCATATTCTCTAAAATTTTATACGAAATATAATATTTTTTAATCAAATTACTAATGAGAGTGTGACGGTAATAATGACATAGATTACGCCAATATTAACAAAGACGACAAAATGGCGCAATAATGGAATAATAATGACATTATGACAATTGCGTAAAGTATGTAATTCAAGTGAGTTAGAAAGAAGTTAAATGATGGCACGATGATTGATTTTGTAATGCGATTTATAAATTAATCAATTGGAGAAAAAAAAATGGGAAAGATTATAGGAATTGATTTAGGTACAACTAACTCCTGCGTTTCGGTGATGGAAGGCAATGATCCTGTTGTTATACCTAATTCAGAAGGCGGGAGAACTACTCCTTCCGTTGTTGCTTTTACAAAAAGTGGTGAAAGACTTGTAGGACAGCCTGCTAAAAGACAAGCAGTTACTAATCCGAAAAACACAATATTTTCGATTAAGCGTTTTATGGGACGCAGAATTGATGAAATAGCAAAAGAGAAAGAAGAAGTTCCATACGAAATCATGGCAGGCGACGGAGGTTCAACAAGAGTAAGAATAGACGGGAAACTATATTCTCCACCTGAAATTAGTGCAATGGTACTTCAGAAAATGAAGAAAACTGCAGAAGACTATCTCGGAGAAGAAGTAAAGGAAGCGGTTATCACAGTTCCTGCATACTTTAATGATGCTCAGAGACAAGCTACAAAAGATGCAGGCGAGATTGCCGGTTTAACCGTGAAGAGAATTATCAACGAACCAACAGCCGCTGCACTGGCTTACGGTTTGGATAAAAAGAACAAAGAAGAAATAGTTGCTGTATATGACTTTGGAGGCGGTACATTTGATATTTCAATTCTTCAGCTTGGTGAAGGCGTTTTTGAAGTAAAATCGACCAACGGTGATACACACTTAGGCGGAGACGACTTTGACAAACGAGTAATTGATTTTCTTGCTCAGGAATTCCTGAATCAGGAAGGTATAGATCTTAGAAAAGATCCAATGGCATTGCAAAGATTAAAAGAAGCGGCAGAGAAAGCTAAAATAGAGCTTTCATCTTCGATGCAGACAGATGTAAATCTTCCGTTTATTACAGCAACTCAGGATGGCCCGAAACACCTTAATGTAAATATCACAAGAGCTAAATTTGAACAGCTTATTGACGACTTGATTCAGCGTGCAATTATCCCTTGCGAAAAAGCAATGAAAGATGCCGGAGTTACTCCTTCACAAATTGATGAAGTAATTCTCGTTGGCGGTTCAACAAGAGTTCCTAAAATTCAGGAATCCGTAAAAGCTGTCTTTAAGAAAGAACCGCATAAAGGTGTAAATCCGGATGAAGTTGTTGCAATTGGTGCCGCGATTCAGGGTGGTGTACTTTCAGGTGATGTAAAAGATGTTCTTTTGCTTGACGTTACTCCGCTTTCATTAGGTATTGAAACATTAGGCGGTGTAATGACAGTTCTTATTCAGGCAAACACTACTATACCTACAAAGAAAAGCGAAGTATTCTCAACAGCTTCCGATAATCAGCCGTCGGTTGAAATTCACATTCTGCAAGGCGAAAGACCAATGGCCAATGATAATCGTACTCTCGGCAAATTCCATCTTGACGGAATTCCGCCTGCTCCAAGAGGTGTTCCGCAGGTTGAAGTGTCTTTCGATATAGATGCAAACGGTATCCTTCACGTTTCGGCAAAAGATAAAGCAACCGGCAAGGAACAGTCAATCAGAATTACATCTTCAAGCGGCTTAAGCAAGGATGATATTGAAAAGATGAAGACTGAAGCAAAGATGCATGCCAACGAAGATTTAAGAAAGAAGGAATCGGTTGAACTTAAGAATAAAGCGGACAGTCTTATTTTCCAGACAAATAAACAGATAGAAGATCTGAAGGATAAGATGCCGGCAGAGCTAAGAAGCAAACTTGAATCCGAAGTTAAGAATGTTGAAAATGCAAAGGCTTCGGGTGATGATGCCAGACTTAAATCGGCAGTAGAACAGATGGAAAAAGTCTGGGCTGAAGTTTCTCAGGAACTCTATAAGTATCAGCAGCAGGCTCAGGATCCCGCTGCAGGAGCACAGGAACAGCCGGGAGGTAAGGCAGATAATGCAGCCGGAAGCACCAGCAATCAAGGAGGAAAGGATGATGTTCAGGATGCCTCTTATGAAGTAGTTGACGACAAATAAACATAAAATAAAATAGTCAGGTTAAAGACGCGCTTTATGCGCGTCTTTTTTTTGCATAAACAGATAAACATTTCATTTTCAAAATCTGTTTGGGAAGTGGTTTGATTTTTATTTATTTTGTGCACAAAATAATTCAAATTATTTAAGGCGGAATATGAGATTTCTTTTGTTTGCTGTTTTATTATTTTCTTTAGGAACAGTTTGGGCACAGGAAGACAATCTTGAAACAGCGGAAATATTTATTCTTGAGTCTTTTATTACACCGGATAATCCAAAAATATTTATTCTTTCATTCTTTACATCAGATAGCTGCAAGAGTTTTCTTCAGGCGGAAGGGAATAATGAAATTCCGATATCGCTTGAATATAAGGAAAACCATACACTAAAGATTCCGGCTGCAGATCTTAAATCTGAGAATGGCTTTATGAAATATAAAGTCCGACTTTTAGGAAAAGACGAAACGGAATTAAATACCGAAACATTTGAAGTTGAATATCCCGAAGAAGTTGTTATGGAAGATGCTCCGGGACTATTTACAATGTTCTGCATCGGCGGAACAATATTTCTTTCTCCTTCTGTGTCTATGGTTTGGTCAGGAAATGAGAGAAATTTTCAACTCACGAAAGAAATACCGGTAATCTCATTTTATCCAAGCAAAAAAACTTATCCCGATGGATATATCGGCATAGAATATTCATATATATTTAAAGCAGAGAAAAGTTTTCTGAGAACCGGCTATAAACACATAATTGAGATTCCGGTTATTGAATATATTTCTCCGGGTATTGGCGGATTTTCAGATCTTAACGGTTCGAACGGAATCTCCGGTGAAATTGCTCTCGGCTTATTTAAAATGAGTGATGTTTTTACACTCTATACAAGATACAGATATAACAGAGAATTGCGCGGTGAAGGTTCAAAAGGATTTTCTGAAGTATCGCTCGGACTCTATTCAAGCTTTTTCTCATTAAACTTTTAATCTGATGTCAGCTATATTAACAGTTACGGAAATCACTTCCGGAATAAAGAATCTACTTGAAGAAAGTTATCCGGCTGTAAGCATTATAGGAGAAATATCCAACTTTAAACCCCACGTTTCGGGGCATTGGTACTTTACGCTTAAAGATGCCGGTGCACAGATAAGCTGCACTATGTGGAAAAGCAGGAATATGTCTGTTTCATTTAAACTGAAAGACGGCGATAAAATTGTTGTAACAGGAGGATTATCTGTATATCCTCCGCGCGGAAGTTATCAGCTTGATGTATTCTCTATGCAGAAGGCGGGTATCGGAGAGCTTCAGGCGGCATTCGAAAATATGAAAAACCGGCTGAATGCGGAAGGTCTTTTTGATATTTCAAAGAAAAAGAATATCAAAAAAATGCCTCTTAAAATCGGAGTTGTAACAGCGGCAGACGGAGCAGCCTTTAGAGATATGATAAGTGTTGCCGAGAGAAGATATCCGCTTGTAGAAATAATTCTTGCTCCGTGCAGAGTACAAGGGGAAGGTGCGGCTTCGCAAATTGCATCTGCCATAAAATATTTAGACAGACAAAAAGAAGTTGATACAATTATAGTGGGCAGAGGAGGCGGTTCGCTTGAAGACCTCTGGGCATTTAATGAAGAAATAGTTGCCAGGGCAATCTATCAATGCGAAATTCCGGTGATTAGTGCCGTTGGACATGAAGTTGATTTTACGATTGCCGATTTCGTAGCGGATGTAAGAGCGGCAACACCCACTGCGGCTATGGAACTTGCTACTCCCAACCAGGCTGAAATTCTTGGTTTTATAGATGATTTTTCCTATAATTCTACATTGAAAATAAAGAGTATTCTGAATTTCCATAAGGATGTTATTGCAAGACTCTCAGGTTCATACGGAATAAGATCAGTGCAGGGGATTATCAGAAATAACAGCCAACTATTGGACGGTCTATTTACAAAACTTCAGAATGTATCTGAAAAATATATAACCGGCATTCAAAACAGACTTACACTTATGACTAAAAGTCTTGAACAAGCTGATGTTGATAAAATACTGAAAAAAGGATTTGCGGTTATCTCTCAGGAAGGAACAATAAAAACAAGGGCTGCTTCAATTAAAGAAGACATTCCAATTGAAATTAGATTTTTTGATGATAAAATAAAGATTGAAAATGGCAAAAGAAAATAAAATAACATTTGAAGATTCACTGAAAAGACTTCAGGAAATAACAGAAAAACTTGAATCTGATGATCTTCAGTTAGATGATGCAATAAAGCTTTATGAAGAAGGCATGAAACTTTCGGGTTCCTGTTATAAGACTCTTTCTGAAGCCGAACTTAAGATAACAAAAATTAAAGAAGAATTTGATAAAGAAGTAAAATAAGGCGGAAATACCTAAATGGTCGATAAATCAAAGTACAGACTGCTGTTTAATATTAATTCACCAAAAGATATCCGTTCGTTTGATGTTCACGAACTGAAGGAGCTGGCAACAGAAGTAAGGCAATATATGGTTGATGTTATTTCTGAGACCGGCGGCCATTTCGGAGGCGGACTTGGAGCAACTGATTTAACCGTTGCTCTGCACAAGGTATTTAACACACCGCAAGATAAAATAATCTGGGATACAGGTCACCAGGCGTATCCTCATAAAATATTAACCGGAAGACGGGATTCTCTTCATACAATAAGACAGTTTAAAGGAATAAGCGGATTTCTTAAAAGAAACGAAAGCGAATATGATGCATTCGGGGCCGGACATGCTTCAACTTCCATTTCAGCCGCTGTCGGAATAGCCGAAGCCAATAAGCTTAAAAATTCTTCAGATAAGGTTGTTGCGGTTATCGGCGATGGTGCTATGACAGGAGGTATGGCCTACGAGGCACTTAATAATGCAGGTATTTATAAAAGCAATGTTATTGTTGTGTTAAACGATAACCATATGTCAATATCCAAGAATGTATGGCAGCTTTCCAATTATTTTACGGAAGTTATTACTCATCCTGATTATAATAAAGTTAAAGGTGTTATCTGGGAGTTTACAGGGAAGCTGGAAACTTTTGGCGATAGATTAAGAAAAGCCGGAGCACGTCTTGAAAGCGGAATAAAATCAGTTATTACACCGGGAATGATGTTCGAAGCTCTGGGATTCAGGTATTTCGGCCCTATAAACGGTCATAATATGCAGAAGCTTATTAATGTGTTTGAACTTGTAAAAAAGCTTAACGGACCAATACTTGTCCACATCCTTACTGAAAAAGGGAAAGGATACAAACCTGCTGAAGGACACGTTCAGAGACTGCATGCATCTTCGCCGTTTGATAAAATTACGGGAGAAGCGCTTGCGAAATCTGAAAAACTATCTTATACCTCTGTTTTCGGGAAAGCTCTTGTTGAGATTGTGGAAAAAGATAAATCGGTTGTGGGAATTACAGCCGCAATGCCTGACGGAACAGGATTGGATCAGCTTCAGGCGGCATTCCCTTCAAACTTCTTTGATGTCGGGATAGCGGAAGAACATGGTGTAACCTTTGCCGCGGGATTAGCAACAGAAGGTATAATACCTGTTGTTGCAATATATTCAACATTTCTTCAGAGAGCAATAGATCAGGTTATGCACGATGTTGCGCTGCAGGATCTTCATTGCGTGTTTGTTCTTGACAGAGCGGGTCTCGTTGGGGCAGACGGACCGACACATCACGGAACGCTCGACCTTACATATCTTAGAATGATTCCGGGTGTTACGGTTATGGCGCCTAAAGATGAATCGGAATTGCGAGATATGTTATATACGGCGGTTTACAAAATTAAGGGCCCTGTTGCAATAAGATATCCCCGCGGAAATGCGCTGGGTGTTGAGCTTAAACCCGGATTTGATGAAATTCCCGCAGGCAAGGCTGAGATTCTGAGAGAAGGAAAAGATGCGGCAATACTTGCAGTCGGGAGCATGACGGATACGGCAATGAAAGCAGCCGCATTGCTTGCCGGGCAGAATATTGAATGCAGAGTAGTTAATATGAGATTCATCAAACCGCTTGATACTGATTTACTTGATGAAACAGCAGCGTCGTATAAAAGAATAATTACGGTAGAAGAAAATACTCTGACGGGCGGATTCGGAAGTGCCGTTGCTGAATATTATTCCGATAAGCAGCTGAAACCGGCTTTATACAGACTCGGTTTGCCGGATGATTATGTGGAGCACGGAACACAGACGGAACTATACAATATGCTGGGGTTAAACCCGGCGGGTATTGCCGGGTTCATTAAAAACTTATTTGCGGATTAGTTTTACGAATTTTCTTTTGCCTACTTTAAGAATGTTTTCTCCTTCATTCTTAAGAGAATAATTCGGATCGGAGATTTTATTGCCGTTAAGTGTAACACCGCCTTGCTGAACAAGACGGCGGGCTTCACCTTTTGAGGGCGCGAAGTTAACATTAACAATAAAATCCAAAATGTTTATTTCTTCAAAATCTGCAGCAAACTCTTCTATTTCATCAGGAATTTCTTTTTTGATAAAAAGCTTGTCGAAATTATCCTGAGCTTCCTGCGCGGCAGCTTCAGAATGGTACATGGCAGTTAGTTTCCTG
Organism: uncultured Melioribacteraceae bacterium; assembly: GCA_964584325.1. Classification (GTDB taxonomy): domain Bacteria; phylum Bacteroidota; class Ignavibacteria; order Ignavibacteriales; family Melioribacteraceae; genus CAZOZP01. Next base: position 13,291 of record CAZOZP010000071.1, read on the forward strand.
GCAAGAGCACGCTTAATATCCCGCGGATTAATAGAACTGTCTTCAAGCTTGGTCTTTATGTCTTTAAGATCTTCATTGTTTATATCAGTTGCCAATTCATAATAAGTGTAGATTACATTATCGGGGATAGAAAGAGTTTTGCCGAATATATCAGCAGGAGTTTCGCTTATTCCGATATAATTGCCATAGGATTTACTCATCTTTTCAGTGCCGTCTGTACCCACAAGAATTGGCATGGTAAGAATCACCTGAGGTTCCATACCATATTCGCGCTGGATATCGCGGCCCACAAGCAGATTGAATTTCTGATCTGTTCCGCCGAGTTCAACATCGCTCTTAATTGCAACAGAATCCATAGCCTGAGCAAGCGGATAAAGAAGTTCGTGAATACTTATCGGGGTAGATGATTTGAATCTGTTGGAGAAATCGTCTCTTTCAAGCATACGGGCAACAGTATATCTCGAAGCAAGCTTAATTACATCTTCGAAGGACATCTTGCCCAACCAGTCGGAGTTATGGACAATTTTAGTTTTATTATTATTCAGTATCTTGGATGCCTGTTCCCAGTAGCTTTTACCGTTAATGCGGGTTTCTTCAACAGTAAGAGGCGGACGCGTAGCATTTCTTCCTGTAGGATCACCAATCATTCCGGTGAAATCGCCAATAATCAGAATTGCAGTATGTCCTAATTGCTGGAACTGAGCTAATTTTCTAAGAACAACAGAATGGCCAAGATGGAGATCGGGGCGGGTAGGGTCGCATCCTAATTTAATATTAAGAGGCTTGCCTTCTTTAGCCGAACGCTCAATTTTCTTTACAAGTTCTTCTTCAGGAATAATTTCCGAAACGCCGCGGCGTATCAAATCCATCTGTTCATTCAACGGGGGAAAAAGTATTTTATCGATCAAAACATTACTCCGGTAATAAAATTATAACTAACTGTAATTCTTCTTAAAGTTTCTGTCAATATCCTGCTTTGCATCTCTTTCTTTTATGTCTTCTCGTTTATCGTAAAGTTTTTTGCCTTTGCACAAACCAAGTTCAACCTTAACCTTACCGTTTTTAAAATAAAGGCGGAGAGGAATAAGAGTCATTCCCTTATCCTCAGCTTTCCCCAGAAGTTTTTTAATCTCATTACGGTTAAGAAGAAGTTTCCGCTCACGCAATGGATCGTGATTATTAAGATTGCCATGGTCATAAGTATTTATATGAGCATTAATAAGCCATACTTCAGCATTTCTAACAACAGCATAAGCATCTGTAAGATTTCCCTTACCCTGTCTTAAAGATTTCACCTCAGTTCCCTGAAGAACTATTCCTGCCTCAATCGATTGAATAATATGATATTCGTGGCGGGCTTTTCTGTTAACCGATATATTTTTTTCTTCCATAGCAAAGAGACCAAAAAAGTAAGACCAAAAATATTTGTTTTGGAGCACAAAAACAAGATTATATTAGGAATGTGGGAGAAAGGATTATTTGCTCGTTGGCGGAGAAAATATATTATTTAATAATTTCTAATAATCAAATATTTTAATTTGTAGAGAAGCAAGGCCTTGCGTCTCTACATTTACAAATTAAAGCTAAATAAAATGGAAATTAGAATAATTTGTTATTGAAGCAAATATCAGCTAAAACAAAGAGACAATTTAATTATAATGTTGCAATTAGTAAGAATAGATATTATTTTATTCGTGTAGTATGAGAAGATATGATTCTTATAAAAAACCGGATATAAAAATTGAGATTTGATTTTGAGTGGGATTCAGTTAAAGCAATAACAAATTTAACTAAGCATAAAGTTAGTTTTGAACGAGCTACTGAAATATTTATGGATCCATTTACTTTATCAATTTTTGATGAGTTCCACAGTAAAAATGAGGACAGATGGATAACAATTGGAAATGATCGGAATAATATAACATTAGTTGTAATTCATACATTTAAAGAAATTGATAGTAATTTATCAAAAATAAGAATAATTTCAGCCAGAAAAGCTACAAAGAATGAAAAAAAGCATTATAATAAAGGTGAAAACTATGAAAAAGGAATATGATTTTTCTGAAGGTGAAAGAGGAAAATTTTATAAGGAAAATGTTCAAATGAATATCCCCATTTATCTTGAAAAAGATGTTGCTGAATTTATAGAAAAAGTTGCTAAGAAAAAGAAAGTTGATACACAGACAATTGTAAATACCATGTTGAGAAATAATAAAGATATTATTCAAACTTGGCAATAGTGTTCCCCCGGCTGTCAGGGTCGCACACTGACAGAAAATAGTCTGTAATGTACAAGAATCACCGTTATCCAAATACAATATTATTAAATCAAAAATTACTCTTGCAATTTGTAAGAATAGATACTAATTTTATTAATAGAATGTGATAGTGAATATATTTCATTAGAGGGGGCTCAAGTGGAAAATAAAGCTAAACCAAAATTATTGGATTTAGTAAAAATAGATTTAAGAACAAAGCATTATAGCAGAAAAACAGAAGAAGCATATATATATTGGATTAAAAATTTTATTCTATTTAACAACAAGGTTCATCCGGAGCTTCTTGGGAAGTTAGAAATTCAAAATTATATTAATTACCTTGCTGTTGAGAAGAGAGTTTCTTCCAGCACTCAAAATCAGGCATTGCAAGGGATATTGTACTTATATAAGAATATTGTAATAAAAGATATAGGTTGGATTGAGGAATTAAAAATATGCAGAAGGATCAAACATTTACCGGTAGTTTATTCTAAAGAGGAAACCGTAAAAATAATTAATAATTTAAGTGGTGTTCCTGAATTATTCATAAAATTACTTTATGGTACCGGAATGAGGCTTTCTGAAGGATTAAATTTAAGAGTAAAAGATATAGATTTCGATTTAAGACAAATAACAGTAAGAGATGGAAAAGGGGAAAAAGACAGAATAACTCTATTGCCCGAAAAAATAAAGGATAGATTAAAAGAACATATAAATAAAGTAAAAAATTTGCACGAAATTGATTTAAGAAACGGATCCGGTGAAACTATATTGCCTTATGCACTTGAAAGGAAATATATTAATGCAGGGAAAGAATTTGGGTGGCAGTATGTTTTCCCGGCCAAAAGTTTTATATACGACAAAGACCGAAAACTAAAATACAGATACCATATTCATGAATCAGTTATACAGAAAGAAGTAAAAAAAGCGATTGTAAATGCCGGAATTGATAAACAAGGCAGTGTTCATACATTCAGACATTCTTTTGCAACGCATCTTCTGGAAGCAGGTGTAGATATAAGAACGATACAGGAATTATTGGGACATTCATCAATAAGAACAACTATGATTTATACTCATATTATGAACAAATTTAGCGGAATAAAAAGTCCTTTGGATAACTAACTATTTTAAAGAGATAGTTAGACAGAATTTTAGTATCAAAAAGTTTGAAATTAAGTTAAAAACAAAGAATTACTAAGAATATAACTTTTTCCCGCCGAGAAGTTATAAAGAATTTTGGCGGGATAATTAATAGTTAGGTGGACGCCGCTTTGCGGCGCTATAAAAGAGAAATGATTGCCGTTGGTTT
>CAZOZP010000072.1:0-15654 GCA_964584325.1 uncultured Melioribacteraceae bacterium
GGCGTAAAGTGTCTGCCCTTTTTTTTGGCCGCCCGGTGCTTTAAGGTTCTCGAAGAATCGTGATGCGTGGTGCGTAACAAAGTGTATCGAAAAAACTAACCAAATCCCGCTATGGTTGAAACTATTATTACCTGCAATTAGGAAAGGCTTAAGTATTATTTCGATTTCGTTTTTGTCTTCTTATAGGTTTTTACGGTTAAACTATTCCATTCGTCAGGAAGACAAATACTGCCTTGCACCAATCCTTTATCAGTAATTTCAATTCCGCCGAATCCGAATAATACAGCCTGAAGCATACCCCCGGCAGCGGTTGCAAAATAAGGATTACTGCCGCCGGCATATTCTGCCAGTACACCCCAGGGATGCAATTTATTGGGTATATAACTTTTCTTGAAAAACATAAAGGCTTTTCCGCAATCGCCAAGTAAACTATAGGCGGCAGAGATAACGGAATGACTCATAGCGGGACCATGGTCAATTCTTGGTTCATAATACTCTATATCTTTAAGAATTCTTTTTTTATCTGTGATAAATCTTAGCGGAAACGCAAGCAGATTAACATCAGCCTGTTTTATCTTTTCCCCTTTGTACTGATCATGTTCAAGAGTAACTCCATCATCACTAATTCTTATTGGAATTGCTTCAGCGGTTTTTAATAATCTGGAATCTTCCGGCAGACCGAGAATTGATGCGGCTTTAGCGGTATTTCTAAGTACTGTGATTACGGCAGCATTTGTAAATGCATTATTATCTACATTTTCGGCATATTCATCGGCACAAACAACATTTTTAATCTCAAATTCTTTGTTATCATTCCATTCACCTCTGCTGAGCCAGAATTCTGCAACTTCTTTTAGCAGAGGATATCCTTTTTCTTCAAGCCACTTTTTATCTTGTGTTACCTGGTAATATTGCCAGAATGCAATTCCGATATCAGCAGTTATGTGATGTTCGAATGGACCGGTTAATGCCCAGACGGGAGTTTCCTCACTGCCTGAAAGAGCTGATTCCCAGGGAAACATTGCACCTTTATACCCGTGCGCTGCGGCATTTTGTTTTGCTTCATTGAGTCTCTTAAATCTATATTCCAGCAAGGAAGCGGCCAGAGGCGGATGAAGAACTAATAAAGGCGGAAACATCCAGGTTTCGCAGTCCCAGAAAATATGTCCGTTATATCCTGATCCGGAGAGTCCCATAGGAGAAAGACTGTAATCTGTTCCCTCTCTTACAAACGAATACAAATTGTAAAGAGCAAACCTAATATCTTTTTGTGATAATTCATCTCCTTCAATAATAATATCAGATTCCCACAGTTCTGCCCAGGCTTTCTTGTGATTTGCCTCCAGTCTTGCACTGCCTTCAAGCATTGCAAATAAAGTTAATCGTTTGGATTCGTTTTCGGGATCTTCATACTGGGCTGTTGAACAGATTGAAGCAATAACTGTAATTGTGGTCTGCTCTCCCTTATTCAATTTAATATCCATTTTAACGATATTTCCGTAAGGATTAACTTTCTCCGGACTAAATCCGGTTATTTTTCTGTCAAACAAAAAACCTGTGGAAGAAGCAACTTTGAATTTTCCGGTTGATGTGATATTGGAAGAATTCTGTAAATTCAATTCGCCGAATCTCGAGTTTATGATTTCATAAGTATTTAATAAATTTTTAAGAGAAGACGGGAATGTTATTTCGTTTTTAATACTGAAACTGCAGTTATCTGCAGCCTTAAGAGTAATTGTCATCATAATCGTATGCGGCAGATGACGAACTGCCATAAGACTCTGAGAAACCTCGAGCCGGTTGTTGAAAATAAAACGTGAATTAAAAATTCCTGATTTCATATCAAGCATTTGAGTATAGTCTTTGATGTATTCGGCAGAAGCATTCTTAAGTGAAATCGAGTTGTCAAAAATAATATCAAGATTTATTACATTAACGGCTTCGGCAATATTCGATACACCGTCTCCTCTTCCGTAAATGTCATAAACTCCGTTTAATATTGTTTTATCAATCTGCAGCGGCCGGGCAGAAGGAAGAATTCCAATCATTCCGTTTGCAAGCGTGAGCGGACTGTAAACTGAATCCGGCGTTGCTGTTAAAATCCACCCTCCGTCTTTAGCAGACAAACAAACGGTAAAAAGTATAGAAAATAACAAAACCCGATAATTCATATTACACCCTTCTAATCTGAATTAAATTATATTAATAATCAGAATGCCAATAGAAACACAAATCCCTGATCAAAATAATAAATTATTAAACATTCACAAAGGGAATCGGATTAAAAGCATAATTAAAAGGACGAATAACATATTTATCTCAAATTTGTCATTAGAAAAAAAAATAAAGACAAACAGCCATGCAAAACCGCATATAAAAATGATTTGAATGACATTATTAAGACAGCCGGATTTATATTTTGAAAAGCAAATATAAATTGATATTTTGCAGTAGAATAAATTTGATATAAAATGAACAGAGATAGAATTTTAGAAGGAATAAATAAACTCAGTATTTCGGAAAAACTTTTTATTATTGGTGAAATTTGGGATAATATAAATTTAGGTCCGAAAGATTTACCGATAACCGAATACCAAAAGGAAGAGCTTAGAAACAGATTGCAATCATTTGAGCTTGGAGAAGAAAAAATGGAAGACTGGGGTACAGTAAAAGAAAAGTTGAAAAACAAATATGAATAGAAATGTTATTATCAGTTCGAGGGCGGAATTTGAAATAACAGATGCAATTAAGTGGTATGAAAATGTTGAAAAAGGGTTAGGACTTTCTTTTCTTAATAATTTAGATAAGGCAATAATAGCAGTAATGAACAATCCTGAAATGTATCCGGTAGTTTTTAAGAAAATTAGAAGGATATTAATTAAGAAATTTCCTTACAGCCTATACTACTATTTAAAACATACTGAAATTATTATATTGGCTGTTTTTCACGAAAAAAGAAATCCTACTGACTGGAGAAAAGCAAATTAAATGAGTTATTATTGCTTTTCTAAATTTTATAGAATTTTTAGAAAAGTATAAACTGAAAGTAAATAGAAGATATTTTTTTATTTATGTAATTACTTGTATGGAATTAGTTCGGGATATTTACATTGAAGCTTATCCCGCAAACTTTGCAGAACTTAAATAAATCGTTATATTTCCGCAGTTAATATAAAAATACAATCATGGAACTGCTTTTACTTTATCTCTTTCTTGCCCTTTTTACATCATTTTTATGTTCTGTAATGGAAGCGGTTTTACTGGCAACGCCTCTGTCATATCTTATGGCTAAAGCTGAATCGGGAGAAAAATCGGCTGAAAAACTGATTGTGCTTAAACAGGATATTGACAAGCCTTTATCCGCAATACTTTCTCTTAATACCATTGCCCATACTGTAGGTGCTGCCGGTGTCGGAGCACAGGCAGTTGTTGTGTTCGGACAGGCATACTTCGGTCTCGTTTCGGCAATTCTTACTATTCTGATTCTTGTACTCACGGAAATTATTCCCAAAACAATAGGCGCCAATTATTACAGAAAACTTACCGGCATTACTGCAGTTATTATTAAATTGATGATGATTCTGACTTATCCTCTTGTAATTATTTCTGCATTTTTAACACGTCTTCTTTCAAAAAAAGATGCTGAATATACAATCAGCCGCGAAGAAATCTCAGCAATGGCTAATATAGGTGCGGAAGAAGGAATTTTTGCCGATAGGGAAAACAAAATTCTCCAGAATCTTTTCCGGCTTCAGAATATAAAAGTTTCAGAGATACTTACACCGAGAGTTGTTGTTGTTGTTGCAGATGAAGAAATGACTCTTCAGGAGTTTCTGAAGAATAAGGAATTTCTTCACTTTTCAAGAATTCCGATTTTTCACGGCAACCGCGATAACATAACAGGTTATGTTTTTCGGGAAGTAGTTTTTGAAAAACTGGCAGAAGATCACTTTAATCTGAAGCTTAAGGATATAAAGCGTACTATAGTAAACATTCCTGAACTAAGTACTCTGCTTAATGCCTGGGAGGAACTGCTGAACAAAAAGGAGCATATTGCTCTTGTTTCGGATGAATACGGCGGTATGGCAGGTATTGTTACTCTTGAAGATATTATTGAAACTCTGCTCGGCTTCGAAATTGTTGATGAAAAAGACCAAATTGAAGATATGCAGCAGTATGCTAAAGAACGCTGGAAATCTAAACAAAAGAAATATAATCTGCTGAACGACAAGTTGCCTGAAGAATAATTCCGGACTAAGTTCTTGTGTGTATCTTAAATAGAAGAGACCTTTCTGAATCAAATTCGTTGAGATAATACATCTTATACTTTCCCGGATTCCTTATCAGCCAGGAAAGAATTATCTTTATTGATTCAAGATCTTTACTGCCGGGAAATGAATTAACATTTATTGTATTTTCAAAGTAATCTTTTAAGGCTTCTTCATAACTTCCGCTCTGAAGGTAAGCCGGATTCTTCACAAAAACTTTGCCGCCCAAAAGAAGAATGTAATCGTTCCGCTTTGTTCCGAATACTTCCAGCAGAATGTTAGCTTTGTTTACGGGTTCTTTGATAAGTGCGGTTTTGCTTATTAAATCTAAAACACGTGCGGTAATATCTTTAACTTCTGCAGCTTCTTCGTAACGCTGGAGATCGGAAAACTTCTTCATTTTATCTAATAAATGTTTTAATGCAGCCTGATTTTTGCCGGAAAGAAATTCATATACTTTTTCCATCTCTGCAGAGTAAGCTGCTATGTCGGGATTTATGCATGGGGCAAGGCACCGCTCAATATCCAAAAGATAACATTTCTTATGCCCGGAAAACTCCTTTTCAGTGCATTCCCTTAGTCTGAATGTATGGTCTATGATATCCCTTATGTTTGCTGATGATTCACGGTTATTATAAGGGCCGTAATATAATGCTTCATCAAATCTGATTTCTCCGGAGGGTTCAAGACGCGGGAAATTTTCTTCAAGAGAAATGCGTATGAAATAGTTCTCCGGATATTTTTTAAGCTGCCTGTTAATTTCAGGATTGTACTGCTTAATTAAGGACGCTTCCGTAAGAAGAGCTGTGAGTTCGGTATTGGTTATTAAGAACTCTATTTGTGAAGATGCACGGAATATCTTTTTGGTTTTTCTTTCCGGGTCACCGCGGAAATAAGATTTGATTCTTTTTTCGAGAGATTTTGCTTTGCCTATGTAATATATAATTCCTGAAGCGTTTTTGAAAAAATAAACACCCGGCTCGTCAGGCGCATTGGCAATACCTTCTGCAAACCCTTTCTTAACTTTTTTTGTTTTAGCCTGCGAAGCAGGTGTTTTCTGAAAATCGAGAAGCTCGTTTAAGGTTTGAATATTATATTCAAGTTTTAAGATTTTAATAATTCGGAGGAGAAGTTTTGCCGTAACAGTTGCATCTCCTAAAGCTCTATGTGCGTTTTTGTGCAGTATCTGAAGATGCCTTGTAACACTGCCAAGAGATTTACTCGGCAATTCGGGAAATATCCTCCTCGAAAGTTTAAGAGTGCATAAACCCGGAGTAACGGGTAAATCAATCTCTGCTCTGTTAAATTCCGATTTAATGAAGCCTAAGTCGAATTGAAGATTATGAGCAGTAAATACGGAATCCGCAAGAAACTCTTTTATTGATATTGCCGCTTCATCGAAATATGGTGCGGCTGCAACATCAGAATTATAAATACCTGTAAGCTGGGAAATGTAGTATGGAATGGGACATGCAGGATTAATGAATGTCCGGAAATTTTCCGCAATTTCGAGTCCCCTTATCTTAACCATTCCGACTTCAATAACAGAGTTGCGTGATGCATTGGTTCCTGTGGTTTCAACGTCAACTATTGTAAATTCGGCGTCTTCAAGAGGAATATTTGTGACAAATTTTACAGACAAGATATTCTTTTATTTACTGTGAGTAATATTCTTTATATTTTTGCCTTTAAACATAACTATTTGAAGATTCATTTCAACAAGTGTGAACAAAGAGCAAAAAATAAATTTTGAAAATTAAACTAAGGTAAGATTATGGATTTACAAAGACAATTCGGATTCGGACAAAAAGAGGAATCCTATCTTGAAAGAGTGATTGAATATATCAATCTTAAACTCGCTTCTCTCGGGCAGCCTTATTTCTGCAGTGCAGATAATCACCATTTTCTCGATATTGCCGAAGACCTGATACTTCATCACGTTGAAAAAAACAGACTCCTTTCCGAGTATTTATGTCCGGCAGATCTAAGAATCCAAAGATTTCTTGACAGCTACCTTGCAGATATTGACGAGCGCAAAGACATAAAGCTTCCGGCAAGCACCTTTGTTTTAGACAGACACGGTCTGGCGCGTGTTCTTTCCGTTCCGCCCGATAAAGATGAATTTATTTCCGATATAATTAGTTCATACAGAGTTAAGCAGGGAATTCTTCACAATCCGAAAAGCGACAGACGAACTACTAAAGGCGTGTTCCATGTTGCCGAAGGCGGCTTGCCCGTTCCTGCCGATAAAATATCAGTGCCAAAAATAGCTTTTGCAAGACTTCTTAAAGCGGCGTTAACTCCTCCGGATGAACTAATGGAACTGCCTTATACCGCCTCGCAGGATAAGAAAGCAAGGATGTTCGTCTCTCTGCTTCTGAGACCACTCGTAATGCCTGAAGTAAAAGGAATTGAAGCTGAAAAAAGAATGGAAATAAGATTCTTTGCGCCCGGTAATTTAGTAAGCAATCTCGATTTTGTTGAATCAATATTCGGGAATGCCGGCGATCCGTATCTTGCTAAGAATGATGCCGCACTTGATATTGATCATTGGACCGGACACACAGGCGCCGTAATTCTTGCTCCGCATTTGATTAAAACCACAAAAAAATCTCTTGGACTTCCGAACATTAAGGATGCCGATGAACGCCAAAAAAGAGACGGAATGTGCTGGGAGAAAGAGGATGAACTTTATAACGGCGGCGAAGCATTCAAGATAACCGCAAGAACGGAAGAAGGGATAATTGTTACAGTTATTGCGGATAATTATTTCGGCTATTCCAAAAAGGAAGTTAAAACTCAAATCAGTTTTTCAGCCAATCTTTTCGGAAACTGCGAGGAAGAACATGCCGGAGGAGCACTCGCTTATCCAAGTTATAATCTGGGCGGTGAATTCCACGACGATACGCAGATTAAAAAAAATAATCACTCTTTTTCTGAAACAGTTAATGTTTATTCCGATTTTATTGAACTCAAACCTGAAGGTTACGGTATCGACAAGAATTTTCCGGATATTTTATATGTTCCGGAAGATGCAAAAATTGATCAGATAACTCAGAAAATTCAGTGGACAAACAACGGCAGTAAACAGGAGATGAAACTTCTTAAAGATAAGGTTTATGTATATCCGTTCGGGTATAAGGTTTCACTTCAAAAGTCGCCCAATGCTCCTTCCTGGAGATTAGTAGGAACAGTGGCCGAAGGTACTTTTTGCCATAAACCTTCAACAGTTTCGGGCGGAGGTAAATCTGAAATATCTAAATCTATATCAGATGCCATTATAAGCGGTCCCTATTTTATTGCAGATTATAAGAAAGACTTAGCTCTTGTTGATGAAATAATTAATAAAGACTATTCTCAGAGATTTATAGTTCCGGTGGATTATAAAGTGCCTCCGAGAAGTCTTCTCAGCTCAAGAAGATCGCTTGGGTCAGCAATTAAAATGCTTACTCCTTCTCCATCAGAGTTTACGGATGAATACAATAACTGGCTGAACTCCATTCCTAATTATATAAAAGGTATTGTGTTTACCATTAAAAGATTCTATAAGGAAGAATGGGGGAGCAACTGGAAAGAACATTTCAGTGTGGATATTGTTGACGGAAAGCCCGGCAACGAATTGAAGTACGATAACAGAAAACTTGTTGCAAACTACTTAAGGGTAGGACTCGATAAAGACGGTTCCTGGCGTACATATAAGCTGAGACAGGATTTCCTTGCGGCTGATAAAATCCAGATGGAAGACGATATTACGGCAAGTACTGTAGTTCCGGCTTCGCAGCTTGAGGGATTAAACAATGAATACAGGAATCCGTCCGTGAAGATTTTAGCTAACTGCGAATACAGATTTTTCCAGAGACCTGATGAGGCAATTCACCGGGGATATGATAAACAGGCAGAGAAAGATCTGGCTGAACCTTATACATTTATTTCGAATTTTCAGCCATTAACGGTAAATGATGCAAAAGACATAATTGAAGAATCTATAGGTTTCGAGAAATACACGGAACCTATGAAAGCTTTAATTATTGAAGCGGCAAAAAGCGGTAAGGGATATTTTGTTTCTTCATCACATCCGAGAATTTTTGAAGGAAAACCCTCAAAGAATATGAGATATCTTCAGAATAGACCTGATGTTATTTCTCCTGTAAATAAATATCTGGCAGAAATATCAACAAGGCTTTTCAGAAAAATACCATTGGAAAAACCTGTGTTGTTTCCGGTTAATGCCGTACTCCCCGGAAGAAGAAATAATCCGCCGGAACCTAAATTAAGATCGCTTGCAGTATTTAATCCGATACATTATCAGGAACTACCGGAATTATTTATGGACTTCTTAAGCAGTCTTACAGGAAAATCTCCTTCAACTACAGGAGCGGGTTCGGAAGGCGCACTTACAAAAGGTCCTTTTAATGCCCTTTGTCCTGTTACAGATTTGAACAATGCCCTTGTCTCTTTTATCCTTTCCGGCTATAATGCGTTTTCTACGGCAGCCGGATATGTAGGTCCAAATTACAGAGTAGATCATGATATAAGTCTTCTGATTCCTGAAATCTGGTGCCGTCTTAGTGCGGAAGAAAGAGATCCGGTATTCCTGGTAAAGGAAGGTTATCTTGAAAAGCTGAATGATTTTGAGCATAACGGACAAAAAGTACAGGCAAGCCGTCTGGGATACAGGGTTACAGATAAGTTTGTCCATACTTTCTTCGGAAGAGTGTTTGAAAATCCGAATGCTGTTTTCAACGATGAAATGATAAAACCTGAACTTCAGGATATGGATGTATTTGTTGACGGAATAAACAACATAGTTGAAGCCCAGGGGAATGCAGCTAAGCTGTATTTCGATGACGGCAGCGTTGAAGCAGCGTGCCCTCCGCTAAAAGCTCTTTTGCATATTCTTGTTTACGGAAATTATCAGGGCAAAGGTATCGAAGATAAAGAAATTAGAGATATGTTTACAAGAGAGAATCTGTTAGAGTCTGATTGGTATCAGGAAAGGTTAATGTGTAAACAATTGAACGATATAGCTTTATGGCAAAGACACATCAACTATCTGCAGGATTTCCTTAAAAAGGGAAGTCATCTGGATCAGGTTGCAGACCTTGGAATTAAAGATAAACTTGAAAAAGCAAAAGCCAGATTAAATTATATTAAGTCACCTTCATACCTGAAGAGTCTTAAGGGATTTATCGGCAGGGATAATATCTACAAAGGTTAATACAAAAACTCAAACTTCCCGTCTGAACAGGCGGGAAGTTGAATTCTTTTCAGATTCTGAACAAGTTATCAATCACGTAACTTCATAAAAACTATCTCGCGCAATCCAGATGTGATTTAAAGAAAGGAAGCATTATCGTCTGAATGCGTTCGGCAACCTTATCACCATGGTCACCTTCATAAACTTTGAGTTCAGAAGCAATGCCTGCCTGCTTCATTACTTTATCAAAATAAAGACAGCCTTGCGGAATCCAGGCATAATAATCCTTATCTGCCGAATCCACAAAAATGGCTTTTAGTTTTTGCAGGTTGTTTCTGTAAACAACCGATTCTTTTCTGATTCCGCCGAATCCGCTTTCCCATTTATCCCATATTTCAGGAATCAGTTGTATCTTCCCTTCAGAATTACTTAAAACTGGATAGTAAAGATATGGTGCCTTATTAAGATTGCCGGGAGAAAATGCCGAACCATATGCAAATGCAAAAAACAAATCATTGTTTTTATATACAATGCTGTCAAGTATATTCTGATATTCCTTGTTTGCCGATTCAACGGAGAGCTTATCCAACCTTGAAATAATATTTAAGAAATCTTTTATTATTACATCATTTGAAAACATCTGACTGTCTTTTAGTCCGCTTTCAGAAAAAAGACCGGGATTCATACTGAAAACACTGCTGAATATTTCAGGATGAAGCATGGCTAAATTAAGACATCCGTAACCTCCCATCGAATGCCCCGCAATTCCGCGTCCGGAAGGTTTGTTAATTGTTCGAAAATTATTGTCAATAAAATTAATAAGATCCTTTACAATAAAATCTTCCCAGTTCCCTGATACCGGAGAATTAACATAGAAACTTCCGTGTAAACTGTTGCGACCTCCAACAGCAACAATTATTGCCTCAGGAGCAGTACCTTCGGTTATCATTCTGTCAAGGCATTCATTCAACTTCAAACCCGAATAGCTTCCGTTGAAAAAAGAATCGAATGTTCCTCCGTAACCGGCAAGCAGATATATTACAGGATAATTCTTTAAGCCTGTTTTATATCCGGCAGGCAGATATATGGCGGCTTTTTGAATGGAATCATTTTCAAGTACGGAACCTGCAAGAGAAGGTGCCGGAATTTCCGCAATAACACCGGAAGTTGTGCTAAAACTTTCTGAACTTCTCAGTTATATACTTTATGACTGCAATACAGAGACTGTTTCCATAGAAAAAGAAATAAAACTTCTTGAAAATTATATTATGCTTGAAAAACTAAGATATGACGAAAAACTAAAAATTGAATTCAGAACTGAAGGTAACACAGGTAACAAAAGAATTGCGCCATTGTTGATTCTTCCATTAGTTGAAAACAGCTTTAAACACGGAGTGAAACCGGCAATGGAGAATCCCTGGATAAAAGCAGAAATATTTGTCACACAGTATGACATTAAGGTTGATATTAGAAACAGTCTGGCCGCTGAATCAGTTAATTCGGTGGCGAAGAAACAAGGAATCGGGATAGAGAATCTGGAAAAAAGACTTAAACTTATTTACGGCAGCAATTACGTTTTTACAAGAGAGAAAACTTCTGATGAGTACCGTGTGAATTTGCTTTTAAAACTGAATAATGTATAGAGGATGCAGTATGAAGTACAAGTGCATAATTATTGATGATGAACCGCTTGCTCGTGAGATAATTGAAGGATATATTGCAAATATTCCGGAATTCTCGGTTCCGGGTACATTCGGCAGTGCAGTAGAAGCATTCTCATTCTTAAACAGAGAAAATGCCGATTTGTTGTTCCTGGATATTCAGATGCCGGGCTTAACGGGTCTCGAATTGTTGAAGTCAATTAAAAATCCGCCTGAAGTTGTTTTTATTACCGCACATAGAGAATATGCCCCGGAAGGTTTTGAGCTTGAAGCCTTAGACTATCTTCTTAAACCGGTATCATTTGAACGATTTCTTAAAGCTGCCGGAAAGTTTCTGAACAAAAAGAAAAGTCGGAATGAAGTTGGCAATAAGGAAGGCAAGTTTGAACCTGGTCATATCTTTATCAGAGCGGAAAGAAAAAATATAAAGATAAAATATGATGAAATTCTGTTTATAGAAAGTGTTAAAGATTATTCGAAAATAGTAACGGCAGGAAATAAGATATTTTCAAAAGTATCTATAGGGGTACTTGAAAATGACCTGCCGCCTCGAGTATTCATTCGTGTTCACAGATCATTTATCATTAACCTTGAGAAAGTTACTGCATACACACAAAATTTTGTGGAAATCGGGAAAAACGAAATTCCGTTGGGAAATCTTTACCGAGATGATTTTCTGAACAGGATTTCCATTCATTAGAAATACAGTACCGACCTAATGTGATATATCTTCTGAATTCCGGCACTTGAAATCAGATAATTTGCTTAAGGTATTATTTTACTTTATTTTTTGGATACAAAACAATAATAATATAAAATCGGAGTTTTTAGGAAAATGGGCGAAAGAATTCACTTTACAAAAAATTATTCGGATTTAAGTACTAATCAGGGTTTTCAGTTTGAATTTTTCTGCGATAAATGCGGATCAGGATTCAGAACCAAATTCAAAGCATCAAAGTTGGGAATGGTAACAAGTGCTCTTGATGCTGTTGGGTCGTTATTCGGCGGTGTGTTCGGAAATGCTGCGGATTTAGGAGAACGTGCAAGATCAGCAACCTGGGAAAAATCGCACGATGAAGCTTTTACAGAAGCAATGGAAGAATTACGGCCTGATTTTATGCAATGTCCGCGCTGTACTTCCTGGGTATGTAAAGACAAATGCTGGAACGATTCAAAAGGATTGTGCAAGACCTGTGCTCCTGATCTTGCCGTAGAAATGGCAGCAGCTCAGGCATCAAGAACTGTTGAAGAAATCTGGGCTCATTCAAAAATGGCCGAAGAAGACAGAAAAATGCTTAAAGAAGAGAGCTGGCGTGAGGGTGTTGTTGCCGCCTGTCCGGAATGCAAAAAGCCGCTGGCAAAGAAAGTTAAGTTTTGTCCGGAATGCGGAGCCAATGTAATGCCCGAGCTCAAGTGTAAAAAATGCAGTGCAAAACTTGAAGCCGGAGCTAAATTTTGTCCGGAATGCGGAGAAAAAGTTAAGTAGAAATATTTGTCCGGTTTTGGAGGAGTTATTATGAAATATTTAAAACTAATACTGATTACAGCAGCCCTGGGGTTCTCACCGGTTAATGTATTCGGGCAAAAAGATGTTATGATGCAGGCATTTTATTGGGATTTACCAGCAGATGTAGAAAATAGTAACGGTAACTGGTGGAATGAATTAAACGAAAAATCATCATTACTGAAAGATGCAGGTTTTACGGCAATTTGGATACCTTCGCCCTGCAAAGGTAATTTCGGAATGGCTGATATGGGTTACGGGATTCACGATCATTACGATCTTGGGAACTATTTCCAGAAAGGAACAACAGAAACAAGAATGGGAAGCCGCCCGGAACTTGAAGATATGATATCGGCTATGCACGGCGAACCGCGTATAGATGTTTATGCAGATATAATACTTAACCATATTTACGGATCCCCTGAAGAAAATCTGGAAGTAAATCCGGTTTTAAAAGAATATGTTTTTGCAGAGGCTAAAAGAGGCGAAAATCAGTTTGAACCTTATACCTGCGATGAAATATATTGGAGGATTCCTGATGCGCAACCGGGAAATTACTATGTGAAAGTAAAGGGCTATATGCTTACTGATTTGGATAAAGGATATGATTTTCAGGCAGACTGGACAGGAAGCGGGTGGACATCTTCTGTCGGCTGGGAAACTGAGCCTAATAACGGAAACGGAAACAATAATGTTTTTATTTCTTCCGGAATGACAATGCGGGGAAGAATTGATCCGATAAATTCAGATGTTGATGAGTTTATAATTACTCTAACCGAACAGTCGGATATTATGATGAGATTTACCGTAAAGGCGGAAACTCAGAACCCCTGGAGCTGGCATACGACTTACCAGGGCAGAGGAATTTATCCTTTCGAAGTATGGCATAACGGAATTAACCTTGCCACAAGCACTTTGCAAGCCTGCACGATGACAGCAACTAATTATCCTCTTCATACAGGACCCGGGGAGGCGAATTATAACTGGAACTATAAACATTTTCATCCCGTTGATGAATTTGATTACCTTACCGGCGACGGATTTGAAGATGCTATTGTGACAAATACAAAATGGTTCGGTAATGATTTTAATACTTATGATCCGTTAGTGCAGCAAAGGCTCAAGGATTGGGGAAACTGGATGGCAGAGACTGTAGGATTTGACGGATTCAGAATAGATTTTGTAAGAGGATTCCAGGTTCCGTTTCTTGCATCATGGATTAAAAATCTTCCGTTAAAAAATGATGCACAGAGATTCATCGTAGGAGAATACTGGACAGGGCAGAAATACAGACTTAAGGACTGGATATCGGATAATGCTGAACTTGGAGCCGATGTATCTGTATTTGATTTCCCGCTTAAATATGAACTGAATTCTATGTGCAACTCAGACGGTAATTATGATATGCGTAGTCTTAATAACGCAGGCATGATAAGAGATTTATATAATTCCGTATCAGGTTTGAGAGTAGTAACATTTCTCGATAATCACGATACAGGTAAAGAGCATAATAACTGGATCGGGAAAGACTGGCAATTAGGTTATGCCTATACTCTTACCCACGAGGGCAGGCCATGTGTTTTCTATTCTCATTATTTCGGTGTGGAGCAGGAAAGCTACCACGATCACAGTATTAAGATTCAGGCTCCTGAATCATTAAGAGAAGATATTGATAAACTCATATTTGCGCGAAAAACTTATATGGACGGAAAAATTACTGTACTTTCTGCCGCAGGTAATCCACACCCCGCCGAGGATGCCGCAAATGTGTATATTGCCCGCAGAGAAGGGAATCAGAGCACATCAGGAGCATTCGTTGTTATTAATAATCACGAAACCGATACAAAGGGTTTGTGGGTTGACAACAATACAGCAGGATACGAAAGTTTAGAAGGGAAAATGCTTGTGAATGCTTTTAATCCGACAGAGAAAACTCAGATTTATGCCGATGGAAGAGTTTACTTATCTGCACCTGCAAGAGGATTTGCAGTTTACGTTGCCGAAGAGGATTATGTGGCTTACGGAAGAGGTGTTGATGCAGCAGAAAACGGAAATACTATTCCCGCGGAATATGCCCTTGAGCAGAACTATCCTAATCCTTTTAATCCGGCAACAACAATAAGATATGCACTTCCGAAAGACGGAGCTGTAAGACTGACAATATATAATCTTTTGGGACAGGAAGTAACAACACTCGTAAATGAATATAAGCTTAAAGGAAGATACGAAGTAAAATTTGATGCATCCAATCTTTCATCAGGAATGTATATATATAGGATTGACGCCGGCAGCTTCTCGGATTCAAAGCGGATGATGTTGGTAAAGTAAGAATCGTGAAGCGTAACGCGTAACGCGTGACAGAGTTGGGGGCGGGCGTAAAATGTCTGCCCTTTTTTTTATAATTTACCACTAAGACCCAAAGGCACAAAGGGGGAATCATAAATCCGCGGGGGATGAAATAATCTGAACCCTGATTTTTGTGATTAAATGATTAACAGGATTAAAGGCCATAATTCCGCGTAAAACAAATAATCTGCGTTGTTAAGAATCGTAATGCGTTGTGCGTGGAGGGACGGACGCTGAGCGAAGTCGAAGCGCCGGGAAGGTATTCATTCTTCTCCGTGGCACTGAGGTAAATTCTTGTAAAGCGGCTATAAATCCGGGTTCAGACTTTCACAATTACATAATAAAAATAAAATACAGAATTATAACAAAATAAAGCTTGCATTCCCGTTTTTTTTTTTTTTATTATAGCACGAAAAATTTACAGTAATTGTAAAATAACAGATTTTCAATAAACACATTATTTAGGGGTATTATGAAGAAACTTTTCTGCTGTTATTTTTCTTTGTTTATAATTATTACCGCAATATCCTATGAAAATATCCTTTCTAAATGAATTCAAAATATGGAGCATTATGAATAATAAACGAAATATTTATGTGATTGTATTTTCCTTGTTTACTTTTGCTGCAATTGCTCAAAATGTTAATCATAAATCTCCTTTTGTCTCAGTGAATTCCG
>CAZOZP010000073.1:0-14836 GCA_964584325.1 uncultured Melioribacteraceae bacterium
GAAAAGCAGTATTTATGAATTGACTGCAGTTGAGCGCCCTGAAATACGATCTCTCAAACTAACGATAAAACCACCCGGATATTCCGGATTGGGAGAGACTGTTCAGACGGATAACGGAAATATAACTTGTCTTCCGGGAAGCAGTATTTCTCTGGAAACATCATCAGGAAAGAAATTAAATAAAGCTTTAGTCGTTTTCTCGGACAGTACCAAGAAGGATCTTAAGATTTCAGGTGTTTATGCTGACGGAAGTTTCACTGTAAGAAACGCCGGTGAGTATTATTTAGCGCTTACTGATGAAGCCGGGATTGAAAATAAAAATCCGGTTGTCTATTCAATAAAATTGCTGGAAGACTTATTCCCCGAAATTGAATTGATAGAGCCGGCTAAGGATGTCAATATTCCTCTGATCCCATCAGTGATTTTCAGAATCGGAATTAAAGATGATTTCGGTTTTTCTTCACTTAAACTGAATTACAGACTTTCGGCTTCGGGTGGGGCTGATTTAAAAGATGAATATTCAGTAATAAATATTCCTATTAATAATAACTCACAGGAGCAACTTGCTGTTTATTTGTGGGATATTTCCGGACTCGGGCTCAAGGAAGGTGATGCGGTGAGCTGTTTTGCCGAAGTATTCGATAACGACAATATATCCGGCCCGAAATCTGCCAGAACAGGAACTATTAACTTAAGAGTGCCTTCACTTGATGAACTTTTCGCTGAATCCCGTAAATCGCAGGATGAAATGAAATCAGGCGTGAGCGAGATTATGAAAGAGGCTGATGAGTTAAGGCAGGAGATGAAAAAGATTTCCGAAAACTTAAGGAAAGATTCAAAAGAGCTTAGTTGGGAAGAAAAGAAATCTATTGAGAATGCCGCAGAAAAATTTAACAGTCTGAAAGAAAAGATTGAGGAATTAACTCGAGAAACGGAAGAACTTCGAAAGGAAATGATGAAAAACAATCTGCTTTCTGAAGAAACCGCAAAAAAATATATGGAAATGCAGCAGCTTCTTGAAGAAATGAAAAATGATGAAATGTTCAAAGCACTTCAGAAAATGCAGGAAATGATGTCAAAAATGAATAGACAGGAAGCTCAGAAGTCTGTTGAAGATATCCGCAGAGATGAAGAATATATCCGCAAGAGCATTGAGCGTACAATGAATCTTCTGAAGAGAATCCAAATAGAACAAAAAATGGATGAAGTTTCCAAAAGAGCAGAGGATATACAAAACGATTTGTCGGAACAGAGCAGAGAAACAGCTAAAAATAAGTCGCCCGAAGATGCAGTCCGCAAGCAGGAAAAAATAAGCGAAAAGATTGAAAATTTCGAAAAGCAGATAGAAGAACTTGAGAAGAAAATGTCTGAATTTGACGATATGCCGAATGAAGAAATGAAAGAGATTTCAAAAAAATCTAAAACCGGCAGGAAAAGCAGCCGCTCAAAAGAAATTTCGCAAATGATGCGGCAGAGGAATTTCAGTAAGGCTTCCGAGGAGAATGAAGAACTTTCAGAGGAAATGCAGGAAATGCAGAATTCTGTTCAGCAAATGCAGCAGCAAATGCAGAGTCAGAATCAAATGAAAAACTACGGCGAGATGATGCAGATTCTTGACGGAATGATAGAGATATCGAAACAGCAGGAAAGTTTGAAAGAACAGCTAAAGAACGCCGGATCAAAAGAAGAAACCGGAGAAATATCAAGAAAGCAAAGCGGATTAACGGGGAATCTTAACGGTCTTCTGAACCGAATGTCAGGTCTATCCAACAAGACTTTTTCGATTACTCCGGAAATGGGAAAAGCTTTAGGAATGGCAAGACAGAATATGAACCGATCAATGCAGTCGATGGTAGAGGGAAATACAGGCAAAGCCGGGAAAGAACAGACTGATGCGATGTCTGATCTGAACAAAGCGGCATCTATGATGAAAGGAAGTATGCAGCAAATGATGTCCGGAGGAAAGGGCGGCGGAATGATGTCGCTAATGGAGCAAATGGAAAAACTTGCCGGTCAGCAGATGTCGATGAACCAATTAGCTAAATCTATGCAGGGCGAGGGACTATCACCGGAACAGCAGGCTGCCATGGAGAGGCTTTCACAAGGTCAGGAAGGTGTTCGAAAAGCACTTGAAGAATTATACAAGGAAATGCAGCAACAGGGAAGTTCAAAGAAGCTAAGTTCGAATCTTGAAAAAATTCTTGAAGAAATGCAGGAAGTTGTTAAAAATATTAATTCTTCACGCGTTGACGACCAGCTTGTTAAAAAACAGGAAAATATTCTCTCGAGAATGCTGGAGGCATCCAGATCCATAAATGAAAGAGACTATGAAGATAATCGCAAAGGAACTGCAGGGAAAGATATAGCAGGGAAAAATCCCGGGAGTATTATACAGGCCGCTTCCGAAAAATCGATTACCGATGAGATAAATAAATCTGCCTCAGAAGGCTATAAGAAAGATTACCGCGATTTAATAAGAAAATACCTGAACGAACTTAATAAAAGAAATTAGGCCTTTTATATTATCCGGCTTTTTCGCAAATTGCACAAAAACAATAATGAATATGTTTCTCTTTAGATATCTTTTAATATTTTCGGCAGTATTTCTGCTTAGTGCCTGCGTGGCTTCACAGAGATTTTCTTCATCGGACGATTATCCTGACAGAAGATATCCGATGAGCGATATCTTTAATGATAATACCGATGAGAAATATTCTGATTATACAGTGATTGATTCACTCACAGGATCTGCTTCATATTACGGCAGGGAATTCCACGGAAGAAAGACTGCATCAGGACAAACATTCGATATGTATAGGCTTACCGCCGCGCATCCTGATTACCCTTTTAATACGGTACTTCGTGTTACAAATCTTGAGAATAGCAAAAGTACTATTGTGATAGTTAATGACAGAATGCCTAAACACAAAAAGAGAGTTATTGATCTATCTTACGGAGCGGCAAAGATGATTCAAATGATAAAATCAGGCACTGCAATTGTAAGAATTCAGGTACTCAAATGGGGACCAAAGTAAAATTATTCCGGCCGAAAAAATGAAAGACTTTATCCTAAAATCGGGCTATGAACCGGCAGGCGATCAGCCGCAGGCAATTTCTGCACTTACCGAAGGTATTGAACGCGGAGAAAAACACCAGGTGCTTTTGGGTGTTACGGGAAGCGGAAAAACATTTACTGTATCAAATGTAATTCAAAATATTAATCGTCCCACCTTGGTTATTTCCCACAACAAGACTCTTGCGGCTCAGCTTTATGCCGAGTTTAAGTCTTTTTTTCCCGAGAATGCGGTAGAGTTTTTTATAAGCTATTATGATTATTATCAGCCTGAAGCTTATGTTGTGAAAAGAGATTTGTTTATTGAAAAGGATTTTTCTGTAAATGAAGAAATTGACAGACTCAGACTTAAAGCAACTACTGCACTAATTGAAGGCAGAAGAGATGTAATAATAGTTGCAAGCGTTAGCTGCATTTACGGTATAGGTGCCCCTGATGAGTATGCACGCCAGATAATTTTTCTACATAAAGGAATGACTTTGGATAAAAAGAAATTCCTGCGGCAATTGGTGGATATATACTATGTAAGAAATGATGCCGAGTTTACAAGAGGTACTTTCCGTGCAAGAGGTGATGTAGTGGAAATAATTCCCGCCTACCAGTATGAAGAAGCTTTGAGAGTGGAGTTCTGGGGAAATGAAATTGAGAAAATATCCGTTATTGATTCAGTGTCCGGAAAAGTAATAAGTCAGGTTGAGAGCACCCCAATTTATCCGGCAAAATATTTCGTTACAACTAAAGAGCAGTCATCCCGGGCCGTTAAACTTATAGAAGAAGAACTTAAGGAAAGGCTTCAGCAGTTCTGGTCCGACGAGAAGTATCTTGAGGCCCAGAGACTGGAACAGAGAACAAGATATGATATCGAAATGATTAAGGAAATAGGTTATTGCTCGGGCATAGAGAATTATTCACGCCATATGGACGGCCGTGAGGCGGGGAGCAGGCCTTCGTGCCTATTTGACTATTTCCCAAAAGATTTTCTGCTTATTGTTGATGAATCGCACGTTACAATGCCGCAGATTAAAGGTATGTATAACGGAGACAGATCACGAAAAGAAACATTGGTCGAGTACGGTTTCCGCCTGCCCTCGGCTCTGGATAACCGTCCGCTTAAATTCAGCGAGTTTGAAGGACTCACAAATCAGATTATTTATGTAAGTGCTACGCCTGGTGACTATGAGTTTATTAAATCAGGTGGCTCATTCGTTGAACAGATTATCAGACCAACCGGATTGCTTGATCCGGAAATCGAAATCAGACCCGTTAAAAATCAGATAGACGATTTGATAGGAGAAATAAGAAAGCGGACTGCAGTGAATGAGCGGACTCTTGTAACTACTCTTACCAAGAAAATGGCCGAAGACCTTACTGATTATTTCGACAGAATCGGAATAAAAGTAAGATATATACACAGCGATGTGGATTCTCTTGAGCGTGTGGAAATTATCCGGGATCTTAGGCTGGGCGATTTTGATGTGCTTGTTGGCGTTAATCTTCTAAGGGAAGGACTGGATCTTCCGGAAGTATCGCTTGTGGCAATTCTTGATGCTGATAAGGAAGGATTTCTGAGAAGTGAAAGATCCCTTATGCAGACTGCAGGAAGAACAGCGAGGAATGTTAACGGTACGGTTATTATGTATGCCGATAAAATAACTAATTCAATGAAACTGACTATTGATGAAACAAACAGAAGGCGCAAACTCCAGAAAGAATATAACCGCAAAAACAACATTGAGCCGAAAACAGTATTCAAAAGTATGGAAGATATTCTTTCCTCCACTTCAATAGCGGATATCAGGAAAAAAGAAGATGATAAAACGGCAGCATTTATGAAAGTAGCAGAACCTGTTATTAAGTATATGAGTTCGGATCAAAAAGAAGAACTTCTTGAACAGATGATTTCAGAAATGAAACAGGCGGCAAAAGATCTTGAATTTGAAAGAGCGGCATTCCTTAGAGATGAAATAGAAAAAATGAAAAAACTTATCGGCTGATTTTCTTTCCTTTGTTATTTTTCTCTTCCTGCTCCTTTTCCTTTCTTTCACCTATGACATCATATCTGCCTTTCAGAACGCAGGCCTTGCCGCCCGGAACGCAGTCATCGTTACGTCTTATGCATTTACCGTCAATCAGGTAAGGACAATCAAAACTCATATCAACACCTTTCCCTTATTACCAAATAACAGAGGAAAGTCCCTTTACCACTGCAGATAATCTTACTGCTTCAAAGATTCTTGATTCGCTTGTACCGAGATGAATAAGCGATGCTTCGTGAGCTTTAACACAGTTTTCGCATCCGTTGACAGCAGAAATTGCAATACTTAGAAGTTCAAAAAATTCTTTTCCCAAAACAGGTGTCATCATAATATTCATTTTTATTCTTGCAGGCATTTTATTATAACTCTCTTTATCTGCAAAATGTTTGAATCTGTAAAAAACGTTGTTTATTCCCAAAAGTGATGCACAGGAAACTGCTTCTGCCATTTCAGCTTCCGAAGCTCCGTTTTCTTCCGCAAGTTTTGAAAAAGACGAAATCAATGCATTGTTGCGTTCGTTTACCGCAATAGAAAGAGCTGTAAGATAAGCCTCTTTGGGCCTTAGATTTTCAGTAAAAAGCGCATTTTTAAGATTTACACGCAAATCTTTAAGGTATTTGGTATCGCCGGCTGTCAGGAGTTCAAGTGCTTTGCCTGAAAGATTACTTTCCTGAAGTTTTAAATCGGCTAACAATTC
This sequence comes from uncultured Melioribacteraceae bacterium, assembly GCA_964584325.1. Classification (GTDB taxonomy): domain Bacteria; phylum Bacteroidota; class Ignavibacteria; order Ignavibacteriales; family Melioribacteraceae; genus CAZOZP01. The sequence goes on from CAZOZP010000073.1 coordinate 5,807, forward strand.
GTTTTTTGTTTCTTCCTGCGGCATATTTCCTCAAACTAAATTATCTCTGATACAATATTACTTAAGTGAATCTGTTAAATCAAATCGATTATTCTTATATTTAGATAAACAAAATCTATTTGATATGACAATAACACAGCTCTCTTACATTGTAGCAGTTGATAATTTTAAAAACTTCGGACTCGCTGCGGATAATTGCTTCGTTACACAGCCTACATTAAGTATGCAGATTAAGAAACTTGAAGAAGAACTTGGCGTAATAGTATTCGACCGAACTAAACAGCCTGTGGAATCTACCGAGATAGGTGCCAAGGTTCTGGAACAAGCCAGGAAAGTTCTTAAGGAAACATCTCGAATAACGGAAATAATCGAGAAAGATTCAAAGGGAATGTCCGGAATTTTCCGATTAGGGATTATTCCTACAGTTGCTCCTTATCTGCTTCCGATTTTTATTAAGGGATTTATGAAAAAATATCCTGATGTTACATTAATAATAGATGAGATACGAACGGACCAGATAATTGATAAGATTCAGAAAGACGATTTAGATGCGGCCATACTTGCAACACCTCTTAATATTCCAAGCATAATAGAAAAACCGCTTTATTACGAGCCGTTTGTGGCATTCATCTCTCCTAATAGTCCGCTTGCAGGCAATATTACTTTCTCTGCGCTTGAATTGGGAAAGATACGAAAGAACGAAATTCTTCTTCTGAAGGAAGGGCATTGTTTCCGTAATCAGGTGCTTAATATCTGCCATAGAGATAAAAACGAGGAGGAAGAACTTTCGGGAAGTATCTCGTTTGAAGGCGGAAATTTTGAAACTTTAATTAAACTCGTGAAAAATGATATCGGGATGACATTCGTACCATATCTGCTTGCCGAAGAATTAAAGAAAAGCGAAGACAATATTTATTTGCACGAATTTGAAAAGCCGGTTCCTACAAGAGAAATCAGTATTGTCTATCCGAGAGTACATTTGAAAAAACATATCATTGATGTAATTGAAAGAGAAGTAAAAAGAAATATTCCGGGGGAATTAAAGGTTAAAGATTCTTCCTTTGTTTTAGCTGTCAATTAATGAGGAGATAATGGCAAATCTGGAAAAAGTTATAATTATTGGAGATAGGGTTCTTATAAGACCGGAAGAAGATCTTGAAAAGACTAACAGCGGATTGTTTCTTCCGCCCGGTGTAAAGGAGAAGGAAAAAGTTCAGGGCGGGTATATATTGAAGACCGGACCCGGTTATCCTGTGGCTGCAGCGTCAGATGATGATGAGCCCTGGAAGCAGAAGAAGGATACAAAGTATATTCCGCTGCAGGCAAAGGAAGGCGATTTTGCTCTTTTTCTTAGAAAGGATGCTTACGAAATTGAATTAGATAAAGAAAAACTAACTATTGTCCCTCAGGCTGCACTTCTTCTGCTTATCAGGGACGAAGATTTACTGAATTGATTTAGGTGAATTATGGAAGCCCGTCTTGAAGAATTTTTAATATCCTTTGTTGAAAAAATGTCGGCACTTACAAAGAAAGAAGCTCTCGCATATTTTGAAGCCACTACTACAGGTAATTCTGAAAAATATAAAGAAGTATCTGAAGTACAGCTTGAAATAAGCCGTTTTCTTTCAGATAGAAAAGCTTTCAGCGAGCTTAAGGAATTTAAGCAGAGCGGGAAGATTGAAGATGATTTCCTTAAGCGCCAGCTTGAGTTGGTTTATAATAATTATGCGGCTCATCAGTTTAATGAAAATCTGCAGGAAGAAATAATTGCTTTATCAGTGAAAATTGAAGAGCAGTTTTCGAAATTCAGAGCAAAACTGGATGGTGAAACTGTAACTGACAATAAAATTGATGAAATTCTTAAGACTTCATCAGATGCAGTTAGTCTTCGCCGGGCTTGGGAGGCTTCTAAAGAAATCGGTGTTCTTGTTGAATCTGATGTAAGACGACTTGCTGAACTTAGAAATAAAGCTGCTGAGGAAATGGGCTATAAAAACTACCACTCTATGAGTTTAGCTCTGAATGAACAAGATCCGTTTGAAATTGAAAGACTATTCGATGAACTGGATAATCTTACAGCAAAGGCATTCGTAAAATTAAAAGAAGAGATAGATACATTTCTTTCGGAAAAAAACGGAATATCCCGAGATGAATTGATGCCTTGGCATTATCAGGACAGGTTTTTCCAGGAAGGTCCGGCTATTTATAAATTCACACCCGATAAGTATTTCGAGGGCAAAAATGTGGTTGAACTTTCACAGGAATATTACTATGGACTCGGACTGCCTGTGGAAGACATTCTTGAAAAAAGTGATTTATACGAAAAAGATGGTAAATACCAGCATGCCTATTGTATAAATATTGATAGAATGGGAGATGTAAGGATTGTGTGCAATGTAAAGCATAACTATCGTTGGATGGGAACTATGCTTCATGAACTCGGACATGCGGTTTACGATAAAGAAATTGCACCTAATATCCCCTGGATACTTTCTGAGCCTGCACATATTTTCACAACAGAAGCAATTGCAATGTTATTCGGCCGGATGGCTTCAAATGCAGAATGGCTTTATGATATGAAACTAATCAGTTCTGAGGAAAAGCCGGAAATTGAAAGTGCCGGACGAAATTTATTAAGGCTGGAACAGCTTGTGTTTTCAAGATGGGTGCAGGTAATGTATAGGTTTGAAAAAGCAATGTACGAAAATCCGCTTCAGGATCTTAATTCTTTGTGGTGGTCTCTTGCAGAAAAATATCAAATGATTAAAAAACCTGAAGGCAGGAATTCTCCTGACTGGGCAGCGAAAATTCACGTTGCGTTATATCCTGCTTATTATCATAACTATATGCTCGGTGAACTGCTTGCTTCACAACTTAACAGTTATATATGCAGAAAAGTTATCGGAACTGAAAAGCTTACACATTCATTCTGTGGAATCAAGAATGTTGGGAGTTATTTAAAGCATCTGGTTTTTTCTCCCGGATCGGTTTACAAGTGGGATGAGATGATTTTTAAAGCAACAGGTGAAAAGCTTACCCCGGCATATTATGCTGAGCAGTTCATATCAGGAGAATGACTCAGTGTCAATGAGCTTGCAGTGATTTAGTAATTATTCAACTTACTGAAATGGTTTAGTGTTATGGATCGAAATCTTAAAATAAATCTTGAAAAAATATTTCGGAATTCCAGATCCTCGGATGAAATATTTGATGCATTTCAGCTTGTGGTTTATAAGAAAATCTGCGATCCCGATTTATTCAGGATTTTGCTTGCAAATCCGTGGCTTGATTCTGATGAAATTGTATTCTTTGCAAATAAGTTAGCGAAAGATAATCGTGAACTGGCTTATGATATCTATTTCTGGGCCGGACAGGTTATGCAGTGTAAAGGATTTGACTGCGGATGTATTGAGAAAGCTCTCTTATTCTTTAAAAAAGCGGCTGAGGAAAATCCTTCGTCTAATTTACCATACATTGAAGCCTTAAAAATCTTTAATTATGATATTGACTATGCAGTTAATGAAGACATTATCGATTTTGCCGCCAATCCACCCAAAGAGGTATTAAACAAAAGTGAAATATACGAGAATCTTTCAATGCATTATTCGAGAAAGGGCGAAAACGCATTAAGCAGAAGGTGTAAGGCTTTGGCTGAAAAGTTGCGGAAGGAAGAAAATCAGTAAGAATATCCTATAGTAAAATAAAAAGTTACAGGACCATAGGCAATTACATTGTTCGGGAAGCTGTTTCTTATGGCAAAGCTTCTGCCGACAGAGAAATCGGCCGGCCCAATTGGTGTGTTTAATGAAAAAGTAAAACCTGTACCGTGATAAAGATTTTTGAGCATAATCTCTTCTTGCACAGCCCAGGCTGAACCTAAGTCGTACCTGAAACTCAGATAACTGTCAAAAAATACTCTGAAGGGCAGTTTGTATCTGTATTCAGCAGAAGTAATGAAAATTTGTCTTCCCCTTATCTCGTTCTCCCTGAATCCGAAGAAAGACGACTGTCCGCCGAATGAAAACTGCTGAGAAAGAGGCAGTGTTTCATCTGCAAAACCAAATAATAACCGAGGTTTAATAGTGTGAGATGTTCCGAAGGTAAAGTAGCTTTCATAGCTGAATTCAAACTTCGTGAAACTTATTCTTCCGCCGAGACTTGCCTGAGCAGTTTCATAAGCTGTATTTACCAGGAATCCGGATTTAGGATAAGGAAATGAATCCTGTGAATCTATATTAAGTTTAATTGCGAAAGATGTAACTGATATCTTTGATTCAAGATTTTTGAAGTTTTCGATGTTTTCGATCTTATCAATGAAATATTTACCTTCAAAAATAAGATTTCCTATTTTTCTTACCTGAGCCCCGAGACCGAAAGACATTCCGTAACTGATATATCGGTATGAACCGGTTTCTTCTCTCCTGAACGAACCGTTATCCTCGGAAAAAATATTGGCATAACCGGTTATATCTTTTAATGAATAAAATGCTCTGGCTTTATAAGTAAGATATGAATTAAAAATTCTGTTGGATTTTTGTTCGAGTATATAGCTTCTGCTTTTTAATCCACCGGTAAAAATTGCCCCGAGTTCAGTGCCGCTGCCAAAAAGATTTTCATCTCTTATATCAATTGAAACTTGAGTCTGGTATTCATTGTCGGCACCAATTCCTAATCTTAAAACAGCAGAGATTTTTTCCTTAAGATGAACTTTAAGAATGTTTTCTCCGTTTGCTCTTTCAAGTTCAAGATATATTTCTTCAAACAAGTTAGTGCTTTTCAGGTTTGTAAATCCTTTATCTGCCCGTTCAATTGTAAGTACATCGCCCTCTGAAATATTAAGTTCCCGCGTTATTATTGTCGGATTGCTTTTATCATTTCCTTCGATAATAATACTGTTTATGATTCCTTCGTTTATTGAAACGGTAAGCAAGGAATCCTTCAGACTAAAATTTACGTTTGTGATTTCCGCAAGAGGGAAACCATTTTTTCTGTAATATCTCAGCACCTTAAGGAGTGAATTAAGCAGTGAATCAGCATTATATGGTTTATATAAAAGGCCGGAAATTATATCCGAGACATCTGCCTTGTTTGGATTGCCTGCACCTGTAATTTTGTATCTCTTAATTTCCGGATTCAGTTCATACTCTACAGTCAGATAAGTTGTATCATTGATAAATTCAGATTTAAGCGCTAAATCTCTGAAATTTCCGTTTTCAAACAATTTGTTTAAATCGAGAATAATATCGCTGCAAGGAACGATTTCCTTTAAATTGTACTTTGCCGCAAATTGTGAAACGTTCGAATCATCTGAATTCGTGAAATGTGTATTTCTGATTTCGAGACCCGGAACACCGATTCTGCTTTTGTACAGCAAGTCAAGTTCAGCAAAAAGACTGTCTTTGCTTTTTTCAACTGATGCAGTACCTGCGTCTATCAGTTCCTTAATGCCGCTGAAATCAGTATTTGAATGATTTCCTATTTCGGGCTGAATCAGAAAGTCGGCCATAAGTATATTGTAATCGGTAATAATCTGAATCGGGATACTAATCATCTGATCGGCAATATTCCAGGCATATTTAAGTTCTTCCTTACTTCTTAGCGGACTTGAAGCATTTACTGCCAAAGTAAAGTCAGGTTTTAATTCGGATGCGGCGAAAACGGGAAGATTGGCAACCAGTCCGCCGTCAACCAGAAGCATTGTATCTATTTCAACCGGAGGCAGAAGGAGACTTACGCTTGAACTTGCACGCATCACTTTATGAATTTGTCCTTTGTTAAGCATAACAAGCTTTCCGGTGGAAAGGTCAGTACAGACCGCATAGTATTTATAAAGAAGAGAATCAAAATTTCTGATTGCATTAAGCGGAGCATTTAGAGATAGTCTGTTTAGAAATGCAGAAACATTTTGACCGGTATTTATTGAAGTAGGCAGAACCGGTGTAAGACCATCCAGTCTCAATGTAAGAACCGCTTTATCTTCAGTAATTTTCTGTTCAACAAATAGTTCGTTTCGTGTGTTTTCAGAGGCTGAGATATAATTCCAGTCAGTAGTCAGAAATTCTCTTTCAATATCTTCAACAGTATAGCCGGAAGCAATGAGTCCTCCGACAATACTTCCCATACTTGTACCGATAATATGGCTGAACTTAATTCCATTGTTTGTAAGAACCTTAAGCACTCCAAGCTGTGAAAAACCCCTTGCTCCGCCGCCGCTGAGAACAAGTGCAACCCTCGGGGAACCTTCGGGCACACTTCTGTGCAATCCGAACGGAAGATTCTCGTTGTAATGCTGAACCTTATAAACCGAAGTTTCCTGAGAAAAGATTCGGGTACACAGAAATAGAAATAGTATTACAGCATACCCGATTATATGTAATTTATTTTTTCTTCTTGCCTGCATTCTGCTGAATTTTTTGCTGTTCTTCCGCTGCTTTCATCATTCTGTGCATAAAGCCTTCTTTAGGTTTATCAACAGGAACCAGTTTTTCATCGCCTCTGGTATGAGTATAATAGAATTGGTGGGCGATAGAAAAGAGGTTAAACATAAAATAGTAAAGGTTAAGACCTGATGCCAGAGAGTTGAACATAATAAAAAACATAACAGGCATCATATAAATCATAGCTTTCTGTGCAGGATCTTTAATAGTCATTTTCTGCTGAATGAACATTGTAATCGACATAAGAAGTGCAAGTCCGCTTAAATGGCCTAATAAAGGAAATCCTGCAGGAAGTCTTAGAAGAATATCAGGAGAAGAGAGATTATCAATCCATAGAATAAACGGCTGTTGTCTGATTTCAATCGCAACATTCAGAAGACTCCACAAAGCAATCATAATCGGCATCTGAAGCAGCATTGGCAGGCATCCTCCGGCAGGGTTGATGCCGTATTTAGAATAGAGGCCCATAGTTTCACTCTGCTGTTTTGCCGGGTCATCTTTATATTTTTCCTTAATCTCGTTTATTATCGGCTGAAGAAGCTGCATTTTTCTCATTGAATGCATACTTTTTGCAGTAAGCGGGTGTGTAATGATTTTAATAATCAGTGAGAAGATAATAATAACAACACCGTAGTTCGGAACAAAATTATGAAGAAATTTAAGAACAGGAAGGAGGAAATATTCAGAAATCGGCCTGATAAGGAATTTGAGTCCGAAGAAACTTCCGAAATCATAAAGAGTTTCAAAATTTCTGCTGCCCGATTTTAAAATATCATAATCAATTGGTCCGGCGTAAAAAGTAAATTTGTCTATCTGTACAGCGGAATCTTTAAGAGGTACACTAAAACCGATTGCATACGATTCAGGAATTCTTGAGTTCTGCTGAACGGTCTTTGCTTCAAGAAATGCACTGCCTTCCGGATATAGTTTCTCGGGGGCAAGAACAATTGCAAAGTATTTATTTTTTATTGAGAGCCAGTCAACTTTCCCGCTGTAATTTTTCTTTATTATTTCATCTGAAGCATTTACCGAAAGATATTCGCCTCCGGAATAGATTCCTGCTTCAGAGTAATTAGCTTCGCCCACAACATCTTTTTCAACAAAATTGATTCCGGAGTTCCAATTCAGATCGTATGTTTGTCCGCTGATAATATCACTCATATTATCAAGTTCAATTGCAGCATTAATATAATAATCGTCGGCCTTTAGTGTATAGGATTTTCTTATTGCATTATCACTGCCGGCATTAAATACAAAACTCAGGGTAGTTTCATCTTTACCGGTAATTTTTATTTTGCCCGGGGCATCTGAGTTGAAAATCAGATCGGAAGTTTTAACGATACTGCCTTTTTGAGTAACGAAAACCAGATCAAGATTTTCTTTTGCGGATGTATTTATGAGCTGAACCTGGGTTTTATAATAAGGGGCATTCTCTTCAAGATCATTATGGTACCAGGTTTTAAAATCTTTAAGAAATATTTTCTTAAGCTGACCGCCCCTGGTAGTAAATTCATAAATACACTTTGCTGTTTCAACTGTAATTATTCTTTCCTGAGTTACTTTATTCGTAAAGGCAGAATCTGTTATTTCTGCCGGTGCGGCTGTATTTGTCTGAAGTTTTTTTTCTTCCGTCTGAGGCTTTGTTTGTTCAACATTTTCTTTCTTAACAGGCTCAACAGGCGGCTGAGGGGCCGGCTGATTCATATACAACCATACCATTAAAATTATGCTGATCAAGATAAAAGCTAAAAAGGTTTGTTTTTCCATCGGTATCCCGGTAAATAATTAAAAATCAAAGTACAAAAAATAAGCATAATGATATTATAAAGCATTAAAAAGTATCTGCAATTCGTTTAAGAAGATTAATTACCTGAGGTTCTATATCAAATAGTGAAGGGCGGGGAGAAAATTTCTTATTCATTTTATTAAGGGACACAACAATAAGAACAGACTTGTTACAGGCAAGAGATTTTTCCAGAATTAAATGTTTGTTAAGCCGGTAGGATTGTTTAATAAGTCTTTTAAGCCGGTTGCGCCAGACTGCATTTCCTGCTCTTTTACTGATCCCGGGAGCAAATTTTACTCCCGGTTCAAAACTGTCGCAAATAAAAAATAGAGCTTTTAACTTTTTGTTTTCAGATACAAGTATTTTTCCGCTTTCAAAAACTAAGTCAAAATCTTTCTTTTGTTTTATTCTTTCATTAGCTGAAAGAGAAAATTGCTTCAAAGTAATCTAGAACTCGTCGCTAACTGTTAATCTTTTTCTGCCTTTGGCTCTTCTTCTTGATAAAACTTTACGGCCGTTTTTAGTAGCCATTCTTTCGCGGAAACCGTGTTTGTTTTTCCTTTTTCTAACGTGAGGCTGGAATGTCCTTTTCATGGTATATCCTAAATATTTACAAAGAGCCGAAAAATAATAAAAAATAATAAAAAATCAAACAGCCAAATTATTAATAATTGAAAGTGTTGAGTGTTAACCGAGTGACAAAGCGACAGAGTAACAGGTGACAGAGTAACAAAGTTGGGAAAATTAAGATATTTACCACCAAGGTATTATGTTTAAATAATCGGTATCCCTTAAATTTGTAATTAC
>CAZOZP010000074.1:0-14767 GCA_964584325.1 uncultured Melioribacteraceae bacterium
AAATTTGCAAAATCAAATAATTCAGCAGCCGGACTTTTTACTCAAGACGGAATTATCTGCAGTGAAGAATCTTTCACTCTCTTAGCCCTAAGTGCAAGGTTTGCTGGTGATTTAATTCGGACAGAAAACTTAAAAGAATATTACGGTAAAGCACACGGGATCGTACTAGCAGGGAAACGACACGATGCTCTTGAATATTTTGCAAACGGATGCAAAATGCCTTTCTCGGTTGGTCTAGAACCAAGGTTTTATAAATCTACAAGCATTGAGGGTCAGTTCTATTGTGAGGTTAGAAAAAAGCGAAGTTCAAAAGCAACGGCTTTAATGAAAATTCTCAAGTATGCCGGTATCGAAACTGAAAAAGTACTTGTTGCAGGCGATTGGTACAACGATATATCATTATTTAGGACAAAAGCTTACAAGGTGGCCTTTTTGAATTCAATTCCGGAACTTAGAGATAAGGCTGACCTGGTACTTGAAAAATCTAATTCTGAAAAAGCTGTAATTGAGTTGCTTGAACTAATTATGAAGAACAAAAACTTATGATTAAGATTAATTCAGAAAAAATTAAAAAAAGCAGAAGAATTAAACTTCTGCTTGCAATCTTAACTACAGTAATTATTTTCCTTATGTTTCCAAAAGGCGAATCGCTTGAATCTAAGGTAACGGTAGGGTCCATTTGGATTGAGAACGATCTCATATCATCTTTAACGTTTCCTGTATTAAAAGATCAGGATTTATATGAAGATGAGATTCAAAAAGCAGAAAAAGCAGTGAATAATATTTTTATTAAGGATGAAGAGATATCCGGTAAAAGCGTTGATGAACTGAAAACCTTCAATAAAAGACTTAATGAACTTTTAGACGAAACCGTTATCCCCGGAAATAATGCAAGAGCAGACCTTGAACAAATACTGAGTCCCGAAACAGTTGAAAGATTTATTCAAATGAAGAGGGATAAGGATAAAAACAGAATATTCGTTCAGATTCTTAATTATTCAGTTGAGCTTCTGCAGGAAATATACCTAAAGGGAATAATCAATCAGAGTTACCAGGAAATTCAAAAAGATTCAATTTTTTTGAAGATCGGCAAAACCGGAAGAAATTTCCATAAGAAAAGTTTTTTTGATTCCGATTCAGCAGTAAATTACATAAAGTTTAATCTAAGAAATCGATATGAACTAAACAATGATAGTTTTACTGATTTCACAGAGTATATTACAAATTTCGTTGAGCCCAACATAATTTTTGACCAGTTTCTAACAAATGGAGCTGTTAAAAATGCAAAAGATATGATATCCCCAAACATCGGGATTGTTAATGAAAATGAAAGGATAGTTGCGAAACACGACAGAATTACTTTCGATATAAAACAAAAAATTGATTCTTATCGAATTGCCAAAGGAGAGCAGTCCGGCTTAGCGGGAAGAATAATTCAGGGGGTTGGCAAGTTTATTCATATTGCTATGCTTATATCACTTTATGCAATATACTTGTTTCTGTTCAGAAAAAAAGTTTTTGAAAACAACTCCCTGATTCTTCTGATATCTCTAATCATTCTTTTTGTATGTGCTTTGACATACCTTCTGCAGTTTATTGATCTTAATGTCCCCCTTGAGTTTCTGGTACTTCTTCCGGTAGCATCAATGCTGTTTACAATTATTTTTGATTCGCGTATGGGCTTTTATGCAACTATTGTTATTGCTTTAATTATCGGCGGATTAAAAGGTAACGATTATGTTTTTGCCGTAATGAACATAATTGCAGGCGCATTGGCTTCTTACACAGTGAGGGATATCAAAAACAGAAGGCAGATTTTCAGGAGTTTTCTGTTTATTTTTATCGGATATATGACAGGAATAATAGCATTTGGGTTTGAAAGATTTGCAACGTGGGATCAGATTCTTCTGAATAGCGGATTTGCATTTTCAAATGCAGTTATCTCACCCGTAATTACTTTCGGGATGATTATTTTCATAGAAAGGTTCTTTAAGGTAACAACAGATTTAACATTACTTGAACTGACTGATTTTAATCATCCTCTGCTGCGTGAGCTGTCAAGAAATGCACCCGGAACATTTACTCATTCGATAACTATGGGGTCACTTGTTGAAAGTGCAGCCGAGAGCATCGATGCAAATCCATTGCTGGCCAGAGTAGGAGCTTATTACCACGATATAGGAAAGTCTTTTGATCCCGGCGTATTCGTGGAAAATCTTGTAAATTCTGAAAATATACACGAAAAACTGGAACCTGAAAAAAGTGCTGAAATGATTGTAGCACATGTTGTTAAGGGAATTCAGACAGCAGAAAAGCTTGGAATACCGCCTGAGATTACTGATTTTATTCCGATGCACCATGGAACAATGAAAATTACATTTTTCTATGAGAAGGCGAAGGAATCTATGTCCAACGGAGAATTACCGGATGAATCTAAATTCAGGTATCCCGGGCCTAAACCTAATACGAAAGAAACAGCTCTTGTTATGCTGGCAGATGCTTGCGAATCCGCGGTAAGGTCTATGCCCGATCCGGATCCGAAGAAAATCGAGAATCTTGTTTCAAATCTCATTCAGGGTAGGATTGATGAAGGTCAGCTTGATGAATCGCCTCTTACTTTTAATGATATAAGAAAAATCAGAGAAGTATTCATCAGTATTCTTATCAGTCAGCATCATAAAAGAATAAGATACCCAAACCAGGAAGAAATGGAGAACGAAAAACAAGTACCTGCTGCCGAGGCGAAATATAAACCCGGAGATACCACATATGTAAGCAATAAAAGCGAAGATATGTGATGGAAAGCCTGGCAGATGAATACCTTATGATATTGAAGTTTGAGCGGAATCTTTCAGAAAACACAATATCATCTTATAGAACAGACATTAAACGGTTTCTTGATTTTTTAGCTGCAGACAAAATCAAGGATTTTGAAGAAGTGACATATACCGTGATTGTGGATTTCTTCGTTATTCTGAAATCAGATGGATTGAACGAGGCTTCGGCTGCCAGGTATTTGTCTTCTCTTAGAGGATTGTTCAAGCATTTGTATTCTTCAAACTATATAACGGCAAATCCTTTCGAACTTATGCTATCAGTTAAATCCAGACGCAGTCTTCCGGTTGTACTCACAGTTGCCGAAATTGATAAAATATTTGCTGTACCTGATATCGAAGATAAACTTGGATTAAGAGACAGAGCTTTTCTTGAATTACTTTATTCGTCAGGCTTAAGAGTAAGTGAACTGATTAATCTGAAAACTGAGGATGTATTTGTTAAAGATGAAGTTCTGAAAGTAACAGGGAAAGGTAATAAGCAGAGAATTGTGCCTGTTGGGTCAAGCGCATTGGAATGGTTGAATAAATATCTTACTTTTTCGCGACCACAGCTAAACAATAGAGCAAAAAGCGGATCGGTTATTTTTCTTAATAATAATGGCGGCAAGATTACCCGAATGGGAATATGGAAAATAATAACAAAGTATGTTGCAAATGCCGGAATTGAAAAACCTGTTCATCCGCATACATTCAGGCATTCATTTGCAACACACCTGATTGAAGGAGGTGCGGATTTACGATCGGTTCAGGAAATGCTTGGACATGCAGATATTTCAACCACACAGATTTATACACATATAGATAGAGAATATGTTAAGCAAATGCATAAAGATTATCACCCGCGCGGGTAATTTAACTTCATTATTCATTCTTCTGCTCTTAGGAATTATTTCTTGCGGAAATGAGGAAAAAATTTTAGTTCCGGCAGTGAAGCCGGTAGAAACAGGTAAATACAGTATAGTATTTGAGACGGAAGATACCGCCGGTATATTCAAATACTATAAGGAAAAACTATCATCAAAATCAGCAGGTGAATTTCAGAAAATAAATAAAAACAAGTATCGGATAGCTTTTGGTGGATTTTTAAACGAACAGGAAATAGAAAAAATAATTCTCTCTATGCCCGATTCATTAAGAAATGAAATTAAATGGTCTGTATTGGATTCATCCGGAAATACCGCGAAGTATCCTTTCGGAGAAGTGCACTTTGTTGCAAAATATCTGGGGGATAGATATTCGCTTTTTTCATTCAGTCTTATTACCGGTAAAACAAAAACAGTATGGTCAAAGTGGGGAAGAAATATAGTTGATATAAAATACTCGGCGGATAATAACACAATTTGGTTACTAACCGCATCAGGAATAAATCTCAAGGGCTCTTTTCCTTTAATATCGAGAATTGAGCTTTACCGTTATGATAAACTTTCTGACGAAGTAAAGAAAGTCTCTTCACTGGGTAATGCTCAGATGATAAGAATGTACTCAGGAATCAGGGATACGCTATATATCGACAAAACAGAAACCGATACTATTAATTCAGATTTTATTACAATAAAAAATTACAAGTTTGAAAGGAACGGAAAAAAAATAAATGAGTTGTATTCACGCAATCATCTTATGCTCGACGGTTATCCGGAATTTCCTCCTAAAAAGATTTCTTCTGTTTCACCTGACGAGAGGTTCAATTATCTTCAAAATCCCAAAGAAGGTTATACTGAAATTTATCTTGATGATAAACTTCAACAAACCCGCACCAGGATTTTTGATACCAGAGGAAGTATTCTTGAAATACGATGGCTTTGGGATATGAGTTATTCGTTTATTTCTACAGCTCCTGCCCCAAAGGGAAAATTATTCAGTCTAAGTATTATAGATAATGAATTTAAGAGACAGGTAAACACTTTCAATTTTTCAGGGAAAATGAATTTTCTTATTAAGCATAATTATTTGCTGACCGAAGAAATAATAAAAAAAGAAAAAGTAATTGTTGTAAGGGATTACTTAACCAATGTTCAGACAGATACCATTACATACAAGGGAGGATGCGGAATCAATTCCCTGATTGATTCGGATATTGAGAAACAACGGCAGGAAATATTGAAAAAGAGAAAGAAATGGAAAAGATAACGGTAATTATAATAACCAAAAATGAAGAGAAGAATATTTCTGAATGCCTGAAGTCTGTTTCCCGGTGCGGTGAGTTAATTGTTGTTGATAGCGGAAGCACAGATGATACTGTGAAAATTGCTAAATCTTATACGGAAAAAGTATTTTACAAAAAGTGGGAAGGATATTCAGCACAGAAAGAGTATGCTTTAAGCCTTGCTTCAAACGAATGGGTTTTAAGTCTAGATGCAGATGAAAGAATAACTGAAGATCTCATGATGGAAATTTCTGAAACAGTAAAATCTGGAAATGCTGACGGATACTTTATCAGGCGCGATAATTATTTTCTGAATAAAAAAATTACCAGCTGCGGATGGGAGTCTGATTATCAGTTGAGATTGTTTCGAAAATCAAAAACAAGTGTAACAGACAGACTAGTTCACGAAGGTTTTTCCGTTGAAGGTATTCAAAGTAAACTTAAGGCTGCTATGAAGCACTATACATTCAGTGAAATTTCGGCAGTTATGGAAAAAATTAATACCTATTCTTCGCTTGAAGCCGAGCAATATAAAAACGAAAAGAAAAGCGGGGGCTTTACAATTATCCTCCACACAATATCAGCTTTTTTACGGCCGTATTTTTCGCAAAGAGGATATAAAGACGGCGTACATGGCCTTTTGATTTCCCTTTTTAACGCAATAAGTAAATTGCTGATGTATGCAAAGATTTGGGAAAAATCGCAAAAATAGAAGTTATTTGAGAAAAGTCTTTAATTCGGCCAGTGTTGAATTTGCAGAGATAAACATAGCAAATAACGCTATTCAGGAATATTTTTCTTACCTGATAATAAATATGGTTTAAATTATAATTATCTTTCGGTCTTCAAAAAAAAATCACGGAGAATTTATGAAAAACTTATGTGTTCTCTTATTTATTATATTATTAAACGGAGTAATAATGGCTCAGGATTCGCTTAAATTGGATACACAGGAAAAACTACTTAGCTATAGTTTCGGTTATCAGATAAGCAACGATTTTGCATTAAAAGGAATTAAACTTGACTATGATACATTTTCAAAAGGCTTCAAAGATGCTTTGGATAGAAAAGAAGGTGCGATAAGCGAAGATGAAATGATGGAAATAATTATGCGCTTTCAACAAGATCTTAACAATAGAATTGAAGCTGAAAGAGCTGCTGCAGGAGGGAAGAACAAAAAAGAAGCTGATGAATTTCTTGCAAAAAATAAACTGAAAGCAGGTGTTGTAACAACCTCAAGCGGTCTGCAGTATATAGTATTGGCTGAAGGTTCAGGTGGAGCACCAAAGGCTTCAGACAAAGTGAAAGTTCATTACCGTGGTACATTTCTGAACGGAGAGGAGTTTGACAGTTCAATCAGAAGAGGACAGCCGGCGGTATTTGGTGTAAACCAGGTAATTAAAGGCTGGACAGAAGCGCTTCAGCTTATGAAACCGGGCAGCAAATTCAAACTTTTTATACCATCTGAACTTGGTTACGGACCTATAGGAAATAGCGCAATTGGTCCGAATGAAATGCTTATATTTGAAGTTGAATTGATTGAAATTGTAAAATAAGTGGTCTTAATGAGTATTAAAAAGGAAATAGAAAAAAGGCGTACTCTGGCAATTATCAGTCACCCTGATGCCGGTAAAACAACTCTTACCGAGAAGTTTCTGCTTTTCGGAGGGGCAATTCAAACTGCGGGTGCTGTTAGATCAAATAAGATAAAAAAAACTGCCGCTTCGGATTTTATGGAGATCGAAAAGCAGAGAGGTATTTCGGTAGCAACTGCTGTAATGACATTTGAATATGATGATATTATTATCAATTTGCTCGATACTCCCGGACACAAAGATTTTGCCGAGGATACCTACCGCACACTTACTGCAGTTGACAGTGTAATTCTTGTTGTTGATTCTGTGAAAGGTGTAGAGGAACAGACTGAAAAACTGATGAATGTTTGCCGTATGCGCGCCACACCGGTTACTATTTTTGTAAATAAAATGGACCGGGAAGGGAAAGATCCTTTCGATATTCTTGATGAACTGGAATACAAACTCGATATAAAAGTATCTCCTCTAAGCTGGCCGATTAATAAAGGAAGTACATTTAAAGGTGTTTATAATATTTTTAGAGGCAGCCTGGATTTATTTCGTCCGAACAAAACTAAGATTGAAGAAGAGGTAATTTCAATTTCATCGCTTGATGACAGTCTTTTGGAAGAATATCTTTATGCTGATGCAGATAAACTTAGAGCAGATATGGAAATGCTGTCAGGAGTTTTTGAACCCTTCGATACGGAAAAATACAGGCAGGCACAAGTTGCACCTGTATTTTTTGGAAGTGCAATCAATAATTTCGGAGTTAAGGAACTACTTGATACATGTATCAAGATTGCTCCGGTACCAAAAGGAAGGGAAACAGACAAAAGGATGGTTGAGGCATCAGAAGATATCTTCAGTGGATTTGTATTTAAAATACATGCCAACATTGACCCCAAACATAGAAACAGATTGGCCTTCGTCAGGGTTTGTTCCGGTAAGTTTGAGAGGAATAAGTTTTTCCGGCATGTAAGACTCAACAAAGATATGAAATTCAGTAATCCTGCTACATTCCTTGCACAAGCCAAAAGCGTTGTGGATGAAGCCTACCCCGGTGATGTAATAGGATTGTACGACACAGGTATATTTAAAATAGGTGATACTCTAACCGAAGGAGAAGAATTCAATTTTAAGGGAATACCTTCTTTTTCCCCTGAGATATTCAAGGAGCTTGTAAACACAGATCCAATGAAATCCAAACAGCTTGATAAAGGAATTGTTCAACTTACCGAAGAAGGTGTTGCACAACTTTTTCTTCAACAAATGGGAAGACGAAAGATTGTGGGAACAGTCGGAGAACTTCAGTTTGAAGTTATTCAGTACAGGCTGCAGAATGAATACGGTGCATCATGTCTGTTTAAACCGTTGAATTTTTCAAAGGCTTGCTGGCTAACTGCCGATGATAAAATTACACTTGAGGATTTTGCACGTTATAAATATTCCAACATTGCATATGATAAAGATGATAATATGGTTTATTTCGCGGAATCAGACTGGATGCTTAACAGGACAATAGAAGATAATCCTAAAATATCATTTCACTTTACTTCGGAATTTAAACTTTCTGATAAATAATTTATACCGGATTTTTGTAGAGTGAAGTAAGTTTTTCCAGATATATGCTTTTATCGAAACTATTCCGAATAGTTAGTGCTGCACTTTTCCCTAGTCTGTTCCGGAGAGATTCATTAATAAGCAAGTCTTCAATCTTAGATACAAAATCACTTACATTCCCCATACGGAATAAAAGTCCGTTACTGCAGTCAGTTATTAGTTCAGGAACTGCATCTGTATCAGAGCCAATGCAAGCTAAACCCATGCTCATTGCTTCCGCCAAAGCAAGTCCGAATGCCTCGGCATGCGAAGGAAAACAAAAAATATCCAGTGCTGCCAAAACATCAGGAATATCTTGTCTGAATCCGGTGAAAATAAATTTGTCTTTATAGCACGAACCCAATACTATATTTTTTATTTTATCGGCATATTCTGATTCACCTCTGCTAGCTTCACCGGCTATAAGAAATTTGACATCACGGAATTTACGGATAAGATGGAAAGCTGCATCAATAAACTCTTCGTGTCCCTTTCCCGGAGTAAATCTTGCACTCATTCCTATTAAAACCGTATCCGCTTCAATAGAGAATTCATTTCTGATTTTATTTCTGTCAGCAGTGTTCTTATCAAATTTAGCTGTGTCAATCGGATTATATATTAAACTGATTTTTGAAGGTTGGAGAGGACAAGTATCCAATAGATTTCTTTCAATTACTTTACTGATTGCAATTACTTTCGTGAGTCTGTTATATAAAAATCTATGCAATATGTCGTTTTTCTGAATGAAGGATCCTACATGTTTTGTTAGTATAAGAGGTACGGAAGAATTTTGCATTTTCAAGGAGGGAACAAGCAGCCACAAGTCTTTTGAGAAATGTGTATGAATAATATCAAATTTGTTTTGCTTAAGAAACAGAGAAAAAGACAGTGTCTTAAACGGATTGAAATAAGAAAAGCCATTAATTGTCTTAAACGGAATGTCTTTCTTTTTAACTTCCTCACATAATCTTGTATTGTTAAGACAAATCATCGTTGTTTTAATTCCGGCCCGGCTAAGGGAGTAAGCTGTGTCCAATGCCAGCATTTCCATTCCGCCCCAACTTTCCGACAGACAGCTCTGCAAGATATTCATATTCTTCCGGTTTCATTGCAAAATATTCCCAAACATAATCAAAATCAAAATCATTCAATAAAAAAAAGTAATAATTATGATATTAAACCTAAATTTTTCGTTGAGAACTCAACATGGCGGCTGCATAGTAAATGAAGAAAAATTTGAATTATTAAATATTAACATATAAAAGGTCTCCAATGATATAAAGCTAAATAAAATAGAGTATTTACAAAAATATTGTAACATATATCTGTCGATTAGCGATAATAAAACTTGAATCAAATAATAATAGGCAATAATATGGATGTAAGAAACTTATTCCGTATGAACTCAATAAGGAAGAAGATACTGACCGGCTCTTCAGTTTTCGTATTGACTTTAGTAGTTTTTTATTCGTTAAATAACTATTCCCGGGAAGGGGATCTGCGTTATTTTATAATAAGGTCAAGTTATTCTGAGGAAATATCACGATTATTTACCGAATTTAATACTTCGTTAGGAAACAAAAGGGTTTTGATAAACAGTCTTAAAGAAATGATTGAATTGACAAGCAATTCAGGTAAAAGTATTTCGAATGCTTCTGAAGAAATTCTCAGTGAATCAAAAAGCCAGTCACAAGAAATGCAGAAAGTAGCTGAAAGCAGCAGGAACCAGACATAAGCAGCAAGAAGCATTAATCGCAGGTATCTGAAATAGGCACTTTGTTTATGCATTCCGCCGAAAAGATTGAATCAATAACCGGCGGTATTTTCGAAATTTACAATCTTACTGAGAAACAAATACCATAGTACAGAAATTCAGAACTGAATAGCTTATTTTTCAGGAGGAACAGGATCATACCCGCTTCCTCCCCAGGGATGGCATCTTAAAATGCGTTTAAGACTCAGATAGAATCCTTTAATAAGTCCGAATCTCCTGAAGGCTTCTAAAGAATACTGCGAGCAGGTAGGAGTAAATCTGCAAGATGGAGGAAGCAACGGAGAAATCAGAATCTGGTACATTCTAATAAGAAGAATTGCCGGATAGGCTAATATTTTCAAAATATTTTTGTATGTTAGGTTCATAAAAATCCAAAATAAAAAAAATCTGCTACCACTTAATTGAAATATTAATTATCATATTAATAAAATTAATGAGATTAAAGTGGAAAATCTAAATAAAAAAATTGATATGAACGAGGGCCGGATGGCAGAAAATCAAACTAAGCCCGTTGAGGTGCTGATAGCTGATGATTTAATAGTTAATATATATTTTATTAAGCATAATCTGGAAAATTTAGGGTATAAAGTTGATTTTGCAACAAACGGCGATATGCTGGTTGAAAGGGCTAAGATTACTTTACCCGATGTAATTCTTCTGGACGCCGGAATTCCTGTGATTGCGTGGAACGATGCCGCAGCAAAGCTGAAAGAAAATGAAACTACCGCTGCAATTCCGATTATTCTTATGGTTGATAATATCAGAAAATTCGATAAACTTGCAGCTTTCAAATCCGGAATAAGCGATATTATTAAAAAGCCTTTTATTCTCGATGATGTGATTACAAGAATTGATATTAATGTTACGCAGAATAAATTGAGGAACGGTAATTCAGGAGTTGCTGAGTATTCCTATAAAACCAATCAACCGGAACCTGCAAGCGAAAAGCCGCTTCCAATTCAGTCTGAGAAGAAGATGATAAGCATTAGCGGCGTTAATTTAAGCGGGGAGTATCTATCCCAGATATCTCATGAGATCAGGACTCCTCTGAATGCAATTATAAACTTCACACAGTTGCTGGAAGAAGAACTTAATCCTGAAGTTGCCGATGACTTAAATGTTGTCTTCAGCTCGATTAAAATGGCAGGAGAGAGACTAACCAGAACAATAGATATAATACTAAACCTTGCCGAGGTTCAATCAGGGAATTTTAATTTTACTGCGGTTGAATTTGATATAATGGATATTTGTGAAGCAATAAATACAGATTACGAAACAAAAGCCCACAATAAACAACTCGACTTTAAAATTATTAAACTAACTGAAAATACAAAACTTATAGCTGATCAGTTTTCAATTTGGCACATACTAAAGAATCTGGTGGACAATGCCATTAAGTTTACAAGCGAGGGCAAGGTTGAAGTTAGTATTTTTAGAGATGCCGAGGCGAAACTTGTAGTTGAAGTTGCCGATACCGGAATTGGAATAGCTAAAGAGTTTATTCCGAACCTTTTTGAACCTTTTTCAAAACTAGGTCAAGCTTACCCGGTTAAGTATGAAGGTAACGGAATCGGATTGGCGTTGACAAGAAAATATTGCATACTAAATAAGGCTGATATTGAAGTTGAAAGCAGAAAAGGATATGGTTCTGTTTTTAGAATCATTTTTACTCAGTCATAAGTTATGTACTTTCTGTCATAACAACAATCAAAAATATTTTGTAAATTTGGCTGAAAAAAAATAGGGTTTATGTATTCTCCGGAACTAATGGTATTATCCGAAAAACTTAAAAATTCAGATTCAATCCTTTGTCGTGAAGATTATTTCAGCTCAGCGGTGCTAATACCTTTTATGATTGATGAGGGTGTTTTATCCTTGCTCTTTGAAAAAAGGTCTGCCGGGATAAGACAAGGCGGTGAAATATGTTTTCCCGGCGGTGAGTATGATTTAGGTGAAGACAAGAGTTCTCAAGATGCGGCAATTAGGGAAACTGTTGAAGAGACAGGGATTAGCAGGGAGTACATTAAAATAATCGGTAAACTTCCGGTTATGCTGGCGCCTATGGGTGTTATTATAGAAGCCTATCCGGCGTTTCTGGAAATAGAAGATATCAAAACACTAGATTTCAATAAAGAGGAAGTTGAAGAATTATTCTGTATTCCTTTGGATTATTTTATCGCAAATGAACCTGAAGTTTATTATCTTATTTCTGAATTAAGTCCTTATTATATAAATGCGGAAGGTAGAAAAGTTGATACGCTTCCGGTTGAAGATTTAGAACTGCCGTTGAAATATATGAAAAAGAGAAGAGGCAAGGACGCAAGAGTGTTTCTTTATAATACTTCTGAAGGTCCGCTTTGGGGTATTACTGCCAGGCTGGTGTATGAAACAGTAAAAATTATTAAAGGAAACGGAATTGCCGAATTTAAGAAGTAAAGACATTAAAGATATAGAATTATACAAAACCGGTTTCCCGCATATCGAGATATTGAGACCATGCACAATCCACGACGGAATTAAAAAACTTGATTCATCAGACTTTGATGAACTTCTTAATTATCACTCCCAGGCTGCTAAAGACAACAGGTTCTCAAAGTTTGTTCCTGCATCCGGTGCTGCAACAAGAATGTTTGCAAAACTAAATAAAGTAATGCTGGAAAACCTTGCATCTAATTCAGAGAACCTTCCTGAGCTAAAACAATCCGATTTGGTTGAATACATAGCACTTACAGAATTTCTAAAACATATAGAGAAATTTGCATTCTTTGAAGAACTTTCGGCCGAGGTGAGAAAGAACAATTATTCAATAGACGAATTAATAGAAAACGATATAACTAAATTATTGAAGCTAATACTTCTTCAAGATGGATTGAATCTTTCCAATTTACCGAAAGCGCTGATAAAATTTCACAGATACCCCGATGGTTCAAGGAGTGCTTTCGAAGAGCATTTTGCAGAGGCATCTGAATATATGAGCAGACTTAGACTGCACTTTACTATCACACCAGGAACAGAAGCAGACTTCAGGGCAGAATATGAGAGATTCAAAGACAAATATGCGCGGGATATTGAACCTGAAATTGGATTTTCTTACCAGAAAGAAGAAACTGACAGTATTGTTGTAGATCATTATAATAAGCCTGTTGTTCAAGACGGGAAATTCATATATCATCCCGCCGGTCATGGTGCACTTCTTGAAAATCTAAATGATCTTGATGCTGACCTGATTTACATCAAAAATATTGATAATGTTATTCCGCAAGATAAAAGGAACCTGCACGATTTTTATAAGAAAGTGCTTGCCGGATTTCTGGTTAAGATTCAAAACGAATGTTACAGACATATTAGTGACCTAGATGAAGTTGTTTGCACCGAAAAGGCCGAAAGGTTCTTCCATTATGAAATTGGCGGTAAACTGCCGGAAGGTTTTTATAGAAATGATACCCCTACACGAAAAGCAATACTTAAGAAATATCTTAACCGTCCGCTGAGAGTGTGCGGGATGGTTAAGAATTCCGGACTTCCCGGAGGCGGACCGTTTTGGATTAAGGATAAGGCCGGAAATGAATCGGTTCAGATAATTGAAGGGGCGCAAATTGACAAAAGAAATGAGAAACAGGTGAAAATATTCAATTCAGCAACTCATTTTAATCCGGTAGATATTGTATGCGGTGTCAGAGATTTTAAGGGAACAAAATTTAACCTGCTTGATTTTCGAAATGATGAAGCAGGATCAATTACAGTAAAACATAAAAATGGAAATGAGGTTAAAATTCTGGAACTTCCCGGATTGTGGAACGGAAGTATGGCTAACTGGAATACCATTTTTATTGAAGTTCCTGCTGAAACTTTCAATCCGGTAAAAGAAATTAACGATTTAATCTCGGATAGCAGAATATAAAAAAAGAGAATCAGGTAATGAACCGGATTCTCTTTCAGAAACACCAATATTTCAAATCAGTTTTTCGCTTTTCCAAGAAGCACTTCATCTATTGCCTGAATTAATGAATCCTTTGGCAGCGCTCCCATCGCCATTTGAGGTCTTTCATCTGACGGACAGAACAGAAGTGAAGGAATACTTCTAATGCCAAAGGCAGCGGCAAGTTCCTGTTCCTCTTCAGTGTTAATTTTATAAATGTCTATCTGTCCTTTATATTCTTCAGATAACTCTTCGAGAATAGGTGCTACCATTTTACACGGGCCGCACCAATTTGCGTAAAAATCTATCAGGCAGGGTTTATCGCCTTCAAATTTCCATTCTTTATTCTGTTCATAATTAAACACTTTTTTAAGGAATGATTCTTTTGTGAGATGCTGTGTCATTTTTTACTCCAAATTAAATTCTTTTAATGCGTTAGAAGCAGAAAAAAGAAAATGGATTCAATTAAATTATTTGCCTGTTTAGAATCATTTAATTACGAGTTGAATTTTTATAAAACTCTCATAAATGGAAGGCCAGGCTTTATCACAAAAATAATCATGATGTTCTGATGTCTCTTCTAATCCGGCCATAGTATCACCGTAAGGCGGAACAGGAGTTATTTTATACCAGGAAACAGTTTCGCCAAAGTAATTGCAGGAGGCTGGTCCGGTAGTACTGAAACTGCAACCATATTCATTTACATATTGAGCCGGTAAATCGTTAATTGAAAATGATACAATTCCTTCCTGTGATTTGGAATCGTCTTGTCCGGAGCTTTTCTTGGTAAATGTTAAACTTACCGTCTGCTTAATGTGGTCATAAGTACCTGAAACAGTGTATTCATAGAAAAACTTCTGTTGTGTAAAATCCTGTGAAAAATGACCCACTTTTCCGGTGAAAACTGACCCACCTAAA
>CAZOZP010000075.1:0-14343 GCA_964584325.1 uncultured Melioribacteraceae bacterium
TTAGTTCCATATTGATTATTTTTGTGGAAAGTACCTTTTCCCTTGAAGCATTACATTATCAGGATGAACTAATGAAAGAAGCTGCCTTAAATGCAGAACATACTTCTGATACAGCTTCTATGTGGATATGGATAAT
Source organism: uncultured Melioribacteraceae bacterium (assembly GCA_964584325.1). Lineage (GTDB taxonomy): Bacteria > Bacteroidota > Ignavibacteria > Ignavibacteriales > Melioribacteraceae > CAZOZP01. The sequence continues at coordinate 137 of CAZOZP010000075.1, forward strand.
TTCAATAATATCTATGGTCGGAATTACTGTTATTGCATATTTTGCAACAATTAGTATTACAAGACCGGTAGCTATGGCTGTAGCCGGTGCAGAAAAAATTGCAAACGGCGATATGGATGTTAATCTGGATACCAACCGTAAAGATGAGGTTGGTGTATTGCTTAATTCTATGAAGAAAATGGCGGGGAGCATTAAACATCTTATTGAGGATGTAGGTATGCTTTCAAAATCAGCAGTTGAAGGTAAACTTGCCGTTCGAGCAGATGCTACAAAACACAACGGCGATTACAAGCGCATAGTTCAGGGTGTAAACGATACATTGGATGCAGTTATCGGACCTTTGAATGTAGCTGCAGAATATATAGACAGAATTGCCAAGGGTGATATACCGAATAAGATAAGCGATAATTATAACGGCGATTTCAATGAAATCAAAGTGAATCTTAATATGTGTATTGATGCTGTAAATGCATTGATTGCAGATTCGGTAATGCTTTCTAAAGCCGCAGTTGAAGGAAAGCTTGCAACTCGTGCAGATGCTTCCAGACATCATAATGATTTCAGAAGGATAGTTCAGGGCGTAAACGATACACTTGATGCAGTTATCGGACCTTTGAATGTTGCTGCTGAGTATGTTGACAGAATTGCCAAAGGCGATATTCCTAACAGAATTAGTGATAATTACAACGGCGATTTCAATGAAATTAAACTGAACCTTAATATGTGCATTGATGCAGTAAATGCTCTTGTTAATGATGCGGCTATGCTTTCAAAAGCCGCAGTTGAAGGCAAACTTGCCGCACGTGCAGATGCAAGTAAACATCAGGGTGATTTCCGCCGGATAGTTCAGGGTGTAAACGATACACTGGATGCAGTTATCGGACCTTTGAATGTTGCGGCTGAATATGTTGACAGAATTGCGAAGGGAGATATCCCGAATAAAATTAGCGATAACTATAACGGCGATTTTAATGAAATAAAACTTAATCTTAATATGCTTATAGATTCAATGAATCAAATTACTGAAATTGCAGAAGAAATTGCAGCAGGTAATCTGAAAGTTAATGCAAGAATGAGGTCTTCGCATGATAAACTTATGCGTGCACTCGACGAAATGATTAAAGGTCTTATTGATATAGTTCAGGAAGTTATGACCGCTGCAGACAATGTAGCAACCGGAAGCCGTGAACTTAGCGACAGTTCAGAGCAGATTTCATTCGGGGCCAATAAACAGGCGGCAGCGGCTGAGGAAGCTTCATCATCAATGGAACAAATGTCATCTAATATTAAACAGAATGCCGATAATGCTCTCCAGACAGAGAAAATTGCCCTTCAGTCTGCCGACAATGCAAAGGTTGGCGGAAAAGCTGTAACTGAAACTGTATCGGCAATGAAGGAAATAGCCGGAAAGATATCGATAATCGAAGAAATTGCAAGACAGACAAATCTTCTCGCTCTTAATGCTGCTATTGAAGCCGCCAGAGCCGGAGAGCACGGAAAGGGTTTTGCAGTTGTTGCCTCAGAAGTAAGAAAACTGGCTGAAAGAAGTCAGACAGCCGCGGCAGAAATAAATAAACTTTCGGCATCGAGCGTTGAAGTTGCAGAGAATGCCGGGGAAATGCTTTCTAAACTTGTTCCGGATATTCAGAAAACTGCAGAGCTTGTTCAGGAAATTGCAGCGGCAAGCAACGAGCAGAATTCCGGTGCAGAACAAATAAACAAAGCAATTCAACAGCTTGATCAGGTAATTCAGCAGAACGCTTCGGCATCAGAACAATTATCATCTACAGCCGGTTCGCTTACATCGCTTTCTGAACAGCTCCAGAATACCATTTCTTTCTTTAGAGTCGGGGATACTTCAAGAAATGCCAGAATAGCAGCTCCGGCACAGAAACAGAAAAGTAAATTGCTTGCAGGTAAACACGAAGATAAATCAAAGTCAAAAGGCTTTGTAATTGATCTGGATTCTCCGGCTGATGATCTTGATAAAGATTTCGAAAAATATTGATGAATCGAATTCATATTATTCTGAAATCTAAAATGAGAGGAAAAAATGATAAATGAAATATCTGAAACAAGACCTTACCTTACGTTTAAGCTGGATAACGAACTCTTTACCGTTGATGTGGCTAAAGTAAGAGAAGTGCTTGATTATACAACAATAACTAAAATACCAAAAACTCCCGAGTATATGAGGGGAGTTATAAATCTGCGCGGCAGCGTGGTGCCGGTGATAGACTTAAGGCTTAAGTTCGGAATGTCTAAGACTGAAACTACGATAAATACCTGTATTATTGTTCTGGAAATACTTTTAGACAGCGAACTTTTGGTACTCGGCGCATTAGCTGATTCTGTGCAGGAAGTCTTTGAACTGGAACCGGACCAAATTGAACCCGCTCCTAAACTCGGAACCAGGTTTAGAGCCGAGTTCTTGAAAGGAATGGGTAAACGGGACGATAATTTCCTGATGATTCTGGATATAGACAAGGTTTTCTCGGCTGAAGAACTTCTTCTTGTTCAGGAAGCCGGGGGAATGGATTCTTAAAGCGGAACGGATATGCTTGTTACGGAAATTTCAACTGAAATATCGAATAACGATTATAAAAAGCTGGCCGCAATGATTTATGATTATTGCGGCATCCGCCTTCCTGAAGAAAAGAAAAGCATGGTTGAAGGCAGAATAAAAAAAAGGCTAAGAGAAAAGAACTACAATAGAGTTAAAGACTATCTGAATTATGTGAATACTGAAGAAGGCCGTGCCGAGGAATTCGATGAGCTTGTGAACGTGCTTACTACCAATAAAACTGATTTCTTCAGAGAAGAACCACATTTTGAGTTTCTGAAATCTACCGTAATTCCTGAGTTTGCTGAATCCGGAAAGCCGGTTTTTGAATTATGGAGTTCAGCTTGTTCAACGGGAGAAGAACCCTACTCACTGGCAATTCTTCTTGATGAACTAAGAAACAGTTTCAAGATGGATTACTCTATTACGGCATCGGATATATCAACAATAGTTCTCAATAAGGCAAGACTCGGAATTTACACAAATACAGACATTGAAGGAATTCCGGAGCCGCTGAGAAAGAAATACCTTCTTAAATCTAAAACCAGAGAAGCGGATATTGTAAGAATAGTGCCTGAAATAAGGAAGAAAATTAATTTCAGGCGTATTAATTTAATGGACAATGCTTTCCCCTTCGATAGAAAATTTGACTGCATTTTCTGCCGAAATGTTCTGATTTATTTCGACAGGAAAACACAGGAAAGAGTAATCAACAAATTGGCCGATTATCTGAATCCCGGCGGATATCTTTTCTTAGGGCATTCAGAAACAATTTCAGGAATGAGCATAAATCTTGCAAGAGCAGCAGCCACAGTTTACAGAAAGGCTTAAGAATGAAATCCGGAAAAAAAATAAAAGTACTGATAGTTGATGATTCTGCGGTAGTGAGGCAGACCTTAACTGAAATATTGTCTTCCGATAAAGAAATTGAAGTAATCGGATCCGCATCCGATCCTTTTATAGCAGTAGAAAAAATCAAACTGGATATTCCTGATGTAATTACTCTTGATATAGAAATGCCGCGTATGGACGGACTTACTTTTCTTGAAAAGATAATGTCGCAGAAACCGATACCGGTTATTATCTGCTCTAGCCTTAGCGGCAGTGCAAGCGATTCCGGACTAAAAGCTCTTGAACTGGGAGCTGTTGAAATAATTCAAAAGCCTAAGCTGGGGACAAAGCAGTTCCTGATGGAATCTTCAATTCAGATTTGCGATGCCGTGAAAGCCGCGGCGTCTTCAGATTTATCAAGAAAAATATCTTTGCTTAAAACAGTAGCACCTAAACTTACCGCCGATGCAGTAATAGCCAGGTCTGCTTCCAAGGCAATGATAGAAACTACGGAAAAGATTGTTGTAATAGGGGCTTCAACAGGGGGTACTGAAGCTTTGAAAATTATTCTGGAGAGTCTGCCGGGGGATACCCCGGGAATAGTTATAGTACAGCACATGCCGGAACATTTTACGCGTTCCTTTGCAAACAGACTTAACGATATTTGTACTGTATCTGTAAAGGAGGCCTCAGACGGAGATTCAGTTATAAGAGGCCGGGTTCTGATAGCCCCCGGAAATCATCACCTTTTGCTTAAAAGAAGCGGAGCCAGGTATTATGTTGAAATTAAAGAAGGACCTCTGGTTAGCAGGCACAGACCTTCCGTAGATGTTTTGTTTCGCTCGGCGGCAAGGTACGCCGGAAAAAATGCAATAGGAGTAATTCTAACGGGTATGGGGGATGACGGTGCCAAGGGAATGCTTGAACTTAAGGAAAGCGGAGCGGTTACAATTGCACAGGATGAGAAAACAAGCGTTGTATTCGGTATGCCGAATGAAGCAATTAAAGCCGGCGGTGTTCTGAAAACTCTTCCGCTTGAATCTATTGCGGCAAACATTATGAATTATTCATCATCCTGAAAAAGAATTTTTCTTCAATAGAAAAATTTCAATAAACAGAAATATTTCGTATTTTTTAATAAGCTTTAGAAACTAGAAGGGGATTATGAAAACACTGGTAGTTGAAGACGATTTTATAAGCAGGATGATCCTGAAGAAAATTTTATCACCCTACGGACAAGTAGATACTGTTGTAAACGGCAAGGAAGCTGTTCAGGCATTTAATCTTGCTATAGAAGACGAAACCCCTTATGACCTTATCTGTCTTGATATTATGATGCCGGAAATGGATGGTAAGGAGGCACTGAAAATTATCAGACAGAATGAAAAAGCCAGAAACATAAGTTCAAAGGAAGAGACTAAGATTATTATGGTTACTGCACTTGATAATCCGAAGGAAGTTATTGAAGCTTATTATCACGGTGGCTGCACAACATACTTATTTAAGCCGATCGATAAGCACAAAATTATAAATATATTGAAAGAACTCAAACTGATTGAGTGATTGAAGGGGGAGATGATGGACGGGAGTCCGATAATCAAAACACGGCATCTGGGTTTTACCTGGGAAACAAGAGGGCCTTTTCTTTTCTGCGTTCATCATCTCGATAAGTATCCGAAAGGGAACAAAAACTTAGGTCCTGCGGAATCATTAAAAGGAAGAAACATCGGGCACGATTTCGATACTTCAAACCCCTGGCGTATGTATCACGGAGATACTATTCCCGGATTTCCTGCACATCCTCACAGAGGATTCGAAACTATAACAGTTGTATTGGAAGGGATGGTTGACCATTCAGATTCTCACGGAGCTTCCGGCAGATATGGCAACGGAGATGTACAATGGATGACTGCCGGAGCTGGCTTGCAGCACGCAGAAATGTTTCCTTTACTCAAGGAAGATGAAGAAAACCACCTTGAACTATTCCAGATATGGCTTAACCTCCCGAAATCTAAAAAATTCTGCAACCCTTTTTATAAAATGCTTTGGAATGAAGAAATTCCAAAACCTGTTTTTTCAGACAATTCAGGAAAGGAGACAGAAGTAACGATTATTGCTGGAAAGTTAAAAGAAATTTCTGCCCCATTGCCTGCCCCGGATTCCTGGGCAGCGGATTCTGTAAATGAAACAGCAATTATGATTATCAATATGCAGCCAGGGGCAGAATGGACATTGCCGCAGGCCTCAGCAGGATTAAGCCGGTCGCTCTATTACTACAGAGGAACCGGACTAAAAGTATCAGGAAAAATAATTCCCGAATATCATGCGGTTGATCTATTGTCTGACCATAAAATTGACATAAAAGCCGGAGAAAGCGGTGCCTCTGTATTGCTGCTGCAAAGCAGACCTATCAATGAACCGGTAGTACAGCACGGACCTTTTGTAATGAATACTTATGATGAAATATTGAAGGCATTCAGCGACTATAAAGAAACAGAATTCGGAGGATGGCCCTGGCCTGATTATGACAATGTTCATCCTAAGACAATGGGAAGATTTGCACGTTACTCAGACGGAATGGAAGAGATTAAACTATAAATTAATAAGGGGTAAAAAATGAAAATATTTAATGTTACAGTTTTAGCTGTCTTATTATATTCAGCAATCATTGCACAGAATCCGGGAAGCGTTAATAATAATGTGTTTCTAAATCCGGATGCGATAATAACTCCGCCGGCATCAGTAAAAAGCAAAATTCTAAGCGGAAAACTTAGTTTTAATATCAGCAGGAAGATGTCTGAATACAAAGCGGATATGGCTGCAAATTCTGATGAAGATATTCCGGTGCCATACGAAACAGTTGCAATTTATTTAGCAAACAGTCCATCGGCAAGTCAAATTACTGAACTGGAATCTCTCGGAGTGATTTGTTATCCCGGGAGCTGGATTCCTCCTCTCACAAATCATCCTCTGGGTTTTTTCCTTGCGCGTATGCCCGCCAACAAACTGAATGAAGTACTTTCGCTCGCCTACGTTAAAAAGATGGATACTTCCGAATACCAGAATACACCGCAGAATAATTTCGGTGCAATATCGATAAATGCAGATGATGTCTGGGCAATGCCGGGATTGTATGACGGAACCGGTGTAAAAATAGCGGTGCTTGATTCCGGTATTGATACTTCATTTATGGGAACAGAGCTTCCGGCAGTTTTTGAAAAAATGGATTATTCGGCCTATCCGGCATCAACTGATACAGATGTTGCCAATATAACTTCAGGTCACGGAACACACGTAGCCGGATCTGTGCTTGCCAGAGGATATTATTCAGAAGGAAGAACAAATGACGGGAACGGAAGCACGGCGTTTAAAGGAATGGCACCGGGTGCTGATCTTGTGTTTCTGAAAATCGGGGGGGATGTCTCATCGAGTTCAACAGGCGATGCTATGATAGGAGCAATGCAGGCGGCGGTGAATGTTTATGATGCTGATATTCTCACTATGAGTTACGGCGGCTGGTATGCACATCACGACGGGAGTTCTTCCGTTGAACAGACTGCAGACTGGGTATTCAGTCAGGGCAAACCATTCTTTATTTCAGCAGGAAATAACGGTGCGGCCAGACAGCATTATTCCGGAACAGTTGCCGGAAACGATTCAACAGATCTAATTGCTGTTACGGCACCTGAAAGCGGAACGCTGACTTATAATTTGGTCTGGTTCGACGGTGCATCAAGAAATAATTTATATATGAATTACTACAATTCTGCCGAGCAAAAGATTACAACAGACATTGTTCAACAAGAAACTACGGAAAGTGCAAGAGGAACAGAATCGAAATATTCATATTACAATCTATTCACTTCAGCCGGTGTGTATTATCTAAGGGTAATAAATGATTCCCCGAATTCGCAGGATTTCCATATTTATTTTGATAATTACGGTTATGGCATTACAACATTTAACAATCCGGATCCTTTTTACACTATAGGCCAGCCTGCATCTGCAGATAATGCATTTGCAGTGGGAGCATATTCTTCAAGAGCAAACTGGATAAGTTATGACGGAACCGGCCCTTATGCATATAACGGTGCAAACCCTTTGAATGATATTGCTGTGTTTTCCAGCCGGGGCCCGAGAGTTAACGGAGGTGTTTTGAAACCGAATATTTGCGCACCGGGAACGGCAATTATTTCACTAAGAGACAGGGATGTTTATACTTCGCCCGGTGGTTCATGGATTGATGATGACGGAGTTACAAGTGCCGGTGATGCAAACTATCTTGTTATGCAGGGAACCAGTATGGCCTGTCCGATTGCAGCAGGAGCAGCTGCATTGCTTAAACAAAAAGAACCTGCGGCAACGGCGCAAAATATTTATGATGCAATCGTAAATACTGCCGCATCTTCAGCAGAAACAGGAGCTTTACCGAATAATACCTGGGGTAACGGGAAAATGGATGTTGCCGCGGCATTAGTATCTGAAGAACTTCCTGTTGAACTAACTGCATTTTCGGCTTCTGTTAATGAAGGGAAAGTTATTCTAAACTGGCAGACTGAAACAGAAATCAATAACTATGGTTTTGAGATAGAAAGAGTAATGATAACCGGTCAATTGTTACCGGTTAATGAAAAATGGGAAAAGATCGGATTTATTGAAGGTGCGGGGAATTCGAACATACCGAAATCTTATTTATTCACGGATAATTCTCAGATAGAAGAGCGTAAACGAAGCTACCGTTTGAAACAATTAGATCTGGACGGAAAATTTACATATTCTGAGGAAATAACTGTGGAACTTTCGGCAATCCCGGCAGAGTTTTCATTGTCTCAGAACTATCCTAATCCGTTTAATCCTTCTACAATAATTGAATTTTCATTGCCTAATGATTCAGATGTAAAGCTTAAAGTTTACAATCTCTTAGGACAAGAAGTGGTATCATTAATCGATGGAGAAATGAAAGCGGGCTACCATAAAGTCAAATTTGATGCAACATCCGGACTTGCAAGCGGAGTGTATCTGTATAAGATTCATGCAGGAGAATATTCAGCTGTGAAGAAGCTCATGCTGCTAAAATAACAGAGCCGGAGGCTGTCTCAAATCAGCCAAATGAAAGATCCTTTTGAGAGACAGCCTCTAAAGCGCCGTGGTTATTAGAGCCACACTTTATAATGAAATTGAGGGAGTTCTAAGTTCAAAGTGTTGCCGGACAAAACCCCGAAATTGAATGATATTGATGCTATCTGAATAAAGGGGCGTATGCGATACGCTCATACAGAAAACACATTGAGTTTTTATCTTTCTGCAATTCTTTCGGATAATTCGTTTGCAGATTTAATGCAGTCGCCAACGGATATTCCGCCTCTGAAATTTCCGCTTATGAAAAATCCGAAATTGCTGTTTTCGAATTCACTGAATGCATTTTCATACTCAATGTAACCTATATTGTACTGCGGAATTGCTTTAGGCCAGTACATCTCTTTTTGATAAACAGGTGCAGAAGCGGTTTGCATTATTTCGGTAAATTCTTTTAGAACATCTTTCGCGAGTACATCATTGAAGTCCGTTATACCGGCTTTTGCTCCTCCGGTAAACAATGTGAACGAGGAAATACCTTCGGGAGCACGGTTAGGGAATATTGCCGAACTCCAGATAGCTCCGAGAAATTTTTTCTTTTCCTTAGACGGTATCAGAAATCCGAAGCCGTCAGGTTTTATTCCTAAATCAGATGTGTTGAAGCCTAAGTATGAAACTTTAACCGGGGGATAATAAACTGCTTTCAATCTTTCGATAATGCTGCTCTCTCCGAATCCGATAATATTGCTTAATGAATATGCCGGAATTGTTGATATCACACAATCTGCAGCAATAACTGCGGACTCTCCCAAGCCAGATACTGTTTGAATGATATATTTGTCTGAGTCTTTTGTAATGCGTTTAACTGATGTATCTAGAAGCACTGAATTACTTAATTTTTGGTGCAGGGCTAATGGCAGACTCTGCATCCCGTTGATAAAAGAGAACATTTTTGCGTGCTGTTTTGAAGTCTCACCCGACTTCTTTCTTTCTCTTGCTCCTTTTATCATTCCTTTTATTAAACCGCCGTAAACTTCTTCAAGTCTGTATAGTTTGGGAAAGGCAGATTTTACGCTCAGCTTTTCCGGGTCACCGGCAAATACTCCGGAAATGAAAGGATCTATTGCATAATCAAGAAATTCTTCGCCAAGTCTGCGTCTTACAAAATCTGCTATGCTTTGATACCAGCCGTCATCAGATTTTCCCACGAATGGCTCTTTTAATATTCTTAGCTTGCCGCGGAAGGAGAAGAGTTTAGTTTTAAGCATAATCGCAGGTGAGGGGGCAAGGCAGTGCAGATTCCCGTTTCTGAAAATATATCTTTTTGCGGCTGCGGGATTTGAATAAATAAACTCATTTCCGAGACCTGCATAATCAACAAGTGTTTTTATGTGAGGGGAAGTCTCGAGTCCGCTGTTTGGACCGAGATCCACTGTATATTCGTTTGCCGAAAGACTTATCATTTTTCCGCCGGGCTTTGAGGCTTCTTCAATTACAAGAACATCTAATCCTCTTAGTTTCAGAAAAGCGGCTGTTGCCATTCCGGATATTCCTGCTCCGATAATTACAATTTTTCCCTTGTTCATTTTATTTCCGATAATACAATTTTCTTTAATGCATTAATGAATAACGGCGAATCATTTAAGCCCTGAATTACTTTATAACTTTCTATACCTGATTCCTTTGCTGTATGTCTGTACTCAATATCAAGTTCGTAGAGTGTTTCGATATGGTCCGAAACAAAACTTACAGGAATAATAATAAGATTTTTTTTGCCTTCAGCTGCAAGTTTTTTTATCGTGTTTTCGGTTGAAGGTTCAAGCCATTTAACCGGACCCACTTTACTCTGAAAACATAAATGCCACTCGTGACTTTGTTTTCGTTTTTCCATTATGCTTCTTACAGTCTTTTCGATTTGAATGCTGTAAGGATCTCCGCTTTTCACCATGCTCACAGGTGTTCCGTGGGCACTGAACACAAGTTGTAAATTACTTCGTATAGATATCTCGCTCTCTTCTATAGCCTTATCTATTCGCTCATTCAGTGCTTCAATATAATCTTCATTATCACAATAGTTATTTATGAATACTGCACGTTTGTCTTCCCCGAAACATCTTTTCCATTCATTGAAAGATGAGCCGGTTGTGCTTATTGAATAATGAGGGTATAAAGGCAGAAGAATTATTCTGTCAAAAAATTTGTTTCTGATTATTCCGGCAGTTTCTTTAGTTAACGGATTCCAGTACCTCATTGCCGTAAAAACTTCTATCTCCGGGTAAGTTTCTTTAAGAGATTTTTCGAGCATAGATCTTTGAATTTCAGTCCACTTGTTAATCGGGGAACTTCCGCCTATCTGCCTGTATTCTTCAATTATTTTCGGAGCACGGCGCGATGAAATTATTCCTGCAAAAAGCTTCTGACCGAACGGAAGTCTGAAAATGTCTTTATCACTGAACAGATTAAATAAAAAGGGCTGTACGGCCTGCAAGGAATCCGGACCTCCCAGATTAAAAAGCACTATGCAAATTTTCTTCATAATTCCTCAGATTGTGCGAGAGTATCGGGTGTTGTCTTCCTTGTTTAAAAGAAAAGCATCGAAACACATAGCAATGTTTCTTATCAGGAATCTGCCTTTTCCCGTTACCCGGATTTTTTCTGAATCCATTTCTATCAGTCCGTCTTCCTGAAAAGTTTTAAGCAATTTCAGAGAATCGGAAAAATAGTCTTTGAATAATACACCGTAATTGTCATCGGTCATTTTGAAATCAATTTCAAAATCGCACATTATTTTGCTGATTACTCTTCTTCTAAGAAGATCGTCTTCGTTAAGTTTGTAGCCTTTAAATACCGCAAATTCGTTTTTGTCAATTCTATCGTAGTATTCCTTCTCGGTTTTCAGATTTTGAGAATATATATCATCAAAATTTCCGATTGACGTAATGCCGAAACCGTATAGGTCTGCGCCTGCATTTGTACTGTATCCCTGGAAATTTCTGTAAAGCTTTTTGTAATTCAATGCAACAGAAAGTTCATCCTCAGGAAGAGCAAAATGATCCATTCCGATAAATATATATCCCGCGGAAGTGAGTTTTTCAGCGGCTGATTTGAATATCTGAAGTTTTTCTTCTGCCGAAGGAAGGTCTTGCTCTTTTATCAGAGTCATATGCTTTTTTAGCCAGGGAAGGTGAGCATAATTAAAGAGAGCTATTCTTTCCGGACGAATATCAATTACTTTATCTACACTTAAATTAAAACTTTCTTCTGTCTGGAAGGGCAGACCATACATAAGATCTATGTTTAGACTCGAAAATCCTAAATCTCTTACCCACTCAACAACTTCAAGCGTCATTTCTTCAGGCTGAATTCTGTTTACCGCTCTCTGAACTTTTTCTGAAAAATCCTGCACGCCCATGCTGATTCTATTGAAACCGGATTCTCTGAGCGCTTCAAGATGAGTTTTAGTCAGTTCTCTCGGATCAATCTCGCAGCCGGATTCAGAATTGTGTGAAATATTGAATCTGCTTCTTATTGCACCGGCAAGTTCAAGAATTTCTTCGGGAAGCAGATGAGTTGGAGTTCCTCCGCCCCAATGGATTTGGTTTACCCTTCGCGATGAATCAATATTCTTTATAAATAAATCTATTTCTTTAATTAGATATTTAACATATGTGTTTATTCGTCCGCGATTTTTACTCAGAATCATACTGCAGCCGCAAAAATAGCACTGTGTATCACAAAAAGGCAGGTGAAAGTAAAGCGAAAGCGGATTAGTATTGCCCGGATAATTGTTAAGCCTTAATGCTTCCAAAAAGTTTTCCCGGCCGAAACTCTCCGAAAAATGCGGAGCCGTGGGATAACTGGTATAACGCGGACCTGGTTTATCGTATTTTCTGATTAAAGCAATATCTATATCAATCATCATTTTCCTTATGGAATTTCGGACTTTCAGTTTTTATGTAATCAACAAGAAATCTGAGGTTATCCGGATTTGTTTCAGGAAGAATTCCGTGTCCGAGATTAAATATATGTCCGCTGCCTTCTCCGTAGGATTTAAGAACAGAAGCCGCGGCTTTCTGAATGGAATCTTTACCTGCAAGAAGAATTGAAGGATCCAGATTCCCCTGAAGTGCAGTCTTTTCGCCGAATTTGCTTCGCACCGAACCCAAATCGAAAGTCCAGTCCAAACCGATTACATCAGCACCGCAATTCGAAATACTTCTGAGATTTTCGTGTACTCCTTTTGCAAAAACAATTACCGGAACTCCCTGAGTTTTGATTTCCGAAATAATACGGCTTATATAATAAAGGGAGAACTCGTTAAAAGCCGCAGGAGAAAGTATTCCGCCCCAGGAGTCAAATAACTGAACAGCATTAACACCGGCTTCTATTTTTGCCTTCAGATAGCCGGCAACAGCAGAAGCAATAAAATCGAGAATTTCGTGCGCAAGATCAGGATCTTCGTAAATCATTTTTTTAACAACGCTGAAATTCTTAGAGCCGAATCCTTCTACCATATATGTAAGAAGTGTCCAGGGCGAACCGCTGAATCCGATTAGCGGAACTCTCCCGTCAAGTTCTCTTTTAACAAGAGTTACTGCTTCAAGCACATATTTAAGGTCGGAAGCAGGATCTATTCTGCGAAGTTTTTTAAAATCGGAATGAGAGCGGACAGGTGAAGGGAACTGGGGTCCTTTTCCTTCGTTCATTATAAGTTCCATACCCATAGCTTCGGGAATAACAAGTATATCAGAGAAAAGAATTGCCGCATCAACTCCTATTAAATCTACAGGCTGAAGTGTTACTTCTGCCGCGAGCGATGGAGTTTTGCACATAGTAAGAAAATCGGCTTTAGCTCTCACCGCACGATATTCCGGAAGATACCTTCCGGCCTGACGCATTACCCAGATTGGGGTACGTTCAACAGGCATTCTGTAACAGGCTTTAATAAATAAATCATTTTTCAGGCTCAAACTTTACTCCTTTTATCGCGTTCCGGTAAAATAAGGGGGATAAACAAGTGTTTATCCGGCATAACACCTGGCCAAATTTACAAAAACTTGCGTCCTTAATAAATAAAAAAATAAGTTAGCGTATCTGTTTATATAGAACAATCTGATAAACCCAAATTTGTCATTGAGGAAGAAAGTAATGACAAATCGCCTAACAAAATCTAAATCCCGCAAAATGCGGGATAAGATTTTGTAAGGCGGGGTTACCCAAATTATTCTTTCTTTGCAATGGTATTCAGTGATAAAGATTTTCTAACGAATAATTTGGGATAAACGATTTCTTTTGCTCATAGATAAAGATAACTTGACAATCGGAAGGCTTGAAATTATGTTTGTATTTGGTACCGTGGTTTTTTATTACGGTTAATAAAACAGGAGAATTGAATTGAGTCCTTCAGAATATCTAATAGCCGGAACAACAATAATTATTCTTTCCATAATTGCATTCTGGCCACGCAGGGGGTTATTTTATATATTAAAAAGACTTATGCGCTCCTCGCGCAGAACTGAATCTGAAGATGCGCTTAAGTTTATTTATGATTGCGAGTACAGGCATAATTCCTGCAGCTTGAGCAGTTTGGCGGGACATCTGAATATATCTGTTGAAAAGGCATCGAAAACCGCCGCGGCTCTGGAAAGCAGCAAACTTGCTAAAACAACGGGCGGAGAAATTAAGCTTACTCACGACGGTCGTGCTTACGCTCTGAAAATAATAAGAATTCACAGGC
>CAZOZP010000076.1:0-14143 GCA_964584325.1 uncultured Melioribacteraceae bacterium
TTACACTACCTAAATGATCTGTTACAACTTTATAGATTGTATCATTCTTTGTAATGTATCCGGAACCGTAAAGAACGGTTATGTTATCCAGACTGTCTGTTTCTGCTACGGGTAACAACCTTTGAGAAATTTATTATTCCTTTACAATTAGTATATATTCTTTTAAAGCAACTGCAAATGATTCACCTAAGTCTTTTATTTCTTCGGAATCATCAGACTGGTCTATTAAGTATATGTGTCCGTTATTTGGCTTAGCACATAAAACAAGAATAAATTCTTTTCCGCATTCAGCAATTATAAAATATTTATTCTTTTCTGTATTTATTTCTCTTATATTGTGCAAACCATAGATCTCAAATTCATCAGAAATAAAACCATCACAATAATCTAACATTTCTAAATAATCTGATGGATAATTTATTTCATTGTTGTTAAAAGAATTTCGCTTATCTGAATTCTTTATTGACTCATATACTTTGCCTATGCTCAAAGAAATTGAATTTTTATTCAACCAGAATTCTATTTGCGTATATCTTGCTTCAATTTCATTTACAATACACTCATTCATTGGATCTACTAATATTTTGATATCAGTAATTTCATAAGGATTCTCTTTCAGTACCTTAGGCGATTTATTAAAGTTTAATGAAAATATCCTACCATTTACTATCCATATTTCAACTTTCAACTTTAATTGAATGTTGGTTGTTATAGATACTAAAGCAAATTTTACTTCTTCCAATCTAATAGGAAACTTAATACTTTCATCAAATTTAATTTTAAAATATTTTTGGCTATATAAATTTACTTCTTTACTCTCACGAAATCTTTGCACCTTATTATATGAGTTTATTTGTTTTCTATAAATATCTTTCGCTATTCCATTTAATTTTTTTTCAACACTTTTAAGTATTTGTTCTTCATATTTATATAATACAGGAAATAATTTTTTTAATATTTTCATTTATACACCTTAATTGAAGATATTAAGACTTGTTAAACTTCCGCCTACTGCTCCACCATATGTCCAAGGAATTCTTAATATTTGTTGAAGTGCTGGATTTACAGCTTTATTTGATTCTTTCCATGCCATATTCATAAAGTTATGCCTAAAATTATCTGTTAATGCATGAAATTCTTTTGATACAACATTACCATTAAATGCACTTTTCAATTTCCCTAATTTATTTAATTCACTTGGTAGATTTTTAAAAGCTCTTTTGGGAATCCAATGAGAAAATTCAAAACCTGTTTTACCCAAATTTTTCATAGCAGCCTTTGTTCCACTTGCTCCACCAATTAACATTCCTGCTGCAGTTCCAGCCCATTCTCCATTGCTATAAGATTCTGAGCAAGGATTAAATTCACCTAAATCACCCATTTGACCCAATAACCAATCTGTTGCACCGAATGATAAATTACTTATTACTCCGGCAGTGAAATCACGTACATCAATTAGATCCATCAATCCTTCAGGATCAATTGAATTTATTGGATCGTTTCCACAGTATTCGTATAAGTTTGAAGTACCTCCTTCAAAGAGAATCGGGTCTTTGCTTGTCCATCTTCCGGTTTCCGGATCAAAATCTCTCGCACCGAATCTGGTTAGGCCGGTTTCGTTGTCGTATAATCCGCCTGCGAAGCCAATATCTGTGAACTCATCATTATTAAGAACGCTTGTTATATTGCCAAATTCATCATAATCTATTTTCTGGACTACTTCACCAGTTCCTGCATTTACAATCATTCTTACACTACCTAAATGATCTGTTACAACTTTATAGATGGTATCATTCTTTGTAATGTATCCGGAACCGTAAAGAACTTTGACTTCATCTGTGCTGTCAACTTCAGCTATCGGTAATAAACCTCCGGAATATAGCCATTTTTTCTGTATTTCTCCATTAACTTTTTTGGCTATCCTCCTTCCGTTTGCATCTATGATGTATTCAATTAAATTACCGTTTGGCAAAACTACAGAACGAAGGTTGCCCATATTATCATAATCGTACTTGGTTGTATCCGATCCTTCAATCTTTGCTCTTAAATCTCCGTTCTTACCGTAAACATATTCTGCTTCTCCGTAGTGGAGCATCCTGTCCTGTTCATCATAAGCTGCTGTATCTATTACTGCGGTTGCTGTTCTGTTTCCGTTATCATCATAGCTGTATTGGTTTGTTATTACGCCGTTTTTCTTTGTGCTTACAAGATAACCTATTGTATTGTATTCATATTCCCAGACTGTTGTGCTGTTGTCTGTGGTTTCGGTTTTCTTTGTTATTCTGCCAGAGTTATCTCTTTCGTATAATGTTTTGAACAGCTCTGCATTTTGGTATTTGGCAGTATATTCGGTTACTTCTCCATATCCGTTATATGCATATGCTGTTGTTACGTTTCCGGTTTGTGTTCCTAAAGGCAAACCGTTTTCAGCATTGTAACTGAATGTTGTTTCTCCCGCTTTTAATATCTCGCCGTCATCGCTGTATTCGTAATCAATTTCAATACTATCATTTATTGTTGCTTTTACAACGTTGAAATCGTTATTGTACTCAAAGTTCAGCTTTCCGTTTACAAGTCCTTCTGTCTTAAGTTCTGTTAACAGACTGCCATCATACTGATAACTTATTGAATTTGAATCCGGCGATATTACTCTGCTTAAGTTTCCGGTTGCAGAGTAATACTCGTACTTAATCTCGCCTCTGTCAAATATCAGACGGCTTATTCTTTCGCTGCTTCCGCAACCGCAGGAAGAGGAGTCATATACTATTTCTATGCTTCTGCCATCGGGTTGAAGAGTGCGGAGAAGCTGACGATCGAGATTGTAGAAGTATCTTATAACGCCAGAGCTGTCCTCTGTTTGGGGAGGAAGATATCCCTGAACCTGATCTATTACCGTATGCTCAAACAAATGAGGAGCTTTCCCGGGAGGAGTAAGAGATGTCATATTTCCGTTTGCATCATAAGTATAATTTATTTCCTTTCCGTTCGAAAGTACCTGACGGGTTACTCTGCCCATCGCATCATACTCAAACTGCTGGATGCGGTTAAGAGGGTCGGTGGTTTGACTTACGAAACCCAGGCTATTGTATGTGATTTCGCTTTCTCTACCCCCCTGCACTGCTGAAGTAATCCGCCCTTTACTATCGTAATTGACCGAGACATCATTCAATCCGTTGATATGGATAGAAATTGGTCTTCCAATACTGTCGAAATAAGTTTCAGAAATTTTTCCCATTGAGGAAACGATTCTACTTCTTCTTAAAATGCCATCATATTCACTTAAACTTAATTTTCCGTTTACAATAAAAGAATCTACCTGACCGATAAGCATTGTTCCCTCAAACTGTGTCAACGCTATATTGTGATACAATTCGCTCTTAAGTCCGGAAGGTTGGTTGATTTGATATGCTTTTAAGACATTGACACTGTAGCTGTAATGAGGGTGTTCACCGGGATAATATTTAGTATGAGTGCCATCCGGATTAAACTGCTCAATTACTCCATTATTCCAATATTTTGTTGTAGCAGCTAAACCATCCGGAGTAATTACTTCTTTTCCTACAAAGTCCCTTCCCCCGAAATTAAAGAACCGATGCGATTTTTCTTTACCCATAGCGCTTTTGGTTGTAACCTTGTAGTATCCTTTATCTTGGATTAACTCAGTAAAACCACCGGCTGGGTCAATATCTTTTATTAATTCACCGGATAAAGAATCATATACAAAAATATGCTCCCCACCTTTAGGTTCAATCAACTTAGTTAAAAGCCCATTATTATCGTACTCAAAGGATGTGGTTTCGTTTGCCGGATTTGTGATGCTAGAAATTAATTTATTTGTATCCAGTGTTATGGTATATTTCTGATTATATGCATTCAAAAAACCTTTTAAGTTTCCCGTAGTGTCTCTTTCAAAAATATAAGTGTTATTGTTAATGTCCTCAATTGAACTTACTCTGTTTTTAAAATATTCAAATCTCAAAAGTTCTTTATAATTAATTGCTGATATTGTTTTAATATGACGGTAATTTTTGTTAAACAACCAAAGTTGAGAGGCATCAGGCGAAATTATTGTTTTTGAAAAATCCATTTCGAATGGATACTTCCATCTACGTATTATTCTCGAATCTTCCACGGAATATATTTTTCTCTCTCTATCGTTCATAAGCAATGGATAATAATAGAAATAAGTTTGAATAGATGGGCCCGATCTAGTATATTCTACACGTTCTTCGCTCTTTGAAGTAATATAACCTTCTTTACTTATTATCAAGGTTTTACTCTGCCCATCATCATTAAGTAGAATCGAGCCATCTTTATTAACAATAAATCTTCCCGGATATAATAATTTTGTTTGATTTGCCAATGTTCCTTCTACAAATTGAACAGCCGTATCGGAACCTGCAATTGTTGTTATTATTCCACTTTTGTTTATCTTTCGCAGCTTCCCTGTCTGTGAATCTGTAAAATAAACTTCGTTTCCTACAATTTTTAGATATTCTGGTGTCCCGAGCGATGCATAATAAATTGCTACATTATCTAAAGAATCGGGGCCGTTTCCAATCCCTGCAAAAGTATATATTTTCCCGTCATTATTAATCTTTCTAATACACCCATTCCCGGAATCACAAAATAATATTTCCCCGTTTTCGGTTACATCAATACCTACAGGTGTGTTTATCTGAGCATTCTTAGCTGAATCTGAGTCTCCTGAGTATCCCGCAACACCTGTTCCCGCAATAACAGTTATTGTGCTATCAGCATTTAAACGGAATATTTTATGAGCTCCTCTATCTGCAATTAAAATGGAATTATCTTTGCAAATTACCATACTTATAGGGTCAATGAATGGAAAATCTTCTTCTATATGGTCAGACGTAATCATTGACCTCAGCGGTATACTTACTGAATTCAGACCACAATCTACTCCACCATAATATACGCTCTGATAAAGATATCGTTTTATGTTATCTTCAATTCGGCAAACTGCATTATTTTCTAATATGTACATTCTGTTTTCGCTGTCAAAGGCATAATCCTTTATAATTGCCCATCCACCATTATATATTTCATTAGTATCAAATTTGTAACTGCTAAGGTCAGAGCTGAAAGTTTCTCCTGAACCAGTAAGTATCTCATTTCCAATTGGATCGTACCTGTGGTTCAGATTAAGACTCCATCCTCCGAATTCAAAGTTGTCTGCAACTTCATATGCTCCCAAATATGTTTGCTTGCTCTCTCTTATTATTGGGATTGGGATGATTCTGTTTATTTCCCTTTTCTCGGGCGGGTTCATCTTGTAACCCCCTCTACTCCCTCCACCCCCTCTATATATTACAACGTTTGCAAACACTGCTTCAATCCTTGAGTAAAGTGCATCTTTGAAGTCCCAGTCCTTAAATGTTGTTATTTTATATTCAGTAACATGTGTATAATATTCTAAATAATATGTTGCGGGTTGCTTGCCAATCACTTTTCTCCCATAAGCATCCTTGCCGTCCCACAATATGCTTACTTCCCTTGCATAATCTTCTTCCTTGCATACCTTCTGATAATGTTTGCCGGCTATCTTAAGATGTAAAATAGTTGAGTCGATACCTATTTCAGCTATCTGCGGATGCATTACTGTAAGCCTATTATTAAATTTTGATTTGGTATTATAGACTAAGCTGAAAGGCGTATTCACAAACTTATAAACCTCCCCAAGTGTTCTATTATTAACCCCTATGATAGAACCGCAATCGATATCTTCTTTGTCATCGTCAACTTTATTATTGCTCTTTATCAGATCTTTCTGGGGAAGGAAATCCCAGGAAAAGTTCAAATCATATGTTGAAAAATGCATAAAAGGAACACGCCAAACACTCTGGCCTACTGAATATAGCTGCGCGATTTTTTGAAGTTCAAGACTATCAATATTAAAGAAAGCGAGCGAATCGGGGCAATCAATTTCACCATCACCGTTAATATCAATTAATGCTTTATTGTTGGCTTTCCCCAGAATATCTATAACTATACCATTCTCGCATCCGTTCCACTCAGCTTTTTCTTTATTATAATATCCACTTGGAACAATTGTTCCCGCCGGAAAACCGTAATAATTATCAAGGTAGAATGTAACCGGTTTATTGAATTCAACAATTTTAGAATTATTGCTTCCTGCTTCATCAACAGAGAGTTCAACACAATAGGTATAATCTGTTCCAGAGGGTAAGTTTGCCGGCATTGACGCATAACCTAAATCACCAAAAGTAAATTCAGTTGCTCTAACATTGAAAGTATCTTTCTCTATTATACTTCCATCCGGCAAATGTATTTTGGCATTTGTCCCCGGCCTGAACAAAAGGATTGCCTCTCTCTGACCCTGGGAATCAGAAAAAACAGAACTTTTGTGTGTTTGAATACTATCCGCTAATATAATGGTTGTTACCTTTGGGTCATATTTATTAAGAACAACTGAATCCAAAGTTTCGAAACTTCTGTAATTTGCCTGGAATTTTCTATGGACCTCAATATAGCCCCCTTTTTCAATCTTTACAGTAACAAGTCCGCCTCCATTTACCACTAAATCAAACCATCCATCTTCTCTGGTTTTTGTGTACCCATACTCTGGAAGCCCTAGTATCGAAATATTCGAACCGGAGAGTGGCAGCCCATCTCTATCTATCACTTTCCCTCTAATTATACAAATTCTGTTCGAATCGATAAGGTTGCAATCAATATCCCTTTGAATTGGATTAGTTCCGCAATATAGGAATTTATTTACTTCAAAAATATCCGTTGGAATTAATGGATCAATCGGAGTTGCAATATCAACCGGATCAGGTGGGAGCAAAGGCTCAACGTATGTTACCGTCCTCGTCTTTATCGTTTCAATACCGCTGGTATTTATGGCTCTGTACTCTATGCTTGTAAGTCCGGGTAGAAGAACCAAATTGGTTTCAAAAAAGCCTTCACTATCTGTGCTTGCTTTTTGTCCGTTAATATAAACATCTGCATTGCTGTTGCTTTTAACTTTTCCCGAAACATATATGCCGGCTTCTTCAACCGTTATTCCGTCTATAGGATTCATCAAAGTAAGGATCGGAGGAGTATTATCATATATTATTTCTCTTGAAAGCTCAGAACTATTTCCCGCAGCATCTTCCGCAATTACATTAATAGTTATTGAGTTGTGCAATTTTATTAATGTATTGAATCCGTTATTCTGGTCAAGACTTATTACATTCCCGTTTATAGTCAAAGTAACTTCGCTGCTATCGGTTACGGTTCCGCTTGCCCTTACATTTAGCGTATCTCCATTCTGCCCTTCAACCGTTGTCAGCAAATTTATTACCGGCGGAACAGTATCCAGAACTACACTAACCGAATCAGAACCTGTATTTCCGGCTTCATCTGTTGAAGTCCTGATAATCAGGTTTTCGCCTTCAATTAGAGAAGCGGTTAATTCTGTTGTTTGGGTAATTCCATCAACCGACCAGACAATATCTATCAGCGACTGGTTTGTTATAAATCCGTTAACCGGGGATATTATTGATACAACAGGAGGTTCGCTTGGCAAGACTGCTGTAAAATTCCATACAGTTGACCAGCTGCTTGTTTCAGCAGAACTTGAAGCATTGGTTCTCCAATAATAAGTTCTGCCATTAACCAGATTATTGAGTTGAAATGAAGTTGAAGTCAAACCGGTTTGATTAACAATTAAATTCGTAAAGTTTGCATCATCCGAAACTTGCAGACCATAGCTTGCTGCATTTGAAACTATTCCCCAGTTAAGGTTTATGCTAAGTCCGTTTATTGATGAATTATTTGCCGGTGATGCCAGTGAAGGTGCTGCAAGACCGCCACTAATACTTCCCTGCATTCCTGTTTCAAAAAACCTGGCTTCCGAGTATTCAGTTATTCCATTTATTGTTGCTCCAATTCTCCAGTAATATGGTGTTGCCAGGTATAATCCGGATACCTGATAAACCGTATCAGTTAATCCAGCCTGATTAACTCTTAATTCTCCAAAATATGGGGAATTCGCTATCTGCACAGTGTACAAAGCTCCTGCAACAGAATGCCATCTTAATATCGGATTTGTTTCCATATTTGTAGATGAATTTGCAGGGGAAATCAACTGCGGCGGAGTAAGAAAAGATCCGCTTACTCCCTGAAGACCAGTTGTAAAAGAATAAGGTTCAGAATATGATGTTTGTCCTCCCTGCTCTTTCCCTACACGCCAGTAATAAACTGTTTCATAATCAAACCCGTTGGCCAGGTACGAAGCTGATGAAATTCCGGAGACATCAATAAAAGGCACCCCGAAAGTTAAAGAAGTTGCCACCTGAAATCTGTATGTAACACCTGCAACAGCCTGCCATTCAAACAAAAGCTGTGTAGTCTGATTAACAGCTCCGTTCACTGGATTTATTAACGTTATTGTGGTTGATCCGGATTCTCCCTGCGAACCTGTAGTAAATGAATTTGCTGCAGAATAATCAGTTGTTCCGTTTATTGTTGTTCCTATTCGCCAGTAATACTGAGTTAATAATGATAGTCCGCTTGCGGTGTAGCTTGTGCCTGTTATTCCGCTTACATTCACCGGATTCCACCAGAAACCATCCGATGTAGAAACCTGGAGTACATAAGTTGCTCCGGGAACTGCATTCCAGGTAAATGTAGGATTAGTATTTAATCCGGTTGACCCATTTGCAGGACTTATAAGTGTTGTTGCTTGACTGTTATGATTTAGATTGCCGATACCGCCGGTTGTAAACTGTTTAGGCTGAGAAAAAGTTGTTACTCCTCCTACAGTTGCTCCAACCCTCCAGTAATAAGGAGTGTACATATAAATTCCGCTTGAGGGAATAAATGAAGTACCTGTTATTCCGCTTACATCAATAGGATTCCACCAGAACCCTGTAGTACTCGATACCTGAAAAGTATAAGTTGCACCGGGGATTTCAGTCCAGGTAAATATAGGATTTGTCGGAAGTCCCGTAGCATTATCAGTGGGACTAATTAACGAAGGTGCATTTTGAGAAAAGACTGTTGTGTTAAAGGAAACAAACAGACAAAAACAAAAAATAATAAAAGCGGATTTCATTTTTACCCCAACTAAATTATTCAGGTTCAAGATAACTATACTTCAAAGCACCTATTGCTTTCAGAAAATTCTTATGTAACTGACTATATAAATGCTATATGTAATTCTTTGAATATTATCCTGATTGAAATCCGGGGGGAAACTAAGAAAATTGTGAAGATATTCGGTCTTATCTTTACGGAAACAGATTCCCTGTTATTTTCTTTTGCAAAGCTAATATATTTATGATATTCTTGTCAAGTTATTTTTATACAATATTTGTATTATATTTTTTATTATTGGTTGATTTTGTTTTATTTCTATGTTTTTGTATTATTGCTTTTCATTTTTAATATCGGATGCTTTTATGCGAGATAATCGGATAATCCAGTGCCTGAAGGATAGCAGTGGGTTTAGTATGGCATATATACTATACCTGAATATTATTCTTGTTATGCTGGTTATGGTTATTATCAATTACATTTTTGCCGCTGATATTATGCTTATACGCCGGGTAAATAAGAAGAAATTAGACTATGCATGTTTTTCATCGGCCAATTTATTACTTTCATCCTACAAAAAAGAAACGAGCGATCCCGATATCTTTCCGAAAAACATTGAAACTTCTGCACGCTTTTTATCAAGTTCATCTTATCCTCTGATTGAAGCCAGTAGTTACGGAATGAAGGATTCTTCAAGATTTATTTTTAGGGCAGGGTTTAACCTAAATAATTATTTTAAGCCGGCACTTAGTATTTCAGGTAGTTATAAAGATGCAGCAGTTGCAGGAAACACTTTTATTAATGGAGATATTTGTTCTGCAACCGGAATTTTCCGCATAGGGAACTTGGCTTCTATGCCTCAACAGAATTTTGTTTTTTGTTCCGGAAATGTTTTAGTAAACCCTGATATATCTCCTGAAATATTTTCCCTGCCTGAACAGCTGCCCCTGACTTCAGAAAATAATCTTCCTAATATCAGCATTATTTCTTCAGATACCGACTTAAATAAAAGTGCTTATACTGCAAATTCCTTGATTATAGAGGGGACAAAGCTCTCCCACAAAGCTAAACCAATAATAATTTTCTGCAGCGGAGAGGTTCTGATAAAGAAGGGGACTAAAAGTAATTTATTTTTTCAGATATCATGCGGTTCGTTAAAGATTGAAGATAGCTGCAGTATCAGCAATATAACAGTTAAATCGTCAGGTAAAATTACTATAGCTCAGGGTTCTGTTTTCCGGAATTCCGGATTTGAATCATCATCTGAAATTACAGCAAATTCTTCCTTGTTTATTTATCCTTCATCAATTGCAGTTTTTCCTCCCAAAAAATTGACTTCAGGCTCTTATTATACTATTAATCTAAACGGATGTATTGTGAACGGATCAATTATTCTTTACGGAGAACCTGAAAATGCAAATACCAGGATGGTGATTGATAATAATTCATCAGTTAAAGGAATTGTTTACAGTAACGGCAGTCTGGAAATCTCTGCCCCCGTTGAAGGATCTGTTTTTACTGCCAGCCTTCGTAACTACATAGAACCGACTGAATATATAAATTGGCTAATTAACTTAAAAATTGACCGGGAAACTCTTGGGAATAATTTTTTGATTACTTCCGGTTTTGGAGAAGGTAGAGGATGCTTGATTACATCAGACAGAGTTTTCTGAAAGATGAAGGCTTCAGTATGATTGAGGCTGTTGTTTCAGCAGGGTTGCTTGCTCTTACTGTAACTGTTTTTGCATTCTGTATGGGAATTATATATGGTAATCCGAAAATAGTTTTTAGGGGAAAAGCTTTCCGGCTTGCAGAAAACGAAATGAAACGTACGCTTGTTATTGATATGCCTTCGGATACTATATACAAAAACGGAAGACTGTATGTAAGACGTACCTGCTTAAGCAGTCCGCAATTAGTAAAGTTAAAAGTAGATGTGTTTTTATTGAAAGATTACAATATGACAGAAAACAAAGGACTTAAATCCAATGAAATTGAGATCGTCTTTCTTGAGGCAATCAAGAATAACCGAGAATAACGGGTTTTCACTTATTGAAATTCTTGTTGCCGTTAATATCGGATTCATAGCGGTTACTCTTGGTCTTATTTTCTTTTTTGCAGCAAGACATTACTTATTTAATGCCCTTAACGGCTTTGCAGCCACCTCTGCCGAGAATGAGCTTGCTTCACTGATAGAATCAAGACTATCTTCAGGCATTCCGGTAAAGGCTTACTCTGAGGACAGTAATCTTTGGATAATAAATGAACGGGGCGACAGTATCAGGTTTTCAGAAAATATAATCTCGATTAACGGACTGAATTTGATTGATGAAGCTGATTCGGTTCAGATATCTGTTTTTACTCCCGAAGGGACTTTGAGCAACGAAATTAGCACAGGCATTCTTACTAAATGCAATTATCCTGTAATAGACTCTCTTAATCTCGATTATTATTTTATGGGCAGAAAAAGAGTTCTGAAAATTGCAGGCAATGTATTCCCTGCGGCACGATTCATAAACATCGGGAAAGATAATGTTCAATAAAGTAAAGCAGAAAGACACAATAGATTTTTCGCGTATTCTGAGCTTAATGCTGCTTTCCGGAATTCCTCTTTTGCAGGCAATAGAACTTATAATTCAGCAGAACCCGAATGTACACTTTACCTCAGTGCTTAAGAAAGTATCAACCGATCTTAAATCCGGGAAAAGTCTCTCGGTCTCTCTATCCAAACATCCGGAAATATTCCCCGAAATCTACACAGCAAATATCAGGATTGGGGAAGAAACAGGAAATGTTGCTGAAATTCTTGCCGATCATACCGATTTTATTGAAAAGATTGAGGATATCAAGAAGAAAGTAAGTCAGGCATCGCGCTATCCCCTATTCGTTATTTCAGTATCTTTGCTCGTTATGGCTTTTATGCTGTTCTTTTTGATCCCTTCGTTTGAAAGTCTGTTTACATCGGCAGGAGCAGAGTTGCCTGAACTCACTGCTTTTTTACTTGAGATAAGCAGATTTTGTGTTGATAACGGAATCTATATTTTCATAATCATTTTGTTATTGGGCTGGGGTACTTGGAAACTCTATAACTCTACCCCCTTCCGAAGGAATTATCTCGATAAACTGCTTCTTAGATTACCCATTGTTTCCGGAATTTATAAAAGCAGTATTCTGGCCAGATTTTCCCTATCTATGGCCGTGATGCTAAAAGGAGGCGTTCGTTTGCCCGACGCTCTTAAAGCCGCATCAAACATTTCCGATAACGGCATATTCAGAGAAGAAATTGATAAAAGGATAAAATCGCTTACAAAAGGAAAACCGCTGGCCTCTTCAGCGGGCGGTTTTTTTGATCCGGCTTTTTCGGGAATGATAGCAGCCGGAGAAGAGAGTGCGGGGCTGGAAAAAGTATTTGAACTTTTAGGCAGGCATTACACAAAAGAATTTGATAATTCCCTTCAAAATATTATTTCATTTTTAGAGCCTGCATTGATATTGTTTGTGGGAATAATAGTGGCGGTCATTCTTGTTGGAATGTACCTTCCGCTCTTTGAACTTGTTAATTATATCGGGAGTTAATTCATAAATATAGAATAGGGGGAAATGTATATGAGTTATTTGAAAATATTTATTCATACTGTATGGGGGACTAAAAACAGATCCCCAATAATTAGTTCTTTAATAAAAGAAAATATTTTATCGCATTTGAAGGAAAATGCTGTCTTAAATAATATTCGGATTATTGCAATTAATTGCTATAGGGATCATGTTCATTGTCTTATAACTCTTGATAGTAAAAGAAGTATATCACAAATAATGCAGAGTTTAAAGGGTGAATCTTCCAAATGGATAAATCAGAATAGACTGTTGACAACAAAATTCGAATGGGCGGAAGATTATTTTGCGGCTTCTGTAAGCCATTATAATATTGATAAGGTAATAAATTATATAAATAATCAGGAAGAGCATCATAGGAAAGTATCTTTCCATGAAGAATATGAATCTTTTATCAGTGACCTCCGGCTTTAGTCAGGAGATGGTGCTGTGGGACTAAAGTCCCGGATGTGTGAGTGGATCGTCTGGTCCCCCGACTGAAGTCGGGGGTTACAAAGAATGAGTATATATGACGAAGCTGGTCATATAACCCCTGACTTTAGTCGGGGGGCGATGTGTGAGAGGATCCTCTGATAGGATATATGATGAGATGGTAGTCAGGAGGATGAGGCTCTGATCCCGGGAACTATAACCCCCGACTTTAGTCGGGGGGAAGAGTGTGTGAGTGGAGATCATCTTCACTCACCGACTTTAGTCGGTGTATGAGCGAGTAGCCAGGTGGAAGAAGTAAACTAATTTTAGAGTATATAACGGAAGAATAATGAAGAAAAAACTTTTAGCAGAAACCGGGTTTTCGCTTACTGAACTTATGGTAGTGCTTGTTATTATCGGAATTCTTGTTCTCCTTGCACTTCCCAGGCTGCTGCCGGTTGTAAATAAAGCGAAAGCCACTGAAGCCAAACTGGCACTGAAACAACTTCATATGCTGCAGAAATCCTGGAAGCTAGAGTACGACCGCTACTCTTCAGATATCAGGGAGATTGGCTTCGAACAAGAGAAATCTGTAAGCGAAGGAGGAACCTCCCGCTATAAAGTAGAAATTATTACGGCGGATGAAAAGTCATTTTCTGCAAGAGCAGTTGCTGTTGTGGACTTTGATGACGATGGTGTATTTAATGTGTGGGAAGTTAGTGAAGAAGGCTTAATTAAAGAAACGGTGCCGGACTGATGCCCGATTTCCTGATAACCGGTATTCTGATTCTTACTGCCTTGGCACTGGGAAGTTTCTTGAATAATTTGATTTCCTTTAAACTGCTTTAATTGCTTAACCAACGATTTAACATCGAACTTCATCCTTGGCTTATTCAGCAGTTGAATAGTGTGGTCGAATGCCGAATCCAACTTAAGTATGTTCTGGTCAACCTTATTTAGTGCGCTAATTACATCGGAACGATGAATCATTGTGGAATTGGATAAAACCGCAATTCGAGCATTTGGGAAATAGCTATTTCGCACACTAATG
>CAZOZP010000077.1:0-13853 GCA_964584325.1 uncultured Melioribacteraceae bacterium
AATCACAAAAATCAGAGTTCAGATTATTCTTATCTGCCTTCGAGAGCCTTAAGGCACCGGACGAACCCACTTTGTTACTCGTCACGCGTTACGCTTCACGCATCACGATTCTTCGATAGCCTTAAGACACCGGGCGGCATAAAATTAAAAAGGTCAGAGACAGAGACGTTGCACTTTGTAACACGTTGTTTATTTTACGGTTTCATTTTTTTTATAATTTAATTGAAACCTGAATATCTTTTAATCGTCATAAGCATCAGTTAATCACAAAAATAAAGCGGAGGAAAAGATGTACGAAAGATTATTCAGATCAACAACCGATAAAAAGATCGCGGGAGTTTGCGGCGGACTTGGCGAATATCTTAAAATTGATCCTGTATTTGCAAGACTTGCATTCGTTCTGCTGACTTTTCTTAACGGTACAGGCTTATTAATTTACATAATTATGTGGATCGCAGTTCCTGAAAGAAAACCCGGAACACCTGCTGAGGTTAATTCTCAACCGGAAAATGGAGAAGCAAACATTGCAGAGAATACTTCTGCTGAAAATACCGGAGAAATTCAGGCAATTAACAAACCTGTTAAGAATGATTCCGGTAAAATGATTTTCGGAATTATATTAATTGCTTTGGGAATACTATTTTTATTGAGTAACTTTATTGAAATCTTTAGTTTTGTTGATGTTTTCCCTTTAATTTTAATAATTCTCGGCGGTATTCTTATTTGGAACTCGATAAACAACAAGAGGGGGTAATATGAAAAACAAACAAATTTTCTGGGGCAGTTTCTTTATTTTCTTAGGCGGATTATATATGCTTAAGGATTATGAACTGCTTAATTTCAGCTTTGACGCAGTACTAAGATACTGGCCGGTTATTCTAATTCTTGCAGGAATTGGTATCATTTTCAAAAACCAATATGTCAAAGCTTCAATTTCGGGAATAAGCGGTCTTTTAGCAGCAATTCTGATACTTGGAGTTATTGACGGAGTTGGCTGTCAGTCTCGTAACTATTCCTACGAATATAATGACAGCGATTCGCTTGATTCAAGCAGCCGTTCTTATTCGGCTTATTATGACTCTGCAATTGTTAAGGCAAAACTTTCTATAGGAAGCGGTGCAAGTAAAATCAAAATTGAAGGTACCAGCGAAGAGCTTCTTTTTGCCCGCTCAAGCGGAAAGCTTTCTTCATACGAATTTACTCAGACTATGCAAGACAGTTTGGCAATACTGCAATTTGAAATGAAAGATACATCAATTTCCAATATCCACGGAGATTTTTCTAATAAGCTTAATATTGCATTAAGCTCTAAGCCTCTTTGGGATATTGATCTTAGTATGGGTGCGGTTAAGGCGGATCTAGATTTCAGCAGTCACAGAATTGAAAACATTTCTCTTGAATCCGGAGCATCACAAATAAGACTTAAACTACCAAAGCCTGAAGCTTCAACAAAAGTAAATATTGAAATGGGTGCGGCTTCCATTGAAATTCAAATACCTAAAGAAACCGGCTGCAAAATTTCCGGAGATATGGTAATGACTATTAAAGATATTGACGGATTTACAAAGCAAGGCGACGGAAATTATGTTAATAAGTTTTACTCAAAAACCGGCTCAAATGTAAACATCGAAATCGACGCAGGTATATCAAAGTTCAGAATTACCGAATATTGATTTAGGTAAAATACAGCCAGCTATATGCCTTTAACCCAAATTTGTCATTGAGGAAGAAAGTAATGACAAATTTGGGTTAAAGGCATTTTATTTTCCCGTTTTTGTTTTATACAATTGCCACCAGGGTGTTCCGGGCAATTTGTGATGTTCGTAATGATATCCGAAAAAATAACAGCTCAGCATTGCCCAGGTATGATTTTTTTTAAGTGTCCGCGAATTATGCGGAAGCATTTCTTCTGTATGCGGCTTTTTATGAGGAAGGTAAGTGCCGAAATAAAAAAGCTGCACAGAACTCAGTAATGCCGGAATAACCCAGAATACTATTATGGAAGATTCCTCAGATACAAGTTTAAAAATATTGAACAAAACCGCCATTATTATAATTTGTATAACTGATACATAACGTTTCATAAAAGAAAAATACCAAACAAAGAAATTTCCTTTTGAATAATCCGGATCTTTTTCTGTACCCGGATATTTATGATGCTCTCTGTGCGATTTAAGAAGAGTCTTGTAAAATAATCCGGCGTAAAGGAAAGAACATAAATGCCCTACTGCCTTGTTCAATAACCTGATACGTGTAACAGTTCCGTGCATTGCATCATGTGCCGTAATGAAAAGACCTGTATATAAATATGTCTGTAAGCCCGCCAGCGCCAAAACGTAAAATATGTTTGTCCGGTAAATATCGGTTTTCAAGCCGGCTGCCAAGGATACCGCCCATAATGTAATTATTAAACCTGCAACCATTAAACCCATATAATTATCCTCAATAATAAAAAGAATAAGGCCTGTGCAAACAAATAATGTATAAGTAAATCATTCTTATAATCAATCTTCATTTTTTGATACACAAAACTCAACAGTAAAGAAATTGAAAACCAGGCAGCATAGTTTTGAAACGGGATTATATTATTTTCCCACGTCCAATACTTTAGATATATTGCCGCCGGTTCCATCAGAAAATCAAACAAAACGGTAATTACTGCCGGCCATATAATTGAATTCAATGAATATTTTTTGGCTAATTGAATTGATCCGGCAACAATTATTACCCAATTAAGTCCGATTATTACCGGCACTTCAGCAATCGCAGCTCCCAAAACCTTACCATACACATAATCTCCGAAAAGCAGTCCGGTTTTAACCCCGAAAACTTCCGCCAAAAATGAAAACAGGTAAGCTGCCGCAATCCAAATCAGAAAACTTTTATTTATACCTGCCGGCATTATTACAGCAAGATGACATATAAGAAGGAATACCGGAGTAATAATTACAAAATAATCATCAATAACAGGAATTGAATGGCCGGCCGCTCCAACCATAAAAAGCAGATAAAGCATTGCTTTCAGCCAAAATGTATATCTCTTCCCTTCCACTTCCCAATCCCTTTTTTTGTGTAAATATATGAACGAAACCCTGTAAAAAGAAATACAAACGAATGCAGCGGAGCAAGCAGTATATTCAGTATTATGCTTTCCTTTGTTATCAGACTTACACTTAGCCTGTTTAGAAATACAGGTAGTAAAAACACAATATAACCGGTTAATACCGATAAAAGTATGAAACCGATATTTACCGCAAAAACATATAAATGCATGGCCGCAAATACGAATATATTTTTATTGAATCCGGCAAAAAAGTTTTTTGTAAACCCCTCCATGGCTTCATTGAAGTCCGGGTACATTCTGCAAAAAACATCACTTCCGCCGGTATAAACAGATATAGTAAATCCGTTTTTCTTAAGATTACGAGCGATCTGCATATCCTCAACCACACAGTCTCTTACCGCTTTGTGTCCGCCTGAATTCATATAAGATTCTCTTTTAAAAAGCATAAACTGCCCATTTGCAGCAGTCAAGTGCTCGGATTTACTGTTTCCGGCCAAACTAAGAGGCAGGAAACTAAGCAGGAACCATTTCATTAACGGCACAATTATCTTTTCGCCGAATGTTATATTTATCTGAGAAGGGAAAACGGATAAGGCATCTTTTCCGGTTAGCATTAATGTATTAATCGCATTTTTTACTGCATCGGGGGCGGGAATCACATCCGCATCCATGAATAGCAGGTAACGGCCGGAGGACTCTGCTGCAAGTCTGTTGCAGGCAAAATTTTTCCCCAACCACCCGGCTTCCGGGTCAAAGCCTTTGATGATTCTGAATCTTTCATCGGTTCCGATTTTTTTTTCGGCAATTTCGAAAGTAGAATCTGCAGAGTTATCATCAATAATAATTACTTCAAGTGATTTGTATGATTGATTTTTTAATGCATCAATAATTACAGAAATATTTTTCTCTTCATTACGGGCAGGAATCAGCACCGAAACTTTTTCTTCAGCAGCAGAATTATTAGTACCTGAGGCAATCAGACCGGAACCCTTAATTAAATTCCATATGGAAATTAACGTCGGAACAGAACCGGCAGTAATTAATATCGTAATGAGTAAACTGCTCAATAATTGTTTTTCTCCTCAGTAAGGGCAAAAGCGGATAATTTCAGACTGTTGATGTTCTCCCTGAACAAGGAATAGTATTTTTCCTTATCTGAATAATACTCATTCTTCAGAGTCTTGCCGGAAAATTTGTAATATACATCAGGTGTTTTTTTATCTGCAAACTGGATTCTGAAAGCGGCATTTATTAATACTGTGTTTTCCGGAGCATTCCTAAGAAAGAATGATAGTCCGGATTTGATTTTTATTTCTTCTTTATCTTGCGGTTCAATCATTCCCTGCATATAAATTACAACAGCATTATTTGAATCTTTCAGAAGTCCGGCAACATAGTCAGAAGCTTCAATTATACTTCGCGGATTTGAAGGTTTAATTCCGAAACATCCTGTAAGTCTGAAAAATTTATATTTTTTAAGTTGTTCTTCGAGCATCATGATATAGACATTCTTTTTGTAATGCTTCTTTACTGCCAAATAAATGAAAAATCCGTCCCACCAGCTTATATGGTTGGGTGTAAACACTATCGGATTTTCAGACGGTTCAATTTCATTCATAAGTCTGAATGATGAAAAACTCTTCTTCATAAGCCTGTGAAGATATTTATCAATAAGAAGAAATGCTAATCTGTTTGGTGCAGACTTAATCATTTTTTCCCTCCCGGAATTTTTCGGTAATTTTATTTACCGCTATTTTCGCCGATAAAAGCACAAGCGGAATTCCTCCGCCGGGATGAACAGTGCCACCACAATAGAATAGATTTTTTATTTTTCTAGATTCACATTGTCTGCGTTTAAAAGCAGAAACTGCAGAATTAGAGGAATTTCCGTAAAGGCTTCCTAATGTTGAAAAAGTATTTTCTTCAAGATCACGGGGCAAGAAGTAATCTTCAGATACTATTTTGTCCTTAATTGATAATCCGGTACATTCTTCGATTTTTCTGACAATTCCGGCTCTGACACTATCAATATTACCCGGCTCATATCCGGGAGGTACATTAATCATAACGAACCAATTTTCGCAACCTTCCAAAGAATCTTCCGGATTAACCTTGGAAGATATATAAATATATACTGTCGGGTCTTTACTGAGCAGACCTTTTGAAAGTTGGTCAAATTCATTTTTGTAATCTGAAGAAAAAAGTATGTTGTGAAGAATCAGATTTTCTGAATTAATTTTTATGCCCCAAAAAAAGATAATTGCCGAAGTAGATAATGATTTTTTATCATACTTAGTTTCCTTTCCTGATATTTTATCCGTTCTGAATATATCTGCGGCTGATACAACCACATCAAATACTCTTGAAGATTCAGCATTTTTATCATTTAAGCCTATTTCCACCTGATTACCGGAATACTGACTAATGGATTTAACATCAGTTGTAAATTTGAAATTGACACCGGCATTAACGGCTCGTTCATACAGCATTTCCGGAAGACGTCTTATTCCGCCTTTAATATAACAAGCCCCCATTCCATTCTCAACCCAGGAAATAATATTTAGAGTAGCAGGTGCCAGATAAGGATTTGATCCGTTATATGTAGCATATCGGTTGAATATCATTTGCAGTTTCTCAGACTTAATATAATCTTTAATTGCCCTGTTCATATTACGGAATGGATCAATGCTTAGAATTTTGAGCCACAGAATCGGATTTATTTTTATAAGTTTTCGAAAAGTAAATTCATTAAAAAGAAAAATATCAGCAGTAAGGTCATATATTTTTTTTGAATACATTAAGTACTTTGTGATGTTTGCCGGATTTTCTTCAGTCTGCCTCCCGGCTTCTTCAGCAAAATCATCAATGCCGGAGGGCATATCAGCCTTGATACCGTTTCCGTAATAATATCTGCATATTTTATCCGGTACAATATATTCGGGAACTTCCCCCGGATAAAGTGAAAGAATTTCATCTATTACAAAACGCATGGTTATAAGCGAAGGGCCGGTATCGAATCTGAAACCTGAGAGTTTTATTTCACCTGCTTTCCCTCCGAATGTTCTGTTTTTTTCAAATACAGTTACGAAAAACCCTTCTGAAGCTAATCTCAGTGCCGCCGCAAGTCCGGAAATACCTGCACCAATAACTGCGGCTTGTTTCATTTCATATCCCTTTTTCTGAAAAATTCAAAAAACATTATATATGCTGAAAGCATAGCCAGAGAATAGAGAAAATCTTCAGCGGGAATGGTTGTTATCCTTATACCCGAATAGGCCTTTTCGTTATAAATAACAACGGGCAGCGATGTAAGGAAGTAATTCACAATTACAAAAGGCAGATATGATACCCCGATTGTTATCAAATAATTTAATGACTCGGTTATTACTTTGAAGTAGAAATAATCTGCAGTAAGAATCAATGCCGAAAATAAAAATACAGTAAAAGTATAATAAGCCGGATAACTGATAAATGAAGCTATAAAAAGAACTGCAATAAATAAGAAAATTAACCGGGAAGGAATAGAAACCTTTCGTGGTTTTATGTAATGATTTACGGTATCATATAAAAAAAGCACTGCATAAGGAACAGTAAGAAAGAAAAGAAGTTCTTCAGGCGGCAATCCGATTACGGATAATCCTGCGGCAGTAAATTCAGGATTAAAACTCCAATCGCCTCTTACGGAAGCAATTGAATCCCAAACAATAAAAGGAATTCCGGCACACAGAAAAGAGAGATAAAAATATTTAATATTGCGAATAAAATAAATCTGTTTTTCAAAACTCATTAAAAGAGGAACTGCGATAATAAGAATATTGATTATGAGATATTCACTCATCTGTTTTCATTCCGGGAAACAGAAAAACAAGCTCCTTTTTATTTTCTTCGCTGATTCTTCCGCTGCGGTAAAGAAATTCAGCAATTCCGGTAACAATACTTTGATCTAATCCGGAATAATCCCTTCGTTTAAGCAATGTTAAAATTGCAAAAGCATCACCTTGTGTCTCGGCAGAATATCCAAGTATTCCCGGTAAATGATGAAGAATTGAAAACCTTAGAAATCTCACTTCAAGGTTTGACGGTTCAGTCTTTATAACCGCTTCAAGCGAATCCATCGATTTGTTAAGATAACTAAGCTTCTTAAACGGCCAGAAAGCATGTTTCCCTTTCACTGCTTCTATTGCCGCAAAATAAGCTCTGATAATTGCCGGACGTACAGCATTCGCAGGAAAGTTTTGAGCCAGATAGTCTTCCAGTTTCGATAGATATTTTTCATCTTCAACAGAAGAATAAAACATTGTTCTGATACTTTTAAGATTATCTCTTGAAATCTCGGCGGCTAAATTGCTCGAGGCAAAAAGGATAAAAAAAACAATAAACAGTTTCATCAATTTACCTTTTCCAATTTAACATCCCAAAATGATTTTACAAATAGAGCTGCCTTGAACCAATTTGATACTCTTACACGCCGGCGTAATAAATCTTCAATCCTTGATGCCTTAATTTTCTTAAACAGCATTTTATAGTATAAATATGCCGAATAAACGCCCAATTTCACTCCCGGAGGCAGTTTTTTTATACCTTCCAGAGCTTCCCTGAATTCTTCTTCAATTTCAGCCTCAAGAAGTTTTTTCCTTTCGTTTGAAATTAAGTCCACAGAATCTGTATCAGGCAGATAAATCCTACCTCTCTCCTTCAAATCACTGAAAATATCTCTAAGAAAATTAACTTTTTGAAATGCAGAGCCAAGCTTTCCGGCGGAATGTTTTAATTTCCGGTATTCAGAATCATTCCCGTTGCAGAAAACTTTCAGGCAGATTAGTCCGACAGCTTCAGCGCTTCCATAAATATAGCTGTCGTATCCGGTTCTTTCATAACTGTTATAATCAAGATCCATTTCCATACTGTCAAGAAAACTGTCTATTAAATCGTAACCTATACTGTACTTTTTTACCACATCCTGAAATGCATTTAATACAGGATTAACTGAAATACCTTCTTCAATTGCTAAACGGGTATCTTCCCGAAATCGGATGAATAATTTTCTTTTATCGAAATCATGAAATGTATCAACAATTTCATCAGCAAGTCTTACAAATCCGTAAATACCATAGATAGGAGCTCTGTATTCTTGTGAAAACGCCAGGATACCCAAACTGAACGAAGTACTGTATTTCTTTGTAATCGCCTTGTTAATATCATAAGATATATCAAAATAATCTTTCAGCATAACCCCTCCTCACAAGACAAGATGTAATTAACTAAATTTTTATGTGTACAATTAAACACATTAAAATACAAGAATCAATTGCGGGGAACTAAAGAAACAGAAAAACTCAATCAATTGTTTTTATCTGAGGTAAAGGTATTCTATAATACGAAAATCAGTATCTGAAATTTATTTTAAGAGTCTGAACAATGCCGTTCCGCCATTCTCAAAAATCATTTCTTTTTTAACTTCAGGCATAATTTTCGTATAATCAGCTTCACCATTCCCTAGATTAATAACTGTCAGAATAGAATCCGTTTCATTATATCTAAGGAAGGCAAGTATTTCATTATCATTATATGTTTCAATATCTTCATATTTTCCGTCTGAAAGAGCGGTGTAATTGTTTCTAATTTTTATCAGTTCACGGTAATGGTTAAACACAGAATTCTCATCTTTTCTCTGAGTTTCAACATTAAATGCTGAAAAGTTTTCGTTCACTTTGCGAAATGGTTCAGTTTCCGAAAATCCGGAATAAACATCTGTATTCCATTGCATGGGTGTGCGGAGAGCATAATCATTTTCATATATATTGTCAGAAGTCATCGCAATTTCTTCGCCGTAATAAATAAAAGGCACTCCGGGCAAAGTCAGCAAAAGCGATGCCGCTTTCTTACAATAATCAGTATTCCCATTGAATGCAGTAAAAGGTCTTGCACCTGCAAATAAATCATGGTTTGAAAGAAAAAGTGCAACCTTTGAACCCTCTTCTGCCTTCAGCAGATAGTATTTTACATTATCTCTGATGTGATTTGTTTTACCCTGCAGAACACTTGTGATAAGTTCATAATTAAAGCCAAACGCAAAACCTGAGTGAAACAATCTTTTATTTATGTACTGCAATGATCCGTTTTCACAAACCAAGAATTTATTCCTGTACTGATCCGTTATTTGTCTTAGTTCAGCAAAATAGTTGAATGATTCGGGCTGATTAAAGATTCCGTCTCTGCCGTTTTCAAATAAATGATGTACAGCATCAAATCTATAACCATCAATTCCCATATTCAACCAGAATTTAAGATTATCCTTCATATAATTTCGAACTGATTCCGATCTAAAGTTCCACTCCGGCATATTTGAGTTAAATCCGCCAAAATAGTAACCTGTTTCGGACTTATGCCAGGCATCCGGAAGAGCTTCAGGAATTTCCCATACTCCGGGTTTGATATTTTCCCAGATATACCAATTTCGGTAGGCATTTTCACGAGAAGAAGCCGACTGCATAAAAAATGGATGCCGGTCTGATGAATGATTCAATACAAAATCTACAATAATTCCGATACCCCTGACATGGCATTCCTTAATTAACAGTTGAAAATCTGATAAATTACCATAATCTTCCTCAATGCTATTATAGTCTGACACAGTATAGCCGTGGTCGTTATCTGAACTTTCCGCCACAGGCATTAACCAAATGCCGCCTATACCCAATTCTTTCAGATAATCCAGCTTAGAAATCAGTCCCTTAAGATCGCCTTTTCCGTCTCCGTTGCTATCCTTAAACACTCTCACAAAACATTCGTAGAAAACAGCCGATTTCCACCAATCAACCGGCAGTGTTGAATTATCCGAAATGACAGGCAGGCTTTCGTTATATTTTTCTCCTTCAAAAACGCTTATATTTTTCGGATAAAACTCCAATAATCCTTCTTTTTGATCTTCCGCAATTAAAGTAAATGTATAATTAACGAATTGTTTAAGTCCGGAGACTGTAAATTTTCTTTGATTGCCGGGTAAAATGACTGTATCATTTAAGCCGGTGATGTTATCGGCAATAATAAGAGAATATTTATTTGTACCGGGTGAAGGAGTGCGCCAAGTAAGAATTACGGATGAATCTGTAACAGATTCGGTAGTAACATATAAATCAGGATTACTTGTCTGAGCATTCACAATAACAGAACATATTAATAAAAT
Source organism: uncultured Melioribacteraceae bacterium (assembly GCA_964584325.1). Taxonomy (GTDB): domain Bacteria; phylum Bacteroidota; class Ignavibacteria; order Ignavibacteriales; family Melioribacteraceae; genus CAZOZP01. The sequence goes on from CAZOZP010000077.1 coordinate 10,251, forward strand.
TATAGAAAAAACATTAAGAAAACGATATATTTCCATAATTCTTCTCATTACATTTTATACTTTGACAAAGTTTCCAGAAGTTTATCTCTCATAATTGGTTTAGAAATAAAATCCGTAAAACCGGCTTTTATATATTTCTCTCTATCGCCGGAGAGAATATAAGCAGTTGAAGCAAATATTAATTTCTTTTCATATCCGGGTGTTTTTCTTAAGTATTTAAGTGCGTCAATTCCGTTATAATCGCCTTTAATATTTATATCCAGAATTATTAAGTCATAGTTTCTTGTTCTAAGAGACGGAATCACTTTTTCAAAACTATCCTCTATCACAATATGTTTCATATCCTTAAACTGACTATGGAACAAAAGCTGCGAGTCAGATTGATCTTCAACATACAGACAAGTTATATCTGATAATAAGACCTGAGGATAAGTTTCTTTTACTGTAGGGTCGGACATTACCGGGGGTACATCCTTATGTCTGAGTTCATTATCGGAGTATGAACTTTCTGCTTCTTTCAGCACGTTTATTTTCTGATTGTCGGGTAATTCATTTACATAATCCGGAGTGATTTCTTTTACCGCAAGTTCTATAGGAAGAATAAATGTGCATTCCTTTCCTGCGCCTTTTTTCTCAGAAGTTTCATATTTAATTTCAAGAATTTTCATCAGTTTAAGCATAAGCTTAACATTAATTTTTGCATCATTATCTTCATTGCCGATTCTGAATATTGATTCAAAATAGCCGGCAATCTTTTCATCTGCACCTGCCGGAGTATTCTTAATCCCGATAGTGCAGCTTCCGCTGTCTTTATAGTTAAAAGAAAGATAAACAGTTGATTGTCCCGCATAACGGCACAGATTGATAATTGTAAGAGAAATGAAGCTGATAAGTTTCTGAACATCCGTTCTTATTTTTAAGGATGAGGATATTTTCCCGGCTTCAATACGGCAGGTATCTCCGCATAAACTTTTCTCTACCTGCTCTTTAACCGGCTCAAGCAAATCAATTAAAAGAGTTTCAGCTAATTCAACCGGAATTTTCCCGCTTTCCAATTGAATATAGTCTGAAGCTGAATCCATTATTTTATGAAGAATATGCTGGTTATCTAAAATTATTTCCATTGATTCAGCCTGGTCGGGTGTCATCTCGGTAAGGCTGTCTTTCAGATCCTGCACAAAACCGTAAATAACATTTACAGGTGTAAGCAGTTCGTGAAAAAGATTTTTCAGGAATTTCGGACTAAGAGAAAATTCCCCGGATTTTGATGCTGAAAAGTTATTTCCCTCATTCCGTTTTGCTTTAATTACAAATAAGTAATTCTCAATGCGCCTTAATTCACCATAGATTGGAGTTGTTTTCACCTCGGTATTGAAAATTGTTTCTTGTGAGCCAAGGATTTCCAATTCGTAATCCATTTCTATTTCAACCGGATAAGAAAAAAGGTCAGAAGCTAATCGGCTTCTATCTTTTTCATTCAAAAGAGAAAGAATGCTTTTTCTGTTTATGTCATCCGGTTTTATACTGAAAGAATTAATAGCTTCATTGTTTGCCGTTATAATTACTCCGGAAGTATCGGTTACAATAACTGCATCAGATGAATTTTTTATAAGTGCCTTATATGCCTGTTCAGTTTTTAGAAGTTCAATCTGATCAGTAATATTTGTAATTATGTTAATAGCTGCCGGGTGGCTCTCAAATTCAATAATAGCTTTTGTAATTTCTACTATTATAGAATCGCCGGATTTCTTTTTTTGTTTCCAGGGGCCTGACTTAACTTTTTCCTTTGTCTTAGAATCTGAAATTTCAATTATTGTCTGAATATCTTCCGGAGCATACAAATCAGTTAAATCCATCTGAAGAAATTCATCACGTGAATACCCGTATAATTTAACTGCTTCCTCATTTACTTCCAGAAACTTAAAATTCTCGACATCAAATATGTAAATCGGCTGCGGATTTGATTTTAATAAAAAACTATACATTTTATTCTCTTTGTTTTCTTATCATTTTTTTGTTTTACTGCTTCCTGCATTTTCATAATCTATGAGAAAAGACCTTGATTCGCCCTTCTTGAAGTTTTTCAAATTTACTCTTATTATCTGATTCAGTTCATCGTATGAAAATTCAGGTATTTCCGTATTAATGATATCGGAAGATATCTTGATATCCTTAATGGGTTTATTTATATAAATTGTAACCGTAAAATCTTCTATCATTATCCTGTCCGGATTCGATACCTCCAGGAATATTCTTTTCGGACTTCTTATTTCAGACCTAATCTCAAGATTGTTTCTGAAAGTCCACCAGGAGAATAGCTGATTTATATTCGTAAGCCAAATTGGTCTTTCTTTAATATAGGTTATAAGCATTCTGATTACGTCCGAATATTCTGGTCTGAGCTGATATTCAGTATGCATTTTCATAACATAGAGACCGCCTTCAAATATTGCTTTTTCTATATCTTCTTCATAAGTGTATTCCTGAAAATTCCTTTGCCAGAGTTTCAGCTTGCCGATTATCTCTTTATCATCTCTATTGTTGATTGGGATTATCATTAATGGCTTTTCATTTCTGATTTCAAGAAAAGGCACAGACCTGTCTGAAACAGAATCGGTTATCAGAAAACTGATTCCGGATAGAGACATTGCCTTAAGTGTATTCTCATCAAAATAACCATAGTAAGGGAAAAATCCTTTCCTTGATTTTTGATCAATACTATCAAGTTTAGAATATCCCCTTTTCATCAGGCGATTCTGATATCCTCCGGAGAATAGTTTATTAACTGTATCTGCAGCAAATTCTTTTCTTCCGAGATTGAGCAAGAATCCCGGAGAGGATGACCCGGAGATTTCCTTAAGGATGGCAACCGCTTTAGGATTATTATAATCGGCAAAAGCATTATATGAAACTCCTGAAGCTTTCAATGCCGGGCCGATATTTTTAATATAATGAGGTAATCCTTCAATAACAGGGGTTATTATAGCTGCTGCAACTTTCCCTGAAGGCCATTCTTCAATCTGTACTACCGGATGATATGTAAGCCAATTAAGAGCATTTCTGAGAAGCCGGTCAAAATAAATGAATTCATTTTGATGCCCAATAACAGAATTCATATCGAAACCCAGCCAAAAGAATCTGCCTTTACCGTATGTACCGTATGCTGAGCCAATGCTCTTGCGTATTTCTTCCATCACAAGGCCGGAATCTTTCTTTATATCGAACCAAGTACTCACTGCAGTTGTTCTTGGTTCCATTACTTTAGTAAAAACGGGTCTATCCCAGGGAGCAACCTTCAGCTTAAATCCGGCAGGTATATTAGCAGTTACCGGAAGACTTCCGCGCAATGTGAGAATTCTATATTCTTCATTTTCTCCGATTTCCCGGGTAAAAGATAATCCGAAAACTTCCAGCAGAAACTGCCAGCCTCTCCATTTGCCGTCGTCTGAAAAAGTGCTTGTTCCGCAAGTAGCCAGCAAGCTTCCACCATTTTCCTGATATTTTTTAAGTTTTACAATCTGCCGGTCGGAAAGAGATTTAGATCCCGGAAGTATTATCAAACCATATTCGGATAAATCTTCGGCCATCCGTTTGGTCAGCGTG
>CAZOZP010000078.1:0-13636 GCA_964584325.1 uncultured Melioribacteraceae bacterium
CTTTAATTACGACGGTCTGTGGATCCTCTGCAACGATATCTTCAATATAGGCTTTATAATAACAGCTTCCTTCAGGCAGAACGGATATTTCATTGCGGTTAATTCCGATATCGGTCAAATATTCGTTGTTCTTGTACTTAACGCGTAGATTTTTCAGAAGCAGATCAAAAATAAGCTTATCGTTTTCCGGAATGAAGAAATAATCAGCCACGTCACATCCTGCATAACCGGAATTAGCGATACTGAACAATGAATGAAGCAGACTAAGATAATTCAATTTTCTGATAAATTGTTTTTCATCGTCATTCTTCCATCCGCCGCTTTCAATCAGAACAACAGAAGTGCCTTGTTTCATAAAATTATCGCCGAAAGCACGGGGTTCAAAAGAATCGTCGTAACGGCTTATATGACCGGGAATATATCTGGAAAGCATTTTGTATATATCAACAATCAGCTTCATAGACTCGCTTCTTACATTATTGATAGACCTTTCGGAATTGAAAGGCGGGGCCAGAAGTGAAATTGTGGAAGAGCGGAAAGTTTTTCCGACAGAGTATCGTGAATTCTGATCGTGAAGATTGAATCCGAAAGAAGGCTCAATTGAATTTCTAAGGGACTGAAGAATTCTTCCTTCAGGAGTCTGAAGTCTTAATGCATCGCGGTTGAGATCTATTTCGAAAGCATTGCGGCGTTTGTATTGATCAGCTCCGTCCGGATTAAGCATCGGAACAATATAAATACTAAGCTTGTCGTTCAGGAAGTCGCGGATACTGTTATTCCTGTCATTGGAAGAAAGAAAGTTTATAAGGTCGAAAAGTGCCATTGTAGCTGTTGATTCATCACCGTGCATCTGACTCCAGGCCAATACGCGCAGAGGACCTCTGCCGTAGCGGATAAGCTTAATATCTTTACCGTCTGCCGATGTGCCGGCAGAAGCAACTTCAAACCTGGAAGAATGAATTTTTTTGTAAAGAGGAATAAGATCATAATAACTGAATCGTTTTTTATCAAGAGTAAACTCTTTATAAACTTCGTAATTCTGGTACTGATCGTCGATATTTAAGTGCATTTTTTTATCTTTTGTGTGTTAAAAAAAATTATGCAATGAGTTTTATAAACTTAATAAAAATTTAAATTTATTATACAAAATTCAAATAAATAAAAGGTGAAAAAAGTAGTATGGAAGATGAAAAAGGAAGGTCTTTAATCCGCAAACCTGAAGAATTATACATAATCTGTCACAAAATTGAATTTCATTTTAATTATATTTGAATAATTAAAAACGGATAATTGGGAATAATATGTCAGTTACAATTAAAGATGCCGAACACATAGCCAAACTTGCCAGGTTAAGCGTTACAGAAGAAGAAACGGTAAAATACACTGAACAGCTTAACAGCATTCTGCAGTATGTTGAAAAGCTCAATGAACTTGAAACCGATAATGTTGAACCGCTTTCGTATCCAATAGAAAACACTAATGTATTCAGAGAAGATATTCCTGTGAAATCAATAGAAACTGAAGCGGGATTAAGAAATGCGCCGAAGAAAAGCCAAAGTCATTTTAAAGTACCGAAAGTAATTAGTCAGGACTAAGAATGATACTCGGAGTTATACCCGCAAGGTATCAGTCATCCAGACTTCCGGGAAAGCCTCTTGCCGATATCGGAGGTATCCCGATGATACTTCACACATACCGAAGTGCACTGAAATCAAAACTTCTCGATAAAATTTGTGTGGCTGTGGATGATGAAAGAGTAAAAGCCGTAATTGAAGAAAACGGCGGCTGGGCAGAAATGACTCCTGTTGAAGTACCTACCGGATCAGACCGAATAGCACTGATAGCAAAAAAATATCCCGAAGCAAAAATTATTGTTAACATACAGGGCGATGAACCATTTATCAGCGGAAAAATGATAGATGAAGCAATCGAACCGCTTTTATTCGATCAAACCGTTCAGGTTTCCACACTCGCAAAGAAAATAAAGGAGTCATCAGAACTTCTTTCCCCTGCGGCAGTAAAAGTTGTATTCGATTATAATAACTTTGCCATGTACTTTTCCCGTTCGCCCATACCTTATGTAAGAGATGCCGGCACACCTGAGGAAATGCTTAAATGTGCCGACATTTACAAACATATTGGCTTATATGTGTACAGAAATGAAGCCTTGGTTAAATTTACTATTCTGGAACCTACCGACCTTGAAAAAGCAGAGAAGCTTGAACAATTAAGAATGCTTGAACACGGATTCAAAATTAAAGTAGTTATCACTGATACTGAAAGCCTTTCAGTTGATACACCCGAAGATCTTGAAAAAGCAAGAGTAAGATATTTGTCGCAAACGAGAAAACAATCCGGAGCTTCAAAAAAATGAAATTCGGCAAAAGAATTATTCTTGCCAAAACCGGGAACGATCCATACATAGCCGAAATCCGGAAAGCCGCAGGAATCTTTGCGATCTCCGGCTACCAGGTTATTTATTTAGGAGCAAGTGCAGCAACTGAAATGATAGTACTTTCTGCCATAAATGAAGACCCTGATGCAATATTAATTGAGTTTTCTCCGGGGAAAAGTATGCAGATATTTTTGGATATAAAAAAAATGCTTATGCAGAAAGGCAAAGGAGAGATTTTGTTAACAGGAAGAGGAATTCTGCCTGAGGCTGAACATTTAAGGCTAAACACGCGCGGAGTGGGAAGAATATTCTCTTCTGAGACAAGGTGGGAAGAGATATTAAAATATGTAAGCAATTGGATTGAAGAAAATCCAAGGATATAATGATTATTTTTTTTTGTGTATTAATTGCTTATTTTTGGGCAATGTTTTAAAAGGTTTTTGTAAATGAAAAATCGCGTTGTGTTTTTAGATCTTATGAGGGCGTTCGCGGTATTAATGATGGTGCAGGGGCACACAATTGATGCTCTTCTTTCGCCTGAATACAGGTCTTTCGATTCAGTTTTATATTCAATATGGCATACAATGAGGGGATTCACTGCCCCAATATTCATGTTTACTTCCGGAGTTGTATTTACATATTTGTTGAGACTCAAAAATGTACCTTTTTCTGAAAATCCGAGAATCAGGAAGGGCTTTAAAAGAGTTCTTCTTCTTTTAGGAATTGGATATTTTCTTAGATATCCTACATTTTTCCTGTTTAATTTATGGGATGTTCAATATAAACAATGGCTTGTTTTCTTTTCAGTTGACGCTCTTCACCTTATTGCGTTCGGACTTCTGTTTACCATAACCGCAGTATATATTTCTGAAAAAGCAAAACTTAGTTTCTACGGGGTTTCCGCATTTATGGCTTTGTTATTCTTCGGAATGTATCCTGTTGCACTCCAGATAAACTGGATCGATCATCTGCCTCTTCCTTTTGCCGCATATTTTTACAGGGATTACGGTTCATTATTCCCGCTTTTCCCCTGGGCAGGATATGTGCTGGCAGGTTCATTCCTCGGAAATTATCTGGCAGTGAACAAGCAGGCTTATATGCAAAAAAGATTTGCATTTAATCTGCTTTTAGCAGGCGGAGTGATGATTCTTTCGGCTGACCTTGTAAAGAATCTTATCAATTTAAGCATTGAAACCGAAAGATATCTGGGATATGAAACATCAGTTGCATTTTTTAGACTCGGAATTGTACTTCTGATAAACAGCGGGATGGTTTTACTTGCAAGAAAAGTTACTATGCTTCCGAAACTGGTTACTGATATCGGAGCAAATACACTCCCGATATATGTTGTGCACCTGATTATTCTTTATGGTTCTGCCTGGTCTCCGGGTGTAAATATTCATTTGTCAAAAGTAATAGGCGTTGAAGGAACAATTGCTGCTGCAGTTATAATGGAAGTACTTATGATTAGCCTCGTAGTTTTTATAGAGAAATATAAATCAAGAATGAAGGCTAAGCTGGCAGCATCGGAAGCCTGATAAACCTGGAGCCGGATGAGAAAATCGGAAAATACTAAACCGGACTATTTCCCTGAAGAAAAGGAAGTAGAATCCGCCCTTCGTCCGGTCAGTTTTGATGAATTTACCGGCCAGAAAAAGATAACGGATAACCTAAAGGTTTTTATCGGAGCCGCACTCAAAAGAGGGGAAAGTTTAGACCATGTTCTTCTTACAGGTCCTCCGGGCTTAGGAAAAACTACTCTTGCTCATATAATTGCCAAGGAAATGGGAGTTAAGATAAAGATAACTTCCGGACCGGTACTCGAAAAACCGGGAGATTTGGCTGGAATTCTTACAAACCTCGAAGAAAAATCAGTTTTGTTCATAGACGAAATACACAGACTAAGTCCTGTTGTGGAAGAATATCTTTACTCGGCAATGGAAGACTTCACACTCGATATTCTTATTGATTCTGGTCCGAATGCGAGAACTGTTCAGATTAAGTTACCAAAATATACTTTGGTTGGAGCCACAACAAGGGCCGGACTCCTTACATCACCCCTGCGTGACAGATTCGGTATAAAATCAAGATTTGAATATTACGACAGTAATCTTCTTACTACTATTGTAAATAGATCATCCAAAATTCTTAATGTTAAAATTGACCCAAGTGCAGCAGTGGAAATAGCAAGGCGTTCGAGAGGAACACCGAGAATTGCCAATAGGCTTCTGCGCCGTACCAGAGATTTTGCTGATTATGAAAATACTGACGGAATTACGCGCGAAATAGCCAGAAAAGCTCTTAATGCTTTGGAAGTTGACGAATTCGGTCTGGATGAAATGGATAAAGATATTCTGCTTACAATTATAGAAAAATTCGGAGGCGGTCCTGTTGGCCTTAATACACTTGCCGTTGCGGTTAATGAGGATCCGGGCACGATTGAAGAGGTTTACGAGCCATATCTTATTCAGCAGGGATTCATACAGCGCACTCCGAGAGGCAGAGAAGCTACAGACCATGCCTATGCAAGATTTAATAAAATTAAAAAATCGGGAGACGGACAGGAAAGTCTGTTTGATTTAAAATGATAAATGTAAAAAATATTGAATTCGGCGGGAATAAACCGTTTGTACTGATTGCCGGACCCTGCGTTGTGGAAAATTCGGCGGTTACTAATGAAACCGCGTCATCTCTTAAAAAGATCTGCGCTGATCTTGATATCCCTTTTGTGTTTAAAGCAAGTTACAGAAAGGCAAACAGAACAAGCATAAATTCGTTTATGGGATTGGGGGATATGATGGCCCTTAAAATTCTTAAAGATGCCGGCGAAAGATACGATGTTCCGCTTATAACTGATGTTCATACTGCGGAAGACTGCAGAAATGCGGCAAATTATGTTGATATTTTACAGATACCCGCTTTCCTTTGCAGACAAACAGACTTACTTCTTGCCGCCGGAGAAACAGGCAAGGCAGTTAATATTAAAAAAGGACAATTTCTCGCTCCATGGGATATGAAGCACGCAGCGGCAAAAGTTGCACGTTCAGGGAATGAGAAAATTCTTCTTACTGAAAGAGGAACTACTTTCGGTTACGGAAACCTTGTTGTTGATATGCGTTCGCTTATAATTATGCGGGAACTTGGATTTCCGGTTGTTATGGATGCAACTCACTCTGTTCAGATGCCCGGCACGGGCGAAACTACCGGAGGCAATCCGGGTTTTATTGCCCCACTTGCCAGAGCCGCAGTGGCTGTCGGAATTGATGCTCTCTTTATGGAAGTTCATCCCGAACCGGCCAAAGCTTTAAGTGATGCGGCAAGTCAATACCCCCTTGATAAGGTAAAATCTCTGCTGGAAGAATTGAAAGAATTGGATTATGTAATTAAATCAAAGAAAAATTGACAGGAAATACTGTGCCTTCAGAAAGTATTATTGAATCCGGTAAAAGAGTAGTGAAAATTGAACTTAATGCCGTTAATAACCTTTATAACAGCATTAACGATGAATTTGTGAAAGCGGTTAACATTATTTCGGAAAGTAAAGGCCGTGTTGTTTTTACCGGTATGGGTAAGAGCGGACTTATAGCACGTAAAATTGTTGCAACTATGAATTCAACAGGTACTCCTGCAATATACATGCACCCGACAGATGCGCTTCATGGCGATCTCGGTATGGTAAGGAAAGAAGATATTGTAGTAATGATATCGAAATCCGGCAGTACGGAAGAATTGATTAATCTTGCTCCGATGATAAAAAGAATCGGAACTCAGGTAATCGGAATATTTTCATCTCTTGAATGTACGCTGACAAGGTTTTGCGATCTGATTCTCTATGTGAAAATCGAAGAAGAAGCTTGTCCCCACGATCTTGCCCCAACAGCATCTACAACAGCAACGCTTGTTTTAGGCGATGCTCTGGCAATTGCTCTTTTGGAAAAGAAACACTTTTCGGCAGATGATTTTGCAATGCTGCACCCTGCCGGGAGTCTTGGGAAAAGATTATCTTTGCGAATATCAGAGATTATGATAAACGGCGAAGCTGTTCCGAAAGTAAAAATGAATACTCCCATAAAGGATGCAATCTACGAGATTACTTCTAAAAGACTGGGTGTAACTACAGTAATTGATGACACAGGCAAACTAAAAGGCATTATAACGGACGGCGATTTACGCAGACTCTTAGAGAGGACTCTTGAAATTGGTCACCTTGAAGCAAAAGATATAATGACTAAAAACCCCAAAAGAATTACTCCCGATCTCCTTGCTTCATTTGCTCTGCAACAGATGGAAAAATTCAAGATTACATCTCTGGTGGCAGTAAACGATAAAGACGAACCCGCCGGCATAGTGCATCTTCACGATCTTGTTAAACTCGGACTACAAACGAGATGAAGAAGCTCCTGTTGATATTGCTGATTCTTACGGCGGCAGGGTGCTCAAACGAAAAGCTCAAACCTGTTATAGATTCTTCATTCGATGTGAAAAGAGTCCCGGCCCAGGAAAGCTGGAATTCTTCCATTGTTTTTTCAGACAGCGGGAAAACAAAGGCGGTTGTTTTTGCCGATCACATTATGATGTATGAAGATGAAACTGATGAAACACTGCTTGAAGAAGTTAAAATTGACTTTTACGATGAAAATGAAGTTAAGAGAACAACGCTTACTTCTAAATACGGACACGTTGACAACCGTACCCGCGACATGGTTGCAAGACAAGAGGTTGTTGCGGTTAACGATAGCGGAATGACCTTAAAGACAAATGAACTCTTCTACAGAAATATGGACAGAAAGATATATACTGACAAGTTTGTAACAATTATTAATAAAAAAGAAAAAATTCAGGGCTACGGTTTGGAAGCAGACCAGGACCTCAGCAGTTATGTTATTTTTAACATAACCTATATCACTTCTGTGAAGGAAGGAGATACTCCGGTTGCTGAATAGATTTATAATTCTGATATTTATCCTGGCTTCGGTATGTTTAGCACAGGACAATCCTGAAGATGATGTCGTAACGATAAAAGGCGACAGATACGAAGGAAAAAAGATTGGCGGCAGAGATGTACGCGAAATAATCGGGAATGTAGTAATTACACAGGCAGGTGCAACAATAACCTGCGACCGTGCAATTCAGTTTCTGGATGATGATAACGCAGAACTAACCGGTAACGTGATTCTTGTGCAGGATACTACAATTGTACGAACTCCGAAAGCTTATTATTACGGCAGCACAAAAACAACATATTCAGTAAGCGGAGTGCAGCTTATTGACGGAAAAGTTACGCTTGAATCTGATTCGGGCTATTACCATCTCGATACAAGAATTGCCAGGTTTCGTGGAAATGTAAAGTTATATGACTTGATTAATAATCTTGAATCAGACAGTTTGATATATTACCGCGATTTAAGAAAAGCAGAGGCAGCGGGTAGAGTAAAACTGCGGGATACAGGTTCGGTGATGTTTGCCGACAGTCTTGTGCATTTTCAGGATGCAGGTGATACTTATGCATTTAAAAATATTGTTATTAAAAACTTTACCAACAATACACTGATTACCGGCAATTATCTGGAAGATTTCAGAAAACAGGCAAGAAGATTCATTACAGGGGAACCTCTTCTTGTAAAAATAGATACGCTTGAAGACGGCAGATACGATACTCTGTTCATTGAGGCTAAAGAAATGTATGCAACCGGCGATTCTGCCGATGTAATAATTGCTAAGGATTCCGTAAGGATAATTCGAGGCGATTTTTCCTCATTTAATTCCGAAACTACAATGATTCAGGGAGAAGACAGAATATTTCTTTACAGAAAGCCGGAAGATTCTTATCCGCCGGTAATATGGATTGAAGATTCCCAGTTATCCGGTGATTCAATAAATATTTTTCTGGATGGTAACGATCTTAAGAAAGTTTTCGTGAACCGGAATGCTTTGGTTATTTCAAGGAATAAGGGATATAATTTCAGATTCGATCAGATTTCGGGCGATTCGCTGAAGATGAATTTTACGGAAAGAAAACTGAACCGAACCGAGGTTTACGGGAATGTACTCAGTATTTATTATATGTATGAAAATGAGGAAGCAAACGGTTTGATAAAATCCAGCGCCGGCTCAACATCAATTTATTTTCGGGAAAATAAGATATCGGATGTGAAGATGTTTACAGCACCGATAAGCGAATATCATCCCGAGAATCTTGTTGAAGGCAATGAACAGTCTTTTACTATTCCGGGTTTTGTGATATATAAATTCAGACCTGATAAAGAATCTGTGCTGAAAAGAATAGAAAACATAAAAATATCAGAGTGAGAATATGGCAGAACTTACGCTTAGAACAGAAGATCTGGTGAAAATCTATAAAAAAAGAACAGTTGTCAATAAAGTTTCTGTTCAGGTAACTCAAGGCGAAATCGTCGGGTTGCTTGGGCCCAACGGTGCCGGAAAAACTACCACTTTTTATATGACAGTAGGTATGATAAAGCCAAACGGAGGCTCGGTTTTTTTAGAAGATAAAAATATTACCGGAATGCCGATGTATAAAAGGGCTAAACATGGCGTGGGCTATCTTCCGCAGGAAGCTTCAGTTTTCAGAAAGATGAGTGTTGAAGACAACATTATGGCAGTGCTTCAGATGACGAGCTTAGGACGGCATGCAAGAAAGCAGAAAATGGAAAAACTACTTGAGGAACTAAGTATAGGTCATATTAGAAAAAGCTTGGGTTATCAGTTAAGCGGGGGCGAGAGACGCAGAACCGAGATTGCCCGATCACTTGCAACCGATCCTAGCTTTATTCTTCTCGATGAGCCGTTTGCGGGAGTGGATCCGATTGCCGTAGAAGACATAATGAGCATAGTTGCCAATCTGAAAAATAAGGGGATCGGAATACTGATTACGGACCATAATGTTCACGAAACTCTAAGTATAGTTGATAGAGGGTATATTCTCATAAATGGCTCGATTTTCAAGAGCGGAACTGCAGAGTTTTTAGCTGAAGATGATGAAGTAAGGAAACTTTACTTAGGTGAAAAATTTAAATTAGACAGATACTAATCCATTGGTCTGCATTGCGTTTTGTTCAGAAAGATATTTTTTAGAAAACTTTGTGTGCTCTCCGAATTAATTTCTTCTCAATTTACTATTTACTCGTACGATAATAAAACCTGAATTCAAATTTCAGTGAAAGAGTGAATGATATCTTTTAATAACCTTAACGAGTTTATTCCTTTCGGAAAATGGCAGTGGAAACCATCTGAGAATAAATTTCTCTGCTCAAACGAGTTTGAAGAATTATTCGGCGTCGGTCAAGTTAAAGGAAGTTCAGAACTTGAAAACTTAACCGGCATAATTCACGATGAAGATGTGTTTCTTATTCAGGAGGTTATCTCTGATATCGAAAACAACCTAATTGATGAAAAAAATGTTCTTTACCGCATAAAAACCAGGCAGGGCAGTTACAGATGGATGAACTGCTTTATTTCCGTAATCAATAGCGAACCACTGGTTATTGCAGGATTCCAGGCTGATGTTGATAAACTTAAAAGGGAAACTGAATACTATAAAGATATCTTCGTAAGATACAGTAAACTTGTTGAAAATTTCAGAGGAGGAATACTTCTCGAAACTGAAAACAGGAAGGTTTTCTTTGCAAATAACATTTTCTGCGATATGTTCTCTCTGAAAATGAGTCCCTACGATCTCGTGGGAGTTGACTGCCTGGAGGCAGGTATATTTAATTCCGGAATAATTACAGATCCGGATAAATTTTCAGTATCTCTCGAAATAGCTTCCTTGAATAAAATTCCTGTGCTGGGTGAGCAATTCAGCCTGATAACCGGAGGCATACTGGAAAGAGATTATATTCCCGTTTTTGACGAAGAAAAATTCAAGGGCAATCTTTGGCTTTACAGGGATATAACAAAATTTATTCAGAATGAAGAGAAACTTCAGTTCAGACTTAATTTTGAAAAACTTCTCACTGATCTTTCAGCAGAGTTTATAAGCATCGAATGGAAAAATACCGATAGAGAATTGGAAAAAGCTTTAGGGAAACTTGGAAGATTCATTGGAGCCGAGAGGGCATATATCTTTCTTTTTTCAAATGACCGAAAGGAATATTCGAATACACACGAATGGGTAAGAAAAGGCTTCCACAGTCAAAAAGAACAAAGCCGGAATAGGCCGGTATCCAATATTCCCTGGCTGATGAATAAAATCAGCAGACAAAAAAATATATATATCAATAATATTCTGGAAGTACCTTCTTCGGCCTCTTCAGAAAGAAAAATGCTTGAGGCCCGGAATATAAAATCACTTATTATATCTCCGATGGTTTATCAAAATGAAGCAATCGGGTTTGTAGGATTTGAATCAACCGGCAGATTTGCCAAGTGGACAGATGATATTAAAAAACTGCTTAGTGTTGCTGCGGGAATTATTACCAGTGCCCTCAAAAAGAAAGAAAATGAGGAAGCTCTTAAAAAAAGCGAGGAAAGATATAAGCAGATTTTCGGATTAACATCAGACTTTGCTATTTCTCTATGCAGGACTGCAGGCGGGAAGATTTTTACAGACTGGATAGTTGGCAGTCTTGAGGAAATTACGGGTTACTCTAATGAGGAAGTTTTTGACAGCGCCGGGAATCTCACTATTATTCATCCGGACGACAAGTCTTACGCAATGGAACAGCGTATTGGAATATTTGACAAATTTTCGGTGGCAAGCGAATACAGGATAATTACAAAAAGCGGAAAAACAAGATGGATTCTTGAAAAAGGTATCGCAGAACCTGTGTCGGGAAAAGATATTACACACCGACTCTATTTTGCATCTCAAGACATTACGGAAAGAAAGCTCTCAGAGGAAAAACTTGCAGCAGAGAGAACATTGCTTCGGACAATCATAGACAATATTCCCGATCCGATTTATGTAAAAGACAGAGCAGGAAGAAAAATACTCGTTAATGAAGCAGAAATGCAGATACTTAAGGCTTCATCATTAAATGATGTAATCGGGAAAACTGATGCGGATCTTTATCCGCCGGATGTTGCTGAAAAAACAAGAATGGAAGACGAAAGAATTATGCAAAGCGGTATTCCTGTTTTAAACGAAGAAGGCTCTGTTGTAAATAAGGATGGTGAGACAAAGTGGTTTATAGGAAATAAAATTCCGCAGAGGAATGCAGAAGGCAAAGTTATAGGAATCGTAGGAATCAGCTATAATATTACAGAAAGAAAAAAGAGTGAAGAAGCTCTAAAAATAAATGAAGCCAAATACCGTTCTGTGGTTAACAGTATCAAAGAAGTGATTTTTCAGACAGACGTAAACAGAAATTGGACGTTTCTGAATCCGGCATGGAAAGAAATTACCGGATTTGAAATTGAAGAATCATTAGGTAAAGCCTGCGATTTTTATATTTTTGATAAGGATAAGGAGCATGCTACACTACTCTTTGCTAAGCTTATGGAAGGAAAAAAGGAATTCTGCCGTGAAGAATTAAGATTCCGCACGAAAGACAATCAGACAAGATGGATTGAGATTTATGCCAGGCTGAAAAAAGACATTAACGGACAAGTGACCGGAGCATCAGGTACTCTGAATGATGTTACATCAAGGAAAAAAGCAGATGAGGAAATTAAAAATGCTCTTGCAAAAGAAAAAGAATTAAGCAGTCTGAAAACAAATCTGATGTCTATGATATCCCATGAATTTCGCACTCCACTGGCGGCAATTCTTTCTTCTTCAGATTTACTGGAACTCTATTGGGAGAAATGGCCGGTTGACAAGAGAAACAATTTACTCGGAAAAATAAAAAAATCTATAAAGAACCTTATTGATTTACTGAATGATATTACTGATCTAAATAAAGTAGATTCCGGAAGGATAGTAATTACACCTCAGAATTTAGATGTTAATGAACTTCTTCACGAAATACTTGAGGAAATGAAGACAGCCTTCCCGATTAAGCCGGAAATACATACTGAAATAAGAGAGACTATAAAAGCAGTTACCGATATAAAACTGATGCGTCAGGTATTGGCAAATCTGATATCCAATGCAATTAAATATACTCCGTCAGACAAATCAATCTATATTTCCGCTTGGGAGGATGAAGGTTTTTTCCTTTTCAGTGTGAGAGATGAAGGTATCGGAATTCATGAAGATGATCAGAAACATCTTTTTGAACCATTCATTAGAAGCCGGAATGTGGGTACAATAAAAGGAACCGGACTCGGGCTTTCTATTCTAAAAAGGGCTGTCGAACTCTTAAAAGGAACAATTGAATTCCAAAGCAAACTGAATGAAGGTTCTGTTTTTAAGGTCAAAATTCCGCTAATACTAAAAAACGAAAACAAATAACCGAGGCATAAAATGAAAAAAATACTTGTTGTTGAAGATTCCGACGATGTAAGGGAAAATCTTATCGATTTGCTTGAAATAAACGATTATACCGTATTTGCGGCGCTAAACGGATTTGACGGCTACAAGCAGGCGTTAGAAGAAGTGCCGGATCTCATCATTTCCGATATAATGATGCCCGGGGTGGACGGCCTTGAAATGATGAAAATGCTGAGAAATAACAGCATTACATCGAGTATTCCGATAATTCTTCTTACCGCAAAGACATCACAGCAGGATATCAGAAGCGGTATGAATCTCGGAGCTGATGATTACCTTACAAAGCCTTTCAGTGCCCCTGAAGTTCTTGAAGCAGTAAATGTAAGGCTTAACCGCAAAGAAACCATCGACGGGAAAATGCGGAAGGTATATCAGAATTTTTCCAGCTATATTCCTAATGAACTCAGGAGTCCGTTAATCGGAATACTCGGCTACACAGATCTGCTGATAGATGAAATATATGACATAGACAGAGAAGAACTGAAAGATTTTCTTATAAGAATCAGGCAGTCATCTTATAAACTCCAAAAAAATATAGAGAGATTTCTTGCGTTTTCCGAGACAGAAATGATGGCTGCAGGAAGAAAGGATATAAATGAATATAAAGATATTGAGACCGAGATTAATGATTATGACCTTAGCATAGTAATTCAGGATAGAATGCAGGTACTGCAGAGAGAGCTTCCATATGAAATAAACATTGAGAAAGCCAAGGTCAATATGCTTCAGGAACACTTTGATTTAATATTCGAAGAAATTATAGACAACGCAATTAAGTTTTCATATCCTAATAAACCGGTTCTGGTATCTGCGGTTTATGAAGATGAAACCTACAAATTGAGTGT
>CAZOZP010000079.1:0-13512 GCA_964584325.1 uncultured Melioribacteraceae bacterium
ATGAAGCAAAGCCTGTGCAATGCCGAGCCGCTGACGCATTCCGTGAGAATATGTTTTCACACGGCTTTTCGCACGCTCTGCCAATCCCACAAACTCAAGAGAATCCATAATTTTCTTTTTATCCGGCTTTAATCCGGATATTTCTCCTAAAATTTCCAGATTCTTATACGCCGACAAATACAAATAAAAGTCCGGATTCTCTACAATAGCACCTGTCCGCGAAAGAATATACTTTCTACCATTGCTGAGCGGTCTTCCGAAAATCTGAATATCACCTGAAGTAGGGTGAATAAGAGATAAAAGCATTTTAATAGTAGTACTTTTTCCGGCTCCGTTCGGACCAAGAAATCCGAACACATCGCCGCGGAAAACATCGAAAGACAATTCAGAAACCGCAGCTCGGCGGCCGAAATTCTTCGAAAGATTTATAACTTCAACTACTTTAATTTCTTTATCCATATTCAAATAATTATTCAGATTTAAATTAATAAAATTCTGCTAATAATAAATTTTTATTAATTATTAGGCTGTCTCAATATGTCTGCTGATTCTTCTAACCAACAGTTTCAGAGGCTGTGTGAAAAGAGATAATAAAATGAATTGTTTTCTTAATTGCCACGAGCTTCAGCTCGTGGGATGATGAATCTTAAATCCCCTGTCGGGCTTTAGCCCAAACTATCATTTTAGAACATTTTTATTTATATTCGCAAACAAAATAAGGGGGTATTATGCCATATACAAAAATATTAATCCATATAATTTGGGCTACAAAAAGAAGAGAAAAAATAATCTCAAATGATAAAAAAATTCTCTTATTAAAACATATTACAGAAAATTCAGTAGATAAAAAGATATTTATTGATACATTAAATTGCGTCTCAGATCATATCCATTTATTGATTTCTTTAAGCCGTGATCAAACAATTAGCAATGTAGTTAGAAGTATAAAAGGAGAATCATCTCATTGGTGGAATACGAATTCATTAACCAAAACAAAATTTCAATGGCAAAATGAATATATTGCATTATCCGTCAGCGAATCCATTGCAGAAAGAGTAAGAAAATATATTCTCCGGCAGGAAGAACATCACAAGAAGAGAAGTTTTACCGAGGAATATTCTTTGTTTATTGAAAAAGCAGGCTTAACAGCGGACTCCGATTTTTCGGTGAAATTGTAATCAAAAAAGTTAAGTTGGTTTTCCAAATTCTTCTTTTGGGCTAAAGCCCCTGTGAATTACGGGGGAAATCCTGTCTCCACGAGCTGAAGCTCGTGGCTATTATTAAGCATTTTGATTTTTTACATAGCCTCATTAGCAGGGAATCTCTCAGCTTTTTGAGACTACCCCGGCATTAACTTTATTATTTGAAGAATTCCGGTTATCCCGGAAAAACTCCTGCATTTATTCTCTGATAGAGATAAGAATATTCAAACATCTGAATTTTGTATCATACAATGATACTGTTTTTTTGATTGCAGGTATTAATTTAGAAAAAAAAAAGGAGAGGATTATGCAAAACAGAATTTACGGTTTACCTGTC
Organism: uncultured Melioribacteraceae bacterium; assembly: GCA_964584325.1. Classification (GTDB taxonomy): domain Bacteria; phylum Bacteroidota; class Ignavibacteria; order Ignavibacteriales; family Melioribacteraceae; genus CAZOZP01. The sequence continues at coordinate 1,540 of CAZOZP010000079.1, forward strand.
GGGGGCTCAACAGTAGTTTATGAACTGCAGGATGATTTGCTTAAGAAAGGACTTCTACTTGACAACAATAATATTATTTGGCCGGATTATACAATTTTTAATAATTTTTACTGCAATCTTGCTGCTGCAGGTTATGAAGACTATATGTTTTATATAGACAGATTCGGAAACCGTATTATTGAAAAATCCCACGCATTTTGTCATAGTTTTTCCGAGAACCGCGCATTTGTTCAGGACAGTAAAAACGGGTACCTTCTCATAGACAGTAAAGGAAATGAGATTGTACGGTTAAATGGGTTCGACAAGTTTTTCCCTTTTTCTCAAGGTTATGCACGCATATCTGAAACCACAAAATCCGGATGCATTTGTTCATTCATCAATAAAGCAGGCGCGGTTGTAATACCTAAATCCAGAATCAAAGAATATTCCGATATTTTCGATTTAGTGGATTACCATGATTTCTATTCGGAAGGACTTATCCGCTTCAAACGCAACGGCTATTTCGGATTTATGAATCTGAATCGCGAAGAGATTATTGCACCGCTATTCAATGAAGCTACAAAATTTCAGGAAGGACTTAGCGGAGTTGTCCAGGATTCATACGCAGGTTTTATAAATAAACAAGGCGAAGAAGTTATTCCTTTTATTTATGAAGACACTCAGAATTTTTGTTTCGGATGTGCTCCTGTAAAAATTAACGGAAAATGGGGAATTATTAACAGAGATGCAAAATTTCTGATTGAACCCGAATTCGATTTTATTGAAATTGATAAGAACGGACTTGTACGTTTTCTTGAAAATGATTTATGGGGCTACATGACTCTAAAGAAAGATCTTATTCTGCCTGCGGTTTTCGACTGGATTGAATCGTACCATGAAGGAATTGCTTCATTTGTTTTGGATGAAAGACTTGGAGTCGCAGATATTGAAGGCAAGATTCTTTTAAGTCAGACTCCTTCCGCGCTTACTTTTTCAGAGATAGACGGCAATGACCTGGAAGACTGATATCGCCGCACTTGAAAAAGAAATAGCTGCTGAAACCGGAATTCCTGAGAATGAATTATCAAGATTATGCAATTTCGGTTTTTTTATGCGATTTCACCGCCCTCCTGAAGAGGTAATTCTTGACAAAGGATGGAGTTCGGATTCTGCTTTCCTGAAAAAGGAAATATACAAATCGGTATTTTATGCAGCCGTAAGAATTAACGATATGGGAAAATAGTAACCTATTGGTTTGCGGTGCCGGAATTAACAGCATATGAATTTAGTTCAGGAAACTCGGCATATTTCTTATTTTTCTGAAAATTTTCAGAACTATAGTTACTTAAGGCTCCTTCAGATATTCTAATTACTTCTTCACGCAAACTATCCGGAGATATTACCGTAACTCCCTGCCCTTTCCCTGCTATCCAGGCTGCAGCCTCATTTATTGAATTAATTTCAGCCTCAAATAATGCTGTATCATCATCTATCCACACAAATTTCTGATGAACAAACATCTGTCTTTTGTCCAGCCTCTTTGCCCATCGCTTGTCGAATTTAAGTCTGATTGTTATAAGTGTATCGCTAATCCAGGATTTAAATGAATTCTGAAGCATCCGTTCAATATCCACAGCCATCGTTGGACTAAACTTTTTTGCAGTCATGGATGCGCAAATTATTCTGTCAAGAAGAAATTGCTTGGTTTTGCCGTCCTGAACTGCCATTAGCCTTAAAACATTTTCGCCCTCGTATATCAAATATGGCTCAATTATCCTTACCGAAGGCTCTTCCTTTTCATTCTTTTGATAGATAATCTTAACTTGCGTAGCCGATTCAATTCCCCGATTAAGAATAGTAAGAATCGAAACTGCATTGCAAAGTCTATTCTTGGAGAATAAATGAAGTCCCCTGGCAAAACCTTTATCCATAATAATAGTGCCGGTATAAAAATGAAGCAGTTCCGATATCCTGGCTGGATCAAGCGTACCCTCTATGGAAACACCCCGTTTTGCAGTTGAATGAATATCCACACCCATAGAACGGATTTCCTTCAAATCTCTCTTGATTGTAAGCTCCTGGATATCAAATATCTCAGCAAGATCGGCAATTGAGTATTTCTTGTCTTCCTGAAGGATAATTCCGATCAGCTCAATCTGTCTTTTTATTTTCTGTACTGATTCATTCATAAGCGTATGTGCAAAATATAAGTATTTATTTAATAAGTCAAGATTGTATGATTATTACTGATAATTATTGAACGCTTTTATCTTATTATTTCGAATTATCAGAAATGATAAAGTAGGATTATCATTTCTGATAATATGACACCGATTAAATAATATATTTCTTTGTTTTCCGTTTGTTTTTCAATTATTTTATTCAGGCATATTATTTGTCTAACTACACTAATTAATTATAAATGGGGAGTAAAAATGCTTTCAGTAAATTCACAACAAAATGCCTTACAGGGAGACTCAAAAAACTACACGGTTGAATTAACCGTATTAACATCATTATTTTTTATGTGGGGATTTTTAACCTGCCTTAACGATATTCTGATTCCTCATTTAAAGGCAGTATTCGATCTTGGATATGCAGAAGCAATGCTGGTTCAGTTTGTGTTTTTTATAGCTTATTTTATAGTATCAATACCCTCAAGTTATATTTTGGAAAGAATAGGTTACAAAGGCGGAATAGTGCTCGGACTTATTGTAGCAGGTATCGGCTCTCTTCTGTTTTATCCAGCAGCTTCATTCCAGCAGTATTCATTATTCCTTATTGCATTGTTTGTGCTTGCAAGCGGAATAACAATTCTTCAGGTAGCAGCAAATCCATATGTTGCGGTTCTCGGGAAAGCGGAAACTGCATCCAGCAGACTTACTCTCACTCAGGCATTTAATTCTCTTGGAACAACAGTTGCCCCGCTTTTCGGTTCTATGCTGATTCTATCGGTTGCAATCAAATCTGCCGAAGAAATAAAAGCCTTAACTGCGGCTGAGCTTGAAGCTTACCGTCTGCTTGAAGCCTCTGCTGTTCAGGTTCCTTATCTCGGTTTAGCCGCGGCTCTTTTCCTTTTAGCCGGGGCAATGGCCTTTTTCAAACTTCCGGAAATAAAAGAAGGTGAAAACAACCATTCCGAAGAAGCCGCAAAAATGATGGAAGACAATATAAGTATCTGGAAATTCAATCACCTCGTTTTAGGTGCTGTAGCTATTTTTGTTTACGTGGGAGCGGAAGTTGCCATCGGAAGTTTTCTGGTAAATTTCTTCGGAGAACCTGACATTGCGAATATGTCTGAAGCCCAAGCCGGGAATTACATATCATTCTATTGGGGAGGTGCAATGGTCGGAAGATTCCTGGGGTCCTATATTCTCAGAAAAATCAAACCGGGAAACGTACTCGGATTCAATGCCCTGATGGCTTCCGCACTCGTAATTATTGCTATGGTTTCCAACGGAATGATTGCAATGTGGTCAATTCTGCTTGTGGGACTATTTAATTCCATAATGTTCCCCACAATCTTTACTCTGGGAGTAAATAAACTCGGAGCATTTACTAAAAAAGGTTCAGGTATTCTGATCATGGCAATTGTAGGCGGTGCAATTATTCCGCTTATTCAGGGAGTTATTGCTGACGAAATAGGTATTCATCATGCATTTATACTGCCTGTAATATGCTATCTTTATATAGCATATTTCGGTTTTATCGGATCAACTCCGAAAGTAAGAAATTAAAAATTATACGGGATTAGTTTTATGAAATATCTTTTATTATTCTGTTTCATCTTTGCTTTTAATACCGAGGCACAGCTATTATACAAAAACGGTACTTTCGAAGTAAATGCTTCTTCAGTAAGAGAAGGCTCATCAATTGCCGAAGCTGTTTCCTCTGTCGGGTTGAAATCCAATTATCATTCATCCGATAAGAACGTTTATAGGAACATCAGTTTTTCATCTCCGCGGAAAGGACTTCCGGTGCTTAAATCGCCTTATGTTCTTGCTGAAGCAATGTACAATATGTCGCTCGAAGAAGTATTTATGAATATCGAGGAAGACGGTACTTTCAGAACAGGAGAAAGCTGGTCGGGGGTATGGACAAGAGATATAAGCTACAGCATAGTACTTGCGCTGGCAGTTGTTTATCCGGATGTTGCAATTACAAGTCTTATGGCAAAGGTAAAGAACAACAGAATAATTCAGGATACCGGAACAGGCGGAAGCTGGCCTATATCATCCGACAGAACCACCTGGGCTCTGGCTGCCTGGGAAATTTATACTGTTACAGGCGATAAAGAGTGGCTTAGTAAAGCAAGGGAAATAATTAAAAATACTGTTGAAGATGATTTCTATATGGTATTGGACAAAGAAACCGGACTGATGCGCGGAGAATCGTCATTCCTCGACTGGAGAGAGCAGACTTATCCGCGCTGGATGGATTCCAAAGATATTTATGAATCCTTTAATCTCGGAACAAATGCGGTACATTATAAAACTTTGGAAATTCTGGCTGATATGTCTGAACTTCTCGGACTGGAAAGCGATAAATACAGGAAATCTGCCGAAAGCATCAGGAATGCGGTTAATTCATATTTATGGGTTGAAGAAAGCGGTTGGTACGGACAGTTTCTTTACGGAAGAGAATATCTTTCGCTTTCAACTAAAAGCGAAACTCTCGGTGAGGCTCTTTCCATTCTCTACGGTATTGCCGATAAAAAAAGAGCTGAAAGAATTATTGAATCTATGCCGGTCATAGATTTCGGACCAACCTGCGTTTTCCCGCAAATACCATTTATTCCGCCGTATCATAATGACGGAATCTGGCCGTTTGTTTCTGCATTCTGGACTCTTGCTGCAGCGGAAGCAGGAAACATCAAGGCAACTGAAGACGGACTCTTTTCAATCTACAGAGCAGCGGCTCTATATCTTACAAATAAAGAGAATCTCGTGGCTTCTACCGGGAACTCCGAAGGTACGGAAATAAATTCCAACCGACAGTTATGGAGCGTTGCCGGAAACCTTGCAATGGTTTACAAAATATTATTCGGGATGCGCTTTGAAAAAGACAAGCTGGATTTCTCACCTGTTATTCCTGAAGGTTTGAAGGGGAGCTACACTCTTGAAGGAATAAAATACAGAAATGCATTGATTGACATTAAAGTAAGCGGTATGGGTAATATTGTAAAATCGTTCAAGATAAACGGGCAAGAAACCAAAGACCACTTTATTCCTGAATCTGCGGAAGGGAAACAAATTGTGGAAATTGAACTTGGCGGATATAACTCCTACGGAAAGAGCAATGTGGTGAAGAATCAGTTTGCTCCGGATACACCGGTTCTCAGTTACAATCACGCAATGATATACTGGAGTGCAGTATCCGGTGCCGGGAAATACCTTGTATATATCAACGGAAAAAAGGAAGCCGAAACCGAAAAACTTTTCTGTGAAGTAAAACCTGCTAACGAATACAAAGAGTATCAGGTAATGGCGGTATCAGATAACGGAACTGAGTCATTTTTAAGTGCTCCTTATGTTTATTACGGCTTTGATAATGAAATTATTATTAATACAGCCGGTGAAAAAGGACTGAAACTGGAAAGACAAAAACCTGAGGCCTATGAATTCACAACTGATATCTCTTCGGAAGGAACTTATGCATTAGATATATTATATTCGAACGGAAGCGGTCCGATTAACACAGAGAATAAGGCATGTCTCAGAAGTCTTTATCTCAACGGTAAATTTGCGGATGCGGTTATTATGCCTCAATTAGGGAAAGACGACTGGAATACCAGAGGATATTCAAACTCTGTGAAAGTTAATCTTCAGAGAGGCAAAAATACCTTTGCTGTTAAGTTTGACAGTTTCAGCGAGAATATGAATTCCGAAATCAATGACGCGGTAATTTACGAAATAAGACTGCGCAGACTCAAATAATTTTACCCCAAAGAAGGCTTCCGGCAGATTCTGTCTCCGGAGGTCTTCTTCATTATATTACCCCGGTCTCTTTTACGTTTGAATTATTCATTATAAAATCTTAAGTTTCCCGCAAGTGCATTTGGGTTCTCTAACGAATAATTTGGGTTTAACAAATCAGGGGATATTTATGAAAAGAATCTTTCCGTTAATACTTGCCGCATTATTTATTTATTCTTGTTCTTCATCGCAAAGAACCGCAAGCGAAGAGTTTTCCGAAAATCTGCTCTATGGCTCCTGGATACATAGCTTTGAAGAAGATAACGGAAGCGAAAAAGTATTCAGGCCTGCAGGAGCAAAAGAGTTTGGGCCGGCAAGATTTCGCAAAACTTACGAATTCAGAAAAAACGGAAGCTGTATTTATCTCGTTCTATCTTCCAGAGATAAACATTACACTGAAGAAGGCAGATATGAATTTGACGGAGAAGAACTGCAGATAATCAATATTGCGGGAAAAGAAGCTGAAAGGTACAGAATCATTTCATTAAGCCGTAATATGTTGAAGCTTAAGCTTTTGGGGAAGTAATGTTCAGCTACAGAAGGTAAAAGACTTCTGGACGTATTGAATATACACTGGTACCCCGAACCTGATGGCGTTTCTTCATCTTCAACAACCCGGGAAGTTGTTCAGAGAAGAGTTCAGGCCGTGAGGTCTTTATGGGATTCCACTTATGTTGAAGATAGCTGGATCGGGGAATGGTTTAGTCCGGTAGCAATACTTCGGCAGGTTCAATCATCCATTAATGAGTATTATCCAAATACTAAACTTGGAGTAACTGAATACGACTACGGCGGAATTGAACATATATCCGGTGCCGTTGCCCAGGCAGATGCTTTGGGTGTATTCGGTAAATACGGGGTATATTTTGCTTCCCGTTGGGATGAGATTGATTCCTACAATCAAAAGGCTTTTGAAATATTCAGAAATTATGACGGTTTAGGTTCGCAATTCCCCGACCGAAGTGTATTCTCGGAAACGGCGGATATTGAGAATACTTCAGTTTATTCCGCAGAAAATGCCGACGGCAGTAAGCTTCACCTGGTTTTAATTAACAAGAATCTCGATAATCCGGTTAATATGCAAATTGAAATTGATGATCCGGCTGCATACACTAATGCCGAGGTATGGGGCTTAACATCATCCGGACCTCAGATTAATTATGTTAACGAAATTACTCTTTCAGGCAATAACAACTTTGATATTATTATGCCGGCTCTTTCAGTTTATCATACCGTAATCAATAAAAACTCTACATCCGCGGAAACCAATAAGGAAATACAGGGATATTCTCTTTCGCAGAACTATCCTAATCCTTTTAATCCGGAAACAACTATAGAATATTCAATTCCACGAGAGTCACCGGTAACAATTAAGGTGTATGATTTATTGGGACAGGAAGTTACAACACTTGTGAATCAGTATATGAATCCCGGTATCCACAAAGTGAAATTTGATGCATCCTCCGCCGGACTCTCAGGAGGAATATATTTATATAAAATCAAGGCCGGTGAATATAGTTCCGTACGGAAACTTGTACTATTAAAATAATAGCTTTGTTTTCATTTTTTTCTTGTAAACATTAACGAGTGAGCGAGCGACGGGATTCGAACCCGCGGCATTCAGCTTGGGAAGCTGACACTCTACCTACTGAGTTACGCTCGCATAGCGCAAAATTAAACTAATTATTCTGCTTTTTCAATGTTTCCTGCAAAAATAAATTAAAATATTTATTGTCTTTTCATCCGTAAATCTTTGCGGCCATTCTGAATGTATTGCAGTGAATATCCACAATTGTGTTAATATCTTTTGAATAACCCCCGCCCATAGTTACCACCACGGGAATGCCTGCTGATTTTAATCTGCTGAATACCAGCTCGTCACGCGCCATAACACCTGCACTGCTTAGTGCCATTTCTCCCCAGGAATCTGTTTCCGCAACATCTGCTCCGGCAATGTAGAATGCCGCTCCGAATTTTCGATTAAGTATCTCATCCAAATGCTTTTCCAATATTTTTATATAATCGCTGTCCCCCGTTCCTTTTTTTAATGAAATATCCAGATCGGAAACAGTTTTACGCAGAGGGTACCCCTTTTCCATATGCATACTGAAAGTAAACACCTCTTCTCTTCCGGAGAAAATCTCCGCCGTGCCGTTTCCCTGATGGGCGTCAAGATCTATAATTACCACACTGTTTTCAGGATTCCGAAAAATTAAATAATTCGCCGCTGCCGCAACATCATTAAAAATGCAGAATGCCTCTCCTCTGTTGCGGAATGCGTGATGAGTTCCTCCGGCAAAGTTAAATGACACTCCTTTTTCTTCGGCGTGCCGGATACATTCAATTGTTCCGCCTGTTATCAAAAACTCTCTTTTTACGAATTCTTCGGTAAGAGGAAATCCGATTCGCCTTATCTCCTGTATGGTAAGATTTCTTCCGGCTACTCTTTCTATATACTCAGGCGAGTGGGTTAATGAGAGAATATCCTTCCCTGCCGCTTCGGGAGCAAAGATATTGCCTTTGTTTATTATTCCCTCTCTGAGAAGCCGGTCGGGAACCATTCGGTATTTCAGAATCGGAAATTTATGTCCCTCGGGTAATGGCAATACATATTCCGGCGAGTATGCCGCTTTTATCGTCGATATCAATTTATGCTTTTGTTTCCTTTGCTGAATTATGTATTTTGAGTATAGTTTTCAAACAAGATATTAAAAATATATAATTTTATATGAAATTCAGAACAGAAATCACTATTCCCACGGCTAAGGATAAAATAAATCATCAGGATGCTATTATGTCTGTCGGGTCCTGCTTTGCGGATAATATTGCCGAATATCTTAAAGAATATAAGTTTAAAGTATCTGCAAATCCTTTCGGAGTGCTGTACAATCCTAAGTCCGTTCTGAGTTCTATCCGGCTTCTTTGCGATCCGGGAAGCTTCGATGAATCGGCTCTTGTCTTCCGGCAGTCGGAGTATCACAGTTTTTATCATCATAGTGATTTCTCTCATCACGAACGCGAGTTCTGTCTGAATAGAATTAAAGATTCACTTTCCTTCGATTCCGATTTTCTTCGGCGGACGGAGTTCCTGATAATCACATTCGGGACTGCCTTAATATACAGGCACAAGGCTTCGGGTATGATAGTCTCAAATTGTCATAAGATTCCCCCGGGCGAATTTATCCGTGAGAGACTCTCTGTTCAGGAAACATCCGATACTATCCGGGAAATAATCGATACTGCAAGAAATTTCAATTCATCGGTTAAATTCATATTTACCGTTAGTCCGGTAAGACATTTACGTGACGGAGCAACCGAAAATCTGCGAAGCAAATCAATTCTGATTTCTGCACTGCACGATGTTTTAGACTCTGCACCTGACTGCCTCTACTTTCCATCATACGAGTTAATTACCGACGAACTGCGCGATTACCGTTTCTATGCTGAAGATATGCTTCATCCGAATAAAATAGCCGTTGATTTCGTATGGCAGAAATTTTGCGAAACTCTTTTCACCGGAGAATGCCTTGATGCCGTAAATAAAATTAAGACAATGCGTGCATCTTATAAACACAGAGTAAGGAATCCGGAATCAGAAAGCCATAAAGCATTTCTTACCGCTCAGCTTGAAAATCTAAAACATCTGAAAGCCGAATATCCTTATGCTGATTTCAGACAAGAAGAAAGCTATTTTAGCGGTGAAAGGATAAAGTAACAGGAGAAAAGCAAGAAGATTTCTTCTAACCAACAGATACAGAGACCGGGGGAAAAATCAAAATGCCTGTCAATGTCAGGTTAAAGCAGTTGTTAACTACTTCCAGATAACATTATTATTTAGAGTATCCAAATAAATCTCTGTACTTTCTTTGACAGATTCTATTACCATTTTCTTAAAAGTAACTTGATTAGAACTTTGCTGCCAGTCTTCTATTGAATCAAAATATTTTGCCCGGTCAGTGACTCTAATAATAGCAGGAGGATAACCATAATGTAGTAATATTAAATTCATTAATAACCGTGCTGTTCGCCCATTACCATCAAAAAATGGATGAAGGCTAACAAATCGTGTATGAACTTCTGAGGCAAAAATCACAGGATGAATATTTTTTGGTGATATCAACCAGTTAAAGAAATTATCCATTTCATCATTTAATTTAAGTGGGTCACAGAATTTATGAGTACCGCCATCTTTTAACCTGACATATACCGGGACTTTTCTATATACTCCGGCATTAACCGAATCAATACCTTTTAGCACTAATGTATGAATATTCAAAATATCAGGTTTTGTATATTCATTTGGAGTTTTTAGAGATAATAATTCAATATAATCAATTGCTTCTTTATGATTTACTATTTCCAAATGCTCACGTGTCGATTTTCCACCTATCGTAATACCATCTAAAAGTACAATTCTTGTTTCTTGAAGAGTGTAAGTATTTCCCTCAATTGCGGTTGAATTGTATGTAAAATCTATATCAAATAAACGTTTCAAATTTAAAACTTGTTGTGAAGATAAAGGTCTATAAGAATCTAATTCGTTTTTGAGCTTATCTAACTCATTCAGTTGTTTCTGAAAATCCATACTTTATTATACACCTTATTATATGTAGTGCAATCTATAGCCTTTCCCCGCACGGAGCGTCCGGCTAACGGTGTTGTCGCTAAAACGCCGCCCATGATTTGAGCGCCGAGCAGAACCCGTATTTGTTAAATTACAAAAACTGTTAAATAATAAAAGAACTTTGCACGTGATACTAACTTTTTAGTTGCAACCCAAGTTACCCGAAAAGCGCCACAACTACGGAGCGGTCGGTGTTGAGCGGTGGTCTTGTCCACTTTAAATTAAGAGACTTCTCTGAGTTTACCAGCAACATATTTATGAATTATGCTAGCTACTAATGTTTGATATGGCAACCCTTCTTCCAAAGATTTAGCCTTCAAATTTGATAAATCCTTTTCTGAAAGACGAATATTAATTCTTCTGTTTTTCAATGCTGTATTTCTAGCAATCTGCTGACATTTTGCTTTCTCCTTTTCAAAATTTTCAACAGGTATCCATTCACCGTTCTCATATGATTCGAGTAATTCTTTTTCTTCTTTATCTAACTTCATATTAATCGCCTTTGATAAATTTCTTTGTTGCTTTTCGACTTGGAATAATTGTCTTCAAGAACACTTTTTCGTCATCTTCAACAAATGGAACCAAATAAACGTAACTTTCATATTCGACAACATAAATATTTTGATTACTATATTTACTAACATTTGGATGCTTTGTAATTGCCAATAATTTACCGAGTTCTATTTGGCTAACAATTATTTCGAAAGAAATTCCGCGATCTTTTTTCAATGCTTCATTCTTCTCTTCATTCCAATCGAAATATTTCATTTTTAATTTATTTTTTATTTACAAGATAACAAAAATGTATGCCTATTGTCAAGCCAGGTTCGCACCATTTTTCATAGTGGCCTGATTGTGGTCTCATTACAGATGCTTCCAATGAATAGAAATCTCTAATTCCATAACTGCCACCAAATTCATTTATCAATTCTCTTTGAATGAATACAATCTCATCAATTGTTAAATATTTATTCATTCGGCTAGCAACTGCCCTAATTTATAATTTTTCTTTATACTCTCTTTTAATTGAGAAATTATTTCCTCATTAATATTGCCATTATTAGATTCTGCCTGTGGTAACTTTAAATCAAAAGGAAGACCTTTGTATTCTTCAATCAAACTGTAGAAAATATTAATTGCTTCGGAATGATTTATTCCTAATCGAGAAAGAATTTTGGCAACTCTCTCTTTTTTGGCTGGGTCGATCATTGCTCTTACTGTGACGGTTCTACCCATTTTGATAAACCTTTCTTAATTAAATAAACATAGTCGTATTATAGCTATATTCTATAATTTAATCAATACAATTTGTATTATAATTGACATTGATCAGAGGATTTTTTTAATGCTTTTTCTATGATATGTTCGAGACAGTAAAGATTTGCTTGTTCGTCT
>CAZOZP010000080.1:0-12407 GCA_964584325.1 uncultured Melioribacteraceae bacterium
GATCCCGCCAACGGCGGGATGGCATTCGGTGGATCCCTTATCGGATAAATATCCGGGGTGGAGTCCGTATAATTATTGTATGAATAACCCAATGGGGTTGTTGATCCGGATGGTAAAGAAATATTTATACTTCATAATAATGAATTTTATCGATTTGATCCGATGAGGCAAGCATTATTGGATCAAAATGGTAAGGAAGTTGACGTATCAAAGGATGATGATTTAAGACAAATACTTTGGGCTTTGGTACATTTAGCAAATAGAAATCATGGAAGAGAATTAGTAAATAGACTTGCTTTAGATAAATCATTAGCTGTATATGTTACTGTCGGTATCGAGAATTATTATAGTGCTTCAGCAAATATGGTTAATATAGTTATAGATAATGTTTCTGAAACGGGAGAGAGCCGTCCTTTTTGGATAGCACTTGCTCATGAGCTGGCACATGCATATATTGAAAATTATTATGATATTGAGATGTGGCGTGGGAGTTGGTATGAGAATATAAGTAATTCTGAAAAAATTGCATGTTTTATTGAAAATTTGGTACGAGATGAGTTTGGAGAAGATTTACGAGATAGCTATGGTTATAAGTACAAAGTAAATAGTCATAATGGAGGCATAATAATAGTTCCCGACGGTAAAAGTGATTTATTACTAGATGGTAAAATCAATTCTTTTGGTTTTAGTTTTCCTTCAGAATAATTAGAGAGTTCAAAATGAAATATTTATTATTATTGATAATGAGCAATATTTTTGTCTTAGGACAAACCGTAGATGAAAAGCTTACTGAGATGTTATTTGAATTACGTGACAATGAATATAAAGAAGTGCTGTTGCGGTATAAGAATAAAATCGACGATAAACATCTGTACTATGACTTGCAAGAAGCTGAGCAATATAATAGTATTAGAGAAGTCACAATTGATATTATTACTAAATATTTTAGAATTGATTTTGTTTTTTCGAAAATACTTCTAATTGAAAGCAAAGGCCGTTTGAATACTAGTACACCAATTTGGAGCACACTGTTATATGGAACTTTGATTGACTATGAAAACAGGCAAATCAATTATTTCCCTATTGATGATAATTACGTTTTTAATTATAGGATTAATGAAACCAAGAGTATATTTTCAGATCTAGTAGTTGAATTAGCGAAGAATAATATAGATTCATTAATACAATTAGCTAATGAAATTAATAAATGGGATGGACCGAAGAAATCATTCCAGGTAACTGAAATAAGCCGGGATAGTATTCGCACATATCATATTAAAGGATTTTGGGGTATGTACCGCTGGGAAGAGGAAGATTTTAAATATAATAAAGCAACATTTGAAAAAGTATTTAATGATAATATTCTTTCAGATTTCGAACTACCTATAGGTTATAAAATAATATATAGAAAGAAAGTTGAATAGTTAATGACAAATGTAATTGTTACAAAGAAGTAAATTAGATTTTAATTGAAAATCTAATAATATATCTAAATAAAAGATAAGTATGAAGATTATGTTATCCTGAAAATTGATAACAACCACAGAAGCGGGGCAGACAATAAAATAAAGATTTCCAGCCTGCCCCTGAAAGCTAATATTTTACTTTTACAATAAAGAATTGCCCTCGGATTTAGCTTAACGTGACGCGAAAAGCAAGGTGGCTGAGCGGAGTCGAAGCCCCGGGAAGAAGTTGATCCTATAGGGTGACTTCGAAAGGCTCAGGCACATTAACGCACCTACGGCGCTAGGAACGATTCATTCTATTCCTGATTTCAGCAATAATAATTAAAAATCATTAGCCCGATGGAATCCTTTTTCTAGTTATTTTCAATAGCCACGGTGCTTTAGCCCGTGGACAAGAGGCGCCACAAGTCCTCCCGGGCTTTAGCCCAAAAAGGAAATAGGTTAAAATCTAAACAAATTGAATAATATTTCCTATTAAATGCATTAAAGTTTTATTTAAAACGTAAATTATATATATTTTCAATGTAAATAATTTCTAAGAATCTATGCAAAGACTTTATCTTGATGTTTGTACTTTATGCAGACCATTTGATAATCAGGATTATTTGCGGATTAAAATGGAAGCAAATTCGTATTTTATGATTATGAACCGAATACAGAAAAGTGAATATGAGTTAATAATTTCGCCAGTTCATATTCAGGAAATAAAAGCTATTTCAGATTTATATGAGAAATATCAGTTAATGGAATTGATTAACAAGTACGGCAAAAAAGCAGAAGTGAATTTGAATAAAACTCGGGAAAGAACGGAACAATTCATCAAGAAAGGATTTGGGATAGCAGATGCTGCACATATTGCATTTGCAGAGGCGAGTGCAGATGTATTTATAAGCTGTGATGATAAATTGTTAAAAAAATCTTTAAGAGAAAAAGTTAAAATTAATGTAATGAACCCAATGGAATTCTGCATAAAGGAGGAACTAAAATGAATGAAACAATATTAAGAAACGAAGATAAATTACTTGAAGAAGGAATAAAGATTCTATTCGAAAAATTTGGAGCTGTTGACACAAACAGATTCATTGCCGGACTTAAAGAAAAGAGAGAAGAAAGCCTAAATAGGCACAAGAAGTGGCAAAGCAAATTAGAAAAAGATACTTTTCTTAAAGAAATATTTGATTAAAATTCACAGCCTGTCCCGCCAACGGCGGGATGGCATTCTGTGGATCCGTTGGCAGACAAGTATAGAGATTACACTCCATATCACTATGTGTTCAATAATCCGATGATATTAATAGATCCTGATGGGAGGGATAGTACTTTATATATCCGTGTTGTTACGCCTCAAGTTACTACATCGCAAAGAGATCTTAGTGAGATGGCAAAACAATCACAAAAAGTTATGGATGATAATAATGTTGGATTCAAAGTAGTTGTTACTACATCTGGATTTGTAAAACTTGATCCTAATGATGTACTTGTAGATGTTGCAAATGATAAACATCCTACAATAGCAAGAACGAGAGCAAAAAATCCGAATGCTGAAGGAACAAATGGTGTGGGAAGTGGGCAGGTTGTAGTAACTGTAGATACGAAAACCAGATTCCCAAATCTAACTAATGCCGGTATGGGAAACTTAATTGTACATGAATCCTTACATGGTGCAGGATTATCACATATAACTCACGGAGAAAAAGGGACTCTTATTTATCCTGATGGTTCGAGTACAACCGAAAAAGAATTAAACTCGACTAAGCAAAATATTTCAAGTAAACAAAAAAGTGTATTGGAAAATTGGTTAAAAAGGAAATAATTATGTTATCATTTTATTTTATTTTATTTTCAATAGTTGGGATGAATATGGATTATCAACCTGATCATTACCTGAATATGAGAGAAAATGCCGCAAAAATTTTTTTTGAGAACTATGCGAGGACTATGAAAGAAATAGGTAAAGAGTGTGAAGTCACAATAAATTATTTTAATAAAAATGTTTATCTACTCAAAACTTCACAAGTTGGAAATTCGAACATTAAATTTAATTTTTTCGCTATAGAGAAACATTCGCAAGAAGAAATTCTGCTATTTATAAGTAAAGGGGATGAATATTTTTTCTACGACGATATCGTTGATCCCGAAGGTAATTGTTTCACAAAAAAAACGGAAAATCTTATAAATAAAATAATTGTTAATAATGCGATTTCAGATAAGACCTTATTCGAATTAATAAATTTGCATATTAACTACAGAAACTTAAATGGACATAGCTATAAGATAATATTACCTATTTCACCTGATAATGAAGCGAAGAAAATGAATTTTAATATATATAAATTTGAAACAAACAGTAATAATGAGCGTTTTATTTCTTTTTTGCTTTGGAATTCACTGAGTGGTAATATACACAGAATATCATTAATAAAAAGGGGGAGTATAGTAAATATAGAAACTGAACTTTATGGAAGAATGGGTGAGATAAGGATAACAATTTAATTTTTTTGTGAAATATTTTCGTCTCATCAGGACATATGTTCTTTGACTGAAAATCACTGTGGTTGCAGACTTTTGTTTTAGTGTTTTTTATACTCCACCGGAAGGAAGGTATGTGACGGTCACTGAGTGGAGGCGAAGCCCCAAGAAGAAGTTGACCCTTTGGGTGACTTCGACAGGTTCAGGCACCATACGGCACATAATTCTATTAAACCCAAATTATTCGTTAGAAAAATAGTATCTTTTAATTGCCTTGCCAATAAAGAATAATTTGGGTAACCCCGACTAACAAAATCTTACATTTCGTTTTTTAGAAATGTATAGATTTTGTTAGTCGATTTGTCATTATTTTTTTCCTAATGACAAATTCGGGTTAAAATATCGCACCTACGGAACTGAGAATTTTATATACCCCTGCATGGGGCACTCTGTGTTCCCGTTTTAGATAATTCAGCAGTTACTTGAAAGCAACAAGCTATGAGTGCCGTAGGTTGGAATCGGGAGTGTAAGGACTCCGAGTCAACAAAATAACTATTTATGCGATAATTATAATAAATATAAAAATTTACTTGCTTATAAGTTCTTAACAAATTAAGTTACACAAGAAGCCGAATTCTACAAATATAAGCGGATTTATGTCGCTGATAAAAATAATCCGATGCGGTTATTCCCTCAAATATGAGTGCTTCAATAATAAAAGTATTGAACCTCTGCCTATGCCGGTTCCAGCAAGAACATCCATTAAGAATGAAAAAAAACACGCGTTAATAAATAAACATAAAGATTTCATTCACTTAAATTTTAGAGGTTAATATGTCGTCTTACCTAAAAGAATTAATAGCCGAGGTTAAAGCAAAGAATCCGGGAGAACCGGAGTTTCACCAGGCTGTAGAGGAAGTGGCAGAATCATTGGATGATGTGCTTGAACAGCACGCTGAATTCAGGAAGGCAAAGATACTTGAAAGAATGTGCGAACCTGAAAGAGTTATTATTTTTCGTGTACCCTGGGTTAATGATCAGGGAGAAATTAAGATTAATAGGGGATTCCGGATTGAAATGAACAGCGCAATAGGTCCGTACAAAGGCGGTCTGCGTTTTCATCCGTCGGTTACTCTAGGCGGATTAAAATTCCTGGCTTTTGAACAAACCTTTAAGAATGCTCTGACTACTCTTCCTCTTGGCGGAGGTAAAGGAGGATCTGATTTTGATCCCCGTGGTAAAAGCGAGGGCGAAGTTATGCGATTCTGCCAGAGTTTTATGTGTGAACTATACAGACATATAGGAGCGAACACAGATGTTCCTGCCGGTGATATAGGAGTGGGCGCAAGAGAGATTGGCTTCCTTTTCGGTCATTACAAGAGACTTAAAAATACTTTCGAGGGAGTGCTTACGGGTAAAGGAATAAATTGGGGCGGAAGCCTTATTCGTCCGGAAGCTACAGGATTCGGAGTTGTGTATTTTACTTGCGAAATGCTCGCAGAAAAAGATGAATCTATTGAAGGTAAGAAAGTTGCAGTATCCGGTTTCGGCAATGTTGCATGGGGAGCAGTTAAAAAAGCATCTGAACTTGGGGCAAAGGTTGTAACTATAAGCGGACCCGACGGCTATATCTATGACCCTGATGGAATAAGCGGAAATAAAATTGATTTTATGGTTAGAATGCGCCTTGCCGGGAGAGATATGGTGAAGGATTACGCAGATGAATTCAATGTTGAATTTTTTCCGGGTAAAAGGCCCTGGGAAGCAAAGGTTGATATCGCTCTTCCTTGTGCTATCCAGAATGAACTTAACGGAGATGATGCCCGCACACTGCTGGATAACGGATGCAAACTTGTATGTGAAGGAGCGAATATGCCCTGCACGCCTGAGGCTATTAAGCTGTTTCAGGAAAGCCGGATTCAATATGCACCGGGTAAAGCCGCAAATGCCGGAGGTGTGGGAGTTTCCGGACTCGAGATGGCTCAGAACAGCATGCGCTACAGCTGGACACGCGAAGAGGTTGACCAGAGGCTTCATATAATAATGAAGAGTATTCACAGAGCTTGCATAGATACTGCTTCACATTACGGTACCCCGGGAAATTATGTGAATGGTGCAAATATTTCCGGATTCCTTAAAGTTGCAAATGCAATGATGGATCAGGGTGTGGTTTAGTCTAATGGGAAATATGCCGGAAAAATTCGATAGAAAACTGATTAAGAGCGGAGCCTATTCAAGATATCTGGATTTTCATAATCTTATGAAATTCAGAATAAGAGATATTCTTCTTGTTTCCAGTATGTACGACTCTTATATCTTTGAAGAAGACGGAAGGCTGTATGAACTTATTCGGTCAGAATATCAGGGACTCAACTTAAGTCATAGTCCGGAACTTATGCAGGTATCAAGCGGCGAAGATGCTCTTGAACTTGCTCTCAATGAGAATAGGTTCAATCTGATTCTCGTTACTCTTCATATAGAAGATATGAAAAGCGTAACATTTGCAAAAAAGGCACGCGAAGCAGGCATTAAAATTCCGATTGTACTGCTTGGATACGACAATTTCGAGATGACGGAAATACTATCCAGAGAAGACACATCATGCTTCGATAAAATTTTTATCTGGCAGGGGGATTTCCGTCTGATTGTCGGAATAATTAAATATCTTGAAGATATGCTGAATGTTGAGGATGATACGAAAAGAATAGGTGTGCAGTCGATTATTGTTATCGAAGACAATATTCTTTTCTATTCATCCTACCTGCCTCTGATCTATAACGCAATACTTACACAATCGCAGGGATTGATTTCAGAAGGAATAAACCTCTCGCATAAGTTCCTGAGGATGCGTGCAAGGCCTAAAATTCTTCTATGCTCAAATTATGAAGAAGCCTGGAATTATTTTGAAAAATATAAAGACTGCATCCTTGGTGTAATAACAGATCTTGCGTTTACAAAAGACGGCCTGATGAACGAAAATGCGGGAATGGAGTTTGCCGCAAGCGTAAAAGCAGAAGATTCAGATATCCCGATTCTTCTTCAATCAAATCATCCTGATATAGAAAAAATGGCGGCTTCTCTTTCAATCCATTATCTCAAGAAGGATTCGCCAACACTTTTAGGCGATCTGAATCAGTTCATAAAACAGCATTTTTCATTCGGCGATTTTGTATTCAGGCTTGAAGACGGTAAGGAGGTAGGCCGGGCTTCAAATCTGAAAGAATTAGGCAAAATGATTGAAGAAGTTCCGTTAGAAAGTATTTTATATCACGCCGGAAGAAATCATTTTTCAAACTGGCTTAAAGCACGCACCGAATTCCGGCTTGCAACTCAGTTAAAGCCGAAGAGAATTTCAGATTATGAATCGCCGGAAGCTTTGAGATCTTATCTTGTAAAGGAAGTTCGCGAATTCCAGATTTCCAGGCAACGCGGGGTAATTTCGGATTTTGATAAGAACAATTTCAGTAAATATAGTACTTTTGCAAGAATAGGCGGTGGGTCGCTTGGCGGGAAGGCAAGAGGACTTGGTTTTGTTAACAGGCTTTTAAGCGATTTCGAAATCAGAAACAGATTCGAAGGCATCGAAATTTTAGTTCCTGCCGGAATAGTGATTGCAACAGATATATTCGATCAGTTTTTAAGCGATAATAATTTGCTTGAATTTGCACTCACTTCCGGTGATGATGAAGAAATTAACAGAAGGTTTCTTGAAGCTCAGAAGATACCCTATCTTCTTATCCGCGATCTTATGGATTTCCTTACCATAGTGAAAGAACCTCTGGCAGTAAGATCAAGCTCATTGCTGGAAGATTCTCAGGGACAGCCGTTTGCAGGGGTTTATGATACTTATATGATTCCGAATAACCACAAGGATATGTCGGAGAATCTTAAAAATTTGCTGGATATAATTAAACTGGTTTATGCTTCAACATTCCATAGTAACGCAAAAGACTATATTAAAGTAACTTCCTACAGAACAGAGGAAGAAAAAATGGCTGTGATTGTTCAGCTTCTTACAGGAGCTAAGCATAACGGCAAATTCTATCCGGAAATATCAGGAGTAGCAAAATCTTATAATTTTTATCCGATTTCTCCTTTAAGACCTTCAGACGGAATTGTTTCAGCCGCATTAGGATTGGGTAAAACGATTGTTGAGGGCGGTGAGACAATCAGATTTTGTCCGAAATACCCAAAACACTTAATTCAATTTTCAAATTTGAAGGATACATTAAAATACAGTCAGTCAACTTTTTATGCACTTGAGTACGGAGAAACAGAAAATAAAAAAGAAGAAATTAAAGACGGGAACATTAAAATATCTGAAAAATACGAATACTTAAAAAAGTATAAAACTCACGAAGCTGAAAAAGACGGAGTACTTTCTTATGTAGGCTCAACATATTCCATTGAGAACCATGCTGTTTATGACGGAGTATCACGAAGCGGCCCAAAACTTTTTACCCTTGCGCCTATCCTTAAATTAGGGGCATTGCCGATACCTGAGATACTTGATCTTTTATTAGAGATGATTGCATGGGGAATAGGCAGTCCGGTTGAAATTGAGTTTGCCTGCAATTTTTCAGTAGAGAAGGGGAACGCAAGGCAGTTTTCTCTCCTTCAGGCAAGACCGGTAGTTGTAGGCGGTGAAAGGGAAAATCTGGATATTTCGGTGCATTCGGGCGAGGAAATACTTGCTCATTCAAAAATTGCTTTAGGTAACGGACTTATAGAAAATATCAATGACATTATTACAATTGATCCGGATGTATTCGATAGAGCAAAGACCTGGGAAGTTGCGGCTGAAATTGCTGATTTCAATAGAAAACTTTCGTCTGAGGGAAAGAAATATCTCCTGGTTGGAATGGGAAGGTGGGGGTCACTTGATCCGTGGTTGGGTATTCCGGTTTCGTGGGATCAAATCTCCGGAGCAAAAACAATAATTGAAGGTAACTTTAGAGATTTTAATGTATCTCCGTCTCAGGGTACACACTTTTTTCAGAATCTTACATCATTTAAGGTAGGTTATTTTACAATCAATGAAAAAAGCGGGGAAGGTTTCTTAGACTGGAAATGGCTCAATTCTTTACCGGATGAAGATAGAAAAAAGTATTCAAGGCATATCAGACTTGAAAAACCTCTTATTATTAAAATAAACGGACAGAAAAATGAAGGTATAATCATAAAACCTGCATAATATACGGGATTAACAAACTAATTATTTGCAAATGAACGCTTTGAGATTTAACTTTTGTATATAAATAATCAATTATTTGGTGAGAGATGATCAAAAAAATAATACCCGCAGACAGAGTAGAAAATGTAACTTATGCCGTCAGAGATATAGTTCTTATTGCAGACGAAGCGGCGAAGGCGGGTAAGGAAATGATTTATCTTAACATCGGAGACCCTAATCTTTTTGATTTTGCACCCCCCTCATATATTGTTGAAGAAACGTATAAAGCAATGCGAGGAAATCATAACGGATATGCTCCTTCTTCGGGAATAAAATCGGCGGTTGAAGCAATCCGGTTCGACAGCGAGAAAAGGGGAATAGCAAATATTCAGGATATATTTGTTTCAACAGGCGCAAGCGAGGCAATTGATATATGTCTTACGGCACTTGTTAACGAAGGAGAGAATATACTTACGCCTACACCCGGCTATCCGTTATATACAGCAATTGCAAGTAAACTGCGTACTATTGAAAATCCGTATTACCTGAAAGAAGAAAACGGATGGCAGCCTGATATTGATGATATCAAGAGTAAAATAAACGACAAGACTCGGGGTATTATCATTATTAATCCGAATAATCCTACCGGAAGCAGTTATACGATGGAAACACTTGTTAAACTTGTTGAGCTTGCCAAAGAATATAATCTTGTAATATTTGCCGATGAAATATACGACAGACTTTTGCTCGACGGCCAGAAGCATATATCAATTGCTTCAATAGATAAGAATCATCCGGTTTTAACATTCGGCGGACTATCTAAGAATTTTATGGTTCCCGGATTCAGAATCGGCTGGGGAGTAATAAGCGGTGATATAGCCGTACTTAAGGATTATATTGACGGGATAAATAAACTTTTAAGAGCAAGACTCTCGGCAAATCATCCGGAACAATATGCAATTGCCCCGGCTTTGTGCGGAGATTTCGGTCATCTTGAAGAAGTATTAGGCAAACTCAGAAGCCGAAGAGATGTTACCGTGCAAATGATGAATTCAGTTCCGGGAATATCCTGTGAGAGTCCGGGCGGAGCATTTTATTCATTTCCAAAAATATCGATAGATAATTCTGACTCCCATTTTGTGAAAGAACTTATCAGGGAAACCGGTGTAGTTGTTGTTCCGGGAGAAGGTTTTGGCGAAATGCCCGGCACTAAACATTTCAGGGCTGTCTTTTTGGCTAATGAAACTTTACTGGAAAAAGCTTTTAAGAAAATCATAGCATTTTATGAGATGTACAAAAACAAATATGAATAAGGAATTATGCCATGATTAAATATTTTGCTTTTTTAGCCGTATTTCTTCTGGCGTTTTCCTGCAAGGAAGACAGCAATCCGGTTGAAGCACAGACTTATGGAATGGTTTCCGGATATGTTACCGAGCAGATTACAAAAACTCCGCTCGATTTTGTTAAGCTATATACTGTGCCGGCTACAGGGGTAGTTACAACAAACAAAGACGGTTATTACGAAATACAAAACATAGATGCAGGTGAATATAGAATATATGCAATGAAAGACGGATTTGATTCTTCATCCGTTAATGTTAAAGTACAGTTATCCTCAATCACTACAGCTAATTTCGTGCTTCAGAAATACGACAGCACCAAGTATTTCAATTACGGTACAATAAAAGGCATAATAAGAAATACAGCTAATAATACTGTTATTTCTAATGCCATAGTTAAGACAACACCCCCGAGTTTATCAGTCAGCTCAAAGGCTGACGGTGCGTATGAGCTTACAAAGATGACGCCCGGTACTTATGTTGTTGAAGCTACTAAAGCAGGTTACGACACTGTGAAAATATCTATTGTTGTTAAAAAGAATGAAATTTCTGTTGCCGATATATATCTCAAGCAGCTCGATACTACACCTAAACCTGTTACCGGAACAATTTCCGGACTTGTTCTCAATTCGTTCGATGCAAAACCTCTGGCCTCGGCTACTGTTACTACAACTCCTTCTCTAAGTTCAGTTATTACCGATAATGCCGGTTTATATGAAGTAAAGAATGTTCCACCGGGCAAATACAAGGTTAAGATATCCAAACCGGGTTTTACTGATTCAGAAAAGGAAATTTCGGTAACTGCAGGTATTAATACGGTAGCTAACTTTACTCTTCAGTCCACAACAGGCAGAATTAGCGGGACAATAACCGATGCCGTAACAGAAAAACCGATATCCGGAGTAAATGTTTATACAACTCCGGGAACTACATCTGTAACTACAGGTGCAGACGGAAAATTTGTTCTTGAAAATATTCCTCCGGGTAAATTTTCTTTGAATACGGTAAAAAGCGGATACGTTGCAGGTGTAAAGGAAATTCAGGTAACAGCAGGAAATATTACGACAGCAGATGTTGTAATGACATTAAGTGAGTAATACTATAACACTCTTTTACTCTGTTTCTCTGTTACTTTGTCACTTTAAAATAACCATTTTCCTTACTGCTGAATAGTTATCCGAAACAAGTTTGTAGTAATAAACCCCTGCGGGTAATCCGGCAGAATCAAATCTTATTTTGTATGAGCCCGGTAGTGTATGTTTATCATAAATAACCGCACATTCTTTTCCCAGCAAATCGTATATTTTTACTGAAATTTTTCCTGCGGATGGGACTTTAATTTCTATAGTTGTTGCCGGATTAAATGGATTGGGATAGTTTTGTCCGAGGCTGTAAGTCTTTACAATGGTTTTGTTTTTAATAATTTGCGTAGTTTCCTTTTTTGCGCATAGAATCAGGTTATCCGGATCAAACTTAACCGAATTCGGCCGGAAAGGAAGAGTAAGAGCAAATGACTGCTTTTGTAAATCATTGAAAAGAGTAATCAGAGAATCGCCTTTGTCGTGTTCTATTTTAATCTGAATAGGCATTATAAAGAAAGAGGGACTGAAATTTTCTTCCTGTTCAACAAGTATTTCAAAATTATAATGATTATCCGAAATTTCCTCTGCGTCCCAACTGAAAGTATATTTGGGGTAGCCGAGGCCATAAATCCATTGATTAAAGAAGTATTCAAGACTCTTTCCGTAAATTGTTTCAGCAATAGCGCGAAAATCTTCAACGCCGGCATTTCCGTATTCAAATCTTTCGCTTAAAGAGTATTCTCTGAGGATTCGAAAAAAAATCTCATCGCCCGTAACAGAGCGGAGCATGTGCAGAATAACGGCGCCTTTGGCATAAGTCTTTGCATAATTAAAAATCGAACTGACACCGGAAATATCATATAAATATATTGAA
>CAZOZP010000081.1:0-12302 GCA_964584325.1 uncultured Melioribacteraceae bacterium
CGGGGTTACCCAAATTATTCTTTCTTTGCAATGGTATTCAGTGATAAAGATTTTCCAACGAATAATTTGGGTTTAATTAGCGTTCTCAGATAAAACGGAACTTACATCTATCATTTATTTTGTAACCATTAGTGCTCCAATCTAAGGAGTTGAATTTACAATAACATTTCAATTCAGTATCCATTAAGTGAAAGATTTCCCTTTTACGGAAAACATTTCTTATATTTCACACGTAAATTTTGTTTAGATAGAATTGTCTTATTCATACCGTTTTTTTTTCATGGCAAATTATTCTAATAAAATTTTGTTGTAACATTTTGTATAAAATCCCCCAAAAAATATTTCTGCAGGAGATTAAATGTCGTTTAACATCGGATTTGATAATGATAAATATTTGCGAGAACAGTCTGCCGCTATCATTGAAAGGGTAGAAAAATTTAACGACAAACTTTATCTTGAATTCGGAGGCAAGCTTTTATTCGATTTCCATGCTGCGAGAGTTCTTCCGGGATTTGATCCGAATGTAAAGATGCGTTTGCTGCAGAAACTTAAAGACAGAATTGAGGTGATTCTTTGCATATATGCCGGTGATATTGAGCGTAAGAAGATGCGGGCAGATTTCGGTATTACCTACGATTCCGATTCACTTAAAACCATTGACGATTTTGCCCATTGGGGTGTTAAAATTGCAGCTGTTGTTATTACGAGATATGAAAACCAACCTGCCGCAAAGGCTTTTAAGAACAAACTTGAACGAAGAGGAATTAAAGTCTATACACACGGATTCACAAAAGGCTACCCTACTGATATTGATCTTATTGTAAGCGATGAAGGCTACGGTGAAAACGAATTTATCCATACTGAAAAACCGATAGTAGTAGTTACCGGGCCGGGGCCAAACAGCGGAAAACTTGCTACTTGTCTTTGTCAGTTATACCACGAATACAAGAACGGCAACAAAGCCGGATATGCAAAGTTCGAGACATTTCCAATCTGGAATCTGCCGTTAAAGCATAAAGTAAACATTGCATACGAGGCTGCAACGATCGACTTAAAGGATGTTAATCTTCTTGACCATTTCCATCTTGATGCCTACGGTGAAAAAGCAGTAAATTATAACCGTGATATGGAAGCTTTCCCGCTATTGAAAAGAATATTGGAAAAGATTACTGGCGAAGAATGTTTTTATAAATCGCCCACCGATATGGGTGTAAACCGTGCGGGATACGGTATTGTTGATGATGCAGCCGTTCAGGAAGCCGCACATCAGGAAATAATAAGACGATATTTCAGAGCCGCCTGCGAATATGCAATGGGCTTTTCCGAAAAATCAACCCGTGACAGCGCCGAACTTATAATGAAAAACATTAATGCTTCGCCTGAAAACAGAATTGTTGTTAAGCCTGCAAGAGATGCCGCTTCGGATGCAAAGGAATGCGGAAAAGGAAATGAAGGAATTTTCTGCGGTGCCGCAATTGAACTTAAAGACGGTACGATTATTACGGGGAAGAATTCAAAACTGATGCATGCCGCTTCGAGCCTTATTCTGAATGCAACAAAACATTTAGCCGGACTGCCGGATAATCTTCATTTGCTTCCTGCAAACATTACCGATTCAATTACTTATCTGAAACGCGATATTCTTAAAAGACGCGAAGCCAGTCTTGATCTTGAGGAAACGCTGATTGCCCTAAGCATAAGCCGAATTTCAAATCCCGCGGCGCAAATGGCTGTTGAAAAGCTTAAAGAACTTGAAGGCTGTGAAGTTCATATGACGCATATTCCTACACCGGGTGATGAAGCCGGATTAAGAAAGCTCGGAGTTAATCTTACAAGCGACCCGGAGTTTTCTTCAAAGAGTTTGTTTATTGATTAATAAACAAATGAAATATTTATTTTATTAGTTATATTTGGAATACTATTTTTTGCCCCGGTAGCTCAGCTGGATAGAGTGACGGTTTCCGGAACCGCAGGTCGGAGGTTCGAATCCTCTCCGGGGTACAAATAAAAGCCCTTGAAACATAATGTTTTAAGGGCTTTAGCTTTATATGCAATATTCAAATAATTTCCCTCTCTTTTATTTATTTTCTTCCTTTTTCTCAGATTTCAGAGCAACAGTAATCGCCGGGGCAGAATAATCTTCAGGCAAATAACTTGCGGGAATTGTACTCATACTTCCGTCTCTTGCAGCACGATAATGGGGCGACATAATTTCTATTCCTCTTTCATTGCAGCAATCCTGAATATTCCTGTGAAGATCAGAAAAGATTACAGCCTGTCTGCCTGCATCCTTTGTAAAAGCATTGAGCTGATATGCCACATAGAAATCCTCAAGACTCGTCTGAAGCACGAACGGGGGCGGGTCCTTTAGTAATAGATTCGTACGGGATGCTGCATCAATAAGTGCCTGCTCAATATCTTTCCATGGCACATCATATCCTATAGTTACCGTAGTGTGAATTATCAGTCCGTCTTTCTTAGCATATGAACTATAATTTGTAGTATTGCCGGAAAGCACTGTCGAATTCGGGATTGTTATTTCTTCATTTTTGGGAGTTCTCAGCCTTGTTACCAGAAGAGTTTTTTCAACAACATCTCCGGTAATATCTCCTATTTTTATCCTGTCGCCAATCTTGAACGGCCGCATATATGTAATCACCATTCCGGCAACCATATTGGCAATTGCAGAGGAAGAACCCAGCGAAAACAACACTCCGAGAAATACTGAAACACCTTTAAATATATCAGAATCAGAACCCGGCAGATACGGAAAAATCATAACGAAAAAGAATGCATAGAGAAGTATTCTCAGTACTGAAAATGTGGGCATTGCCCAATCGCTGTAAAATCCGTTTATCCGGAGTTTCCCGGATTCAATTTCATCAAAAATATATTTCACTAATCTTATAAAATATTTCATCACAATGAATATCACAAGAATTCTTATGAGATTCGGCAGGTAATCCCAAACCGCAACGAATATTCCGGTAAAGGGTGCCCAGATAAGAAGGAAAAGATCATCTGCCCAGCCTCTTGTAAACGGAAATATGCTGAAAAGTATCGGAAGCGTGATATATGCAGTAAGAAAGTAAATAAAAAGTCTCAGCAAATTAACAGAAATCATCATAATTCTTAATTCCTGCTCCGCAGTAAGAAATGTATAATCGTGGTAACTTAAATCTTTTAACCATTTGTCTTTGTTCGAATCAATATATTTTTGGAGTTGATTGAATGCTTTCGCTATCAGCTTTATAAGAAGCCAGACAATTAACAATACAAGAATCACCAAACCGATTCTCGTAAGAATCTTCACAAGACTATATTCATCTCTTGCTTTTGCAATTGAATTAAGAATCAAATCCTTGTATTCGGAAGCCAGTTCAGTTTGCGATTTCCCCTGCCAAAGAGCATCGGTTTCCGTTACACTTAATACTATCAGTTCTCCGTAAACCAAATCGGTAGTATAGTCGGATTTCATAAGAATAACCGAATCGGGTTTAAAGAAATCATCATCATAGAGCTTCTGAATACGAGTAGAAATGTTCTCTGCTCTTTCTTTTGCCGAAACAGCTCCCAATCTTGCATAAACACGATAAAGAGTATCTCCAAGTACACCCGTAACCGCGAAACCCGATGCAGTTTTTCTTAAGGAATCTATTCTGTTTTGTTTATACTGTTTAAGACTTTTTTCTCTTTCCTCAATTTCCTTCAGTTTGCCTTGAAGTTTAATCTTTTCAAGATTGTCACCTGAACGCATCTTATCTAACTGTTTTTCCAGTTCTGCTTTACCTATCGAATCAGCGATTCTCTGCTGTTCAATCTCACGAAGTTTCCGGTTGTATTCTTCAAGAATTGAAGAATTTAGAGAGTCGGTCTTAGCATATAATGTATCCGGTTGAGCTGAAACCATCTTCAAAAACAAGAGTAAAAATGCAATAGTAAAAGTTATAAGCCTCATAACTGCCTCTAAAAATTCTTTATAATATTTTATGTATGAAATAATAATCTTTTGTAAAAATAATCAAGCCAGTCAAGGAATCAAAATGATTAATGAAGTTTGAACACAATTGTTGAAATTAATTTTTCAGTTTAATAACATTTTTACCCTAATTGTATTTCTTCCTCTTTTTTCTTTTCTATTCTTATATTTACACTATTGAATTCAATGACATTTAATCTTAATTGACAGGATAATATGATTATTTGGGATATACTTCTTCTTTCAGCCGGTTTTGCACTTTTAATAAAAGGTGCCGACCTTCTTGTTAGCGGAGCTTCATCAATTGCAGCCAATTATGGTGTTTCACAACTTGTAATCGGACTCACGGTTGTTTCTTTCGGAACATCCACACCGGAGCTGGCAGTTAATCTGATTGCTTCATTTCAGGGAAATTCCGGAATAACCATCGGGAATGTTGTTGGGAGCAATATTGCAAATATACTTCTGATACTTGGGATTTCTGCAATAATTTACCCGCTCGGATGTCAGCGAAATACAGTCTGGCGCGAGATACCTTTTGCCTTCTTAGCCGCTCTTGTACTGCTTGTTATGGCTGCAGACAGTTTCTTTAATGCCGGGGAAAGCCTTATTTCCCGGGGAGACGGCATAATTCTACTTTTGTTTTTCATAATATTTCTAATTTATGTTTTCGGAATTATGAAAGAAGGAGATGAACCTAATGTTCCTTCAGAAAAACTTTCGAAAGGGAAATCTATATTTTTCGTGATATCGGGTTTAGCCGGACTGGTTCTCGGCGGAAATTTTATTGTTGATTCTGCAGTTTCAATTGCCCGTATGTTTTCTATAAGCGAAGCCGTTATCGGATTTACCATTGTTGCCGTAGGAACATCTCTTCCGGAGCTCGCCGCTTCGGCTGTTGCTGCTTACAGAAAAAACGCAGACATAGCTTTGGGCAATATAGTCGGATCGAACATATTCAATATTTTCCTGATTCTGGGATTAAGTGCTGTGGTAAATCCAATCCCCTCGGGATCTGAACTTAATTTTGATTTTATTTTTCTTACAATAGTTTCAGCTCTTCTATTTCTATTTATGTTCACAGGCGGAAAACGTACGGTTGACAGGTGGGAAGGAATTGTATTCGTTATTCTTTACGGATTATATATTACCAGGTTTATTGTATAGATTATTTAATTCAACTTATTAATGACAAATTTGGGTTAACCTGAAACAGCAACGGGAGAAATTACTTCAATCTGGTATAACGGATTGAACTAAATGAAATAGCCAATTTTTTCTTAGATAATTAACCAGGCATTTGTTATTTTAAGTTTGAACGAAAACCGGATCTGAATATGTTAAAGAAAAAGCCTCCTTACGGAATATCTAATTATGAGAAAATAGTAACCGACAATTTTTATTATATCGATAAAACAAAGTATGTTGAGTTGCTGGAGAGTCTTCCGGAAGATTATATCTTTTTCCTTCGTCCAAGAAAATTCGGTAAATCTCTTTTTGTATCCATGTTAAGTTATTATTACGGAATAGAACACAAAGACAGATTTGATAAACTTTTCGGGAATCAATACATCGGAAGCAGACCAACGCAAAAAGCCAACTCTTATTATGTAATTAATTTTGATTTCAGTGCAGTTTCTTCTCAGGAATCAAATGTATTGTTCAATTCCTTTAATAATAAAATTCTAGATGCGATAAGAGGTTTCAATAATTCATACAAATGCTTTGAAAGCAAAGAGATGGAGTATTTTGAATCAATTGAGGATGCCCCCGCTCTTATGACTACTTTTTTAAGATTTTTTGAAGGGAAGCAGCTTAACGGAAAAATCTATGTTATAATTGATGAATATGAACATTTTACAAATGAATTAATATCTTTCAAACTGACTGAGTTTAGACACATTGTTTCAGGAACCGGGTATGTGCGAAAGTTTTATGAAGCAATAAAAATAGGAGTTGGTCAGGGAATTGTTGACCGTTTCTTTGCAACAGGCGTTACACCGGTTACTTTAGATAGTTTAACCAGCGGATTTAACATCGCAAAGGATAAGACACTTGATTTCGCTTTAAACGAAATGCACGGCTTCACTAATGAAGAAGTAAAAAATATGCTTGAGTATTATGAAATCAAAAATGCTGAGATTGTTCTGAAGGATCTTGAGAGTCTTTATAACGGCAGCCTTTTTAACAGGAGAGCTTCGCAAAGAGTATATAATTCCAATATGGTTCTATATTTTTTAACTGAATATCTAAATTCCGGTGAATATCCTGAAAAATTGATTGATAATAACATAGCCAGTGATTACGGAAAAATTCGCAGCATTTTCTATCTGAATAATTCTCCCTTACATAGAGAAAAACTCAACGAGATAACAAAGAAAGGTGAAACAACCGCACTCATTACCGAAAAATTCAGTTTTGAAAGAGATTTTACGGTCGATGATTTTGTTTCATTATTATTCTATAATGGAATGCTTACGATAAAAGAAGGACAACTCTCACTTCTGAATTTTAAAATACCTAACTATGTAATCAAGGAAATATACTGGAATTTCTTTAAGGACGAGATATTAATACCGGAAGGGAAAAATATAAACACAGACAAACTACAGTCGGCTTTAAACTCCCTGGCGCAGAATAACAATATTGAAAGATGGATTGAGTGTATTGAAGAAGTAATGACATTACTAAGCAACAGAGATTTGCAAAATTTCGATGAAAAGTATGTTAAAATGCTCTTTATTACCTTAGCAGCATTATCACAGCTATATATAATTAAAAGCGAACCTGAGATTGAAGGCAAATATCCTGATTTAATGTACCTTTACCGCAAACCTTATAAGCCGAATTACCAGTTCCTGTTTGAACTTAAATACTTAAAAACCTCCGAAAGCAATAAATTAAACAAAGCAATTGATGAAGCCGAAGTACAGGTTAAGAATTATCTCTCAAAACTCGAGACAGGGAATCTGGAAAACCTTATAGCTTATGCAATTGTTTTTGTTGGCAAGAAAGGACATTTCAGACAAGTGCTTTAGGCGGCACGAGAAAAAACCGAAGCTGTCTAAAAACGAATGATATTAAACAGCCCCGAATAAGAATTTATTAAACCCAAATTATTCGTTAGAGAAATCAAATTAGCGAACACCATAATAAATGAAGAATAATTTGGGTAACCCCGCCATACAAAATCTTATCCCGCATTTTGCGGGATTTAGATTTTGTAAGGCGATTTGTCATTATTATTTTCCTAATGACAAATTTGGGTTAAAACTTCACGTATTTAGATTTTGATACCTTGCACACCGGACAGTCTTCTTCAACATTTCCGATAACTGTATGACCGCAAACCGGGCAAACCCATACATCAGCTTCAGGCATATCTTTTTTCTGTTCTGCATACACTTTTGCATCTATATACATTTTCTCGTGAATCAACTCAGCTTCAAGAGCATATTTCATTGTCCGCATAGCCGACTTTTCTTCCTGAAGCTCTGCAACCGCATAATAAGCCGGATACATTTCATCGTTCTCGAAATTCTCGCCGCTGAAAGCAGTCTGCAGATTTGAAACAGTATCATTAATTCCGCCCAAAGCCCTTAGATGATTCTCGGCATGCACTCTTTCGGCATAAGCAATTGCACGAAATAGTTTAGCTATCTGAGGATAACCTTCTTTTTCAGCTTTATCTGCGAAAATTGTATATTTCATAAAAGCCTGACTTTCTCCTGCAAAGGCTGCTTTGAGATTTTCTTTTGTCATTTCCTTCATTCCCGTAACTCCTTTTATCTTTAATTATCTGGATTCTTCTTAATATTTACAATATTAACCGGCACAAAAATATTAAAAATAAAAGGAATTACAACCATCATATAATTCAAGCTTTTAATTTTCAAAATTAAGAACAGTATTTTCTTCCATCATTGAGTTTTCAATGAGGTAAGGCGTAACTTTCCCTGTTTCATAATCTCCGGCTTTGTAATATTTCTTTAATACAAAAGGCAGTCCTTTTGTAAATAAAAGTTCTGGACTCTCAGTTATCTGAAAATGCAGATGCGGTGCAGTTGAATTTCCCGAATTACCAAGCAAGGCTATAGGATCTCCTTCTTTTACAAAATCGCCGGTGTTAACCATAAATTTACCGGGCTGGCAGTGTGCATATAAAGCATACTGTCCGATTCCTATCTGAACAACTATATAATTGCCGCCGTATTCATCCAAAGTATTAAAAACGAGATTCTGAGCATCACCGTTGTTTTCCGGTCTTCCGTCCTTAATAGTTATTACTGTTCCATCTCCCACAGCATAAAGTGTATCGCCGTAATTGTGATAGGAAGAGTTCACCTTAGGATCGCCGCTGAAGTAATTATCCCAATTATCATCAAGCTTAAGATTATCGAAAGCAAATCTCTCTCCGCGGTATATTTCACCATCCTTAAAGAACAAAACATAAAAATGATAACCCATTGAAGACTGATTTATAAAAAGCCAGTTCTTCCCTTTTACGGGAGATGAAATTCTTAAAGGAGATTCACTCAATCGGGGGAAGAATTCGGCTCCCTCAACAATCACTTCACTGCCTGCCTTGTTTGTAAACACAAACTTATGAGTAATGCCGGCGGGTATATTTTCAGCAAGGGGAATAGGTATCTGAATTGACATATAATAATGACTTATCTGATCAGGAGTATATAAATTCGAATTCGGCAGAGGGGATTTGTAAACATAAGGCAAATCCTCTTTATCTATCCTGAATATTTCAGCACCATTGGATTTATCAAACATTATTATTTCCTGCAAAGCAAGACTATCCTTTTCAAATTCCCAGAACTTCAGAGTATAGGGAATTCTGTGAAATACTTCCGTGCGGTAAGGAATCTCATTCAGCACAACTGATACTTTTGTACTTAAATCATATTTCGGTTCTGTTGATGAACTCTTGCTGCAGGAAACCGACAAAAGCAGTATCATTGCCGGCAATACAAATAAATAGGAATTGAACTTCATTATTCGCCTCTCAATATTAATTGAATAATCAGATAAAATTATCGGTGTTTTTAGCGAATATTTTAATCCCGGAATAAAAAAAAGGCAGACAATAGCCTGCCCCAACTTTGTTACGCTTCACGCATCACTATTTAACCAACATCATTCGTCTTGATTCAATAAAGCTGCCGGATTCAATTCGGTAGATATATACACCGGAAGAAAGACCTTCTGCATTGAACTTAACCTCATAGTTTCCTACTGATTTATGTTCATTCAGAAGAGTTGCAACTTCTTGTCCCAGTAAATTAAAAACAGTCAGTTTCACATTTCCGCTCTTTGGCAAAGAAAATCTTATTGTTGTAGTCGGATTAAACGGATTAGGATAATTCTGTTCTAAACTGAACTCAGACGGCGGCAGTGCATTATCTTCTGCATCAAGCGAAACATCCCAGCCGGCAAGTGCGGCCCACAACCACCAGGCAGCGTAAGTTTTCATATTTCCGTTAATCGGTTCCGAATGAGCAGGACTATACTCAAACCAATCCACCCATTTCTCGTGAGAACCCTGCCATTGCTGTGCCCAGTTTGCATCAATATATCCGTCTCCGTCCGAATCATAATTGCATGCATCATCTGCTCCTTTATTCAGATAGTAGTTTCCGTCCGGGTCATAGCTTTCAATATCGGCAAAATCAAACAGTATCTTATTATTTGAACGTACATAATTTCTTATTTGCTCATTTCTCTGATTCAAATTACCGTCTTCCCCGGTACCGTCAAGATGACCTGTCATATAAACAAACTTAACATCCGGGAATTCATTTTCAAGAACAGTCATTGAATCAAGATAGCATTGTATCATCCATTCTTCTGCCCAGCTTACCTGTCCGCACCAAGACCACATAACAACATTGATTTCGGAATTATCCGGATTCTTCAGAAAGCTTCTTGTGGCACCAACCCAATCAGTAAAATTAGGATTCCCCAAATCATAAGCCCCGGGTATTCCGTAATCTTCCAAATGCAACGCACCTTCCTCAATATATCCCAAAATACGGTAAGGATCTCCTTTCCATTCATAAAGCGCATACAGCCCTTCGCTTATTTGACTTCCGTGCGAAGTATGCTGATAAGCTATGTGCAGTTTTGCCTTGGCACTGTCAATCCACTCCGAAGGAATTTGTTCAAGTTTAATGTGATTGTGATCCGCAATAATAGGGTATTGCTGTGCATAAACGGCTGCCGAAAACAAAACAGCCAAAAACAGTAACAGTTTTTTCATATTTGCCTCTGTCGATTTATTGATAAATACTTGTATTATCTGTCCGAATGTTTCCATCGTGTATATAAAAACCCTTATCAGAATTTATTTCACTGCCCATTCCAAACTTATACACTTCATTCACCTTTTGCAACTAAATATTTTGCCGGATGTTGCTTGCGCACATTATATTCCTGAAAAAATATCTTTCAATTTAATTTCATATTCATTAGTTTGTAGTGTACACTATTTCACTATATTAATATGAATTCATCTTTTATAAATATCCGCGATTTCAAATTCCCCGGACAGGCGGGAATAATCAGTCTCAAACGTTCTCTTAAGAGCATGGCACGAGGTCTCGGTTTTGATATTTTCGATTTTGAAATGCTTTTCCGCGATGAAGGTGTAAAAAGGCTCTTACGAGACGGAGATACAATCGGATGTTTCTATATTGAATCGCCCGGAATGCGTTCTCTTCTCAGAAAGCTTTCGTGCGACACATTCGAAATGCTTACGGCCGCAAGCTCTATTATCCGTCCCGGCGTAGCGGAAAGCGGAATGATGCAGGAATTCATTGAAAGGCACCGCACTCCGGCAAAAAGGAAATACCTTGTTCCTGAAATGGAACAGTATCTGGGAGAAACTTACGGGGTAATGATTTATCAGGAAGATGTAATTAAGGTTGCACATCACATTGCAGGCCTAACGCTTGAAGAAGCCGATCTTTTGCGAAGAGCCATGAGCGGAAAACTGAGATCTCATTCAGCAATGGAGGGTTTGTCAAAAAAGTTTTTCACCTCTTGTGCAGAAAACGGACTTAGCTCTGCTGAAGCGCACGAATTATGGAGGCAAATCGAATCATTTGCAGGCTATGCTTTCTGCAAGGCGCACAGTGCATCTTTTGCACTTCTTTCATTTCAAGTAGCTTATCTCAAAGTGCACTTCCCTGCCCAGTTTATGGCAAGTGTATTAAGCAATATGGGCGGATTTTATTTTCCCGGGGTTTACATTCAGGAAGCAAAGCGAATGGGACTTAAAGTACTTCTGCCCTGCATAAATGAAAGTCTTGGCAACTACACCGGGCGCGATGATCAACTTCGTATCGGACTTATGGCAATAGGCGGTCTTCCGGCAAAAACAATCTCAAGAATAGTGGAAGTCCGGAAAAAAGGCGGGCCTTACGATAATTTAAACACTTTTCTTTCCCGCACGGGCATAGGCCGGGAAGATGCATTCCTCCTGATTAAGTGCGGAGCAGCCGACTGCCTTAAGAAGACTCGTCCAACTCTTATGAGGCTGCTGGACTTATACTTCTGCAGTCCCGGTCTCCTTTATCCGGAATCCGGTTATCTTTTCGAAGCAGAGGAAAGCCGGCTGGAAAAAGAAATTCAAACCGATGCAGAATATACAATAGAACAGAAATGCGCAGCAGAGTATGAAGCATTCGGATATATGGTCAGTCGCCACCCTCTTGAATTTTACCCTGTACTTCAAAGAAGGAAAGATATAATTCCCTCTTCCGAAATACACAAATATGAAGGAAAGATGATTAAAATGGCAGGTTGGTATATGACGGCAAAAAGAATCCGCACCAAAAAAGGAAGCATAATGAAATTCCTTTCGCTCGAAGACCTAAGCGGAACATTCGAAGCAATACTTTTTCCGGAAAAATATACCGAATATGCCGAACAGACTCTAGGGATGGGTCCTTATCTCATTGAAGGAAAAATTGATACACAGGGCGGGAATAATATTATAGTAAACCGGCTTGCAGTCCTTTCCTCTGTCACGGCACTTTCATCAACACAAAAAGACAGTGTGGAAAATGAATACTTCGGCGACAGGGAAAAAGTTTCGGAATCCGAATTCAGTATTGTCGAAGCCCTCGGAAAAGAAGAACTCAGAAGAGCATATACCGCCCGAATTGTGTAATAAAAAAGGGCAGACATTTTACGCCTGCCCTAACTTTGTTACTCTTCACTCATCACGATTCTTACTTTACCAACATCATCCGCTTTGAATCCGAAAAGCTTCCACTTTCTATCTTGTATATATACATTCCGGATGCCA
>CAZOZP010000082.1:0-12182 GCA_964584325.1 uncultured Melioribacteraceae bacterium
ACAGCCCCGGAGGGGCGGCATCTTCCTAACAAACCCAACCACCCACAAAACCCCGTACCATCCGGGAGGGTAGGGGATCTCTCTATAAAAACTTCTCCAAGGTTCACCTCCCAAATGAAAATATACTATTGCATTAATCAGCTAAATGAACTATTTTTATGAATAAAATGGTTCATTTGGAGGTTAATATGAAATCAATAACAATTCACGGTATTGATGCAGAGCTTGATAAGAAAATTGCTGAAAAAGCTGCTGAAATTGGATTAAGTCAGAATAGAACAGTTAAGTTTATACTTAAGGGTTCATTGATTCAAGATAAAAAGGCAGCCAGAAAAGAATCCTTTTCTGAATTATTCGGGAAATGGTCTGAAAAAGAAAAAGAAGAGTTCAATAATAATATTATTGATCTTGAAGAAATAAATGAATCGGATTGGGAAAAATGACTAAAATAATACTTGATACAAATGCATATAGTGAATTTATGTCCGGTAATAAGCAGGTTTTTAATGCAATAATTGATGCGGAAATTATATATATATCAACAATAATGATAGGTGAACTGTTCGCCGGTTTTCGGGGAGGGACAAGATATAAGAAAAATAAAGATGAATTAAACCTCTTTTTAAGTAAAGAAGGAATAAAAATATTAAATGTTTCGATTGAAACTTCAGAAATATTTGGAGAGATAAAGGCAGAATTAAGTAAAAAAGGGAAGATGATTCCCTTAAATGATATTTGGATTGCAGCACATACTGTTGAAACAGGTGCAAAATTAGTTACATTCGATTCGCATTTTAAAGTAATAAATGGTTTACGTATTTGGGATGGTTAATAAAAGGAAAATGAGATTACAAGTTTCCAATGTCATTCTAAATTCTCCCTCTCAAAAAATAATACCCGCAGATTTGGCGGATTAGCACAGATAAAAATGATTCGTGAAAATTCGTGTAATTAGTGTCATACAAGATTTCGTTCGAGCAGATTTCTTAACGGCATTTCATTTTAGGCCTTTCCTGCCTTCGCCGGGATGAGGTTTAAATACTGTGAACTTTGAGACCTAAATCTATTCTTTCTTCAGCCCCGGAGGGGCGGCATCTAAGTAACAAAACCAGCCACCTACAAAACCCCGCACCATCCGGCAGACATTTATTCTCTTTTAGGAATCCGTTTTTCTTAGACACTCATTATAATGATATTTGGTGAGCTTATCATCAGGGTCGTGTTTGAGTATTTCGGTAAATATTTCACTTGCCTGAAGATAATTCCCGCTGTGCATCAATTCCATGCCCTTGTTATAGGACGGAATATTTCTGATTCTGATTTTCTTAACTGACTCTTCAATTCCTTCAATTACTTCATAAATTCTTACTGTGTTTACTCTTCCTATAATATTTACTTTATCAATATATCTTACATTCATGTTCTCGGGATTACCGGATTGCCGTAAAACCTGCTCGCTTATAATAATTGATGTTCCGTAAGTTTTATTCAATCCTTCAAGTCTTGAAGCAAGGTTTACATTATCCGATATAACTGTACCTTCCATTCGGTTTTCAACACCTATTGTTCCAAGCATAAGACTGCCTGAATGAATGCCGATTCCGATGTTTATAGCTTGTTTGCCCTCTTTTATTCTTTTTTCGTTATAAACTGCCAGCGAACTTAACATGCCGGCGGCGGCATTAACGGCGTTTACCGGATCTCCGGGAAATAAAGCCATCACAGCATCTCCAATGTATTTATCGATGAATCCGTCATTCCTGGTAATGCTTGGCTCAATTCTCTTTAAATATGCATTTATAAAATTGAAGTTATCCTGTGGATCCATTTTTTCCGAGAGAGTGGTAAAAGATCTGATATCACAGAAAAGAACAGTCATATCTTTCAGAACCTGGTCTCCAAGCTGAATATCCAGAATACTCTCTTTATCAAGCTGATTGATAAATTCTTTAGGAACAAATTTTTCATATACTGAACTTACTTTCGAAGTGTAAAGGTGATTCTTGATTCTTGCTATCAATTCACGTTTTGAAAAAGGCTTTACCAGATAATCATTCGCACCTGCTTCGAATCCTGTAAGCAGATCATCAGCACGGTTCTTGGCTGTTAAGAGAATTATTGGAAGTATGTTTTTATCGTACATAATTCTAATATTCTGTGTTAATTCGTAGCCCGACATTCCCGGCATCATAACATCTATAATTGCAAGATCCGGAATATAATCTTGTTTAAAGAGTTTCATTGCCTCCGCTCCGTTATGTGCAAAGTTTATCTCGTAATTCTGGAGACTGAGGTAGTTGGTTAATACCTGAAGATTTACGGTTTCATCATCTACTATAAGTATTTTGTATTTCTTGTTTGTAAGAAGATCTTCTCCCGGCAGAATTTTTAAGTCTTCAACTTCTGTGTCAATAATTCTGTTAACTTGTTCAATTTGAATCTTTTTACCCAGGTCGGCGGGTTTTTCATCTGTAAGAGGAATAGTAATAATAAAGTCTGAACCTTTTCCGAATTCTGATTCTACCCGGATTTTTCCGCCGTGGAGTTCTACAAGACTTTTTGTAATATTCAATCCGAGCCCGGTGCCTCCGTAATTTCTGGAAATACTGCCATCTGCTTGTTCAAATGCTTCGAATATCTGTGAAATGTTTTCAGGTCTGATCCCGATGCCTGTATCTTTAACGTGTATTAACGCAAATCCGTTCTCTTTTTCTGCAGATATTTCAATAAAACCTTTTTCCGTGAATTTCACAGCATTCCCTACAAGATTAAAAAGAATCTGCTGAAGTCTGTTTTCGTCTGCATTCACCGGCAATACTTTATCGATTTTGTTTATAAACTGAATGTCTTTTCCTGCAGCTAATGGTTTGCTTAGCATAAATACTATATCACTTATAGTTTTGACATCCACAGGTTTAAGTGATAAAGATATATTTTTGTGTTTAAGTTTCGAAAAATCAAGTATGTCGTTTACAAGATTATTGAGTCTTCTGGCACTTATATTAACCATATTGAGATTCAGTTTTTGAAGATCATTTAGCACTCCGGCAGCACCGTCCATCATTGAATCAACAATTCCTATAATTCCGTTAAGCGGAGTGCGTAGTTCGTGTGAAGTATTTGCAAGGAATTCGTCTTTCAGTTTATTTAACTGTTTCAGACTTTCTGTAACTTTTTTCTCCTGGTAAAGTTCTTTTTCCTTTTCCTGAATTTTTCGTTTCTGAATTTGCATTCTTCTATATATTATCATAAAAATACTAAATCCGGCAAGAAGAATGTAAATAGTATATGCCCACCAGGTTTTCCAGAAAGGCGGATGAATTAACAATGCTAATGAATCACCTTTAAGATTCCAGATATTATCATTGTTAGAACCCCTCACTCTAAATGTATATTTACCCCCGTCGAGATTTGTATAATATGCTATGTTTCGTGTGCCGGCGTCATTCCAGTCGCTGTCGTAGCCTTCCAGTTTATACTGATACCTGTTTTGCGAAGGATTCATATAATCCAGAGCAACAAATTCAAATGATATAAAATTCTGATTGTAGGATAACTCCAGATAATCTTTCCCGGAAAGGGAATATTCTTTATTAAAAATCTTGTACGATTTAATGTAAACCGGGGGTACATTCTTGTTTTCATAGATTTCGGCGGGATGAAATATGTTCAAGCCTTTTAATCCGCCGAAATACATTACCCCTGAGTTATTCCTAAATGAGGCTCCCATATTGAACTCAGTTCCCTGAAGTCCGTCGTGTTCATCATAGT
Organism: uncultured Melioribacteraceae bacterium; assembly: GCA_964584325.1. Taxonomy (GTDB): domain Bacteria; phylum Bacteroidota; class Ignavibacteria; order Ignavibacteriales; family Melioribacteraceae; genus CAZOZP01. The sequence continues at coordinate 3,772 of CAZOZP010000082.1, forward strand.
TAATAACTCTGCCGGTTATTTTGTTGAATTTTGTAATTCCTTTATTTGTTGAAAGCCAGAGATTTCCGGCTTCGTCATCTTCAATACAATAGATTTCCGGATTTGCCAGACCATCTTTTTCGCTGAAATATTTGAAATGCCCTGTTTCGGGATCATATCTGTTAAGTCCGTTGTTTGTTCCGATCCAAAGAATTCTGTCTGTATCTTCAAATACAGAATAAATTCTGTTGCTTGATATTGAATTTATGTCTGCATCGTTGTGTAGAAAATGCCTGTAGTTTTTTGATCGTCGATCGAAATGAGTTAATCCAAGACCCGTAGCAATCCACAAGTTGTTTTCAGAATCAATGAATAATGCTCTTATGCTGTTATCTCCCAAAGAATTCGCCGCACCGGGTTTATTAACAAACCGTTCGGATTCATAAGTTGATGTATTGAATCTGTTTAATCCGTTAAAATAAGTGCCCACCCATAAATAACCTTCATTATCTTCACTGATAGTTACAATATCATCGTCCGAGAGACTCCCGGGGTTATTTTTATCTTCATTGAATACTGTAAAAGTTTTGCTTTCAGGATTGAATCTGTTCAATCCGTTTTTAGTACCGGCCCAGATTATTCCTTTAGAATCTTCAAATATAACCTGCACGCTGTTGCTGCTAAGTGTGCCTTTTCTGCCGGGAATATTCATATAATTAGTGAAAGTATTATTTTTCCTGTCATAAATGCTTAACCCTTTGGTTTCGGTTCCAATCCAGATAAGTCCGCTTCGGTCTTCGCAAACTGCCCATATTTTGTTTTCGCTCAGAGAGTTCTTCTCGGAAGGATTATTTCTGATATGAACAAATTTCTTTGGGGAAAGCTTGTTAACTCCGTCAAGATAAGTCCCCACCCATATATCTCCGGCGCGGTCTTCAAAAATGTCCATAATGGAATTACCGCTTAAGCTGTATTCATCAGTAAAATCGTTTTTAATTACTTGAAATGTGCCGGTTTCTTTATCGAAGAGATTTAGACCATCGACTGTTCCTACCCAGAATCTTCCGATTTTATCTATCAGTATCTGTTCTATATAGTTTTCGCTTATTGAAGCCGGATTGCCGGGTTCATGTGAATAGGCTGTAAAACTCTGAGTTCGCTTGTCAAATTTCACTAAACCGGCAGATCTTGTGCCGAGCCATAGTAAATTGCCGTCATTTACAATAGCATAAATAGAGTTTGATTTAAGATTGGGATGAGTTTCAGATAAATATGAATCAAAAGTTTTCTTGGTGATGTTGTACCTGATCAGTCCCTTATCTGTTGCAAGCCAAAGAATTTCCTTTTCCCTAAAGAAAGCATATACGCTTGTAAGAGGATAATTAATGAATTTACCCTTACTGTATTTCGCAAAACCTTTGGAAGTACCTATCCAAATGATGTCTTGATTATCCTGATAAATACATCTTATATAATCAGAAAGAATAGACAAAGTATCTTTTGGATTATGCATGTACCGCCTGGCATTTCCGGTAACGGGATCCAGAATATTAATTCCGCCTCCCCAAGTTCCGGCCCAGAGATTTCCATCGGAAGCAAGAATCAGGGCTTCAATAAAATCATCAGAAAGAGAATTACGGTTAAACGGGTCATTTTTAAAATGCACAAAACTTCTTCCGTCATATTTGTTTAATCCGGCTTGAGTAGCAAACCAGATGTAGCCGCGGTTATCTTGTGCAATTGCATTTACTATACTCTGCGAGAGGCCATGCTTTACGGATAATCTGCTGAATTTCAGATTTTCCTGAGAAAAGATGAGAGATGGAAGGATCAGAAACAGAATTATTGAAAAAAATCTCATCAGATGTTATCCGTGCGTTTAATATAAATTCAAGACATATTACCAACAATAAATTAGGCAAAATAAAAGAATAAATAAACAATAAAGTATTTGTTCTGAAGTTAACGAAACGATTGATATTTACTGCAGTTTCAATATGCATAAAATTACTCATTATCCGGAAATTAGTCTTGCGATTTGTCATTATTTTTTCCCAATTCCAAATTTTGGCTAAATTATAAGGCGGCATAATATTGTTAACTGTTTTGCTTTTTTCAGAAAAATTTATTTGTAAGAATTATTTTTATAATTTTATCAATATTTTGCTACATTGGAATTTTAATGAAAGAACGAAAATGAAACTGACAAGCCGGGTTATCATATTGATGGTGCTATTCATAGGAGCTGCTTCATACGCCGCGAAGAATGCATCCGCCGATAGATACGAATTATCGTTCAAAGTTTTTGAAAGTGAATTTTCTCCGGGAAAATATATACAATTAAATGATATACCTTCCGGTAAACTCAAGAAGACAGATATATTCAATATGCCCTTGAATAAGAACCGTTCTGACAGGATGCTGACACTTATTGCTGAATTTAATTCTTCTAAGATTAAGGAACCATATCTTTTAATTCCTCCGATTGAATATGCGGCAAATGTTTATCTAAACGGGGCATTAATCTTAAAGATGGGTAGTACGTCCGGAAACTATAATCATAGACTCCATTATACAAAGGCTCTTTTGCTTCCTCCGGTGCTTCTTAGAAATGATTCCGATAATATTCTGGCAGTTCAGCTTTATCCGCTTAAGGGAGAGAAACGAAGACCGTTCTCATCAATATTCGTGATGGAGAGGGAGGCTGCCTCCTGGCATGAGTTTATGAGAAATTTAACCGGACCCGGATTTTCCTTTGCCCTTCTTGTGTTTAGTTTTTGTGTATTCGTCTATTTTATGAGCTTGTATTTATCGCAAAATGAGGTGCGCAATAAATACTATCTCTACTTCGCTTTGTTGAATCTTGCCGGAATGTTTATGAATTTTAACAATGCGGTAACATTTGATTTCCAGAATATGCTTTTAGTTGAAAAAATAGCAAAATCAGCAAACAGTTTTGCAACCGCGTTTACTGTTTTATTCATTTTGGAATATACCCGCGTTATAGTTAACAGAAAAAAACTGATCCAGATAATACTTATCCTGTTTTCAGCCGGTGCATTATTGATCGTGTTGCAGAATTCTTATGATAAAATTGCGGTTTACTATTTTCCTCAGATATTATTCTTTCATTTCCCGTTCTATATTTTTGTTTTATATCTTCTTTTCAGATATATGTCAGAAAAACGGAATAGTATTGCAATTTCACTTTTTGCTATTTATTTAATATCGTTTTTCTTTATTGTGCATGATTCATATTATTTGATTACAATAGAAGCCAAACCCTACATATTATTAATTCCTTATGCAATGTTTATTGTAAACTTGACAGTATTTCTGATTCTTGCGAATGAACAGAGGCAGTTGCTGATTAAATCAATAGAAAATGAAAAGGCTTTTGAAAATCTGAACCGCAATCTTGAACGAATTGTAAAAGAACGTACTTTGAGTCTGAATGATACCGTAGAGAGATTAAACGGAGAGATTGAATACCGTAAGAAAATTCAGGAAGAACTCGACAATGCAAATTCCACAAAAGATAAACTCTTTTCGGTAATTGGTCATGATTTAAGAAATATTTTCAGCACAATGATTAATTACTCTGAATTTATTGTTGCAAATGTTAAGGAAGGCGATTATTCAATGCTCTTGCAGGATAGCGAGCAGATATTGGGTTCATCAAAAAGGGCTTACGCTTTCCTGGAGAATCTTGTAGAATGGAGTGCTTCTCAAATGAAGGGTTTTAATCCGGTAAAAGAGAAAATTAATCTTTCAGTACTTGTTGCTGATACTTTTGAGCTTATAAGATTGCAGGGACAAGAGAAGAAAGTTTCGCTTCGGTCGGAAATTAATGGCGAAACTTATGTTTATGCAGACAAGCGGATGCTGCAGAGTATTCTTAAGAATCTTATCTCAAACGGAATTAAATATTCTTCTGATGGAGCAGCAGTAACTCTGTCTGCTCAGGTATCTGCAAATACCGTAAATATTGCAATCACAGATCAGGGAATCGGAATTGAAAACATTACCGAACTTCTTGAATGGAGAATTCAAAAAAGCAGAAAGGGCACTTATTCGGAGAAAGGGTCAGGACTCGGATTACTTATAGTGAAAGATTTTCTTGATTTTCACCTCAGTAATCTAATAATTGAAAGTACTCCGGGTAAAGGCAGCAAATTCAGTTTTGAAATTCAGAAAGGTTAGAATTATGAGTAACGAAAAATACAAAATACTGCTAATTGATGATGATAATGAAAATATTCAGCTTATAAAAAGAAAGCTAAGTATTAATAAATTTGAATATTTTTCTTCTGAAAACGGGAGCGAGGGTTACAATATTGCAGTGGAAGTAATTCCGGATATAATTCTGCTTGATTGGCAAATGCCTGACTTAGATGGAATAGAAGTATTAAAAATGCTCAAAAAAAATGCATTAACTTCTTCCATCCCGGTTGTAATGATAACCGGTGTGATGAGAGATTCGGACCATCTGAAAACTGCATTCGAAGCCGGCGCATCTGATTTTTTAAGGAAACCTGTCAATTCTACAGAATTAGATGCAAGAATAAATTCTATAATCAGGTTCAAGAAAGAAAATGCAAGGAGATTGGAACTTGAAGTGCTTCTTCTAAACCAAAAAAATGATTCTCTAAAGAAGGAAATAGTTCAGAAACAAAAAACTCTTTCGGAGTTATCTCTGCAAATATCACTTTCAGGAGAGATTGTCGAAGAATTTATTGAAGGAATCAGGATCAATATTAAGAATAAAAATCAGCTTATGTGCGAAAGCGAAATTGAATCGATGATTGTTAAATTCAAAAAAAAGATGTTTGATATTAATTGGAGCTCTTTTGAAATTAAGTTCAGTGAAGCACACGGAGAATTTATCGGATTACTCAAATCTCGTTTCCCGAATTTAACTGAGAATGATCTTAAGATTTGCTCATTAATCAGGATGGATTTATCATCCGCACAAATTTCTTCTATTGTTTTTATTAGTTACGAAGGTGTAAGAAAAGCCAGAACACGCCTCAGAAAAAAACTTCAGCTTGAGAGTAATGTGGATTTGACAGAGTTTCTGAAAAGTATTGGCTAATGAAAACCATAGAAAAGTAAATACATAAATTAACAAAGTTAACTACCGGGTAATTATCACAAGCTACCCAAAAGAACAATATTAATCACTTCTTCAAAATTCTTATTTCCCTGAAAATGTCCGCCTAAGAGTTTCAGAAAATAATCGATAGTCAAATTGATTCCAAAACAGTTATCAAAAAATCATTAAAAATAAAAGGAGTTAATATGAAGTTACTATTTACTTTATTAGTTCTTGTAATTCTTACTGTTCAAACTAATTCGCAAATTACTTTAGGCGACGCTATGGATGAAACCGCACCACTTATTACAGGGACAGCAGATGTTTATTCAAAACTTTATTATGAAAAATATTGCAGGATTATACCGCAACATTCCATGTCCTATGATATCCTTTCAGTTACTGAAAGTGATGTTGCAGGGTTTTTATATAATTCAGAGGGTACTTTGCTTGCTGCTAATGATGATTATAATGGTCTAGGTCTTAATTTTCAAATAACATATAATTTAATTCAAGGTGAAACTTATTATATCGGCATTGAGAACTATTATGGAGATTATGTAATCACACTTCATGTTGTTGGTGGACTATTACCAGTTGAATTAGCAACTTTCACTGCTTCAGTTAATACCGGTCAAGTTACCCTAAATTGGAAAACTGCAACTGAAGTGAATAATTACGGATTTGAGATTCTTCGTCGCTTCGCTCCTCAGAATGACAGTCATTCTGATCCCGATCTATCGGGAGAAGAATCCCAATGGGAGAAGATTGGATTTGTAGAAGGTGCAGGGAATTCAAACACTCCGAAAGAATATACATTTATAGATAATTCTTCGGCAGCTACGACTACGCTCAGCTACCGGTTGAAACAGATAGATCTTGACGGAAAATATTCGTATTCAAAAGAAATAACGGTTGAACTATCCACTATACCGGAAGAATTCTCTTTGTCTCAGAATTACCCGAATCCGTTTAACCCAACAACAACAATAGAATTTTCATTACCGAACGAATCGGATGTAATGCTTAAAGTTTATAACCTGCTCGGACAGGAGGTGGCAACATTATTAAGCGGACAAATGAAAGCGGGATACCACAAGGTTAAATTCGATGCTTCCGGAATATCTTCAGGAATATATTTCTATAAGATTCAGGCAGGAGATTTCTCTGCAGTGAAGAAGCTGATGCTTTTGAAGTAACAGAGTTGGGGCAGGCTTAAAGAGTCTGCCTTATTTTATGTTTGAAATCAAAATTTCCATGCCTGGAATAACTATAATTCTTGAAAATGTCCGCCTAATGTCCGCCTTAAGTATTAACAAGATTATCGATAATTGGATTGACAGAAATACTTTTATTATAAACGGAGGATTTATGAAAAATAAAATACTATTAATTATTTTTATTCTTAGTTTTGGAATAAATTACGCTCAAAACTGGTCACTTTTGGAAAAAATTGTTTCGAACGATAGAACTCTAATGGGTTATTTCGGTTTTTCTGTTGCCATTTCCGGAGATTTTTTATTTGTAGGATCAGTCGGTGAAACCAAAGATGTTTCAGGAGAAAATTCTTTGAATCTAGCCGGAGCTGTTTTTATTTATAAAAAAAACCTATCCGGTTCCTGGGCTTTTCATCAGAAGATAGTGCCTTCAGACAGAGCCGCAAATGACCGGTTTGGATATTCTGTTGCAGCATCGGGTGATTATCTTATCGTAAGCGCGCGGGATGAGGCTGAAGATGTAAATGGAAACAATACACTATTTTCCGCAGGATCTGCTTATATATTTAAGAACGTTGAAGGTACCTGGACACAAGTTCAAAAAATTGTTGCTTCCGATAGAGGTTCGGGAGATTGGTTTGGTTATGCAGTCGGAATATCAGGAGATTACATCACTGTTAGCGCTCTTAAGGAGGATGAAAATGAAATCGGGGAAGCAACTGAAGCTGATGCCGGTTCAGCATATATATTTAAAAACACTGATGGAATATGGAGTCAGGTTAAAAAAATTGTTGCTTCCGATAGGCAGTGGGGCGACCAATTTGGAGCAGATATTTCAATTTCAGGAGATTACATTATTGTTGGCGCTAATACTGAGGATGAAGATGCAAATGGAAACAATACAATAAATGCCGCCGGATCTGCCTATATTTTTCAGAATATTGCCGGGAACTGGACCCAAATTCAGAAGATTGCCGCCTCCGATAGAAACACGAATGACTATTTTGGTGCCTCAGTATCAATTTCCGGTAATTTTTTAGTTGTCGGAGCACTTCTTGAAGCTGAAGACGCTGATGGTAACAATACAATAAGTGGCGCCGGATCTGCTTATATATTTAAGAACGTTGAAGGCACCTGGACACAAGTTCAAAAAATTGTTGCTTCCGATAGAAACGGGTTTGATTTGTTCGGCTGTTCTATATCTATTTCCGGCGACTATATAATTGCAGGCTCTATGAATGATGATGATGACGAAAATAATGCAAATCCGATACAAGATGCAGGTTCAGCTTATGTTTTTAAGAATAACGGTGGAATTTGGAGCCAGGTTCAAAAAGTCGTATCTACAGATAGAGATGTTTTTGACAGATTTGCTTATGACGTAGCAGTTTCAGGCGACTATTTTGTAGTTGGAAATGATGGTGACGCTCTGGATGCTAATGGAGAAAACGCAATAGACGATGCCGGTTCTGCTTATATTTTTGGAAATATGGATGTACTTCCCGTGGAACTTGAATCATTCACATCTTCTGTTTCAGGAGGTCAAGTTACCCTTAACTGGAAAACTGCAACTGAAGTGAATAATTACGGATTTGAGATTCTTCGTTCCGCTCAGAATGACATTTGGGAGAATATTGGCTTTGTTGCAGGAGCAGGTAATTCAAATAGTCCGAAAGAATATTCTTATGAAGACAATTCCGAATTAAACGGAAAATATTCATACAGATTGAAACAAGTAGATTTAGATGGCAAGTATTCGTATTCAAAGGAAATAACTGTAGAATTATCAGCAATTCCTGCGGAATTTTCATTATCTCAGAATTATCCTAATCCTTTTAATCCTGTAACAACAATAAGATATTCAGTTCCAGTCACTCTGTCACCTGTCACTGTGTCACTTGTTGTTTATAACCTTCTCGGTCAGGAAGTGGCAACACTTGTAAATACACAGCAGCCGGCAGGTAATTATGAAGTGAAATTCGATGCCTCCGGAATATCTTCGGGTGTATATCTTTATAAGATTCAGGCAGGAGAATATTCGGCCGTGAAGAAGCTTATGCTTTTGAAGTGTCTATTAAGAAAAAAGTCAAGAGAAATATCTCCCCCTTGGCAAAAATTTG
>CAZOZP010000083.1:0-12024 GCA_964584325.1 uncultured Melioribacteraceae bacterium
CTTTGCAATGGTATTCAGTGATAAAGATTTTCTAACGAATAATTTGGGTTTAATTCGCATTTTCTTCCTTCATTGATATAAAAGTTGACGCCGCAATATATCTTTACAATAATACCACCTTACACTCCGGTTCAATTTCCTTGTTTTTAGGCTGTTTTCGCACTTTTTCAGGAAACTGTGCTTAATGGCACGACTGTTTCACTATAGGCTGAAAAACAAATAAAAGGACAACAATGGTTTACAAGCTTCAAAATATCGCAGTATCAGTTTTGATGTTTTTATTAATCTCGAATTCAGCAGCACAAAACATAAATTACACTGTATCAATTAAAAATGAAACTGAAATTTCAGAAAACGTAATCAGTTTCGATGTATTTATTAAAGCTCAGGAAGAGACTTTTTCTCTTAGTTCATATCAGTTCATTTTCGAATTCAACTCAGCTAAATTAAACGGCGGAACAGCATCTTTTGAATATGTTAACGGCAGCAGTACCATTCTGAATACGCCCAAGGCATCCGGAGTAAGCAGCATAGACGGAAACCTTGAATTAAATGCAGGTTCCGGAGTCGGCAATGACATAATTTACACAGATGAAGTAAAGATAGGAAGTTTCAGAATCATTAATTCCTCTGCATTCAGCGCAGATCCTTTAAACCTTGAATGGAATTTCAGCGGAATTAACTATACAGCATTATTTGCCGAAAGCTTCTCAGAAATTACATCGGAAGACAGTCACCTTAACAGTTCAGAACAAGGCCCTCTTCCTGTTGAACTCTCTGCATTCACCGGAAGTCAGACAGGAAGCAAGATAGTTCTGAAGTGGGAAACCAAAACTGAGATAAACAATCAGGGATTTGAAATAGAAAGGTCTGATGATCCCGAAGGCGGAAGCTGGAGCAAAATAGGTTATATTAAAGGCAACGGAAACAGCAATGTATCCAATAAATACTCTTTCTCTGATGAAAATCCGTTAAATTCAAATGTTTTTTATTACAGATTGAAGCAAATCGATTCTGATGGCAAGTATGAATATTCATCTGAAATAAAAGTTGAATTAGCCGTTGATAAATTTGAATTGCTGCAGAATTATCCGAATCCTTTTAATCCTTCAACAACTATTTCTTTTTCGCTTGCTTCGGAAGAAATGGTTTCGCTGCAGATTTATAACATACTCGGACAGCTTGTAAGTGAAGTTATAAATCAGAAAATGAAAGCAGGTCTGCATAAAGTCCGCTTCGATGCAACCGGACTTGCAAGCGGTGTATATATTTACCGTCTTGATGTGCAGGATAAATATTCATCCGTTAAAAAAATGAACCTTATTAAATGAGAGTCTGAAATGAAGAAGGCAAAAAAAATTCTGTTGGTTGAAAACGAATTCTACACCAGATATCTTTTCACCCTGGTTCTTGAAGATGCCGGATTTTCCGTTAAAGCAGTATCGGACGGTATCGAAGCTCTTAATGTTATTGAAAAGACTTTGGCCGATAATTCTACTTTCGATTTTCTAATTACCGATCTCCAGATGCCCTATATGAACGGAATCGAGTTAATAAGAAAACTTCAGGAAAGAAGCATCAGAATACCGTCAATTCTGGTATCGTCATACAATAAAAAGGAAGTTGAAGCTATAGCTTACTCTGATTTCTCATACCTCAACAGCCAGTTAAAACTAAGCGGCTGTCTCGGAGTAATCGAAAAACCAAGTTTCCCTGACGAACTGATTAAAATGCTGGATACGGTAAAAGTAGTTTAGCCGGTATTATCCGTGGTTTTAGTATAACACAGAAAGCTTCAGTTACAAGAAGCTTTCCGTGTTTTGTTTATTTATGTTTACAAACTTGAAAAATGAAATATTTCTTCTCTTTGTTTGAATAGTAAAATAAGCTGACCAAAGTTAAAATTATTAGTTTTATTTTCGAAGATAGCAAATAAAAAATCCGGAGTGTTGTTGTAATGAAAGTTCTTATTATTGATGATTCAAATTTTCAAAGAAAAATCGTTAAGTCGCTGGTTGAATCGCTCGGACTCAAATCAATTGAAGCCGAGAACGGAGATATCGGACTTAATATGTTAAAAAGTGAAAGAGTTGACTGTATAGTATTGGATCTGCTTATGCCCGGGAAAAGCGGAATTGAAGTGCTTCAGGAACTTAAGTCGGAAGGAAATACAATTCCGGTAATTGTGCTTTCTGCAGACATTCAAAAAACAACCAGAGAAAATGTAGATCAGTTAGGAGCCCACATTTTCATAAATAAACCTCTTAAAAAAGAAGAACTTATTTCATCAATCAAATCCGCACTTAAAATAAGCTGACAGGTAAATATGCTCTTAACAGAAAAACAAATAGATATATTCAGGGAAATAATTAACATTGGGATGGGAAAATCCGCCGCTATGCTTAATGAGATACTTGAAGCGCCTATTAAACTGGAAGTACCCAGAATTGATGTTTTAAGGGGGTCTGACCTTGCCGGTCTCGCTGATGCAGAGGCAAAATTATCTGCCATAAAACTTAATTTTTCAGGACCATTCAGCGGATTTGCTCATTTAGTATTTCCGGTGCAAAGTGCCGGAAATCTTGTTTCTCTTCTCACTAATGAAAGAAACATAAGCGATGAAATGGATTCTATTAAAGCCGGAACCCTAAGTGAAATCGGAAACATTTTGCTAAACGGCATTCTCGGTTCAATAAGCAATATGACCGAAACGCAGTTTAATTATTCAATCCCGGTCTATATGGAAGATAAAATGGCAAACCTTCTCAGAATAGATGACCTCGATGGTGATACTATACTTCTTTTGTCGCACACAAAGTTTGATGTACATTCGCTCGAAATATATGGTGAAATTCTTATACTTCTCGGACTTGATTCTTTTGAGAAACTAAAAGAAACACTGGAAAAACTCTCGGAAGAATAATGAAAAAAGAGTATATTAAAACCTTTGACCACCTTCCATACGGAATTCTGGTAATTGACAGCAGATATACAATAATTTACTGGAATAAGGCCATTGCTGAAATTTCCGGAATTGCCCCGGAACAGATAGTCGGAGAGAATTTTTTTCTATCATTCCCTCACTTGGATTCCAACATTATAAAATTAAGAATGGAAAGAGTATTTAAGGATGAAGCCCCGGCAATATTCTCTGCTCAGCTTCATAAATATCTGATTCCATGTAAAACTGCCGACGGTGCTTACCGGATTCAGCATACAATTATAAAGCCTCTTAAGCTCGATGACGGAGAGACGCTGGCTGTAATGTCAATTCAGGATGTTACTGACGAAACCAAAAGGATTGAATCTATAAAGGAAATGCGGGATAAGATCTTAGGGGAACTGGACCAAAGGATTCTTGCAGAAGAAATGCTGAAGAAACTTAATGCCGATAAAGACAAATTTTTTTCAATTATTGCTCATGATATTAAAAATCCATTTGCCTCAATTCTTGGATTCGCTGAGATTCTAAAAAACGAAAATGATACTCTTTCACGAAAAGAGATTAAGGAATATTCAGACCATTTATACGATGCTTCCAAAAACCTCTATACTCTGCTGGAAAATCTTCTGGATTGGAGCAGGCTTCATACAGGAAGAATTAAGTTTATTCCTAAAGCATTTCAGCTTAACTCCCTTATTTCAGAAAGAATTCCCATCTATATCGATAGTGCAAAGAAAAAGGAAATCAGTCTTGAGCTGAAAGAGACTGAAAATCTGACTGTTTTTGCCGATTCCAATATGATAGATACAATTATCCGGAATTTAGTTTCAAATGCATTGAAATATACTCCTCGCAGAGGAATTATTACAATTGAGATTTATCAGGAAAATAGCTTTGCCGTGCTAAATGTTACTGATACCGGAATCGGGATGGATTCGGCGCAGATTGATAAACTTTTCAAAATAGACCAGAGTTGTTCTACAGACGGAACCGAACAGGAAAGAGGAACCGGCTTAGGGTTGCTTCTTTGCAGTGAAATGATTGAGTATAATAAAGGTAAAATAAGAGTAACCAGCGAAAAAGGTAAAGGCAGCAGTTTTGAAGTTTTAATACCTTTGCTTGTGGAAACTATTGTAAAAGAGTAAAAAAGTTGTTATTCCTTCCGCGGCACAGTGCTTGTCTGAACCTGGATTTATAGCTATAATTCTTTTATCAACGCAAATCCGAAGAGGCTGTGTGAAAATTCAAAAGGTCTAATAATAGCCACGGTGCTTTAGTGGTAAATTATAAAAAAAGGGCAGACACTTTAGGCCTGCCCAAACTTTCTTACATCTCACTTTGTTACCCTGTTACCCTGTCACTTCAAGAGCATCAGCTTCTTCACTGCAGAGAAATCTCCTGCCTGAATCTTATACAGATATACTCCCGAAGATAACCCGGAGGCATCGAATTTAACTTTATGATAACCTGCTTTCATTTGGCCGCTTAGCAGTGTAACAACTTCCTGCCCTAAAAGATTATAGACTTTCAGAAGTACATCTGCTTCTTTAGGCAAGGAGAATTCTATAGTTGTTGCCGGATTAAAAGGATTCGGATAATTCTGTGATAAAGAGAATTCCGTTGGAATTGCGCTTAATTCAACAGTGATTTCTTCTGAATATGAATACTTTCCGTCATTATCTATTTGTTTTAACCGGTAGCTGAGTGCAGCAGAAGCTACCGGTGTTTTATCAATAAATGAATATGATTTCGGACTGTTCGAATTTCCCGACCCTGCAATAAAACCAATCTTTTCCCATTGGGATTCTTCTCCCGATAAATCGGGATCAGAATGACTTCCTCTCATCAACATTTTTTCAATTTCAAACCCGTGATTATTGATTTCCGTTGCTGTCTGCCAGTTGAGAGTTACCTTGCCGGCTGAAACTGACGCGGTAAATGCTGAAAGTTCTACAGGGAGTGGAGAGTCAACATCTCCTAATGTCCAGTAAGAGAATGAATTTATTCCGCCTAAAGTTACTTTGTTTTCAGCTTCAGAAACTATTCCTCCTTCCATCGTCCAGGTATTTGCATCATCAGATTTAAATAGTCTTAGATCTGCTTCGGGAATTCCGTTCAGTTCAGCTTCATTGTAAATAAATGACAATGTGGCATTAAGCCCCGCATTTGTGGTCGGTTCAATTATGTAATATCTGTCAATGGAGGTTAATCCCGAGGATGAATAATCTGTGTGCCCGCGGGTTATGGTTGTATTCCCAAATACCGGATCTGAGCTAAGTGATAGAGTGGGTGCAGGAACTGCGCCTGAAAGCATAAAATCAGATTCCCAACCATCAGTTGGAGGGTTTATAGTTCCCGGATTAGAATTATAATAGTACCAATTAGATTCATTGTCTCTAATATGCCAATTCCATCCATCGTAATATATCTTATAAATACCTTTTGTATAACTGTTTTTTCCATTTTCAATGTTACTAAAACTATATTCCCCGTTAACAGCGGCAGTACCAGCTCCCGAAACAGTGCAAATCCTATTTCCGCCCCCTGTTAATACAGCTCCTAATCCGGCAATATTTTGTTCGGTTATAGATTCTAAGTTCCTTGTTGTGCTTATGGTTCCGGTTGTACCGTAAAGTCTGTAAATACCTTCCGATAAATAACCTTTTTCCCCGAGACTTATGTTGTTTCCGCTTATGTTTACGTCTTTTTCTAAAATTATCGTTCCGTCAGCATTAAAATCGCTGTTTATTGCCGGAACTGCGATTGAAGAAAACAATATACTGTTTATGGTAGGAGTTCCGCTTATATTTGCTTCGTTACCTAAATCCCATTTGTACAAACCAACATTATCCGTTGCTGCCGGTGCCGAACCGCTACTCCAGTTAGCTGCAGTTGTCCAATCTGAACTCTCGCTTCCAATCCAGGTATTAAATGCAGAAGACGAAACCCAATCAGTTGCGGCATCCATATTTGTCAATGTTCCGTTATATCCATTTGCGGTAATATCGTAAAGTGTTGTGCCGGCATACTGATCAAATCTGTAATAAGCTGCAAGATCGGCCTCAGTTCCGGTTAATGTTGTCATCATGTTGTCGCGAATCTGGGATTCAGAGCGAACTGTATTCCAAATTCGAACTTCATCAATTTTACCCGGGAAATAATAACCTTGCAGTGAGCCGTTTTTATAAGTTTCTCCGACAAAGAAATTCGGAACGTTTGGATTTTTATCCATTGTGCCGGAAGCATCTAACTGTCCGTTTACATAGAGTGATACTGAAGTACCATTTTTCACCATAGCAACATGAACCCAGCTGCCGGTATTTATTGATGTGTTTCCAATTACATAAGTCCATCCGGCAACATCTGCTCCAAATTGAAGTTTACCTTCCTGCATTCTTAATTGCACATTATCATTTAATCCGGCATCACTGCCCCAGGAAACGATTACTTCCTCAACATTTGCGCTTGTAGAATTAATCCAGGCCTCAATAGTAACGGCATCATTATTATAAACCGGAGAGGAAGCAAATGCAACGTAATCATCTGTTCCATCGAAGTCCAATGCCTGACGCGATCCGGCAAAAGCACCCGAAGTTTTCCAGGTTGCACCGTTTGCTATCGATAAATCATACATTCCACTTGTCTGATTATCGGAAAGCGTTGTTCCGCTTCCATTACTCATTTTGTAATATGCTACAAGATTAGCTTCATTACCGACAAGTTCTTTGTACATATAAGAATTTATTTCTGCTTCTGTTCTTGCATCGTTCCAGATACGCACTTCATCTAACTTACCATTAAAAGGTTTATTGAAATCTCGGCCGTCTTGTCCAATATAAAAATCAAGAGCTGAATTATATGAAACCGCCGAACCTGAACGAGCTTCTGTTCTGCCGAGCTTGCCGTTAACATAATATGAAGCTGATTCACCATCTTTTGAAACAGCTATATGAGTCCAGGTACCTTTTGACAAAATTACTCCTGAGTTCATTTCATCCAAAAAACCATAAGAATTTCCATAATCCCAAAAATCCAAAGACAAATCACTATTAATTTTGAGAATATACTGATCCCTTGATCCGCCAACTCCAGGTTCGCGTTGTTGAACCAGGGACATCTCTCCCGAAGCATTTTCATCAATGTAAATCCAAGCTTCAATAGTAAGATTTGTAGCACCACCTAGAGGTCCGTCAGCTCTTGCAGCATAATCATCTGTTCCATCAAATTGCAATGCATAACCGCCTATTTGTGAATAAAATAAATCGGCAGCGGATAATAATAAGATTATAATCAGTAGAAATCTTTTCATCCTAAGGTCCTCCGAAATTTGATTAAAATTATTTCTAAATAATCGGCACATAGACTTAACAATTTAGATTAATTCGTAATTTTTTTTGTTTTTAATTTGTGAGGGATGCTAAACATTTTGGAGATAAAATATTTACTGAATGATAATAACATTTTTTCTTTTGCACCAAAGTGCCTTCGAGAGCCTTAAGGCACCGGGTATTATTTTTCAGCTGCTTACCTTCAAGTCTTGGCTGATGATTTTCTCTGATTATTTCATTCTGAAAATTCATCAGGAATAACTATTTTTGTAAAAAAGATCGGAAGATTATGGCTGTTTCAAAAAAGATAAAAAACTATTCAATCGGCTTCATAATTTTAATTGTAATACTGCTCCTGCTGCTTCCAAAGATTCTCGAAGTTTCGAATACTGAAAAACTTCCTTTAAGAAAAGGAGACGGAAGAGCAATTTCAGTTAAAGCGGCTATCATCAAGAAAGAATCAGTTCAGGAAACTATTTTCTCAAACGGCACATTGCTTAGTAATGAAGAAGCCGAATTACGAAGCGAAATCTCCGGGAGAATTACTGAAATCTATTTCTCTGAAGGGAAAAATGCCTTTAAAGGCGATCTTCTTGTTAAGATTAATGATTCTGAAATACAAGCATCCTTAAAGAAAAACAGGGCAAAGGAAAAACTTGCATCCGACCGTGAATTCCGTTTGAGGCAAATGCTTGAAAAAGGGCTCACAAGCCAGTATGAATATGATATTGCACTTGAAGAATTGAATTCAATTAAAGCCGATATTGAATATAACGAGGCAATGCTGGCAAAAACTGAAATCCGTGCACCTTTTTCCGGAATAATCGGATTAAGATATGTTAGTCCCGGCAGCTACATTGCCCCTGAAAAAATTATCGCAACTATCCAAAGCCTTAATCCGCTGAAAGCCGAATTTTCCGTACCTCAGAAATATTCAGGAATGATTAAGCCGGGGAAGGAAATAATTGTTAAAACCGGTGGCAAGAGTTACAACGCGAAAATATATGCCGTGGAGCCTAAAATTGATCTTACTACAAGAACAGTAAAAGTAAGAGCTCTTGTACCTAACGCAAATTATGAACTTAAATCCGGTTCATATACTGAAATTGAAGTTATTACCGATACACGCACAGAGGCAGTTGTTGTTCCTTCAAATACAATTATCCCTGATATTGATGGTGAGATGGTTTTTGTTTACAGAAACGGGAAGGCTGAAGAAAAACGTGTAAAGTCCGGATTAAGAACGGACGAGGGTATTGAAATTATATCAGGACTTAATTTCGGAGATACGCTTATTGTTTCCGGAATAATACAGCTTAAAGGCGGAGCGCCTGTTAAACTTTCATCCATTAATTAAATTGAAAGCCTAATTTTATGAGTTTATCCTCAATCAGCATAAGGCGTCCGATTCTCGCCATAGTGATGTCGCTTACAATAGTTCTTTTCGGATTTATAGGCTATTCCTATCTCGGAATAAGAGAGTATCCGAGTATTGACCCGCCGGTAATATCCGTCTATACATCCTATGCAGGAGCAAATGCAGATATAATTGAATCCCAAATTACCGAGCCGCTTGAAGAACAGATAAACGGTATTGAGGGAATCCGATCAATTACATCAGTAAGCCGCGACGGCTCAAGCAGCATAACGGTTGAATTTGATGTTGACAAGGATCTTGAAAATGCCGCTAATGATGTACGAGATCGTGTATCGCGCGCAACTCGAAGACTGCCGCGAGATGTTGATCCGCCAACAGTTGCAAAGGCCGATGCCGATGCTGTACCAATTGTTTACCTTAGCGTAAGGAGCGATGAAAAGAGTCTTCTTGAACTCTCCGATCTTGCACTTAATGTGTTTAAAGAAAGGCTGCAAACAATTCCCGGCGTAAGCGAGGTATCTATCTGGGGTGAAAGAAGATACTCAATGCGGCTATGGATGGATCCGGTTAAACTTGCAGCACTTGGCCTTACAGCTCTTGATGTTAGAAATTCCCTGACAAGAGAGAACATTGAACTGCCTTCCGGAAGCATTGAAGGAAAAACAACCGAGCTTACCGTAAGAACAAAAAGCAGACTTTCAACTGTTGAAGAATTCAATAATATGATAATAAAGGAAGAGAAGGGTGTAGTTGTAAGATTCAGAGATATTGGCAATGCTGAACTTTACCCTGAGTATGACAGGGCAATGCTTCGCAGCGATGGTGTACCCATGATTGGGGTTGTACTGCTTCCGCAGCCGGGCGCCAACTTTATAGAAATTGCCGATGAATTTTATAAAAGAGTTGAAATTATTAAAAAGGATCTGCCGAAAGATGTTGAACTGGGAATAGGATTTGATGTAACAAAATTCATCCGAAATTCAATCTCTGAAGTCCGCGAAACAATCTTCATTGCTTTCGCTCTTGTAATTCTGATAATTTTCCTTTTCCTGAGAGACTGGCGTACTACTTTAATCCCGATTATTGCCATACCTGTTTCACTGATAGGTACTTTTTTCATAATGTATTTTGCCGGATTCTCAATTAATATTCTTACTCTGCTCGGAATTGTTCTGGCAATCGGGTTAGTGGTTGACGATGCAATTGTAGTTCTGGAAAACATCTATCAAAAAATCGAAAACGGAATAGAACCAGCTGATGCAGCAGCAATAGGCACTTCCGAAATCTTCTTTGCAGTTATTACAACAACAATAAGTCTTGCCGCAGTTTTTCTCCCCGTTATGTTTCTGAAAGGAATTACAGGAAGTCTCTTTATTGAATTTGGTGTTGTAATTGCCGGTGCTGTTATTATATCTTCTTTTGTTGCACTTACACTAACACCTATGTTAAGTTCAAAACTTCTGAAAGCAAAAAGCAAACACAGTTATTTCTATATTAAAACAGAACCTTTTTTCAAATTTCTGGAAAACTCATACAAAAACTTATTGGATTCCTTTATGGCGAAAAGATGGCTGGCTTTCGCAGTTATGGGTGTTTCACTTGTTTTAATATATCTTTTCGGAACAACTCTGCAAAATGAACTTGCACCTATTGAAGACCGAAGTGAAATGCGAATTACCTCAACTTTGCCTGAAGGCACATCTTTTCCGGCTACAGATAAGTATTTTCTCGATCTAGTTTCAGCACTAAGGGACTCAATTCCGGAAGTTGAATCACTAATGTCCTTGGCAGGAGGCGGAAGAGGAGCGAACAGCGGATTCATAAGAATTCGTCTGACTGAACCCGAAACTCGTTCAAGAAAACAGCAGGAAATAAGTGCGGATGTTTCCAAAATAGTGAATGAATTCAATGACGGCCGCTCATTTGTTATTCAAAGTCAGTCAATTTCCACAAGAAGAGCGGGCTTGCCTATTCAGTATGTAGTTCAAGCTCCGGGTATTGATGAACTCAGAAAAATAATTCCGGTATTCCTTGATGAAGCCCGCAAAAATCCTGTCTTTGACATGGTTGATGTTGATCTGAAGTTTAATAAACCGGAAATTGTGGTGGAAATCAACCGCACGAAAGCACGTGAGCTTGGTGTATCCGCATCAGATATTGCACAAACTCTGCAGCTTGCATTCAGCGGTCAGAGATTTGATTATTTTGTAATGAACGGAAAGCAGTATCAGGTAATCGGACAAGTTTTCAAACAGAATAAAAAAAATCCCTCTGATATTGCATCTCTATTTGTAAGAAGCAAAGATAATCAACTGGTTCAACTTGATAATCTGATTACAATGAAAGAAACCAGCAATCCGCCCCAGTTATACAGATTAAACAGATTTACTTCTGCTACATTTTCCGCAAGCCTTGCGCCGGGAAAAACAATCGGGGATGGCATTGCGGCTATGGATGCAACTGCAAAAAAAGTACTGGATGAATCTTTTACAACTGATCTTGTAGGTGCTTCAAAAGATTTCAGAGAAAGTTCATCAAGCCTTATGTTTACATTCATACTTGCATTAGTCTTAATCTATCTTATTCTTTCAGCTCAGTTTGAAAGTTTCAGAGATCCTTTCATAATTATGTTTACAGTACCTCTTGCCATTGCCGGTGCACTTTTTTCGCTATGGTATTTCAACCAGACTCTGAATATTTTCAGTCAAATCGGACAGATAATGCTTATAGGACTTGTTACGAAAAACGGAATTCTTATAGTTGAATTTGCTAACCAGCAAAGACAACGAGGACTTAACCGCATCGAAGCTGTAAAGGAAGCCGCAAGATTAAGATTGAGACCAATTCTTATGACAAGTCTCTCAACAATTCTCGGCACACTTCCTATTGCACTTGCTCTAGGAGCCGGGAGCGAAGCGCGTGTATCAATGGGTATTGCTGTAATTGGCGGTTTAGTCTTTTCAACGATCTTAACTCTGTTCGTAATTCCGGGAATTTATTCTTTCTTTGCTTCCGGAGATAGAAACAAAGAGAAAATAAACCCCTAAGGGCTATTGTCTGAACCGGGATTTATATGATTTTCAGGATTTATTGGATTTGATACTTTTAATGTTTCACCTACGGCGCTGATATCTCGTTGCTTTCAAGTAACCTCCGAATTATCAGGTGGGGGACACAGAGTGCCACGAAGAAGAATCACGGAGGAATGAATACCTTCCCGGGAACTTCGACAACCTCAGCGACCGTCTCTTCACTCATCACGATTCTTCACAGCGCTGATTATTGCTCTTCCCCGGGAATTATGGTCTATAATCCCGGTAATCATTTAACCCAAATTTGTCATTGAGGAAGAAAGTAATGACAAATCGCCTAAC
>CAZOZP010000084.1:0-1866 GCA_964584325.1 uncultured Melioribacteraceae bacterium
GATTGGAAAAGATTCTCTGTACACTATCTGTTCTTTCAATTTTACTTCTACATCTAGTTTTGCAATACCAGAAAAACTTTTAGGAAGTGGTAAAGTTTTCGGGTAATTGTTAGTACTGAATGAATATTTTGTAGTATTTATAATCCCAGAAGTGTTAAAAGAATCAAAGATTTGCAACTTAAAATCAATGGAACCAAAATCATAAAATGTTCTTCTTGGATCAATTTTCAACTCAATTATTTTTGAAGTATCTGGGTAAATACACCATTCGGCAATATCACCAAATACCTCATCAACTTTTTCCCTAAGAATAGACTCAGCGTTTTCTTTTTTAATTAGCTTTCTGTAAAGTCCCCATTCTCCATCTCCCTGTTCTATCTTATAAATTATAATATTTTCCCCGGATTTTAACTTAACAAGATTCATATCATTATGTCGCATAACACCACGACCTTTGTGCATAGTAAATATAGAATCGCCATTAACCCAAATTGATAATCCGTCATCAGATCCGGTTGAAAGTATTTTTTCGACTGGCTCTTTTTCCTCAAAAATCTCAGCTACATAAACAACTTTATTTTTATTGTCGCCAAAATAATTATTAAAATTTATTACAGAATCCGTATCTGAAATCAATTGCCAATTGAGTGATGTAATTTTCTTTAAGTTTTCCAATCCCTCCGGCTTGAAATGTTCATCTTTAATTAGTCCAGGATTAAAATGATTTTTAAAAAATCCCTCACAGGTCTCATCATGAATCAGAAGATCGGGTTTGAGCCCATACTTATTTACTTTTGTTTCAGAAATTAAAACTGTCTTTCCTGATACTTTATGTGTTTCCTTGCACCCTGAAAACAGGCACAGAAGAATTCCAAGGTTTAGCAATGAGATAAAAATAATTTTCATTTTATAAAAAATAAATTGTATAATTAATAAACAAATATTGCTAAAGACAAAAATTCATATTTATTTAAACTCCAACTTATAAATTCCTACATTTTGTTTTTTTGAAATTTATTTTTTTAGTCGATTTGTCATTATTTTTTCCCTAATGACAAATTCGTTATTAAGTCAACTGTTTCCTTAAAATACAATGGTATATTCAAATTTACCCAAAGACTGCAGGCTAACATCAGAAATACCAGTATTTCCTGTTTCCAGTATTTTCTCCAGTAAGGGAAAACGAATCGAAGTATTTCTTTAATGTCTTTCATTTATTACAGACTTCTTCTTAATTACAAATACCATTACCGATAGTCCAAGCAAAATCGCGTTTCTCATTATTAGTTCCTTGCCGCTTGAAAGCAAACTTACACTTCCAAAACAACCGCAGTCCAAATCTGATCCTTTGTAAAACAGATAAATACTGAAAAGCAAGAAAAACGAGAAACAAGCTATAGATGCAAGAATACCTTTTTCGGGATAAAACCGGAAGAGCAGTATAAATGCAAGCATTAATTCTGCAATGCAAATTGATGCAATTAAGAAAATTGACAAATCTGAATTTATCCCTAATACTTTATCCATTAAATACACGGATTTCGATGGATCATACAGCTTTAATGCTCCGCTTAATATAAAACATATTCCGAGAAATATTTCCGCTATTCTGCTAATATTTAATTTTCGAATAATCATCTTCCTGAAAATCTTTTTGCTAAAACTACTATAAATATTTTCACAAATAAATAGGGAGATGTCCCCTATTTCTTAGGGATTGTTCCCTATATTAATGGGAACGCATCAAGCAAATGTTAATAGTAAGTTAAGCGGTAATTAAACCATCTTACAACATTTGTATGATTACGTTTTATCGGGGGGGGGGGGGGGGTAATTTTGTTTAATTTATCGGTATATATTATAGAA
>CAZOZP010000084.1:1876-11630 GCA_964584325.1 uncultured Melioribacteraceae bacterium
CGCCCCCCCCACCCCTCCACCCCCCCGCCCCCCCCCCCGCCCCCCCCCCCCCCCCCCCCCCCCCCCCAACTTGTGTTTAATTGATCGGTATATATTATCGAATGTCTTTACACTTATAAATAATTTTTCTGCGATTTCTTTTCTTCCTAAACCGGACTTAATCATATCATAGATCGTCTTTTCCCTCCTTGTAAATAGATCCGGATTATTTGCAGCCAGATTTATCTCTGCCGGAAGAATAGATTTTCTATAAAAATACTTTCCTTTATAAATGCTTTGAAGCGCATAAAAAAGCAAATCTGTTGATGAATCTTTGCATACAATCCCCATTGCACCCAGTTCCAGGCAGTCCCGGAATATTTCATCGCTATAATCGCAAGTAAGAAAGCAAGTATGTTTGAATCCGGTAGCTTTATGAAGTATGCCTATACTGTTAAACCAAATTCTGCTATCAGAACTCAACTCGGTTAAAATAACATCCGGTTGATGTGAATTAAACTCTCGGAGAAGCTCATTCTGTTCAGTTACAGTTGAGACAACTATAAACTGTTCATTCAGTTTGAATAATTCAGATAACGCTCTGCAGAGAAGTTTATGGCTGAAAGCAAGCATAATCCTGATTTTGTTTTTATCATCCATATTATTGCCCATAATCTTACAAATAATAACACTCAGGCAATATTAATAAATAAGTACCCCTATAGCAAGATGTTTCTTGTTCATATATTTTATTAGCCGGAAAGAATCGGGATTTTCAACATAGATTGATTATTCAGGTAAGTCTGTTAAGATTCCGCTCCTACGGAGCTACCATCAGTTTTTGTTTCATCTTGTTACTGAGATTTCGCTCCTACGGAGCTGTTTCATCTGTGTTATCATAATCCGTTTCATCTCGCAGAGACGCATCTCTACTTTGTTACCCGTTACCCTGTTACTTTCTTAATCTGCCTTCGAGAGCCTCAGGCACCGTGCACTTTACGCCTGCCCCAACTCTGTTACGCTTCACGCTTCACGTCTTGTCCACAGAGCTTAAGCTGCGGCATCTTTTCGTTATTGCCTTGGATTTATGAGAATTTTATCATATTATTGCCTTGGATTTATGAGAATAATATGTATATCAAAAGGACTATAGATTCTGAACTTCAGAAATGGAAGTTAGAAAGAGACCGCAAGCCTCTGCTTATAAGAGGCGCCAGACAGGTCGGGAAAACAAAAACCATCAGAAACTTTAGCTCCGGATTTGAAAATACAATTGAAATTAACTTCGAAGAAACTCCCGACATTAAAAAAGTTTTTGAAGGGAATCTTTCTCCGGATACAATCTGTGAAAATCTATCTGCATTTTATGGAACCGCAATTATTCCCGGTAAGACACTTCTGTTTTTGGATGAAATTCAGCAATGTCCGCAAGCCATAGCTTCTCTAAGATTTTTTTATGAAAAGATGCCGGCGCTTCATGTTATTGCCGCCGGTTCTCTTTTGGAATTCGCACTGAAGGAAATACCGACATTCGGTGTGGGCAGAATCAGATCATTGTTTATGTATCCGCTTAGTTTTAAGGAATTTCTTTTAGGCGCCCGCGAGGATAGATTGCTGGATATAATTAAACAATCGAATTCATCCTACCCGCTAAATGATGCTTTGCATAAAAGAGCCGTTGAACTTGTTCAAAAATTCATTTGCCTCGGCGGTATGCCGGAAGTAATTGCATCGTATCTGGAAACAGCCGATATAAATAAATGCCAAAAGCTGCTGGATGATTTGGTTATTTCACTTCAGGTTGATTTCGCTAAGTACAAAAAGAAAGCGCCGGTATCGAGAATAAATGAAGTATTTCAGTCAGTTGTTAATCAGGCGGGACAAAAATTTGTGTATTCAAAAACTTGTGTTCAGGCAAATCATCAGCAGGTTAAAGAAGCACTGCAACTTCTTATTACCGCGGGTCTTGTTATTCCTGTAACTCATACTCAGGCAAATGGTTTCCCTTTGGGCGCAAGAGCAAATATTCAGAAACAGAAGATGATATTGTTTGATACTGGAATTTTTCAGAGAATAATGAAGTTAAATCTTGCAGATTTTTTATTGTCAAACGACTTTAATGCAATTAATAAAGGAAATATTTCGGAGCAATTTGTTGGCTTGGAAATACTTAAAAACACTTCCTGTTATGATAATCCTTCTATGTTCTATTGGCATAGAGAGGCTAAAAACAGCAACGCTGAAGTTGACTATGTAATTCCCGGCACTGAAGGAATTATTCCTGTTGAAGTAAAAGCAAATACAAAAGGTTCTATGCAGAGCTTATACCTGTTCCTCGAAGAAAAAAAACTTGAAAAAGGAATTCGCATCTCAAATGAAAACTTTTCGAGTTATGATAGAATTGATGTTTACCCTCTTTACGCAGTCGGAAACATCCATATAAGAGAATAACATTAAATTATCTGAACCCGGATTTATTGGATTTGAGATTTTACCGCAAAAGCACGAAAGACTTTTCCGCATTTCATCACGCATTAAATCGAAAACTATTATAATTTAGCTTCAGAAATTCTTATATAGACTTTTATCTGCCACTTGTTTTCCTAAAACCTAATCTACTGGATTCCTGAAATCCAGTGCTGAATGAAACATTTTTTTGTATATTACTATAAACAAAACGAATTTTATATGCTTACAGATTCCGATTATCAACATATTAAAGAATTAAAATCTATTTTGAACTTGAAATACGGCAGTCTTATCACGAAGATTCTCTGTTACGGTTCAAGAGTTAAAACCCAAAACCAAAATACTGATTTTGATATTGCCATTATTACCTCCCGAAAACTTAACTGGGAGGAAGAAGACGATATTTCGGATGTACTTTTTTATTATGGGATGCAAAATGATATTTTGTTTGATGAAAAGTATTTTTCGGAAAAGGAATTTACAGAGATTTACAGCTCTATGCCTTTTATTGCAGAAATTAAAGAATATGGAATTGCAATTTAATTATGAAAACAGTTTTGAAAGATATAGTTGCTTATAGAATTAGAACGTCTTACGAAACGCTTAATGAAATTGAAGTTCATTTGCAGAACGGATTTTTGGCCACTGCGATGAACAGATTATATTATTCGGGCTTTTATATGATAAGCGCTTTGGCTTTAGTGGATAGATTTCCGACTACAAAGCATAAACAACTTATTGGATGGTTTAATAAGGAATACCTGAAAACCGGGATTATAGATCCGGAAAAAGGTAAAATACTACGCAAAGCCTACGAAAGAAGGCAGTCTTCGGATTACCACGATTTTGTTACGCTCACGAAACGTCAAATTGAAGAATACTATTCAAAAATGATAGTTTTTGTAAATGTTGTTGAAAAAGTAATTCAGCAAAAATTAAAAACTGAATCTGCTTAAGTTTTTATTGCTTAATATTAAAAATTTCGTTGCACTGAAATATCATTGCATTCACACCCTACTAACTTCCTGGTCGTATCGTTTTTATTCACGCTTAGTTTTGTTATGTAACCATTACCGTAAATTTTACCACGGAATACTAAGTAACGCAGTACTTTTCAATATTTCATTAACCATCAAGCATTGCATATTTTTAGTT
Source organism: uncultured Melioribacteraceae bacterium (assembly GCA_964584325.1). Taxonomy (GTDB): domain Bacteria; phylum Bacteroidota; class Ignavibacteria; order Ignavibacteriales; family Melioribacteraceae; genus CAZOZP01. The sequence goes on from CAZOZP010000084.1 coordinate 5,480, forward strand.
TATTGTTTATTTTTTGAATAATGGCGTAAGTTGTTGGTACTAAAGTTTTTTCATTTATATCATCTAAGCAAAAGGACATAATATGTTTACATATAAAATTCATCTGCATAAAGAACCTGAAGGCGGTTATACAGTTACCGTGCCCTCTCTTCCCGGATGTATTACTTATGGGAATGATATTGATGAAGCATTAAAGATGGCAAAGGAAGCCGTTGAACTTTATATTGAAGAATTAAAAAGCAGAGGAGAATCTATACCTGATGACAGCAATACACTTGAATATTCTCTAACTCTTCAGGCAGTATGAACCTTAGTCCGAAACACCTGATTAAAATACTTGAACAAAACGGATTTATATTCAAACGTTCCAAAGGATCTCATCAGCTATATTATAATCCGGCCACAAATAAACAGTTATTGTTCCTGTTCATTCAGGCTCTGATCTCAAGAAAGGAACATACCTGGCAATTCTCAAGCAGGCAGGAATTGATCCAGAATAAAAAACATTTTGAGTTTTCACACATGTTCTTCAGCGCCGTAGGTGCGAAATGTTAATAGTACTATATAAACTCCATTATCTTTGAAGCTCCAGCTGAGCTGACATCAATTTTTGTTTTATCTTTTTACTGAGATATCACCCCTGCGGAGTTCATTAGTCTGTCAAATTCATTTTGCTACTAAGATTCCGCACCTACGGTGCTGTTTCGCTCACGATTGTCATCCTGAGCGAAGCGAAGGATCTCAATCTATAATATAGGCCTTGGTCTGCGCATCACGCGTTACCCGTCACGCGTCACATCTTCAAGCCCACAGGGCTGGCATCTCAGTAACACAAATACCACCACAAATTAAAGAGCTGCTTAAGCTGCGACATCTAACTCCCAGATTTAAGATGTCGCTCCTACCGAGCTGTTTCATCTGTATTCTCAAAATCCTTTTCCCTTCTCACAGAGACGCAAGGCCTTGGGTCTCTACTTTGTCACCCGTTACCTTGTTACTTTCTTAATCTGCCTCCGAGAGCCTCAGGCACCGGACAGGATTAAGATATCTAAACCCGCATTTATTGAATTGGAGATTTTGCCACAAAAGAAAGAAAGATTTTTCGTATTTTATTAGATAACGCCTCTTAGTAATTAATTGTTTTTTTCTACGCCACTAAAGAGATTATTACTAAAGCATCGTGTTAATGACTTCCAATACTTCTTTAATTATTATTTCATTTGAAGATTCGATTTTTTGACCGATATGTTTATGGTGGGGATAAGTAATTGACTCAGGGTGATATGGAGCATTATCCCATCGGATTTTTAATTCTCCATATTCATCCTGCCAATGATAAGAATAATTTCGCTCCTTTATATCCGAATACTCTCTAATGTATAATTCGGAATTATCAACAAGGATTACTTTAATCTTAATAAAAAAGCCAAAATTGAATGTTTTATATTCCAGAATTCTGAAGTCTTTTACTATTGGATATAACTCAAGCCACTTTAAGATTTCCATTTTCGATTTCAGTTTTATTTCGAATCAATTCCTTCAATTTTTCATTATACGATTTCCATTCCAAATAATCGTCCCATTTCTCAAAATCTTCTTCTTTATTTGATTTTATTTGAGATTCAAAGGCTTCAAAAGCTGTGTTGTATTTTAATACGAAAATATTCGATTTGTCATTCAAAATATGAATTTCATAAATGATTTCTGTTAAATAAATATTTTTTAGTTTTTCTTTATCTAAAATAGACATTAAATTTCTCTCCTGATTGCTAAGGTAAGATAATAATTTGTTTAAATCATTTCAATACCGGATTCTGTTTTCATTCAATTGTATTCAAGATTCTTCACCTTCGGCGCTGTTTCAACTGTATTCTCATAATCCTTTTTCCTTCACGCGTTAAGCGTCACATCTTCAAGCCCGTAGGGCTGGCATCTTAGTAACACAAATACCACCACAAAGTTAAAGAGCTGCTTAAGCAGCGACATCTAAATACCAGATTTAAGATTCCGCTCCTACGGAGCTATCATAAGCTTTTGTTTCATCTTGTTACTAAGATATCACCCCTACGGGGTTCTTTAGTCTGTCAAATTCATCTTGTTACTGAGATTCCGCACCTACGGTGCTGATTCATCTGTATTCTCAAAATCCATTTTCTCTTCTCACAGAGACGCAATGTCCTGCGCCTCTGCCGATACACTATAATATGAATTCCCTTTCGAGTCACGCTTTACTCGTCACGCGTCACTATTTTACCAACATCAGCTTCTTAACCGCCGAAAATTCTCCTGCCTGAATCTGATACAAATACACTCCGCTCGAAAGTCCGGATGCATTAAATTTAACTTTATGATTTCCGCCGGAGAAGAATTCATTAACAAGAACTGCTACTTCCTGACCTAATAAATTATAAACGCTTAGTTTTACATTTCCTGAAACGGGAAGTGAAAACTCTATTGTTGTAGCCGGATTAAACGGATTGGGATAATTCTGCATAAGCCTGTAGGATTTATCTGCATATTCTTCTCCGGAAACAGATGAAGTTCCGTTATATTTAAACACTACTCTCTTAGGTGCAATGCTTGCTGTATAACTGTTTTTCAGTACGCCTGAAGCATCAAAAACATAAACTGCTCCGTCTGATGCGAAATCTTTTGCGTCAAGTACATAGTGCATTTTGTTCACATTGTCATAATTATATCCGTAAAAATAATTCGCCCCATACTCGGGATTCACAATTTCTGTTACAGTGCTTGTCTGAAGGTTATATTCTACCAAATTATTGAAGTATGTAAGAAAATAAAACTTCTTGCCGTCAGTATCGGCATTTATGCAGCTTCCGAATCCGTACTGTGGAATTGTGTAGCTTGTAATTTTTTCGAAAGTAACCGGATTGATTTTATATATTATTCCGCCGGTTTCATCGCCCGGACACCCTGCCAGAAGCATATTATCCGCTGAAAGTGCCAGCGAAGAAGGATTAAGCCTCACGTTTATTGTCTTAACCACCGATTCTGTTTCTGAGTCAATAACCGATATTGTTGAATCTGAACTTCCTCCCCAAAGGGATGTATTTGCCACAAAAACATATTTCCCGATGCTGAGAATTTCCTGCGGATAAACACCAACTGTAATTTCTTTCCTGAATGATAAGTCGCTTAGATTAAGTACTGTAACTTTTCCTGCCGGCCCATTTGTTACGAAAATTTTATCGTTGTTTATGGAGAGAGAATAAGGATTTACACCTGCCGCGGCACTTGCTGAAACCGCGCCGAGTGTGTCTGCCTTGTAAATTTTACCGGATCCTCCGTAGTTACCCTGTTCGGTAATATAAAGATTGTTTTCGTGAAGCATTAATCCGTCGGGAACGAGTCCGAGATTTCCGGGGCTAAATACAGATGGGGAAAAACTGCCGGATTTTTTATCAATAATTGACAACTTTGAAGTATTTGGGGCAAAACCGCCTTCACTTAACACATAAACTTTACTTAAGTCCTGTCCGAAAACAGTAACTGAAAAAAACACGATAAAAAGAAGAATTTTTCTCATTATATATCCTAATAATTAATTGATAGTTTGATTCTGTAATTTCTTAGCGGCATTGGATAACCATTCATTATCTGGTAATCCGCATTAAATATGTTGTTTACCTCTGCCCTTGCAGTAAGCAAATAACTTCCGAGATGAAAATTTACCGCAGCATTTGCATCCGTAAGATTTATAACCGGCAAAAGCGTTTTATTCTGCATATCCGCATATCGGACACCGGTATGACTAAAAAGTATATTCAGTTCACAGATGCTGTGACTAAGTCTTAATGAAGTTTTTACTGTTTTATCCGGAATGTAGAACAGCTTTTTATTATAAGTTGGATCATTTCTGTAATTGGCGGTTGTTTTTATTACATCATTAAATGAAGCCCCTGTTTCGGAAGCTAATTTTAATCCCTCCGAAATTTTGAACGAAAACTCAAGTGAAGCCGAATACACTCTTGAGACTGAACCGGCAATATTGCGGGGCTTCCAGATACCGGTAAAATCGGCAATCCACATAATTTTGTCTTCCGCTTCAACGTATGCAAAGGAAAAATCGGCATTCCCGTCAACAAAAGATTTGAATCCGTAAAAAGCTCCTGCTTCAGCATTCAGACTTTTCTCCGGATCAAGATTCTTGTTCCCTGCCAGATTCCAGTAAAGATCGTTAAATGAGGGCATTCGGAAATTATTTCCGACATTTGCTCTTAAATGAAAAACTATTTTACTGAAAGGTTTTACATTCAGACCGACCCTTCCGGTGGTAGCCTTCATATCTGTATCTGAGTAGTAATCGTGTCTTACGGAAGGTGAAATCTGAAGAAATTCCCAGGGAATTATATTTACCGAAGCCGAGAGTGAATGCCTGTTTCTGTTCGGAAATCCGCTTAACTCATCGCTTCTAAGCTCGCCATGCGCAAAGTCGTATGAAACAATGCTCTTCAGAAAACTAAAATCAAAAGAAGTATTCAACGAAACAGAATACAAAGTATTCTTGTAGTAGCTGTTAATATAGGAAGCTGTGTTGTAATTCATCAGGCTGTTTTGGAAATTGAATGAAATATCGGCATCTGCCCATTCATTAAGATAGTCTGAATACTTAATAATGTTGTTCCAGATTTTATCTTTCTGAACCGTTCCGGCTGAAGCGTTGTCTGTTTCAATGCCTGCTATCTGTTTATCCTGAAATGAATATGTTGAAAGGAACCTGAGTGCAGAGTTCCCGAAATTAATTCCCGCAGTAAAACCGGCATCCGTCATAGTGTAGGCTGAATTCTCTCTCTGTTTCTTTATCTTTTCGATTCCGTTATTGAAGTAATATTCATAATTTCCGTCCGAGGATTCATTCGAAAGGAAAACATCCATGTGCAAAATTCCGGTCTTCCCCGAAAACTTAACCATATATTCTCTTAATCCGTAAGATCCCGCTGATGTGGAAAGTTTGAATCCGAAAGGCTTATCCGCATCACCTGATGTAAATCCGGATTTAATATTTATGATACCTCCCATTGCATCACTGCTGTTCAGAGAACTCATTCCACCGCGGGCAATTTCCACTGATTCAATAAGAGCTTTCGGAATAAGAGATAAGTCAAAAGAAGGATTCTGGAATGAATTTAATCTGACACCGTCTATCATTATTACAGTATGTTCCGCACCCATTCCGTTTATTGAAACAGTATTGAGCGACGGACCGTAACCGTATGATTTTAGTACTACACCTGCTGAAGTCTTAAGAATATCCTGAAGTCTGCTTCCGTTTGCACTTTGTACTTTATCGTTTGTTATTATTTCTATTTGTCCGCTTGCAGACGCCTGCTCAGTGTTTATTCTTTCGGCTGTTACATAAACCGTGTGCAGTCTGTAACTTCCGGTTGAATCCCTGAATGCATTTTGGGCGGGCACCATCCCTGCGATAGCAAACAACAATAAAATCAGATTTCTGAACTTCATAAAAAATCCTTATTTCTTAACACGGGGTGAACTCAAGTTTAAGAAATAAGGAATTCCTTTAACTCAATTCTCTTTGACCCGCGAAGATAATTGACTTAATATTTGCGGCAGGTATCCTGACTTGAGAGCGTCCTTAAACCGCCTTCCCACCCCAATGAGGCAGTGACATTTTGGTTTAATCCGGCTTTTGTAGAGCCGCTCTCTTACAGTTGCGGGGACAGCTACGGATTTTCACCGTATTCCCTATTATTCTCCTAAAGAGAACCTGCAAATATTTATTTTAGTAACTGCCAAAATATAAACAAAAAAAAATCATATCCAAAAAAACTTAGGAGGCTGTCTTAAAAGCATCATTCTGATTCCGCAGAATTGGGAGTGAATTTCATCCCATTTATCTGCAATCCCGCAAATGCGGGATCAGGATGACAGACTCTTTTCTTTTTGAGACAACTTCTTCCAACGAAATGTTCGCTTCATCAACGGAAACATAAGTTTCTTCCGGCGAAATGTTCATTTCATCTGCGGAAACATAAGTTTCTTCCAACGAAATGTTCGTTTCATCTGCGGAAACATAAGTTGCTTCTAACGAAATGTCTGTTTCATCTGCGGAAACATAAGTTTCTTCCAACGAAATGTCTGTTTCATCTGCGGAAACATAAGTTTCTTC
>CAZOZP010000085.1:0-11283 GCA_964584325.1 uncultured Melioribacteraceae bacterium
ATTTTGTTAGGCGATTTGTCATTACTTTCTTCCTCAATGACAAATTTGGGTTAAAGTTTTTTTGCTTTCTGATTTAGGGATAAATATTTTTATTCCGCAAACGATAATGCACTAAGGATACATTTCATTAATACAATGAAGCATTTAATGGTATAATATTTGCAAAGTATTGAAGATTTGTATGTCTTTTTCTTAAAGATTTAATTGGAATTACAATTGGCGCGTAATAAACAAATTGCAGTTATTGGAGCAGGAATATCCGGGATGGCTTCTGCTGCCCTGCTTGCTCTTGACGGATTTGAAGTACATCTTTTCGAGAAAAATGAAACTCATGGCGGTCGTGTAAGTACTTGGGGACGTGATGGTTTCAAGTTTGATATGGGTCCGTCTTATTTTCAGATGCCTGAAGTATTTGATGAGTTTTTTGAGACATTCAGGAAGAAGCAAAGTGATTTCTTTGAGAGCATAAGGCTGAGTCCGCCCGGAAGAATATATTTCGGGAAAGGTGATTATCTTGATATGCCTGATAACTATGCCGGTCTTGAATCTCTTTTTGAGAAAACTGAACCGGGAAGTTCACCTGCATTGAAAAAGTTTTTTGAATCTGCAGAGTTCAAGTATGAAACCGGACTTAAGAATTACATTTTTAAGCCATCAATCTCAATTTGGGATTTGATGGACTTTAAATCTATTAAGGATAAATTCAAGCTGCAGTTGTCTGAACCCCTTTCAAAACATATCAGAAGTTCCTTTACAAATCCAAAGTTGGTCAAACTCTTAGAGTATCCCGTACTTCCCGCGGGCTCTACACCTTCGCAATCTCCTGCACTTTACAGTTATTACGACTATCTTAATTATAACTCGGGGGTATGGTATCCTTTGGGAGGAATGTCAAAAGTAGCTGATTCAATTTACAGAATCGCAGTTGATACCGGCGTTAAGTTCCATTTCAGGTCTGCGGTTTCAGCAATTAAAACTGATAAGGGAATTGCAACAGCTTTAGTTGCCGGCGGATTGGAAATGCCTTTTGATGCAGTAATTTCAGCTTGCGATTACCATTTTACCGAGAACAGTCTGTTAGGTGAACCGGATAGAAGCTATGATAACGAGTTCTGGAATCAGAAAGTAATGACACCCGGAGCATTAATGTTTTTCCTTGGGCTTGATAAAAAATTATCTTCAGTTCAGCATAACAATATCATGATTTCAAAAGACATTGAGAATATAGACGACGATTTCTTTAATCCCTCAGTGAAACTCCGGGATCCGGTGTTTTTTGTTTCTGTGCCCACAATAACTGATGCTTCCATAGCTCCATACGGTAAAGATATCGTATCGATAATGGTTCCGATTCCTGCAGGGTCTGAAGATACTCCGAAGCTTAGAGAAGAGTATTATAAAACAATTATGAAATCTTTTTATGAACTTACCGGCGAAGATGTAGGGAAGTCGGTAATCCTCAGAAGAATGTTAAGCATCAATGATTTTGCCACAGATTATAATTCGTATAAAGGCAGTCTGATGGGATTTGCAAATACACTTAAACAGACAAATAATCAGAAACCAAAGCAGAGATCGCTTAAAGTAAAGAATCTTTTCTTTGCGGGTCAAACTACTCTTCCCGGAGGAAGTATGCCTATGACAATAATCTCCGGAAAAAATGCCGCCGCTGAAGCAGTTAAATACCTGGATGCAAAAAGATAAGTTAAGTAAGGCCGCCTCCAATAAATCAAATCAATAATTGCTTGTCATAAAATAATGTTTTATGTTGCGGAATATTATTATGGTAAAGTTAAGTGCATACTGAAACCGGGAATATACCTACAGGCAGAATAGGGGAAAGAATTGCGGCTGAATATCTTCAGAAAAAAGGCTACACTATTCTCTCGCTTAATTACAGATACCGCAGAGGCGAATTGGATATTATTGCATTATCCGGCGACATTCTGGTTTTCGCCGAAGTAAAAACAAGAAGGTCTGATGTATTCGGCCTGCCGGAAGAAGCTGTAGGTTATAAGAAGCAGAATATGATAAGAGAAACGGCAAAAGGTTACTTAAATGAATGCGAATCTCTCTATTCGGAAATCAGGTTTGATGTGGTTGCTGTTTTAATTGAAGATGGTAATAAAGCAAAAATAAATCACATAGAAAATGCCTTCTGATAATAGAATTGTAATTCAATTTTCTTATTTTTAGTCAGAAAAAATATATTATTTATGAATCTTCCTAAACTCTATAATTTCAGGAATGTCCGTTTATCGGCATACCTTTATAATTTCTTTGCAACTCTTACCGGCTTGTCGTTATTTGTTATTCAGTATTTTAAGAATGTGTTCCTGCCACCGTATGAAATTCACGAAATTAAAAAGCATATGGATGAATTGGGAGTTAAGACATTCCCGATTGTTTCCATAACAGGAATAATAATCGGAGCCGTTCTTACACTTCAGAGTCAACCTATTATGCAGAAATTCGGAGCCTCGGATTTTCTTCCGAAGATGGTGGCTTTGTCAGTGATCAGAGAGCTGGGACCGGTGATAACCGCTCTGATATTTGCAGGCAGAGTAAGTTCAGGAATCGGCGCCGAACTTGGTTCAATGAGAGTTACAGAACAAATTGATGCAATGGAAGTATCTGCAATTAATCCGTTTCGTTATTTGGTTGTTACAAGAATTACCGCCACAACACTGATTCTTCCGCTATTAACTATTTATGTAATATTCCTTGCTATATTCGGCGGATTCTTTGCAATTAGTCTAACGGAAAGTATGAGTTTCGAATACTATAAAAATTCGGTAATCAGTTCAGTGCAGTTCGGGGATTTAATACCGGGCGTAGCCAAAACTATTATTTTCGGTTTTATTGTGGGATTGGTAGGCTGTTACAAAGGTTTCACGGCTGAAGGAGGAACGGAAGGGGTGGGTAAGGCTTCCACTACTTCTGTGGTTTTATCTTCACTTCTTATTTTGATTCTTGATGTTTTCCTTGTTAAACTTACTCTGGTGCTATGGCCGACAATATAATACAAATCAAAAATCTCTTTAAGAGCTTCGGAAGCCTGAAAGTGCTGGAAGATGTTTCCTTCGATGTAAGAAAAGGGGAGAATCTTGTTGTGTTCGGACAATCAGGCACGGGGAAATCCGTTTTGCTTAAGTGTCTAATCGGTCTTCTGAAAGCAGACAGGGGCGAAATATTCATAAAAGGGGAAAAGGTTCACGAAATATCAGATAAGAACCTGAACAAGCTTAGGAAAAGTATGGGTTTCCTGTTTCAGGGAGCTGCACTTTACGATTCTATGACTGTACGAGAAAATCTCGAATTTCCGCTAGTTAAGCATTTTGACTACAGCAGAAAAGAGCTTGATGAGAAAGTGCTTCATACTTTGGATTTGGTTTCTCTTGTTGAAGCGGTGGATAAAATGCCGTCTGAACTTTCCGGAGGTATGAGAAAAAGAATCGGTCTGGCAAGATCAATTATTACGGATCCGGAAATTATGCTTTATGATGAACCGACTACCGGACTCGACCCGATTACTTCAATTGATATAAGCGAACTGATTCTCAGTCTTCAGAAAAAACTGAATATGACATCTATTGTTGTAACGCACGATTTGCTGTGTGCAGATATTATTGCAGACAGGGCAATATTCTTAAATGAAGGGAAGATAATTTTTAACGGTGTCTTGAAAGAGCTGGCTCGTTCGAACGATCCGTTTCTGAATAAATTTTTTAATCATCAGTTAACACAAGCTTAAGCCGGAGAATTTAATGCTAAAGCAATTGCAGGGAGCAAGATTAGGAGTATTTGTATTTTTAGGCACAGTTCTAATCTTTATATCCATTTTCCTTGTGGGAAACAAGGATTCACTTTTTGTATCAACTCTGACATATAAAACTTATTTTTCAAGTATTGAGGGTCTGCGTACAGGTGCCAGTGTCAGATTAAGCGGTATGGATGTGGGTTCTGTGACAGAAATTCAATTTACTTCAGACAATTCAAATAAAATTGAAGTTACACTGAAAATTAATGAATCCGTAAAGGATTTTATCAGGCTCGATACTAAAGCTTCTCTTGAAACAGAAGGACTTGTCGGAGCAAAAATCATAAGTCTTCAGCCCGGCACTCCTGCTTACGAGAGAGTGAAAGAAGGCGGAGTTATAAGTTCAATTGATCCTATAAATCTTTCTGAAATTTTCAGAGAATCTGAAGGAACAGTAAAAAATGTAAAGGTGATGACTGAAAATTTTTCTGAGATTGTGGCTCACATAGCCAAGGGAGAAGGAACAATCGGGAAGATGATATATGATGAGGAACTTTACAATTCATCGGTTGCTATTACAAAATCGGCTAAAAGAAGTCTTAATGTTATGACTTCAAAACTGGATGAACTTTCACAGGTAATTGTTAAGTTAGGTCAGGATATGAACAGTATAGTTAGTAATGTGGATAGTGCAACTTCATCGGTGAAGATGGTTCTGAATGAAATTGAAGAAGGAAAAGGAAGTCTCGGGAGTCTGATTAAAAAGAACGATATGTATGATTCGGTTATGGTAATGATGAGTAACCTTGTCCGCACAACAGATGAAGCCAGTAAGGGCGCTAAAGGTTTTGCCGATAATATGGAAGCATTAAAACATAATTGGTTATTCAAAGGATATTTCGAGAGTAACGGTTACTGGGAGAAAACTGAAGAAGAAAAGGAATTCGACAGAAAGCTTGGAGAATTAAACCGCAAGCAGCAGGAACTGGATCTGAAAATTAAAACTTTAAGGGAACTCGAAGAAAAACTCGGGAAAAATCTAAAAAATTAGTTATCCGAAAGAAAAGGCAATTATGTCTGAATCCGACTCGCTTAAAAGAAATGTGATTGCAGTTAAAGGCGCCCGCGAGCACAATCTTAAGAATATAGATATTGAAATTCCGCGCAACAGTATGGTTGTATTTACAGGTGTATCCGGAAGCGGAAAATCGTCATTGGTTTTCGATACAATCTATGCTGAAGGTCAGCGCCGCTATGTTGAGAGCCTTTCTTCATATGCCCGACAGTTTCTTGAAAGAATAAACAAACCTGATATAGACTACATTTACGGAATTTCTCCCGCAGTTGCAATTGAACAGAAAACCGGTTCCAGAAATCCGCGTTCAACTGTTGCAACGAGTACGGAAATTTATGATTTCCTGAAACTGCTTTTTTCCAGACTAGGAAAAACTATTTGCTTTGTCTGCGGAAAAGAAGTAGTTAAAGAAACAACGGCTACTGTTTCATTAAAGATAGAGGCTTTAGGCGAAAACACGAAATTATTTATCGGCTTCCCTTTGCAGACACATTCGGGAAAAAGCGCTGCAGAAGAGACGGATCTTCTTAAAAGAAAAGGCTTTTTTAGAATATATGCTCCCGTTGGTTTAATTGACCTTAATGAAGAGATGCTTCCGGAATCAAGGGATGGACTCTATGTTATTATTGAACGCTACAAGGTTGAAAAGGGAAAAGTACGTGATACTTTAGCTGAAACAATCGAAACCTGTTTTAAGGAAGGCGAAGGTCGAATGTCTGTAATTGAAGCAGAAAATGGGATTGCACACAATTTCAACAAGTTTTATGAGTGTTGCGGTATTAGGTACGAAGAGCCTGAACCGAGGTTCTTTTCATTCAATAATCCTTTCGGTGCCTGTCCGGTCTGTCAGGGATTCGGCAGGATAATGGGTATTGATATGGATCTTGTTATTCCTGATCATCGTTTTAGCATAAGAGACGGAGCAATAGCCGCATTCAGAGGAACAAAAAGCAGCGGAATGCTTAGAGAACTTCTTAGAGCTGCTCCGGCGGCGGGAATTCCGGTTGATATTCCGTATTCAGAGCTGACTGCAGAGCAAAAGGGAATGATAGAAAAGGGCTTTAAGGGATTTCCGGGTATAAATCCTTTTTTTGAAAAGCTTCAGGAAAACACTTATAAAATGCATATAAGGGTTCTCCTAAGCAGATTCAGGGGATATACTACCTGTACAGCCTGCAGGGGATCGCGCCTAAGGCGAGAAGCTCTTCAGGTTAAAATAAACGAACTATCTATTTTCGATATTGTAAAAATGACAATCGAAGAAGCTGCGGAAACTATCCGAAATCTGAACTTTTCTGCTTATGAAATTGCAGTTGGCGGAAGAATACTGGATGAGCTGAATAAGAGACTGGCATTCCTTAACAATGTGGGACTTGGTTACCTTACGCTTAACAGACTTAGTAACACTCTTTCAGGCGGAGAAACACAGAGAATTAATCTTGCTTCTTCATTGGGTTCGGCTCTTATGGGAACATTATATGTATTGGATGAACCCAGTATCGGACTTCATCCGAGAGATAATGTTAAACTGATTAATGTTCTAAAATCGCTCAGAGATATCGGAAATACGGTTTTGGTAGTAGAACACGATCCGGAAATGATGAAGCATGCGGATATGATAGTTGATATGGGACCTGCCGCGGGTGTTCACGGAGGCGAGATTGTTGCACAAGGCACATATAAGGAGATTACTAAGAATAAGGAATCTCTTACAGGAAAGTATCTTTCGGGTAAGTTGTCTATACCTGTTCCGAAGAAAAGGCGAACAGCAGCCGGACAATCAATTAAAATTACCGGGGCCATAGAAAATAATCTTAAAAACATTGATGTTGAATTTCCGTTAAATAAGATGGTTGTAGTTACGGGAATCAGCGGATCGGGGAAAAGCACACTGGTGCACGATGTTCTTTACGGGGGGCTGGCAAAAATATTGGGGAAGAATCCTCCTAAGATCGGACGATATCTTGATATTGAAGGAATTAAAGCTGTTGACGAAATTGAAATAGTAGATCAATCGCCGATAGGTAAATCTCCCCGCTCTAATCCAATTAGCTATGTAAACGGATTCGATAAAATTCGTGAACTTTTTGCATCAACTCCCGAAGCAAAGAACAAGGGCTTTGCACCGGGATATTTTTCATTTAACGTTCCCGGAGGAAGATGCGAAACATGCCAGGGCGAAGGTTTTGTTAAGATTGAAATGCAGTTTTTGGCCGATTTGTATCTTGAATGCGAGAGCTGTAAAGGAACGAGATTTAAGAAAGAAATAAAAGATATTACATACAGAGACAAAAACATTGTTGATGTTTTAAATATGACAGTTGACGAGGCTTTAGGATATTTTGCGGGTAATAACAGGATAGTTTTTATTCTTCAGAAACTGTCGGATGTCGGGTTAGGTTACATTAAACTTGGTCAACCTTCAAATACTCTATCCGGAGGAGAAGCGCAGAGAGTAAAACTTGCATACAATCTTAGCGGACAGAAGGAGGATAAGCATACTCTTTTTATATTTGATGAACCTACAACCGGATTGCATTTTGCGGATATCAGCAAACTGCTCAAATGCTTTGATATGCTTATTGAAAGTAATAATTCAGTTGTAATAATAGAGCATAATCTTGATGTTATTAAGTCTGCAGACTATATAATAGACCTTGGTCCTGAGGCTGGAATAAAAGGCGGAGAAGTAATAGCTACAGGCACTCCGGAAGAAATTGCCGCCTGTCCGAATTCAGCAACCGGCAAATTCCTGAAGAATTTATTAGTCAATTTATCTTAAGTCGAAGAGTTTTCGGCAAATGAGCAGTATAATAGTTTAATGTTATTTATAATTTGCTTATATTTCAAGAAAAAAAATGAACAACACAAACTATTCAACAGCAAAACCTTTTCTAAAATGGGCCGGCGGCAAGACCCAATTATTAGAGCAATTTGAAGAATATTTTCCTGTAGAGTTAAAAAATGGGTATATTCAAAATTATTATGAGCCATTTCTTGGTGGTGGAGCGGTATTTTTCTTTATAGCTCAAAACTATGAAATCAATAAAGCATATCTTTCAGATGTTAACGAGGATTTAGTCTTAACATTTAATGTTGTTCAAAAAAATATATTTGAATTAATTGAAGAACTAAGCAAACTTAAAACTGAATATATTAATGGAGATGAAAAACAAAGAGAAAAATACTTTTATCGAATTCGTGAAGAATTTAATTCCGAAAAAAATAAGATTTGTTATAATAAGTATAGTAATGATTGGATACCTCGTGCCGCAAGACTTATATTTTTAAATAAAACTTGTTTTAATGGTTTATTCAGGTTGAATAGAAAAGGTGAATTTAATGTACCATTTGGGCGCTATAAAAATCCGGGTATATTAGATTACGAAAATTTAATTAATGCCAGCCGTGTACTTCAGATTGCAGAAATATTCTTGACTGATTTTGAGAATATAAAAAATAATATTAATGATGATTTCTTCGTTTATTTAGACCCGCCTTATCGGCCAATAAGTTTGACTTCAAGATTTACATCCTATAGTAAATATGATTTTACAGAGGATGATCAGAAACGGTTAGCTAGTTTTTATTGTGAACTGGGAATAAATGGGAACAAACTTATGTTGAGTAATTCAGACCCGAAAAATGAAAATCCTTCCGATCATTTTTTCGAAAAACTATATGAAAAGTTCAATATTATTAGAGTTCAGGCAAGTAGAATGATAAATTGTAATGGGGCAAAAAGAGGAAAAATCAATGAATTACTAATTCTAAACTATTAATGAATTTTGAAGAAGGCTTATTTGTAAATGGACATCACCTGCAAAGAATAAACACTTTTGCTAAAGAAGAAGAAAAAAAAGAGTAAAAAATGGAACGTAATGAAGCAGTAAGAAGTATTCATAGTATAATTGGGGAAGATTTACGAGAACTAGCTGAAAAATATAAGGTTACAGTATTTAAAGATGGAAAAAAGAATAAAGGTTGGGCCGGACACGTTATTGAAAGGCATTTGGGCCTTCCAATTAACAGTTCGCAATCGCCTAACTTTGGTTCCTGGGAATTGAAAACTATTTGTCTGAAATATCTAAAAAATGGAGCTTTAACTGTTAAAGAAACAATGGCAATTACAATGATCGATCCTTATAATGTTGAAAGAACAGAATTTGAAGATAGTCACCTTTATGCCAAAATGAAAAAAATAGTTATTGCAGCAAGGATTTGGGAAAACAAGAACGAAAAAAAATCGATACTTTATGCAGCATCTGCTTTCGACTTGGGAAATTCAGATATATATAATCAAGTAAAAGCCGATTATGATTTAGTGCGTGAAACAATTATTACTAAAGGATTTTCTGCCTTATCTGGGAAATTAGGCGTGTATATTCAACCAAGAACGAAAGGTGCAGGTCACGGAAGTACATCTCGGGCATTTTATGCTAGAGTTTCTTTTTTAAAACAATCAATTTTTCTATCGCTTAACCAATGATAAACAAAATGGAAGAGAATAAATTACTTGCATCATTCGAACCAGAAATAACAACAGCATGGTCATTTCCGGAAAGAGGAAATTGGGCAACACATAACCCTAAATACAGAGGGAATTTTGCACCTCAAATTCCTCGTAATCTTATGTTAAAATATTCGAAAGAAGGTGATTTTATTTTAGATCCAATGATTGGGTCAGGGACAACACTGATTGAAGCGAAACTATTGCATCGCGATGCTGATGGCATTGATATTAATCCGGAGGCTGTAGATATATGTAATAAAGCTTTGAATTTTGAACATAATACTTTTAGTAAACAAACTGCACGTGTTGGCGATGCCAGAAACTTATCCGCATACGAAAGCAATACTGTTGACTTAATAATAACTCATCCCCCATACTTTAATATTGTTCAATATTCCAATAATGGCATTGAAGAAGATTTATCCAGTATCAGTAGTTTACCTAAATTTTTTGCTGAAATTCAAAATATTTCTCAGGAACTTTTTCGTGTATTAAAAGAAGATCATCATTGCGCAATTTTGATAGGAGATACACGCAAAGCGCAGCATTATATTCCTCTCTCATATTATCTGCTTACAATATTTCTTAAAACGGGTTTTGTCTTAAAAGAAGAAATTATTAAAACACAACATAATTGTGTCTATTCAAAAAAGTGGACGCAAAGTGCAGCGAAGTATAATTTCTATTTAATAATGCATGAACACTTGTTTGTATTTAGGAAACCAAAAACTAATGAAAATAAGTCACGAATAAAGTACTCTTCGTATAATGAAATGATTGCACTTTAAACATAAAAAGAGGTTTTTAAAGTGAATGTCGCTTAAGAGATAGTAGAGCCCCTTATTGCAATAAAAAAACCTCTTTTTATAACACAAACCGTTTTAGACTTACAGTATGCTTCACGGTGTTTTAATATTCAAGTGCTCTTGGTAATGCTTTTGCCTGCTCTACCCAGTCAGTAACTTCTTTCAATGAAGGAGTTCTGCGGCAAAGTTTCTTCTCCGCATTAATTTCTTCCATTTTCTTTGTCAGATTATCAGCTTTTCTCTGAGCAAGTTCAGGAACAGTATCAACGCCTGAAGCTTCAAGCAGTTCGGAAAATTCGGAGCCTATTCCTTTAATTCTGAATAAATCTGCCATATTGGCAAATTTAAGAATCTGCTTTTCGGAAATTTCGGTTTTTTCGGCAAGTTCCTTTCTTTGTTTTGTGGTCTTGCAGTTTTCAAGAAGTGCTTCAGTGGTTTTAACTCCGGCTGCATTAAGTTTTGCACCTAATGCCGGGCCTATGCCTTCAACTTCTTCCACTTTGTAATTTGCCATAAATACTCCATTTAATATTATTAAAATATGGAAACCGATTACATCATAAGTTTCCGCTTCAGTTTGATTATATCAGGAATTTTTTAATTGCTCTTTAGTCCTTCCAAAATATAAACCCAAATTATTCGTTAGAAAATCTTTATCACTGAATACCATTGCAAAGAAAGAATAATTTGGGTAACCCCGCCTTACAAAATCTTATCCCGCATTTTGCGGGATTTAGATTTTGTTAGGCGATTTGTCATTACTTTCTTCCTCAATGACAAATTTGGGTAAGTGAAAATAATCAATAATATTTCCATTGTCATCCTAAATATCGCTATGGAGGGAATTTATTTTGTACCAAAGAAGAAATAATTTTTACTCTTCAGACAATCTACCCGGTAACTCGTAAAGCATTACTTAGAGAATTAAAAATTATTGAATCGAATGACGAAGAAGTAAATATGGATTACGATTCAATGTCCGTGTAAAGTGAAGAAATGTCCGTGTAAAGTGAAGAAATGTCCGTGTAAAGTGAAGAAATGTCCGTGTAAAGCGAAGAAATTTCCGTGTAAAGTGAAGAAATGTCCGTGTAAAGCGAAGAAATGTTCACGTAAAGCGAAGAAATGTTCA
>CAZOZP010000086.1:0-10845 GCA_964584325.1 uncultured Melioribacteraceae bacterium
TTTTGTTAGGCGATTTGTCATTACTTTCTTCCTCAATGACAAATTTGGGTTAAACATTAAACGGGACACATAATTTGGTGTCCCGTTGATGAAAATTAACCCTCAAACAAATTACTTAATGCTTTAGTTCAGTATTTCTCTTAGTTACAGCCTTGTCCTTAATTACTCTGGCAGCCATATAATTTCCGTAGAATTCAGGTGCCAGATTTTCGTATCTTTTCATCAGCCTGTCAGTTTTCTTTATCTCACTGTCAACTTGATTAAACAAATCGATTCGTGTTGATCTTGCCGATTTTTTTGTTGCAAATCCGGTACTTTTCTGATTAAATCTCAGATAGTATTCCTCTACTCCCTGTTTCAGATCTTCCACCAATTTTGAACTAACGCCATATTGTTCAAGTGCATTGCCTAATTCTTCTGCTTTAGTTAATACATTTTTAACTGTTGTTATTACAGCCTCTTCCCGCATTCTTAAAAATGCACTTTCATTGAAATCGCCCCTTGCAGCCGCTTCCATATCGTTGTTGTCGAGTCCGTAGCTGTATAATCCGCTTGCCGCCACCTGAGCCATTTCCCTTATTTTTCTTTTTGTAAGGTTCTTTGCGCTTGTTTTACCTGCAACCACAGAAGTGAATTCTTCCTCCTTCGACCTGATTTTCTCAACCATTTCACGAATCAGTTTTGTCTTTTGCACGAGTACCGGCAAATCACTTATTATACCGTTTCCTCTTTCAAGAATTCCTGCTGTTGCATCCAACATCTCGAGTTTTGCTTCCTCTTGTTTTGTCATTCTAATCCTCCTGTTTATTGGTTTGTAATTTGAACGATCCATAAACTAATCGTTCGTATGTTAAACAGGTAAAAGTCCTATCATGCCTCTCTATCCCCATATTTTAATTCTAAATATTACTAATTAACCCTCATTTCAAATGCCTGTTGAACGAATTCAAATGCTTTTTGAACGAATTCAAATGCTTTTTGAACGAATTCAAATGCTTTTTGAACGAATTCAAATGCCCGTTGAACGAATTCAAATGCCTGTTGAACAAATTCAAATGCCCGTTGAACCAATTCAAATGCCTTTTGAACAAATTCAAATGCCTGTTGAACAAATTCAAATGCCTGTTGAACGAATTCAAATGCCTGTTGAACAAATTCAAATGTCTGTTGAACGAATTCAAATGCCTGTTGAACAAATTCAAATGCCTGTTGAACAAATTCAAATGCCTGTTGAACAAATTCAAATGCTTGTTGAACAAATTCAAATGCTTGTTGAACGAATTCAAATGCCTGTTGAACGAATTCAAATGCCTGTTGAACGAATTCAAATGCCTGTTGAACAAATTCAAATGCCCGATTCAAAAATACATCCGTATATTTTTGCAAATTAGAGCTGTCTCCGGAAATTTTTTATACTGCATTCCTCCGGATGTTTTATCTGCCGAAATAATCGAATCTTAATTTCAAAATATTCAAGAACTGTTTTTACTGACCACAATTATAAATTTTAAGTGTTAACTTATGTTTAATCATTTTCCTTTACAAGGGATAAATTTTTGCATCTTTTTTTATAATAGCATACTTTATATTCCCTGCCGATTGTCAATCCGTAGAAAATCTTTAGATAGAAACCATTTTACTTTCTTCATATTTATCATCAACTATATGAGTTGACAATCATATAGTCATACACTATATTTGATTCAGTATTATTTTTAATATATAAAAGTAGAACCTGATTTAATTATGGTAAGAATTCATAAATCAAAAGATAAGCTCCAGGCGGAAATTCTGCTCTCAGTTTCCCACCCGAACAGAATCAGGATAATAAAAGCTTTAAGTGAAAAGCCTCTGTGCAATTGCGAGCTAATGCCGCTCTTAGGGTTGGAGCAGTCTAATCTTTCAAGGCACTTAAAGAATCTGGAAAGAAGCGGAATACTTGTATCATGGAAAGAGGGTCTAAGAGTAAATTATAAAATTGCCGACATAAGAGTCTTTGAGATTCTTGAAATTGCAGAAAAGATTGCTTTAGAAAATCTGTAATTATTAAGTAATTCATTAAACACAATAAATAAAAGGTTGGATTTATGTTTAGTATAAAAATACTCGGTACGGGCTGTAAAAAATGCAAACAGTTGGAAGAAAATGCAAAAGCAGCAATCAAATTGGCTAATGTGGAAGCTGCAGTTGAAAAAGTAACGGATATCAGCGAAATAATGAATTATGGAGTGATGATGACTCCGGCTTTAGTTATAAACGAGACAGTTAAGTCAGTTGGTAAGCTCTTAACTCCTGATGAAATTAAAAAACTATTGGAATAAGGAAAAACAGAGATCACGGAAGAGATTACACAAAGAGTTTCTAATGAAATTGCTTTAACATATTAAGGGGAAACTGTATGAATAAATATTTTATAATTATGATTTTTATTGCATTCTGTAATTTTTCGGTTGCACAAACGGCTAAGAAAGAAACCATAAATAAAACTCCAGATGTAAAAAAGCCAAAAGTGACTTTTGTGGAATTGGGTTCCGTGAACTGTATTCCCTGCAAAATGATGCAGCCGGTTATGGAAGCTATCGAGAAAAAATTCGGGAATCAAATTGAAATAATATTTTATGATGTATGGAAGCAAGAACAGAAAAAGTATGCACAACAATACAAAATCAACTTAATACCTACCCAAGTATTTCTTGATTCTGAAGGTAAGGAATTTCACCGCCATGAGGGATTTTATCCTGAGGCTGAAATTATCAAAGTTCTTGAATCCAAAGGTTTAAAACAAATTAGAAAATAATTCACTCAAGAACCAATACTCAACAAAATACGAAATCTTTATGCTGGAAGAATTATTTATTTTTTTATATAATGCTTTGACAGGCAATATTTTTACTGCCTTTGCGGCATCGCTTTTATGGGGTGTATTATCGATACTTCTTTCCCCATGTCATCTTTCAAGTATTCCGCTGGTAATTGGATTTATTGCCACTCAAGGGAAAGCTACAGTGTTGCGTACATTTAATATTTCTATGGTATTTGCAACCGGAATCTTAATAACAATATCAGTTATCGGACTAATAACAGCTTCATTAGGCCGTATGATGGGGGATATCGGCATTTACGGAAACTACTTTGTTGCTGCAATTTTCTTTGTTGTGGGTCTTTATCTTTTGGATATCATTAAATTAAATTGGAACGCCTTTGGACTTAAACAAACAAAAAGCAAAGGATTGTTTTCGGCATTGCTGTTAGGTTTGCTGTTTGGAATTGCTTTGGGACCGTGTACCTTTGCATATATGGCGCCTGTATTGGGCGTCGTCTTTCAGACAGCACAAACTGATTATTTAACTGCATCTATTCTTCTTTTGGCATTCGGAGCAGGACATTGTTCAGTAATTGTTGCTGCCGGAACACTTGCAGGAAAAGTTCAGAAGTATCTGAACTGGTCTGAAGAATCAAAACTACTTTTATGGATTAAGCGTTGTTGCGGTCTTTTAGTTATTATTGGCGGCATTTATCTGATTGTTCAAACTTTTTATTAAGGATTATTATGGATTGGAAAAAAGAAGGTAAAATATTTTTCGTGATAGGTGCTATTTTCGCCGGATTTTTTTATCTGCCTCTTGGTGTGCCAAGATTTGACAATGCAATATTCGAAGCTTTATACTTAACTAAATGGTATGCACGGGAGCATGTAATTTTCTGCCTTATCCCTGCATTTTTTATTGCCGGAGCAATCGGTGTATTTATATCACAGCAATCCGTAATGAAATATTTAGGTGCCAAAGCTAAAAAAGTAACAGCTTACGGAGTAGCATCAGTTTCCGGCAGCGTTCTGGCCGTTTGCTCGTGCACAGTTCTTCCGTTGTTCGCAGGAATATATAAAATGGGCGCCGGATTAGGTCCGGCATCTGCATTTCTTTATTCCGGACCGGCTATCAATGTTCTTGCAATTATCCTTACGGCAAAAGTTCTTGGGGCGGAAATCGGAATTGCAAGAGCGGTTGGAGCAATTATTTTCAGTATAGTAATTGGTCTTGTTATGCATTTTATTTTCAGAACAGAAGAACTTGCCAAGGCAGAAGCACAAATGAATTTGCCCGAACCCGAAATTAAGCGTCCGCTTTGGAAAAATATAATTTATTTCGGATTAATGATAATGATACTTGTCTTTGCCAATTGGGGAAAACCTGATACAACAGTGGGATTCTTCTATTCAATTTTTTCTTTTAAGTGGATTATAACTTCAGTAGCTGCCATCTTATTTTCGATTGTAATGGTTTTGTGGTTTGAAATCAAACCAATTAAAATTGCGTTTGTATCTGTGCCTGTAATTCTTGCGGCCATATTTATACCGGAAGTTCCGATGCTTTCTTTCGGTTTTGGTGCAATAGGATTATCTTATCTTACTGCCACCGGAAATGAAGAAGTAAAAGACTGGTTTGCCTCTACCTGGGATTTTGCAAAGCTGATTTTACCCATGCTCTTATGGGGAGTTCTTGCGGCCGGATTCGCTTTGGGAAGACCGGGACACGAAGGAATAATCCCTAATGAGTGGATTGCCGGACTTGTAGGCGGGAACAGCATTTCAGCAAATCTTTTTGCTTCCGTGGTCGGAGTATTCATGTATTTTGCAACTCTGACGGAAGTACCGATTGTTCAGGGATTAATGGGCAGCGGAATGGGAAAAGGCCCTGCATTGGCTCTTCTTCTTTCAGGTCCGGCACTTTCATTGCCGAGTATTCTTGTGATAAGAAGTATTATGGGAAATAAAAAGACAATAGTTTTTGTTTCACTTGTAATAATCTTATCGGCTTTTACGGGATATATTTTCGGAACCTGGTAACTTACAAGCAAAATATTTTTAATTATAATTATTATCGAATATATGACCTTTTATAATTCTGATAGTTTTAGAACTTGGGAAAACTTGATATTTAATATAATATAAGCAATATTTAAACAGTAAAAATTAAACTTATAAATTACGAAGTATTACCCAATGATGATAAATCTTAAATGAATACTTTCAATTATATAAATCCTCAACAAACGTAAAATGAAAACAAATCATAAAGTAATAAATGGTGACAGTCGAAAAATGGCTGAATTGCCGGACAATTCAGTACATTTGGCAATTACTTCCCCTCCATATTGGCAACTCAAAGACTATGGAACAAACAATCAAATTGGCTTTCACGACAGTTATGAAAATTACATTAACAACTTAAATTTAGTTTGGAAAGAGTGCTACCGCACTCTTCACAATGGTTGCAGATTGTGCATAAACATCGGCGATCAATTTGCCAGGGCAGTATATTATGGTCGTTACAAAGTTATACCAATTAGGGAAGAAATTATTAAATTCTGTGAAAACGTTGGATTTGATTACATGGGTGCAATAATCTGGCAAAAAGTAACAACTTCAAATACAACAGGTGGTGGCGTTCAAATGGGTTCATATCCTTTTCCTAGAAATGGTATATTAAAATTGGACTATGAATTTATTCTCATTTTTAAAAAGCTTGGGGAAGCCCCAAAACCAACTAAAGAGCAAAAAGAACTGTCTAAAATGACTGCAGAAGAATGGAATACGAATTTTGCGGGTCATTGGAATTTTGCCGGTGCAAGACAAAATGGACATATTGCAGTGTATCCTGAAGAATTACCAAGTAGATTGATTAGAATGTTTTCATTTGTGGGTGAAACTATTCTTGATCCATTTTTAGGTAGCGGGACAACAGCGTTGGCGGCGAAAAAATTGGACAGAAATTCTGTTGGTTATGAAATCAATCCTGAATTTATCCCATTTATAGAGAACAAATTAGAAGTACAACAAATGGACTTTGATGAAACCGCCTATAATTTTATAACTCAAAATCAATCAAAAATTGATTTTCAAGATGAAATCAATAAATTGCCTTACATTTTTAAAGATCCACACGCATTAGATAAAAAAATGGATGTTAAGAAACTTCAGTTTGGTTCCAAAATCGATAAAAACAGTTCTACTCAGCGAGAAGAATTTTTCACAGTAAAAGAAGTCATTAGCCCTGAAATTGTTAAACTAAACAATGATTTAACCATAAAACTTATGGGTATTAAAGAAGACCCAAAAGTTAATGGTAAAGCAACATCGTTCCTGATTGAAAAGACAAAAGGTAAACGTGTATTTTTGAAATATGACAATATAAAGCACGACAAACAGAATAACTTACTATGTTACTTATATCTTGAAAACAAAACGTTTATTAATGCACACTTAATAAAAAACGGTCTGGCACAATTAGACAAAGAAATTGATTTTAAATACAAAGACAAATTTTTAAATCTATTACAATACAATAATGGCTAAAGAATATTTATCAGGTTCTGAAGGATGCAATCTTAAATTTAAAAGAGAAACGCTGTTAAATTATGGAATGAACCGCTGGGGATTAAATAAAGCGCAAAGCGTAGGAGCAACATCAGAGTTAATCAGAAATTGTGCTCCATCAAATTATGAAGAATGGGTAAAATTTTATTTTGCAGAAGCAAAACAGAAGAAAAAAGAAGGCATACAAATAACTAAAGAATATATCACTAATCTTGGTCAGACTCTTTATATTAAACTTTCAGAGGTTGTTAATTTTGAACTTAGCAAAATAACCGAAGAAGAATGTATTGAATATGCATATAACCTTGTTCTAAACAGAACTTATGAAGGCTATCGAACCGAAATTGATACTATTTACGGACAACTTGAAGATGCAATTGGTAATAGCATTAAAGCTGCACCAGATGAATGGGACAGAAAGTACAACGTTGATTTCTATATAGAAATCAACAATAAATATATTGGAATTCAAATAAAGCCAGTTGCTTCAGGACAATCATTAAATCAATACCAATGGATTGAGATACATCGTAATAATCACTATAAATTTGAAAAAATATTTGGGGGCAAAGTTTTTTTTGTTTTTTCAACAAAGAGTTCAAATGGAAAGAAAAGCATCTATAACACGGACGTAATTGATGAAATAAAAGAAGAAATTATACGATTGAAAACATAGATTAAATCAAAAAATCGTTATGAAATGTTAACTCTACTATCGTTTTATTGAATATTGATAAACTATAACTAATTGAAGCAAGTGATTATCATTTTTTTAGATTTAACATACAAAAATTCTTCCCTCTCATAATTATGAGCATTACAATATATTATTTATCATAATTTTCCTGTTGCCAAACTAAAAAACATTTCTCTTTCTTTGCTGCCTTCAGAATTTTTTACGAAATTACATATCGGTTTTTAATTTATTAAGCAGGATGTATTTATGAAGTACCCTTTTCAGGAAGTAGAAGAAAAATGGCAGCAGTTTTGGGATGAAAACAAAATTTACAAAACTGATTTGTCTGATATTGAAAAAAAAATATATTGCCTTGTAATGTTCATTTATCCTTCAGGTGCTAAGCTTCACTGCGGTCACTGGTATAATTACGGTCCGACCGATTCCTGGGCGCGATTCAAAAAACTTCAGGGTTATAATGTTTTTGAACCTATGGGTTACGATGCTTTCGGTCTTCCTGCGGAAAACTACGCAATTAAAACCGGTATTCACCCTCAGGACAGCACATTTCAGAATATTGAAGATATCCGCTCGCAGCTTAAACAAATGGGATGTATGTACGACTGGGATGCTGAACTGATGACCTGCGTTCCGAAATATTATAAATGGAACCAATGGCTGTTTATAAGAATGTATGAAAAAGGACTGGCATACAGGAAAAAAGCTCCCGTTAACTGGTGTCCAAACTGCCAGACAACACTTGCAAACGAACAAGTGCTTTCTGACGGTTCATGCGAACGCTGCAGTACTCAGGTATTTCAGAAAAATCTTACTCAGTGGTTCTTTAAGATAACATCATATGCCGAAGAACTTCTTGCCGGACTCAAAACAATCGACTGGCCTGAAAAAACTAAACTTATGCAGACAAACTGGATAGGAAAAAGTATTGGCGCAGAAGTAAAGTTCGATATTGAAGGAAGCGATGAGAAATTCGTTGTATTTACTACCAGACCGGATACTCTCTGGGGTGTAACTTATGCCGTTATAGCTCCGGAACATGAACTTGCAGATAGAATTACGCCTCCGGAATTCAAACAACAACTTGAAGACTACAGAAACAGCGTTAAATCGCTTACAGAAATAGAAAGGACCTCCACAGTAAAAGAGAAAACCGGTGTTTTTACCGGCGCTTATATCATAAATCCGGTTAACGGAGAAAGAGTACCTGTCTGGGCAGCCGATTATGTTCTTGCTTCTTATGGTACAGGATGCGTTATGGCAGTTCCCGGACACGATGAAAGGGATTTTGAATTCGCAAATAAATTCGGACTTCCGGTAAGAAAAGTTATTTTGGAAGAAGGAACCGATGCTGAAGCCCCGCTTGAAAAAGCTTTTACTGATACAGGAATTATGATTAATTCCGCACAATTCAACGGAATAAAATCTGATGAAGGAATTGGCCTCGTAATAAAATTTCTTGAGGAAACCGCTAAAGGAAAAGGAAAAATAAACTACAGATTAAGAGATTGGCTGATATCCAGACAAAGATACTGGGGAACACCAATTCCGATTGTTTATTGTCCGGACTGCGGCGAGGTACCTATACCCGATGAAATGCTTCCGCTGGAACTTCCCTACAATGTCGATTTCAAACCCGACGGCGGATCTCCGCTTGCAGGAAACGATGAATTCGTAAACTGTAAGTGTCCGAAATGCGGCAAAGATTCAAAACGCGATGTTGATACAATGGATACGTTTATGGATTCAAGCTGGTATTACCTGCGTTATCTGGATCCGGAATTTAAAGCAGGAATGTTTAATACTGAACTCGGCAACAAATGGACTCCGGTAGATATGTACGTAGGCGGTGCTGAACACGCAACAATGCATTTGCTCTATTCAAGATTCATTCATAAATTTTTACGCGATATAGGTCTTGTAAACAGTGATGAACCTTTCGCAAGACTTGTGCATCAGGGCACGATAACAAATGCAGGTGCAAAAATGTCGAAATCTAAGGGAAATGTTGTGAATCCGGGCGACTTTATCTGCAAAGTAGGTTCTGATGTATTCAGAATGTATCTGATGTTTATGGGTCCTTATGAACTTGGAGGCGACTGGAGCGATAAGGGGATTGTAGGCGTTGACCGTTTTGTGCAGCGTTTCTATACATTCTTTTTTGATAATGCCGGAATCTGCACTGAAACCACCGTTCCCGAAAAATTCGATATCAGCAGCCTTGAAACTTCCGAAAAAAATCTGTACCGTAAATTAAACCTTACACTTCAGAAAACTTCGCAGGAAATAGAAAATTTCAGATTCAATACTGCTGTTGCAGCATTAATGGAACTTCTTAACGAAGTATTAAAAGACTTTGCCGGTTGCAGAAAAGAACTAAAAGCATATATTCTTGAAAGAATGGCATATATGATTGCCCCGCTTGCACCTCATTTAGGCGAAGAATGCTGGAGCCTCTGCGGAAAAACTGAGTCTGTTTTCAGAAAACCGGTTATCTTTAAAGTTGATGAAGCGTCACTGATTGCCGATACAATTACCGTTGCTGTTCAGGTAAACGGAAAACTGAGAGCTACATTAACACTGCCTGCTGAAGCAACTGAGCAAATGGTTAAGGAAACTGCCTACGTGGAACATAACGTTAAGGTTCATACAGCCGAAAAACAAATAGTAAAAGAAATATACGTTAAGAATAAAATATTAAACATTGTTGTGAAATAAAGATTTTGGGAATAAAATGCTCGACTTAAAATTTATTAGAGAGAATCCGGAAGCTGTTAAAACCGGCATAAGAAATAAAAACGAAAAAGACAGAGTAGAAGAAATTCTTATTCTTGACTCTGAAAGACGTTCACTTATCAGCAAAACAGAAGAACTTAAAGCCGAAAAAAACCGTGTATCCGGTGAAGTAGGCAAAATAAAGAAAGCCGGCGGAAATGCTGATGCAATGATTGCCAAAATGAAGGATGTGGGCGATGAGATTAAGATTAATGACGAAAAGCTTAAAGAAATAGAAGAGAAACTGAACGAAATACTTCTTTGGGTTCCGAATCTGCCGCTTGAATCTGTGCCTGTTGGCAGAAGTTCTGAAGAAAATGTTGAGGTTGACAGATGGTATCCTGCAGATTTTAATACAGAAACCGGATTTAAACCTCTTAACCACCTTGAATTAGGAAAAAAATTCGATATTCTCGATTTTGAAAGAGGTGCGAAAATATCCGGATCCGGATTTCCGGTATATAAAGGAAAAGGCGCTACTCTTGAGAGAGCTTTAATTAATTATATGCTTGATATGCATATAATTGAGCATGGCTATACTGAAGTTTTTCCTCCGTTTGTTGTGAACAGAGATTCTATGCGCGGAACAGGTCAGCTTCCGAAAATGGAAGAAGATATGTACCACTGCACTAAAGATGATTTATTTCTTATTCCTACAGCCGAAGTACCTATTACTAATCTGCATAGAGATGAAATAATAGACGAAGCAAAACTCCCGATAAACTATGCGGGTTATTCTGCCTGTTTCAGAAGAGAAGCCGGATCTTACGGAAAAGATTCACGCGGATTTTTGCGGGTTCATCAGTTCAATAAAGTTGAAATGGTGAAAATCGTTAAACCTGAAACACACGAAGAAGAACTTGAAAATCTTGTAAAAGATGCTACTGATATACTTAAGGCCTTAAAAATTCCGTTCAGAGTTCTTATGCTCTGCACTGGCGATTTAAGCTTCTCCGCGGCAAAATGCTACGATCTTGAAACTTGGTCTCCTGCAGAAGAT
>CAZOZP010000087.1:0-10595 GCA_964584325.1 uncultured Melioribacteraceae bacterium
TCACAGAACAGAAACTTAATACTTTCTGACTTTTTTGTCAAGAAGTATTTTAAAACATTATTCTTTTTTTAGTTTATTTACACGTCATAACTTTTTACTTGATTTATGGAAACTTTTTTATCTTATTTAAGTAGAAGGGACTCAAATTTTTACTAATTCGGAGGATGTTTGCCTTTTTTACTTTGTTACATTTTATATAACCAATGAATGAGGTTCGAAATGAAGGGAAAAGAGCTAAACCATGAATCCAATCCGTTGTCTGATTTAATTAGCGATGATATTTATGATCTCCTTGAAAGCCGAGGATTAATCGATTCAAAGTCTTTAAGAGATTATGTTATCCGCAGAAAATACAAACAGCTTCGTTCTGATAAACTCAGTGCCAATGATGCGATAGATAATCTTCGTGAAGAATATCCGTATCTTCAATTCGATACAATCAGAAAAATTGTTTACCAGATTTCTAAATAGATTGGTCTTATGGTATTTTTTATTGAAATTGTTCCAAATATTATTTCTGTTTTAATTGCTAACTTTTTATATTTGGAACAATTTCTTTTTATTAATGGGTATTATGAGTAAAGTAAAATCAAAGACTTCGTTCAAATCATTACGGACAAAAAAAGAATCGCCTTTCAATGATTACTGGTCAGTTAAAAACATTGTGTTATTTGCGTTCGGTTTAGTTCTGCTTATTATCGGAAACTATTTCCTTTCCATACCTCCTTTTGAAAGTACTGAATCAGTTTATACCGGGCCAATAATTCTTATTGCGGCTTATCTTATTGTATTTCCATTAGCTATTCTATTTACGGGAAAGAAAAAAAATTAACAACTAAACTGTTTTTTAGGGGGCGCTTTGAAACAGATTTCTGAAAATGAATATTTTTATATTCGTTGTCTCCAGCAAATTGAGGGGATTGGCACTTCACGGGTTATTCAACTTATTAAAGCATTTGATTCGGCTGAAAATGTTTTTTCCGTGTCTTCCGGAGAATTGGTATCACTCGCCGGATTCAATGAGATTCTCGCCGGCCGGATTGTTCGTTTTACAAAGACATTCTCTGCAATAGCTGACAAAGTAAAATCAGATTATGAAAATATGCTGCAAAAAGGCATTCAGGTTTATTCCTTTTTTTCTGAAGGATACCCTGACATTCTCCGTAATATTTATCTTCCTCCAATATTGCTTTATGTTGACGGCTTTATAGATGATTCACCTGCTATTGGGATTGTTGGAACCCGCACACCTACCGGATACGGAAAAATACTTGCTGAAAGATTCGCAAAAGAACTAACTCTTAATAATATTACTATTGTAAGCGGATTTGCAAGAGGAATTGATTCTATAGCACATAAAACTGCTGCTTCAAATGGGGGAAAAACTATTGCTGTACTGGGAAGCGGTATTGATGTGATCTACCCCGCTGAAAATAAACCATTATATGAAGAAATCCGTGAAACCGGTGCGGTTATTTCTGAGTTTGATCCGGGAACTAAACCTGATGCTCAGAATTTTCCAAAGAGAAACAGAATTATTTCCGGTCTTTCTAAGGGAGTGCTGCTTATTGAATCTACCATAAAAGGAGGGGCAATGCGAACTGCTTCCTACGCTCTGGATCAAAACCGCGAAGTTTATGCCGTACCCGGAAATATTGTTTCTGTTATGAGTGACGGACCGAATTATTTAATAAAACGCTCTGAGGCAAAGCTTGTAATGTCTGTATCTGATATTCTGGAAGATCTTCTATTGCCGTCTGAAAAGATTGGTCTTACTCCGAATTTACCGGAAATGGATTGTTTTGAAGCCCGGATATTTGATGTATTATCTGATAAGCCGAAACATATTGACAATATTTCCGATACGGCAGGTATTAGTTTGCCTGAATGTCTGGGGAACCTTCTTTCACTTGAACTTAAAGGGGCTGTTTCTCAATTACCCGGTAAGTATTTTATTAGAACACCTAATACTTTTTGATATTATTCCACAGGTGTTTTAATCTGTCAAATATGCTTTTCTCATTACCGCTCTGAGATGGGAAGTAATATTGGGTGCCTTTCATTTCATCAGGAAAATAATTCTCTTTGATAAAATGTTCCGGATAATCATGCGGATATTTGTAATTATCCGAGTATCCGAAATCTTTCATCATTTTTACTGGAGCATTCCTCAAATGTAAAGGAACCGGATAAAGCGGCTTTTCTCTTACATCTTTCAATGCTTTTTCGATTGCCATATATGAACTGTTGCTTTTATTGGTGCCGGCAAGATATGCTGCACACTGTGCAAGAACAATTCTTCCTTCGGGCATCCCGATTTTCGAAACTGCTTCAAATGCCGCATTTGCCAGGAGCAGCGCATTTGGTGATGCATTTCCGATATCTTCCGATGCGAAAACAATCATCCTTCTTGCGATAAATACAGGATCTTCTCCGCTTTCTATCATTCTTGCCATCCAGTAAAGAGCTGCATCAGGATCACTCCCCCTTAGACTTTTAATAAATGCAGAGATTATATTGTAATGCTCCTCTCCGCCTTTATCATATAACAATTTCTTGGTCTGTACTGTCTCTTCCATAATAGCTTTGTCAATAACAATTTCAGTTGAACCTGCCCTGGCAGCAATACATGCTTCAAGAATGTTTAGCATTGTTCTTGCATCACCGCCTGATAAATAAATCAGAAAATCCTTGTCTATGGATTTAATTTGCAGCTTCTTTAGTATTTCATCGTTTTTTAATGCATAATCAAGAATCTCTTCAAGATTCTTTTCAGATAAAGCTTCCAGTCTGAAAACCCTCATTCTGCTTCGTAAAGCCGGAATTACCTCGAATGCCGGATTTTCCGTAGTGGCTCCAATTAGTATTATATCTCCGCTTTCCACTGCAGACAGAAGCGAATCCTGCTGGGCTTTGTTAAATCTGTGAATTTCGTCAATGAAAAGGATTGTCTTTCTGCCGGCTGATTTGTTCGATACAGCTACTTCAATCACTGCCCTGATATCTTTTACACCTGAGGACACTGCATTTATTGTATGAAAATCAGAATTAACTTTCGATGAAATTATTCGTGCTATTGTTGTTTTTCCGCTTCCGGGCGGACCCCACAGGATAAAAGATGCAATGCTGTTTCTGTCTATCATGACACGCAGCGGTTTTCCCGGACCTGTAATTGATAAATGCCCTCTGAAATGTTCAAAATCGGCCGGTCTGACTCTCTCTGCCAAAGGAACTGAAGGTATGTTAAGTTCAGAATTCACTATTATTCTTCACTAATTCTTATAACTTCTTCATTTGGTTTATGCATTCTGTGCTCTTCACGTGCCACTTTTTCAATTTTCACATTGTTCGTTTGCAAAGAATCAATTTCTCTATCCTTGCGCACTATAAGAGTGTCGGTTTTTTCCTTTTCAATCTTTAATTCTTCGATTTCGGATTTAAGTTTATAAAATCTAATTAAACCGTATTCGTTAAATACGAAAAATAGAACCATAATGAAAAATAATATCATTACAGGAATTGCAATTTTAAGATTCAGTTTCCTGAAAATCTTCATAATGAAATCCTGACTATTTTTTCTATCAGTTCAGAAAACTCAATTCCCGCTGCTCTTGCCATTTTCGGTAGAAGGCTATTGTTTGTCATTCCGGGCAGAGTATTTATTTCAAGACAATAAAAGCTGCCGTCAGGCTTTAGTCTGAAATCGACTCTTCCGTAATCACGGCAACGACAGGATTTAAATGCTGATTCTGCAGAGAGCTGAAGTTGTTCGGCAATGTCTGTACTTATCTGAGCAGGAACTTCATAAACCGACATACCGTCTGTGTATTTACATTCAAAATCATAGATTCCGTGTTTTGGCTTGATTTCCAGAACCGGAAGCGCTTTGTTGTTTAGAATTCCGACTGTAAGCTCCCGGCCGTCAATAAATTTTTCAGCCAATACCAGATCAGCATATTCAAATGCAAGCATTACTGCTTTCTCAAACATTTCCGGGCCGGAGCAAATTGTAAGGCCTATAGTAGAGCCGCCATTATTTGGTTTAATTACACAAGGATACCCGATTTTGTCTGCCACTTCTTTTTCATTCATTTCAGCCGCAAATTCATTTTTATCAAGCAATACCCAATCCGCTGTAGGAACTCCTGCATGTCTGAACAGTATTTTTGATAAAGCTTTATCCATTGCTGCTGCGCTCGAAAGAACTCCCGAACCGGTATATTTTACTCCGCACATTTCGAGAAGCGACTGCACGGTTCCGTCTTCCCCCCACTCTCCGTGAATTATGTTAAATACCAAATCTGTTTCTTTTAGGTATTCAGGATTCAACACTTCAGGATATTTTGTTACTGAAACAGCGGCAAAATCATCATCTGCAAAATACATTGCAGTATCTTCCGGCTGATTTTTTCCGTATGCCGGATCAAGTGGAGTTACTGTGTACCCCAATTCGATTAAAGTCTTATAAACTGACTTTGCGGATTTCTTTGAAATGTTTCTTTCGGGTGAAGCCCCTCCAAGGAGAAGCACAATTTTTATTTCTGAGTTTTTCATAGTTCTATCTTATAATTTTATTCCGTAAGTTTTTTCAGCAACTTCTCTTAATATTATCATTTTCTCATCAGGAATTGTTTCAGGATTCCCGATAAGCTGTGCTATAAATAGTGTATGACAATAATGTTCAAGCTTTTCCATTCTGTAATAGGCTTGTTTCAAGTCTGCACCAATTGTTAAAGCCCCATGATTTGCCAATAGAAATGCTCTGCTTTCCTTAATGTATGGTTGTATTGATTCGGCAAGTTCTTTTGTTGAAGGTACAGCAAATTCGCACACCGGTATTTTTCCTAAACTTAATATTACTTCAGGAAAATAATGTTTATCCAGAGCTTCTTTCTTAAGCGAGAATGCTGATGCATATACAGGGTGGCAATGAACTACAGCATTAATATCGGACCGGTTCTTGTAAACTTCCAAATGCAGTTTATATTCTGTGGAAATATTGCCCTCGGGTTTCTGATTATTCATCTCGAACAACAATACCTCTTCTTCGGTAACATCGCCCTTTGAGATTCCTGAAGGAGTAATGAACATCAGGTTTCCCTCTCTTATAGAAAGGTTTCCGTCAGTAGCAGCAACAAATCCCTTCTCATAAACTTTACGGCAGTATTTTACAATTTCTTTTTTTGCCTGCATTGCGATTCTAATTCTTCCATCAGCTTTAAGTTAATCAGGCCGTCTAAACCGGTTATTTCAGGATGTTCGTTTTTAAGTAAACACCTTTGAATTTCACGGAGCATCAGATACATTTTATTTGCTCTTTTCCTGAAGGCTTTGGCTTTTTCACCAACGAGATCGATGATCAACCTGGTCGGAGCTTTAGGTCTTCCGAAAAGATTTTCAAGTGCGATGGTACCTTTATAACCAATTATTTCAACCCGGTTAAACGCTTTCTTTGAATTATAGGATACGCTGAACTTTCCGTATCCCGATTTATCGAATTTAATTATTCCTGCTGCAAAATCCTCTACATCCGAATGATAGATAACATTATCGGTATATCCAATAATTTCATCGGCTTCACCGCCGAAATATCTCATTAAGTCTATCAAGTGCGTTCCCAGATCGCGAAGAGCACCCCCTCCGCTTAACTCCTTTTTGAAACGGAAATTTTCACCCGGTGGAAAATCGATGTTAAAATCCATATTGATTGATATAAGTTTTCCGATAAGCTCCATCTGGATTAGTTCTTTTGTTTTAATTACAAGCGGGTGATACCTGTTGTTGTAACTTAAAGTGAGAAAAACATTGTTCGCCTTGCAGGTTTCAACCATTTCTTTTGCCTGTGCTGAAGTTAGTGCCAATGGTTTTTCACAAAGAATATGCTTGCCAGCTTTCGCGGCTTTAATAACCTGCTCAAAATGAAATATATTTGCACTGCACACATAAAGCACATCAAAATTGCTCTTTAGAAACTCATCAAAATCATTAAAAGCATTTTTAATTGCATACTTTTCAGAAAAATACTTTGCACGCTGCATGTCATGACTGAACACTGAAACAAGTCTGCTTCTTTTAAGCACCTGAACGGCAGGTATAAAAGAGGTTTCAGTAAAATGCCCGCACCCGGCAACGCCCCATTTAATAATCCGGGGTACATTATTTACAAATCTCAGTTTGTTTTCAGGATCAAGAAATTTCATATCAGAGCTTTAATTTATTCATTAATAAAGATATCGGAGTTGAATTCTGCATAATATAAAAATGAATAGCAGGAGCATTTCTGTTCAACAGTTCTTCAGCCTGCCTGTATGCCCATTCGATTCCTATATCCAGAATATGTTCATTCTTTGCTTCCATTACTTCGCCGGCTAAATCAGAAGGAATATCAATATGAAAATGTTTGGGAAGGTTAAATATATGCGATTTATTTGTAAGGATTTTAATTCCGGGTATTATCGGAATATTAATCCCGAGTTGCTGAGATTTTTCTACATAATTGAAATAATGCCTGTTGTCAAAAAACATCTGTGTTACTATATAATCAGCCCCTTTCTCCGCCTTTTCCAATGTATATTTAATATCAACTTCAAGATTCGGAGCTTCAAAATGTTTTTCAGGATAACCTGCAATGCCGACACAAAAATCCATCGGCTGAGCATCGAGGAGTCCGTCTTCGAGATATTTCCCGTGATTTAGGCCGGCAATCTGCTGTACCAAGTCACCTGCATATCTGTTTATTGATCTGCCGAAATCGGTTTTCTTTTTGTATGAACTTTCATCCCCGCGAATAGCAAGAACATTGTCAATTCCGAGAAAGTTCAATTCAATCAGAAAATCCTCAGTTTCTTCTTTTGTAAATCCGTTGCAGATAACATGAGGAACTGCATCAATATTATATTTGTTCTGGATTAGAGCACAAATGCCCAAAGTACCCGGACGTTTTCTTTTAACCCTCATCTGAATACTTCCCTGAGGTGTTTCTTCGTATATTACTTCTGCGGCATGTGATGTGATATCAATGAAAGGCGGATTGTATTTTACAAGTTCATCAAGCACTGTGAGCAGTTCCTGAACCTGGCCTCCTCTTTTAGGCGGTATTATCTCAAAACTTATGAATGGTGAAGTAGCCTTTGCCAAATGTTCAATAACTTTCATTTTCCGGAATTTCCTTAATCTTATTTTATTAATAAATAAATCTAATTCTATTTCACTCAATTATCAATTTTTTCGTGTATGTAAAATCAATTTATCAAAATTTGCTTTCCTGATTATTTCAGGATTTGTGGAAATTTTCACATATCCGCCTTCAATCCATTTTTCGTACATATCGGTATAGTTATCAGATGTAATATGCCCTGATTGTCCGGCAGGAAGTATAAATATCACTTGATCCGGAGCAGAAAAGTCATAAATAAACCTCATCGACTGACCAATTCTCGTTTCGTAGGGCTCTGTGAACAGATATTCTGTGTTCATAATGGTTGTACCGCTGCCGCTTATCGCTTTTATTTTTGAATTTATTATCTTATCGGCTGATGAAAATTTTCCGCTGAACAGATGTTTAAGTGTTATTGTATGAAGATTGCCCCACTGCCAGAATGCAATTTCTTTTCCGTATTCTTTTTCAAGAAATAATACAGCATCAGAAAAACTTTTCCTCAGAATTTCATTCCTGGTTTCTTTAGCCGGTGTTCGGATATCATCAAACCAGACTGTATCCTTTTCAGCTAAAAGTCTGCTCATACTTCTTATGGGAATGCTGGCCATAAAGGAAAATTCCCGGAAAAGATTCTTCCCCATTTCATCTTGGTATGTATTTTTTAGCAGATGCCCGAAAAAAACGCTGAATACTGCCGGCGCCTGAAGTCCCTTATCCATAGTATAATCCCATTTCTTTAGATGGTAAAGCACTTCCTGTTCTTTCTTTGTTTTGGTTCTTACGGAATCAAATGCATTAAAAAGATATCCGCAAATCTCAGCGGCATGGTCTGAATAAATGTCGTTCTGGTACTTGATGAAATCGCTTACTCCGTGCTTTCCCTTTGATGCAAGCAATGACTTTATCCTGTTTATTCTTGAAGGAGGTTCCCAGATATTTGAAATATGGTAAGGGAAGTTCTCCGAAATCCTGTTATTTGCTGATGCAAGGAAATTTTCTGCCGGATTGTAGCTTTTCGGCATTTCCGAATATGGAACAAATCCCGTCCAGTCTGAAAATGCTTTGGTTCCGTCATAAATATATATTCCGGATAATTCTTTTCTGACAGGAATCTTTGCGGCACAAACATATCCGATATTTCCGGAAATATCCGCCCATACAAAATTTTGTCCGGGTACTGCAAATCCCGCCAAAGCATTTTCCACTTCCGAGCGGTTCCCTGCTTTATTCAAATTGATAATGGCTTTAATCTCATCGCTGAAATCAAGCGCTGTCCATCTCATACTAATAGTTGTGCCGGCTTGCTCAGAAAGCGGAAATATTTTTTTATACGGATGAATACCTGAGATAACCGGTCCTCTATGAGTAGAGTAAACAGTAAGTTCAGCTTCACCTTTATTTTTTATCTTGATTAATTCTTTTCGTTTTGAAAGTTTCTTCCATTCTCCATCAAGCAAATAACGGCTTTTTGTGCTATCGAGTGTCTCTGAATAGAAATCTGCATCGTCTGCCATTACATTTGTGATAGTCCAGGCAATTTTATTATTCTTTCCGATAATTACTCCCGGCACACCCGGTATAGTGAATCCGGAAACATTATAACCTTCAGTGTGGATATCGGCAAAAAACCATTTACCGGGAATTCCGAGCGGCAGGTGCGGATCGTTGGCAATAATTGCTCTCCCTGATGATGATCTTTTTGAACTAACCGCCCAATTGTTTGATCCGATCTGAGAGCCTTCAATACCCGTAAATTTCCGAAAAGCTTTTGCGGTTTCAAGGAAATCGGATAATTTTTTCGGACTGTCTTTAAGTTGACTTACTACAGCAGGCATTCTTTTTCCATCATCAGGAATAATCCGGGTTGTTTTTTTCGCTCCTACTTTTTTAAGAAGATGTGCATAAGTGATATCGCTCCACCAGGAAATATTAAGTTCCCAGGCAAGCATTCTGGCAATTATTAAACTGTGAACAGGCTCCCATTTCTCAGGAGTGTAGTCAAGTATGTCAAATTCAGCGGATATTTTCCCGGCGGATTTCTCTATATATGCATTAACCCCGTCTGCATAAGAATTAAGAGCCAACTTAGTTTCGGGCGAAAGCTTTCCGTAATTCTCTTCAGCAAACTTATGAATCCCGATTGTTCGAAACATTTTATCAAATGCAACTGTTTCTTCCCCAAGAACTTCACTTAAACGTCCTTGCCCTGCTCTTCTGGATATATCCATCTGAAACATTCTTTCCTGAGCATGAACATAACCTAGTGTAAAGAATGCATCTCCCAAATTGTCTGCAAAGATATAAGGAACACCAAGGCTGTCTCTGTAAATTTCAGCATCATCCGATAAGCCGGAAATTTCTTCCTTGCCGTTAACAATCGGATTATAGCTGTTGATAATCTTTTGTGAAATGAAATAAAAAGCAGTACCCACTATCAGTAAAAACAAAACAGTAACAATAGGAATCGCAATAATCTTTCTCATATAACCATAATTTTTAATATCGGAATTTACGAAAACCGCAGGCTTTCCACAAGGAACAGAGCATTTAGAAAATATTTCCTGAAATATTCAATTCTTGATTCTGTAATAAACTCCAATAAAAAGGATGTGGATTTTTACGCTATGTTTTAATAATTTAATTTAACAAAAAACGGAGAGTGATTTGACTATATTCAGCGTTCTGTCTTTGCTAAAAGAAGCCGGGCCGATTGTTAAACTTCTTCTTGAAAACAGCGGAAGGATTCTTGACAAGATAAAATCTTTCAGAAATTCAAAGAAAGCATCCGAATCGGTAGTATCTATTGCTGATACCGGGAAAATACTGGAATACCTTGAGGGAAGAATAAACGACCAGGCTAAAATCATTGAAGAAATGGGCAAACAGCTCGACCAATTGGCAACATTTACAGCTTCGCTTGAGAAAAGATCAAAATTCACATTCAAATTAGCTGTT
The DNA here is from genome assembly GCA_964584325.1 of uncultured Melioribacteraceae bacterium. Classification (GTDB taxonomy): domain Bacteria; phylum Bacteroidota; class Ignavibacteria; order Ignavibacteriales; family Melioribacteraceae; genus CAZOZP01. The sequence goes on from CAZOZP010000087.1 coordinate 10,115, forward strand.
TTTTCTCTTTTCTGCAGTTTTATGGCTTTTATAACATTCCTGATTATGCTGATATTTTAGGTGACAGAGAAACAGAGTTAACTGACGGACTCACGGGAGAGTACGGACTCCGATAACTGACAAAAGTGGTTACATAAGAATCTTAAACCTCTCTCTATTGTTTCGGTTTTCTTATTAGTTCTGTCTGCTTCTTTTCCTTGCTTGTCCAAAGAACTGCACTGCTTTACACGGAAATTTCATCACTTGATGCGGACATTGCATCGCTTTACACAGGCATTGCATCGCTTTACACAGGCATTGCATCGCTTTACACAGGCATTGCATCACTTGACGCGGGCATTGCATCACTTGACGCGGGCATTTCATCACTTGACGCGGGCATTGCGTCACTTGACGCGGGCATTGCGTCACTTGACGCGGGCATTGCATCACTTGACGCGGGCATTTCATCGCTTGACGCGGGCATTTCATCGCTTGACGC
>CAZOZP010000088.1:0-10546 GCA_964584325.1 uncultured Melioribacteraceae bacterium
TATGGAAGCGAATTCGTGTTTAGAGCCATTACGGATGCATTAGCCTTGCTTACCGCCGGACTCATTTTTACTTTTCCGACTGTGCTCGTGTACTTTATTGGCGAACCGTAATAATAAATTTCCGCCACTCTCCCAACCATCCCTGTGCCGTGGTCACTGAAGGCTATTACAGATTTATTATCAATACAATTAATCCCTATGCTTGTTACTGTCGAACCGAAGGCTGAATACTGATTGTTAAATAATGCTATAGCTTTGTCGCTTCCTGCTTTATATCCTATAAATGCAAGCCTGTATTCTGCGTTGTTCCCGGGATTTACAGTAATAACAGGACTCTTAACTGAACTGCACCCTGCCCCTGTTGCGGTAATCTGGGATGCTCCCCAGTCTGATAGAGTGTTAAAAGCAGTCGTATTGTTAATCTTATAGCTTTTCCGTATTATCTTTGATGTACCTTGCTGCCAGGCAATGTGAAATATTGCATTGTTAAGGTCTGCTGCTCTGCCTGAGGCTATTGTCGGATTATCCGAATTTCCGTCAGTTCCGTCAATCCAAACCGGTTCAACGTACCAGAATATTTTCTCAGTGCTTGTAGGAGTATAACAGCCGAAGCGATAAAAAAGCCCGTCTGCGCCTTTCCATACCGCCATCAACCTGTCGGCTATGGCAGAAACCATAACCGGTTTCATATCTTCAGCACTTACTTCGCTTAAGGCAACGGCACTTCCTGTCTTGTTTCCGCTTTCATCATAAACTTCGATCTTTATGCCGCTTTCGGTCTGGTATATTATTTTATTATCCGATATTCTTGAATTTGGATCAAATGAAGCAGAAAACATTGCGGCTCCATTGTTTAGCGGTTTACCGCCGTTTCCAAGCCGCCATTGCCCGGCATTGTTTTTTGTTTCAAGCCATAATTTTGCCGAACTTTCATAAAGCAATCTATTCCCGGCCATTACTCCCGAATCATCTTCTGTTGTCAGAAACTTTGTCTGGCCGGAATTTGAAAAAGCTGTATAATTATTCGATGCCTGAAGCATTTTGTAGAATACAGTTTTTCGTGTGTTGTCTCTCGGAATTAAACTTATTGTATTTCCTGAGGAAAAATTATCTGTCCAATACGAAAACTGATATTTTCTGTTGTTTATCGTCTGAATTACCGGTGCTGTAAAATCCATCTTATTCTCTTCTACTATCCTTGTTACTATTCCTCTATCCAGGGTCCCTTCAAACTCTGTTGAGTCTGTCCTGAATATCCGGAAATTTTTTCGCATTTGAACTTCAAAAATCCCTCCGTCTTCATCAACAGTTATGGTATCAATAATTGACCGAGTAAAGCCTTTTGTTTTATGAAAATCTTTTTTCGAATACTTCCACTCACTTCGAGCCTTTGGGAGGTAGTCATTAAAAACTCTTTCATACCCTGCTATTAACTGACCGGATACTTCTTTCAAATCAATTGCTGTATTTTTCACCACACCTTGAACTTTTGGACTCGAATATTCTTCATCGTTAATTTTTATTATTCCACCCGGGAAATTGTTCTGAACTGTTACAGTCAAAGGATTGCTGTAAATCATTTTCAACTCGCCCGGACCATAGATAAGCTCTTCTTTCTTAAACTCAATCTCAATGGTTGGTGTATTGATCGGTTTCCCTTGCCACTCCCACTTGTCGAAATATTTAATTCCGCTTGAAATAGTCTGCATTGATGGGGCTGTTAGTTTAAGCTTTGTTCCAACCTTTCTAACAATTTCAACCGGAGTATAAATGTTTGCGCTATTTAACTGGAAGTACATTCCTGCGAAATTGGACGTTATCTTCACTTTTGGCAGAAAATATGTTATTGTTAAGGTTATATTTGATATATTTGCTCTATGTCTCAGCGAATCTTCCATTATTGAAATAAGAGAAAACGCTGCATTATTGTCTTTCAGGCTGCTGTCAATATAGGCAAATACTTCTTTCCCTTTTTCATCATTGTGATAATAGTTAAAACCCGGAATTGAATCTATTGGGATATTTCCTAACAATATTGTTCCTTTTTTTGCTTCCTCCCACCTGTTTTTCCAACATACTTGATCATAACAATTCGCTTTATCATCTTTTGATTTTCTTATTTCATATTTAAATATACTGTCATATTCTGAAATACTCATCGTTAGAGAAACTGCTGTAATTATTGCACTATCGGGGATTTCAGATAAATCAAAGTTCAATATTGTTCTAAAGGTTTTCTTAGCATCTAAACTATCATTCCTCCCGATCTGCGCCCAATATGTACTTTCAATGCCCGCATAGTAAGGTGCTCCCGAACCATTCTTGTCTTCCGAAACTACAATAACTTTGGGAGTAATATAAACCGCTTCCTGAATTTCGGCTTTTAATATAAGTGAATTCAATATTATAAAAATTAAAGAAATTATTTTCCTGCTCATTTTTAGTCCCTTTTAATAAATATTTTACTTATTTTTAAAATACAATGGCCGTGGTTTTTCCACAGAATGTAACGCATTCAAAGCCAACTATGGCAGAGTTAATGTTCACGCATTAACTCTGCTTTTTATTAATTCAGCCCATATTTTCTCCTTATTTTAGTATTCCTCTTACTATTCTAAAATACCCCGCCGAAGGGTTCTTTATAACAATCGCAACTCCATCGGGCAGAATTTCATATAATCCAATCGCTTCCCTTTCACTTCTAATGATTCCGAAAAACTCAGCCAAATCTTTACCATTAAAATGATATAATGAATTATTTCTCTCAAGAATAATATCATTTTGACTTCGTCCGAATATAATACCAATATTAATTCCGTCATTAAATTCTTTGTAAAGCCGGAAGTCATTGTTTTTATAAAAATATATTTTTGCAAATTGAGATAACCAAAGATTGCCATCTAAATCATCATAGTTTATCCAATCGCTGCCGAAACCGGAAGATTTAATAAGCTTAATTTTAGCTCCATTAAACAAAAAGAGTTTTAATGATTTTGGATAAAAACTCATTCCAAGTATTGCATACTGATTAAGTTTAGGTATATATTCGATTTTCACAAAACCACCCAAATATTCATCAATATTTATCCTGCTAAACGTCTTTCCGTTAAATCTATATATAACTCCCCTTTCATCTGCAGTCCCGCTGTAAATCTCACCAACTAAAAAGATTTCATTTTCACTTTGCCCGCAAATCTTATTAATATTTATTTCTTCTGACAATAGACTATCCGCATATCCAACAAAACTCAATACTCCGCTACAATATTTATATAAACCTCCTCTTTCGCCGGCAAAATAAATATTTCCAGAACTAAACCCGAGTACTGCATTCGGTGAATTAACAATACTTGAAAAACTTGCAGGTTTCCAATTGGTTCCGTTAAAATGCCATATAGAACTATCAGCCGGACCATAACCGGTCATCCAAATATTATCAATGGAATTTCCCCAAATATCATACATTGAACTAAAAGGCAAATATATTGAATCTGATTTCCACACATAATCTCTTCTTCCGGGTGGAATCTCTTCTGTAGTTACAATGTTTTCTTTGCAGGATATTGCGGTAATAATTATAAACAAAGACAAATAACAGCAGAAAAGTTTCTTCATAATACCCCTAAATAATTTATTTATTATAAATCTGTTTTCTTACAACAAATCTTTTTTTGTCGTGCTATAATAAAAAAAAAAAAAACGGGAATGCAAGCTTTATTTTGTTATAATTCTGTTTTTTATTTTTATTATGTAGTTGTGAAAGGCCGGATCCTGGATATACAGCCGCTTAATAAGAATTTACCACAGAGAGCGCGGAAAACACGGAGATGATGTTTATGTTAGACGCAGTTTTTGTCTTTCATATTAGATTCCGCACCTTAAGGCGCTGATAGCTTGTTGCTTTCAAGTAACTGCCGAATTATCGGGAGAGTGACACAGAGTGCCACGGAGAGGGATGAATGCCTTCCCGGCGCTTCGACAGGCTTAAGCGAACGTCTCTTCACGCATCTCGATTCTTAACGGGCTGATTATTTGTTTTACGCGGAATTATGGCCTTTAATCCTGATTATCATTTAATCACAAAAATCAGAGTTCAGATTATTCTTATCTGCCTTCGAGAGCCTTAAGGCGCCGGGAGAACCCACTTTGTTACTCGTCACGCGTTACGCTTCACGCATCACGATTCTTCGAGAGCCTTAAGGCGCCGGGCGGCATTTACACAAAATATTGTGCAGACTTCCGACATCCGGACACCCCCGATTGCATCGGGGGCTATGCATATTTAATCCCTCCGGGATTAACAGGAATATTGCTGATATAATTTGTCTAATTATTTTATCCCCCGGAGATTTAAGATTCCCCCTTTGGGTCTTTGTGGTAAATTATAAAAAAAGGGCAGACACTTTACGCCTGCCCCAACTCTGTTACCCTGTCACTATTTCAACAGCATCAGTTTCCTTACCGCCGAAAATGAACCGGCTTGAATTTTATACAGATACATTCCGCTTGATAATCCGGATGCATTGAATTTAACTTCGTGTTTTCCGCGGTTCATATTCTGATCTACAAGAGTAGCAGTTTCTTGTCCCAACAAATTATAAACCTTAATTGTAACCCTTGAAGCAGTGGGAATTGAATATTCAATTGTTGTTTCCGGATTAAAAGGATTAGGATAATTCTGAGAAATATAATATGATAGTTTTTCCGGATCATTTTGTGTTGAAGTCGTTGGCTCTGTTTTACAAATTATATTCCAGGTTTCGGCTGATTTATAATTTAGAGCATGACCGTGATAATCATATACTGTTCCCGGATCAGTATATTTTTCTTCTACAGTCCATTTAAAAGTATGAACGCCGTTTGAGTAAATATGATTCTTATCCGAATTATCGCCGTTGTTATTAATTCCCGTGTGAATTGATAATGCAGTATCAGAATATGAACCTTCATCAGTCTGCCAGCCCTGATCTAAGTTGAAGTGTTTATATAAATATTTTTTATCTCTTTTGAAATCGCAGAAAACATCTATATCCGGAATCTCTTCATTGTATAGCCTGACAGAAAAATCCGCACTTGATCTGATGGGAGTGCTGGAGGATGACAAACGTTCAATATTTATTCCAGGATATGTTCCGCCTGAACCGTGAACCGTGAAATCCTTATGGAAATCTTCGTTATAATATTGTTTTCCATTTACCTGAACTGATAAAAGTCTGTCAAATATCTTCAGTATCGGTATTGCATAATTTTTTCCAAGAACAGCCTTAAATGAAAAACTTGCTCCTTCATTCATTCTTGTACTGGATTTAAATGTTATGGAAGCATTTTCATCACTAACAACCCAGGAAGTATCGCCGGTACAATCAAGACGATAATTATATGTACCGCTTAATTCAACAGTTTCTTCTTCCGCATTCAGCAAGGCAGTACCCTGGAACAGATTTGGTCTGCCTACCGGCTTAAAATGAGGGAAATTCACAACCGCGGTGGCCGTACCCGGATTATCAACAACAAATTCGGCTTCGGCAATACCTTCGGCATTTGTTGTAACTTCATCTGATAGAAAATGTCCGTTTGTTGAGCCGCCGAAATCCACAATACCTACCGCACCGGCCTTTAAGTAGAGCTTTCTGTTTGCAAGAGGCACACCATCGCAGTCAATAAGAGTTATTTTAACCGTTACCTGATCGCCTACAGTTACGTTTGTTTGTTCAGGTTCTACCAAAACTTCATTAAAAACACCCGATTTAAGTAAGTCGCGAATTGCAACTTCTGTATCTTCATCTCTTTTCTTAACTTCAAAATCTCTTATTGTCTGAAGAATAGAGCCGAAACTTGAAGCAAGAGCAACTCCGGCATTATACCCTGATACAGTTACATTATCGAAGCTAACCGATACACTTTTTACAAGTTCTCTGGAATACCCGGCCTCCAGATACATTTCCGCAGTGTAATTGCCTTCGGTTCCGCTTACACTTCCGTAAAGAATATAGTCGGCTGTATTGTAAGTACCGGTTGGAGCAAGATTTGTATATTCCATTCCGAATTTCAGAGTTCCACCCTGAAGTTCATTTGCATTTACCATTGCCCCGTCTATCCAATACATACAATCAGCAGATGGCTCGTTGTCTCTTACATTCGCAACAGCGCTGCGTGCTACCCAGAATAATTCGAAATACTTAAGAATTGCCGCATCTTCTGTGGGACGGGCAACATTAATCTGGAAATCGTACATTGCAACTGAAGGTTTTGAACAATCTCCGCAATCCTGACCGAAACTGACAACTGAAAACAAAAACAACAAACAAAGTAAAAAGAAATTTTTCATACTACCCCCGATTTTTTATTTTTATTATAAGATAACTTGCTTCTATTATAAACTAAAATCAATAAAAATTATTTGATTGGTATTAAGAGATGATATATATCAAATATTATTGTTAATAAAAAAGGCGGTTAAGCCGCCTTTTTTTATTGAATTACACTTTTTAAAAGGGACAAAAATCAATGTCCGCCTTTTGGCTGTGCCGATTCTAATTGAGTTGATTTTGGTTCTTTAACGAAAATCCAAAAGAAAACCGACAAACAGATAAATATTCCACAAAGGATATACAACAATTGATAATTCCCTGTTGAAGAAATAATATTGGCAACACCCTGGCTCATCATTTGTGGTAACACCACTGCCAGGTTAAATATTCCCATAAACAAACCCATTTTTGACTGATTTATTCTTTCAGTAACAATAGAAAAAACTATCGAGATAACAGCAGCCCAGCCAATACCTGTCAAAAACATACCGATATAAAAATCGATTTCACTTTGACCTAAGAATGCAATATAAAAATACCCGATTGCACTAAAAATAAGTGCAGAGTTATAAGTTTTTACTCGTCCTATTTTTTTTGCAATCATTGAAAGGAAAGCAGGGAAAATTGCACCAACAGCATTAAGTATCAAAAATCCTAAAGAAACGATATTCCCTGTTGTAACTTCAGCACTTTGTGTAACACCTGTCAGCATTTCTGCAAACTTATTTGCAAAAACTTGATCTAAATTAAGATTAGGAACTATTTGTTTATTAATAAAAAACCCAGACATTACAAACATACTTTGGAAAGCAACCCAGGTAAAAGTATGAGCAAGCATTATTTTCTTAAATTCATTTTCATCTGATTCATTATTTTTACCCTTAGCTATTATCCAAAATCCGATAACAACAGTATAAATAAGACTTAATATCAGAATGGGATTATGAATAAATCTGAGTTCTTCCTGAAAGAAATGAAAAATAAGACTAAAAATTCCAAAAGCAAGAAAACCATATAAAGGAACAATTGATTTCAGGATGTCTAAAAAAGTATGTTGTTTCTCAGTTTCTTCATCTTTCCCGGAGTGTCCTTTTAATTCTTTTGGTTCTTCAATAAATAAAGAAGGAATAACTGAACAAAGCAGCACAAAACCAGCTGCTATTATTAAAAGTGTCTCGTTTCCGAAAACCATTGATAAAAAATAAGCAACTACTCCGAAAGTACCGGAAACAACCTGCATCCAAACATAACCGGCAGTCCTTTGCTTCCCTTCAGGAGTTAGATCCGCAATAATTGATCTTGCAGGATTAAAAGTAACATTTACTGATAAATCAAGTAAAAGCGCAATAACAGAAGCTATAAGTATAATGCTTGTTATTCCTGTAGCTTCAGAAATAACTCCTATTTGAGGCAATGCAAGAAACATTAAAGAACCTACAATACCGCCTACCATTATAAAAGGCCGCCTTCTTCCACCTAAAAACCATACATTGTCACTAATGAGTCCGACTATAACTTGTCCGAATATACCTGCCAAAGGACCGGCAAGCCATACGAATGCAACCTGATGAATATCCAAACCATATTTTGTATTTAATATCCAACTTAACGCTGCAATTTGAGTTGACAAAGCAAATCCAACAGCTGTTGCGGGTAAACTTAAAAGTGCATAAAAAGTATTGCTTAATTTTTTCTGCATGTCAAGCATTTTTCATCTCCAATTTGGTAAAAAAGATTCAAGCAAAATTAGTTTTTTGATTGATAAAATGAAAGAGAATAATACTTTATTAAATTAATTACAGTGACAATCAAATCTGCCTTATTTTATTTCATTAGCATTAAACTTTGGGTTTAAGATAACTTATTGCTTTTACTGATTCGCTTAAATTCATTGAAGTCTCCATTTACTGAACTTGATATAGTCTTTAATGGTTTTTATTTAAGTAGCTTTAATAATAAATAATATTAAATCAGGAAAGATATCCGGCCTTTATGAAAAATGAGTTTGAAGTTATATGCAGATTATTTAGATGTATTCTTCGATATTTCTTCCTTCTTCAATAATTGGTGACCTTCAAAAATGGTTAATATATCAATTGTATTTTCTTTTAATAAATAAACTATTCTATAATTTTTATAAAGTATCTCCTTTATGTTGCTAATTGATAGTTCCGGAACAACCCTTCCAATTTCAGGATTATCAACTAATGATTCCGCCAATGTAATTAACTTGTCAATAAAATCAATAGCAACAATCGGATTATCTTTTGAAATATAGTTCTCAATGTCTTGTAATCTGTGTAAGGCTTCTTTTGACCAATAAATTTTCATCTTATTTTGTTATCTCTTACTGATTGCAATTCCTTTCTAAGCTGAGAAGTTGATAAAAGCTCACCTCTTTCTGATTCAGATAATCCTTTTGAAATTGAGTCAATGAGATGTTTTGTTTCCCTTAACTCATCATATTCAGAAGGGGAAACTAATACTCCAGCGGGTATCCCATTTTGAGTTATTATTATTGAATTTCGTTTATTTTTAATCTCTTTGATATACTTAGCCAACCCCGACTTAAATTGACCGATTGGAATTATATCATTTGCAACTAATATATTTCTCATGTTCTATCCTCTCTTTGTCTAAATATTGGACTTAATATAATCCCAAATAATGACATAATCAAGATGAATTTGGTATAATCAGACCCCATATTTATATTCAGTAAGTTAAGCACTTTTTGTTTTAATCATTAATAAGTAAATCCTCAATATCTTTAGGTGATAAATATTTTAAAGATGAATGAATACTTTTTCTGTTGTATTATACTTTCAGTCGGGTAGATTATCAGCGGATTTTAATTTTGCCGGGCTTCTCTTTTTTTCTGTCCCGGAAAAGCCGGCCGGTTTGGTGAAATTGTTATGCCACAAATTAAGATATGTCTTCATCCGTGAGTATTTGTTTGATATTCCTAATCGTAAGTATAAAGATTCTTTTTGCTTCAACCCGGTAAATAATTCTATATTCACCTTCGAATAATTCCCGAATATCTTCTCTGTTTACTTCCGGTACTTTTCTTCCTCTCATCGGATTTTGTGGTAATGTTTCAACTTTTTCGAAAATATTTTCAACTAATTTTTGAGCTGCCGAAACATTGTCTTTTGATATGTATTCAAATATTTCTTCTAATCTTTCTATCTACAAAGGAGACCAATAAATTCTCATGGTTTGAATCTCTTTGCAATTCTCTTTTTTACATTCGTATGTGAAACTGACAAACCCTGACTAATTTGTTCTTCGGCGGTTTTTATATCTTCAAGAACTTCAATTTTGTCAATCATTGATTGATATTCTGATACATCTATCAGAATAGCTGAACTTTTACCATTTTGAGTAATAACTAATGGTCTTTTTGTTTTTTTTACTTTATCGAAGTAAAATGCAACTTTTGAACGAAACTCAGACAATGGCTGAATATCCTGGTCTAACTGTTGATTATCATTATTTGGAAACTTTATTTCAATCTGGTCATATTTCATCCAAGCTGGACCATCATAGCTCTGATTAACTTTTTGTAGATAAATATCTTTCTCATTATCGAAAATAAATTCACCTTGTAATTCAATAACATCATTACAGTATAAAGTTTTATTCAACTGTACTTTCGAACTTGACATATTAATTACCATTTAACTATTAAGCACATAACTATTAATTATCCCGCCAAAAATCTGTATAACTTCTCGTCGGTATGAAGTTATATTCTTATTAATCCACGGTTTTTAACTTATTTTCTAACTTTCTATTAATAAATTTTTGCTAATTGTGATTTTAACAATCTCATATTCTACGAATAAAATTAGTATCTATTCTTACAAATTGCAAGAGTGATTTACGAATTATTAATATTTTATTATTTAATGATTTGAAGAACGGTGATTCTTGATATTTTACAGATTATTTTTTCTCTGGGTGTGACCCGGACAGCCGTGGAAATTTAGCTTTAATTTGAAGAAGCAGCGACTCAAGGACTTGTGTCTCTAAACTCATCAATTCTAAAATAATATCATTTGAATAAACCATCTTGTGTTAAATTTGCCGGGTTATTTACGATATAATTTCAACAGCACTCAAATTCTGTAGGGTTTAGATTTTTAAGGCTAACTTAAATCGTTAATTAATTTTTGAATCTTTTCTTTTAGTTCAGGCAAGTCTTCTTTTGCAGTGTTCCAAACAACTTT
>CAZOZP010000089.1:0-10324 GCA_964584325.1 uncultured Melioribacteraceae bacterium
GGTAGCTGAGCTGAGTTGAAAATGCAGAAGAATTATCAGTGAACGAATAAGATTTTGGGGCATTTGAATTTCCCGCGCCTTCAATAAAACCGATCTTTTCCCATTGTGATTTATCACCTGGTTCCGAATTACTTCCAACCATCATCTTTCTTTCTATATCAAAGCCGTGATTATTGGTTTCCGTTGCAGTCTGCCAGTTGAGAGTAACTTTACCTTTGGATATTGAAGCAGTAAAGGATGTAAGTTCAACCGGAAGAGGAGTCTCTGAGTTGAATTCATAAGCTCCTATATCAATTATACCCGGAGTATTTGAATCTGTTTTCAGAACTTTCCTGTCGTCTCCTTTTAAGTCTTTCAGGTCTGTTGAATAGTCATTATTTCCCGCATCAGCACAAGGCGAGTCTTGAGAAATAGCAAAAGGATGTTCCGGCGAATTACCTGCTCCAACGAATAAAGGATTTGAAGAAATATTATTCGCACCATCCGAAATTGTCAGATTATTCAGATTTCCAATACAACTGTTATATACTTCGTATAATGAGATGTCTTCATCAACATCAGAATACAAACCGCCTGTATTCCCGTATATAATTGTGTTATAAATATATTCCTTTGAGCCTGATGAGATTCCTCCGGTTCCATCCGTTGGGTCTCCGCTATTACCGGTAATAGTGCAATTAATCAATACCAGCTGAGCCGAAAGTTCTGCCGCCTGATAGATTCCTCCTATAGCCAAAGATCCTGAACAGTTGTTATCACTAACTACACAGTTAACCATTGTCAAGTTACCGCCTAAATATATTCCACCTACCAAATTTTCTTCCATCGAGTCATCACCATTCTTAATAATAAGATTTTCAAGACGAATGTTTGCGGTAGGCATTGTATTTGTAATTACTCTTGATTGATTATCAGCATCAATGCTAATACCTCCTTCAGGACCTCTAATTGTAAGAGATTTGTTTATTATCAATGAACCTTCAACCGGATCCAGTGCAATCGTCTGCCCTGCCAATAAATTATCAAATGTTATGATATCACCGGCAACTGCATCTGCTATTTTTCCGCGCAATGTTGATGCATCCAAAGGGTCATCTTCCAAACTGGTTACCGTTAAAACAGCAGCTTCCTCGCCGCCTCCGAATTCCGAAAAACTTGTTAGTCCGCTGATTGTAAACTTTCCCCACACTCCGTCTGTTTGTCTGTTTTCAATCACAGCATTTATAGGCGACTGCGTTACATCTTTCCATGCCTCTGTTTCGTTAGCACGTTTTAGTATTTTAAACTTAGTCCAGTCGCTTATAACAAGAGAAGAAAAATCCAGAATAAGGGTATATGTTCCCGGTGTTGCGTTTGTTGATGTTATTGTGAAATAAAGATTTTTTAGACCTCTGACTCCGGGCAATGCCGCAAAATTTGATTCAGGAGCTGAAGCTGTCTTACTTACCGAAAGGTTTGTTCCTGAAGTTCCGTTAGGAAATGTTATTGTCACACCGGCATTTGGGAAACTTGCTCCGCTTGGATCGCCATCAGAATCACCTAATGATGTTTCTCCATCTGATGAAACTATTGTATTTCCGGATAGAGGATCAGTTGTTAAGTATTTTGTGTCTGCGTCTGAACCGTTAAAAGCAAAAACTTTATAATAGTAATTTCCATCAGATACATTTTCATCTTCAGCAGATAATTCATTACCGGAATAGACTACATATCCGCCGGTCTGTGCACCGGTTGTGTATTCAGTTCCGTCTGATGGTGTAAAAGTTGGCTCTGAGCCGAGATTTCTAATAACAATATATTTCTCAGCTGTTGCTGAAGCAGTATAACTAATGATAATGTTATTTTCATCAGGATCAGGAGTTGTATTAACTTCATTGGAAAATAAAAGTTTAGTGGGTTGTGCAGATGGAGTTTCAATAATTGTTTGTAAATTTTGCCATTGAAGATAAGGGTAGCCGTCATTCTTAAGAAAATGAATTGCCCAGTCACCCGTGTCAGCTAAAAAATTCCATCCTGCATCCGAAAAAGTTGACTGGGTTTTCATTTCTTCAGTTGTTTTTCCATCTATTTCCCCTACTGCTTCACCAATAGAAGTACTTTGCCCGGAAGTTTCTTCATCCCAGAAACAATCATTAAAGCTTGGGAAAGGTGCATTGCCGGAATTTCTTTTATACCCTGCAAAACCTCTGTCAGTTGGATTCGCAGCATTAGAAAATGAAACTGAACCCGTTGAATAGCAATTTGAAATTATTCCACTATCAAACCAACTAACAAAAGCACCGCCATTTGGGCTGATAGATGTTACATTTCCTTTGCTATAACAATCGGTAATATTTCCATAGTTAACAGCTACAAAACCACCACTGCCGCCTACCGTGCTGGTAACATTACCCAGACTCAGACTTTTGGAAATATTTCCATAATTTGAACCAACAAATCCCCCGCAACCGCTGCTTGTAACTTCGCCTGTACTATAACATTTCGTTATACTTCCACCAGTCTCATTATAACCAATAAATCCTCCAACTGAGTGCTGAGTTCCCGATACATTCCCGGTACTATAAGAATCCGTTATTGTTCCGCCTGACCAACCGGTTAATCCCCCTACATACATATAAGAAGAAATATTAACGGAGCTATAACTATTTAAAACAGTACTTCCGGCTGAATTGCTACCGGTTAAACCGCCAAAATAATAACACATTGATGCAGAAGTGATTGAACCGGTCGTGTAACAATTCTCAATAGTTCCATTATTACCACCCGATAAACCGCCTACTGAATAATAATAGCTGCCTCCATAAATAGTAATACTCATGTTGATAACTCCAAGGTTTTTAACTGATCCTCCTGAACCAATTATTCTAAATAATCCTTTGTTTCCGCTATCAGCATTAATGTATAATCCGGATATTTTATAATTATTTCCGTCATAATTTCCGGTAAAATTAGTACCGGAAACCCCGATAGGGATCCAGCCTTGACCTCCGTTCCAAGTATTAATTTCAGCCGGAAAAGTTATGTCCGCCGTCTGTGTATAGTAAGCAGACAACCGCGCAGCACTGCTTGGGGAAGGCACTACTGCATCTGTTGCCGCTATCCAATACAAATTTTGCCAAGTTGCAATCTGATAAGGATTTCCCTCTGTTCCATCACCTGACGATGGGGCTGTTGCTGTTTGTCCACAAACCAAAATAGTAACTGTTAGATAAATAAATAGTAATGCTGATTTCATAACTTCACCTCTGATTGATTCAATAAAGTATTAATATTCTTATATTTCATCAACCAATTGTCGGTATTGGTTGCTTATTAGTTTAACCCAAATTTGTCATTGAGGAAGAAAGTAATGACAAATCGCCTAACAAAATCTAAATCCCGCAAAATGCGGGATAAGATTTTGTAAGGCGGGGTTACCCAAATTATTCTTTCTTTGCAATGGTATTCAGTGATAAAGATTTTCTAACGAATAATTTGGGTTAAAAAAAGGGCAGACACTTTACGCCTGCCCCAACTTAGTTACTCTATTTCCCGTTACTCTCTCACTATTTCACCAACATAAGTTTCTTCACAGCCGAAAAATCTCCTGACTGTATCTTATAGAGATATATTCCTGAAGACAATCCGCCTGAGGCGGACGATGCATCAAATTTTACTTTATGATAACCCGCTTTCATTTGTTTGTTTACCAGCGTTGAAACTTCCTGTCCGAGAATATTGTAAACTTTTAGCATCACATCAGAATCCTTAGGCAGAGTAAATTCTATTGTAGTTGTCGGATTAAAAGGATTAGGATAATTCTGAGAAATACCGAATTCAGCGGGATTATTTATTACTTCGAAAATATTTGTCCAGACATTCCCATAGTCTGCTCTGTATTTAGTCCACATTTGCACTGAGAAAATATCGTTTGCCGGATCTTCACTTTTCGTAAGTTCCATATACCTATCCATATAATCAAATAATGCATCATGATTCCAGATTTCTTTTACACCCATAATATGAGCCGCAAGTACAAAACCCGGCCAATGACTGCCGGTGCAACATATTCTATATGTAGCATCCCAATTTTTATTATCCCTTACAGGTTCAGTTGAATGAACTATTCCCCATTCAGGCAATCCCAGATCACTCTGTTCATATTGCATTGCCTCTGCCCTTGGGTCAGGCGAATGAACCATATTTATATCTGTCTGAGTAACATAGAAAGTCTGCCCATCTTCTCCGAACTCAACATTTCCTGTTCTATCCCCCGGTCCGATATTTATCATTTCACTGTTGCCTAGAATTAATCCTGAAAATATTATCGGCCATTTTCTGCCGCTTGCATGTCCTCCGTTCGGAGTCCAGTTATTTTCACCTCCATTTATTGCTATTCCGTATAAATCCAATCCAAGTTGAATATATCTATAAAGAAGTTTTAATTTTCCTTCCGCAGAAAAATCAAGATGAAACATAAGAGCAGCATCTCCAATCCTGGATGCCATAAAAGCACCGTAATCAGGCATATTTTCCGACGGATGTATATGTCTTCCAAGCCATCCCGGCACAAAATCAATCCAGGGACGTTCGAAATATTTTTCTACATCTGACAATAAAGGGGTATTTTCAACCGTCTCCAGATTCTTCAACAAGGAAATATTAATATCTTCTGAACTGAATCTTATTGATTTATCATTACCGCAATACCATGGACGAAAACTTCCTGACTGCGGTACTTCGTTAATTACAGTCAGAATTGACGCAGTTTTAATTTGTGGTCTATTACCGGCAAGAGTATCGCTGATAGTTGAAATAAGCGAGCTGTTCGTAGAAAGAATCAGTGGATTTGCGGATGACAAGTCATTATTCCCCGGTCTTGCAGCATTCATTTCCGCATTGAAATCAGGTCCGTATATGCCATAGGTTTCAGAATCAAATCCCTGAGTAATTCCATTGGAAGGAAGAGGATTAACCATCGAGCCGTTCATTGTTCTTCCTTCAATAAGAGTAGAAGCAGGAGCAATATTTATAATATTTACCGGACCGATAACCCAATAGTCGCCGTTTACGAACTGACCGTACCTGTATTCTTTATCGAAAGTCCAGGTTATTCCGAATTGCGAGATTATATTTGTTGAATCCTGCGCTTTAATAATACTCAGTATTATTATCATTATAACAATTACTTTTTGAACTTTTCCCATTTCCCTATCTTTTCCAATGTTCAACTACAATAATAATTCCGAAATTGCATAATTTCAATAGTATTTATTCATATAATAATACAACGTATCATGCTTTCCGGGTCAATAAAAATATTCTTTTGTTTTCTTTAATATTAGCATTAAGTTAATGTCTATTAATAAAAAGAAGTCGATTTCATTATTTACACCAAAAAGAGTTTTTGAGCATAATTGGAATTTATATATAGGACATTGGCATGAGATTTATTTTTGTTTTCTTGTTTTCTGTTTTAATAATTGCACAAGTAGCCGGCAAGCCCGATAAAATTCAATTGCAATCGGGAGAGCTGATTTTTTGCATTATTAAGGAAATTAGCGATTCTACCGTTTCCTTTTTAATCAAAACGGATTCTTCTGTTGTACTTAATTATAACCAAATTTTTAATGTATCAATAGAAGGGAAAGGCGAAATCTTCAATTCCACTGATGGATTGATTTTCTATCCTGTTTATATTAATAAGTTTTGTTCCCGCAGAAATATTACGGAATTCATTTTAACAGGTGATGTGAATGAACATGATTACAAGCCGGGGGACCATGAATTACTAATAATGCCTACCGCATTTACAATGAATAAGAAGACAGTTTATCTGTCTGATTATGAATTGTTTTTTCTTAATCTGACTTTTGCTCCAACTTCCCGAACACATATAGGTTTTTTTACATTTTTCCCTGTTGTAAGCAGTTTTCTTGAAACTTTTTCATTAGGCATAAAGCAGAATTATTTACGTCAACCTTCATTTGAAGCAGCCCTATGGTCATCTTATACACCTAAAATTTCCACCTTATCCATCGGAAATGTTTTTAGTTACAAAGCAGGTAAACACAGCTTTCATCTCGGCTTAGGCAGTTTTGTCAATTTAGAAGACAAAAGCAAAAGTACCGAGTTTATGTATATGGGCGGAGCAAACCTTGAGCTCAGCAGAAATATCTGTTTATTAGCCGAATATACTAATTTATCATCTCTGGCTGACAAAAATTTTAACGGTTTAATCAGTGTTGGATTCCGTTTCCGCAGCGAAAAGACTGCGTGGGAAATTGGAGGTATTCGACCTTTGGAAAAAGTTGAAGGGCTTATATTATTTCCAATTTTAAAAGCTACATTAACTTTTTAATTAAAGCGAATGTTTTGCGTTAAATTGTAATGAATTAACAAACCAACAAAAAGACTATCACTTTTATGATTCTTTCATTATTATTCAGATACTTGTCTCAACCTGCTTTAGTGTTCATTCTTTTTATATGCTTGTCAAATTGTAACTCTCCCTCAGAACCGGCCGGTGAAATCAGTTCTCGACAGCTTTCAACTGAATTCGGGAGAACAGCCTGGACTGACTATGCTGAATTCAGAGCTGAAACGCCCGGAAAGAATTTGTATATCGGGGCGTGGACTCATACAGTTGAGCCGATGGGATACGGCACTGTTCCAAATCCGGAAGGCTACACCGGAACCGGCAACGACTATCCTTTTGTAATACAATGCTCAGAAACTGTTTCCGGACTGCCTCAGTTACTCTTAATGATTTCCGGAAATATCGGATTTGATTCAACATTACAAAACTATGTTTATAACCAAAACATTACAACAAACACAGGCGATTACTCAACTATTTACATCAATCCCGGTCAATATGGCGGAATACCGGGTTATCCTGACGAAGCAGAGATGCGCGGGTGGGTTTATGTGGCCTGGCATTATTTCGCAACCGATTCCGGAACAGTAGTTCATCAATTCACTAAGTTTGGAATCGACGGTGCTGTAATTGCTACACCACCGGCAATTATTAATGGAATGGGCGGCTGGCCTCCTCCTGATTCACCTGCTCCTGAATTCGTTACTCCCGTATCAATCTGTGTGGGCGGAGGCGACAGAGGATCTGCACGGATATTTATGCAGTACGCTAAAGTTTACGCTATTAATACCCCGCCATCATTATCTGAAGTAAATTCAATTGCTCTTATGACAAAACCGGATACATCTGCCTGGGCAGACTGGCCTTTAATTGAAGGAGATATGCGAGATGTTTCAGGTCATAAACGCAATCTGACAATTAAAGGAACTGCCAATGCCGGAATCGAAGGACCTAAATTAAAATAAAGCCGGGTGAATGATTGTTCGATTCAACATTTCGCATCACACTCTTCCATCGATAATCACAATTCATAATTAATCTGAATCGATGTTCTTAATCCGCTTAAATTATTTCTAATTTTATTGCCTTCAGAGTCTTTTAGTTTAAGATTAGAATTAAATGTTCTTCCGAATTCATCCAGTGCGGCAATCATATAGCTTACCTGAATTGCAAAATCGAAACCCGATACTTTTATTGAAGGACCAAAGGCCGGTTCAATTCCAAAACTAGTCGAAGAATATTGAAGTTTGGTTCTGTCATAAAGTTCTCCGGCTTTCAGTTTGTAAATATTGGTCATATTTGAAAAAATCAAATGCAATCTTATCGAATATCGCCAGTTAAGCCCCATTGCTTCTTTAATTCCGCATATTTCGGGCCCGACTGAGTATGACGAAATATTATACTCATCCGACACACTTCCCGAATAATCAGAATAGTGAACCCTGCCCCCGGTTGAAGAATAATCTAAAAACAATCCTGCTTCAAATGTCTCACTAAATGAATAGTTCAGCGATAAGCCCAGTCCGGCAAAATCAGGAAAATTATCGGTCACTTTCGCATCAACTCCCGTTTCAGCGGAAATTTCTTTGCTTGAATTATGGAGCAATCCTTTCATTTCCTTCTGATTAAACCAATTATATGATGTTCTCACTCCGACGGACAAACCGGATTGTGCAAACAAATTTGCCGAAGCAATTATTATTATCAGAAATAACTTAGTCATAATATCCCCCTGCTATAATTCATAATAAGAACCGTTTTCAGAATAAATTTTATTATTGTACATAAAATATGAAGCCGTTGCACTTGGGACAAGCGGAACTGAACGGATTATTTTCAATGTATTTTTTTCCACGATGTTGTATTGTGCAGTAGTTGTAATGCCTACATTCCCGGTAGCGGGGTCCTCTGAAGGATAGGAAAACCTGTCATTGGAAAATACCGCAAGCTTTGCATTACCGGATGAACTGTAGATACCTAATTCAGAATCATTTGGATTGAAAATCATTGAGCAATCGGAAGAAAATTTGCTTTCGTAGAGTGACATTCCCGGATAAGTAAATAAATACTCTATTTTGTTATCTTTTATTCTAAATAGTTTACGGTTGTCTGCTATACATAAAGCTGCTCCGTCTTTCGTACCCGAGATATCAAATTGCGATAATTCTAATTCATAAGGTGTATATTCAGTTTCAATTTTCTCGGTAAAAGGATTAAAAATAATAGTACCCAATGATTTGTTGTTATATTCAGCAGTGATTATTATCATACCTTCATCAGTAATTCCATAATCAGAGAATGAGGCATATTTAGTTTTACTTGCCATTAAAGTGCGAATAGAAAAGACTGTGGAACGTTCAAGCGTTATTGGATCAAGTAAAGCAAACTCATAAGCATTTCTTACTCCCATTAAATATTTTTTGTTTGGTGAAACGCATAGTTTAAGATACCAGAAACTTTCATTAAGTATGGTTTCCGTTGTTAAATTATACCTGACAATTTTCGTTTTTAAATTTAAATAGACTATACCATCATCCTTCGAATTCACGAACTGTTTAATATTTTCAATCTCTTTAATTCGGGGGAAAGGATTCAACATCTGAACGGGCTGAGAATAGCTGCCGTACTTACCCGGATTAATACTCAATTTAACATAGAAAGCATTACCGAATTCAAAAGGAATAACAGCACTTGTATCATTCGGATTATCAATAATCACCTTTTTATAATACTGAATCACATTTCCGCTATCCTGACCAATTTGAATTTCATAATTCTTAACATAATTATGGTATTCAGATTTGCGCCAACTGATTACCGCATCCGCCTTCCCGGCTTTAGAGATTATGAACGGCACGGGAGTGTAATTATAGTATAACTCATCGCTTTTGAGCTCTGTATCTCTTGCTTTTGTAACTATGAAATATCTGACATTTCCCCCAACATAATTAGTATCGCAAAACTCCGTTGTTTCGCGATCCTTTATATTTGCCAGCAATCTCGGTTCGGATAAACTACCGGTCTGGGAATCGTAATATCTTGAATAAATCAGATAAGCCTGAAAATTAATAAACGGATATTCACCCCAGCTGATAATTAGCCGGCCTTCTTTTTGGGCAAGTTGATCAATAAAAGGTTCTGTATAAGACATTCTGTTTTCTATAAATACAACCAATTCTTTGTTTAGCACCATTGTTTCCTGATTCATTTTATCCGCTAAGCTGCCTGTCCCGGTTGTCGTATAAACTCGAATGGCCAATTTATGTTCGGTATCATTGAAGTAATAGGTTTCTAATACAAAAGGATCATTGCCTGACGTGCTGCCAATCTTATCCCCGTCCATATAATACTCTACTCTCAGCAACTTCCCGTTCTCCACTTCAATTTTATTATTAAAAATAACAGAATTAAAAAGAATTGCTGAATCCTTAACAGATAGAATATCAAATTCCGGTTTTGCCTGTGCCGCAGAAACAATTTTTTGGTTATTCTCGGAATCGGCTGTATATTCTATAATATCGCACGATGAAAATAAAAGAAAAGCTAAAGCAGAAGAACATAAAAATAAATTCTTCATTGAAACCCCCGCTAATTTTTATGTATAAGTAACACTTAATTATTGACGTCTAATTTACAATTATTTCATTATACGCACAAACGTTTTTATGAATATATATAATATTTCGTAAATATTATTATATAACATTTATATTCTAATGATTTTTATATAGGGAGTGTAAAACTTTTCACGGTTTTAATTCCCCCTTTGTGTCGTTGAGCCTTAGTGGTAAATTAAAAAAAAGGGCAGACACTTTACGTCTGCCCAACTTTGTTACTCGTCACTCTGTCACCCGTTACCCTGTCACTATTTCACCAACATCATCCTCTTTGAAGCCGAGAAACTGCCGGCTTCTATCCTATATATATACATTCCTGAACCGAGTCCGGAAGCATCAAATTTTACTT
>CAZOZP010000090.1:0-10303 GCA_964584325.1 uncultured Melioribacteraceae bacterium
ATGTTAAGGCAGTCTATGAATAAAAACGAAATAAGATATTGCAGTTGAAACAGCTCCGAAGGAGCGACATCTTAGTAACATTGGTAAAACGAAAACTAATGGGAGCTCCGTAGGAGCGACATCTTTTTAACATACTTTAAAAACAGTGGTTGAAATGGAAATATTTCAAATACTCATTGAGTTTATCAGCGGATTGTTTCAGTTCGAATGGACGTTTAAGAAAGTATTCTTATATATCCTTTCCTTTTCGATACTGTATGTTGTAATATTATATTTATTCCTTTAATAATTATGCTTATGCCAAACACTTATACACAAATATTTATACACATTGTTTTTGTTGTTCAGGGGAGAGCAAATTTAATAAACGAAAAACATCGCGATGAATTAGAAAAATATATCACCGGAATTATAAGTAATAAGAAATCTAAGACAATGGCGATTTATTGCAACCCTGACCATACTCATATTCTGATTGGAATGAATCCGGCAATCTCCGTATCAGAAATTGCAAGAGATATTAAAGCAAATTCCTCAAAGTTTATAAATGAAAGCCGATGGGTTGTTGGAAAATTCAATTGGCAGGAAGGGTACGGAGCATTTACATATTCGAAATCGCAAGTAGCCAGAGTTGTGAAATATATTTTATCTCAAAGAGAACATCATTCAAGTATTAGTTTTAAGAATGAATATCTAAAAATGCTGAAAAAGTTTGAGATTGAATTTGAAGACAAGTATTTATTCGAATGGTATGATTAAGATGCCGCAGCTACGCAGCTCTTTAATTTTGTTGTGGTGTTTGTGTTACTAAGATATCAGCCCTACGGGCTTGAAGACGTGATGCGTAAAGCGTGACGCGCAGACCAAGGCCTATATTATAGATTGAGATCCTTCGCTTCGCTCAGGATGACAATCGTGAGCGAAACAGCTCCGTAGGAGCGGAATCTTAGTAACAAGATGAATTCGATAGACTAATGAACCCCGTAGGGGTGACATCTCAGTAACAAGATAAAACAAAATTGATGTCAGCTCCGTAGGAGCGACATCTTAAATCTGGGAGTTGAAGTAAATAAATATATAATTTCTTGTATATATTAAACTTGAAAATGTAACAATATAGTGATACATTAGTTATGGTGAACCGGGATTTTGTAGCTTATACGGGTGATAAATTTACTATTGAATGGTACTTCGATGAAAAAGGAAATAGTCAATCTCTCGAATACTTTCTAAAACTTAATATTGATATGCAGATTAAGGTGTTTTATTTATTCAAAAGGATGGCTGATTCGGGCAAAATAAATGATATTACCAAATACCGGAATGAAGGTGATAAAATATATGCGTTTAAGCCGCAACCTTATAGATTCCTTTCCTTCTTTGTTGAAGGGAAGAAAATAATTATTACAAACGCTTTTATAAAAAGGACCGATAAAATTCCTGCGAATGAAAAAGAACTGGCCATTAGGCTTCGGTTGGATTACTTAAAAAGAATAAGTGAAGGGAAATATTATGAACAATAAAACTGAAACTACATTCGATAAAATGATGAAGAATCCTGAATGGAAAAATAAGTTTGAAAAAGGATATGAAGAATTTCTTCTGTCAGAATTTTTGATTGAAGCTATGGAAGAAAAAGGTATATCGGTTAGAAAACTTGCTGAAGAAGCAGGTGTTTCTCCAACAGTAATTCAAGGAATTCGTTCAGGAGAAAAAATAAATATAAGTTTAAACACTTTGCGGCCAATTCTAGCTGCATTAAATTATAAAATGCAGTTTGTGAAAGAGCGTAAGACTGGCAAATCTAAAAAAGTTGAAAAATGTATCATCAAAGAATAATACGAAAGGTTAAATGAAACAACCTCTGTGTTCTTCGTGCGCTCTGTAGTAAAATATAATTAAGGAACCCATAAATAATGTCATTACCCCAAAATTCTGTTAAAAGACCTGTTGCTGTTAGTATGTTCTATATAGCTCTTGCGGTTTTGGGTATTTATGCTTTCAGTAAAACCGGCGTGGATTTCCTCCCTGATATTAATAAACCCCATCTTATGGTGCAGACTGAAAATCTGAACGCTTCTGCTGAAGAAATTGAGGAGATGATTACTAAACCTCTGGAGTCTCAGATTGCTTCGATTAACGGAGTGAAGAATATTTCTTCAATTTCTAAGGAAGGTGTTTCACTTATATCTGTGGATTTCACTTATGGTACAAATATGGACTACAGTTTTCTGGCACTGCGCGAAAAACTGGATAATACAGCCCTTACTCTGCCGAAGGAAGCGAAAAGACCTAATATTTTAAGAACTGATCCTTCATCTCTACCTGTTATGTCTTTGGCACTTAGCGAAAGAAATCCGAAAACTTCAGCTAACCGATTTATAGAGCCGCATTCTGATTCTTCCGAAATCAATAAGCTTATCAGACTGAAAGATAATGCTTCGGTAATATTTAAAAGGCGACTTGAACAAATTGAAGGTCTGGCAATGGCAGCGGTAGCGGGGGGACTGGAACGCGAAATTGCGGTATTTGCAGACCCGGAAAAAGTAAATATGAACGGTCTTCAGTATGATCAGATTACGGAGGCATTAAAAAAAGCAAATATCAATGTATCTTCCGGCTCGGTTCTGAAAGGATTCTTCCGCTATAATCTGAGAACTTTGGGTGAATTTGAAAATATTCATGATATTGAAAATACTGTTGTGAAAAGGAATAAAAACGGAAGTGCAATTCTTGTAAAGGATATAGCCGAAGTAAAGGAAAGTTTTAAGGAAAGACAAGGTCTTACAAGATTAAACGGTAATGAAGTGGTAAGCCTTTTTGTTTATAAGGAACCTGAAGCCAATACTGTTGAAATTGCTAAGGCTGTAAGGAAACTTACGACTGAGCTGAATGAAAAATATCCGGAATATGAACTCAAAATTGTTTCCGACCAATCCGGATTTATAGAAGATTCAATAGCAAATATCCGTCAGGAAATTTTCTACGGAGGAATTCTTGCGGTTCTTGTGCTTTTCTTTTTCCTTGGAAGTATCCGTAATGTGTTAATTATTGGAATCACAATTCCCGCATCACTCGTAATCACTACGCTTCTGCTTTATATTTCCGGAGTAAGCTTCAATATAATTTCCCTTGGCGGCATTGCGCTCGGAATCGGAATGCTTATGGATAATGCGATTATTGTAATAGAAAACATTTCCTCGCATTCGGAGAAAAACAGTAATCTGATTGTAAGCACGGTAAAAGCAACAAACGAGGTGGCAATGCCAATTGTTGCCGCAACTCTTACTACCGCCGCTGTGTTTCTGCCGCTGATATTCGTAAAAGGTGTGGCAGGGTATATTTTTGCCGATCAGTCTAAAGCAGTTATTTTCTCGCTCGCTTCATCAATAATTACTGCGCTTACTTTAGTTCCGATGCTTGCTTCAAGACAGATCCGGAGAAAGCAAGGCGGAAACAGCGCTTCATTGAATAAGTTTCTGAAACAGATTTATTTAATTTCAAACGGATTGCTTGATAAAATTATTGTTAAATATGAAACTCTTCTGCATTGGGCACTCGAAAACAACAAGCAGGTATTAATCGGTTCCTGTGTTCTTATTCTAATTACGATGTTTGCTGTATATGATATGAAAAAGGAATTTATACCGGCAAATGAAGAGAACGAATTTGTTTTGGAAATTTCTTATCCGGAAGGATTTTCCCTTAAAGGTAATGCGGAAGCTACATCCGGATTTGAGAAGAAATTTGCTGAACTTGATGGTGTTGATATATTGGTTTCAAACATCGGAATCGTGAATGAATTCGATTTCCAAAATAAAGAACAGCTTTCTGTAAATAAGACAAATATCTACATAAAGCTTCAGGATGAAGCCTATTATAAAGATGCGGCCGGGCAAATCCGAAAAGCCTTGGAGAAAAGCGGATTCAGCTACAGGATTAAACCTGTGGAATCTGTGTTTTCCAAACTGATAAAACCTTCTGAAAATGACATTGAAATAAAGATTCAAATGGAAGACCAGAATGCTGCTTCCGAAATGGCCGACCAATTAATTGAGCTTCTTAAGAAAAAGAATATTGAAGGACTAACTGAAGTAAGGAAAGGTACAGAAAAGTTATCTGATCTGTTTGCAGTACAGATTAACAGGGAAAAATGTAACACTTACGGCGTTGATCCGGGTGAAGTTGCGACATTTTTATCAGAAAGAATAAAGGGGACTGAGGCAACAAGTTTTTCCGATTTTGAAAAAAGAATTCCTGTAAGAATTGTTTTGCCTGAAAATAACAGACAAAGTTTAACTAAGCTGTTGGAGTTGCATTATGCAGACGGCGAAAAATCAATTCTGCTGAAGAATCTTGTTGATTACAGAAGAGCATCGGAGCAAAATGAAATCCGAAGGGAGGGACAGTCGCGAACAACTTATGTTTTTGCCGGACTTAATGGAATTTCGGTGGATAAAGCGGTTGAGGGTATCAACGAAGTTATTAAGGAAATTAAAACGGATAATGATGAACTGATTACTGTTGGCGGGGCAAATGATGAAATAAGAGAATCGTTCGCTGAACTTTATCTGGCAATCATTATTTCAATTCTGCTAATGTATATGGTTCTTGCTTCTGAATTCGAATCTTTTCTTTATCCGTTTATAATAATTTTTTCAATTCCGATGGGTCTTGTGGGCGGAATTCTTCTTCTCTATGTATTCGGGGAAAGCATAAGTATTATTTCATTAACCGGACTTCTTATTCTAGTTGGTATTGCAGATAATGATGCCGTGGTTAAGGTTGAGTTTATTCTCAGAAAAAGAAAGGAAGGTCTGGGTATAAAAGAGGCAATAATTGAAGCAGGGAAAGACAGGTTCCGTCCTATCGTGATGAATTCTCTTACAGTGATATTCGGTTTGATGCCTATGATATTCGGCCTTGGTGCCGGAACGCAAATGAGGGTTTCTTTGGCAATAGCCATCGCAGGAGGTCTCGTCTCGGCAACATTTCTTACATTGATCGTTATTCCGGTTATATATTTGAATCTTGAGAAATGGGCGGGAAAGACGGAAAACCGTAACGCGTAACGCGTGACGAGGAAAAGTATTTTGAGAATACAGGTGAAACAGCACCGTAGGTGCGGAATCTTAGTAACAAGATGAATTTGACAGACTAATGAACCCCGTAGGGGTGATATCTTAGTACCAAGATGAAACAAAAACTTATGTCAGCCATACTGGCTTGAAGACGATAGAAATATTAAAGCCTCGGGACCTTAGAACTAGTTTAATATATGCCTGAAGAATTGGGGAGAAAAATAAATGAAATCAATTACAAAAAAGGTTGTGGTAATAGTAATATCACTGACTGCCTTGTTGCTTATAATTCAAATGATGCCCTCGGCTGAGGATAACACTGATTACGGAAATATTGAGGATATAAAAACTCCGGAAAATGCCGTGTTCAATGTGAAAACAGTAAAAGTGAAGAAAGGAGAAATTCTAAAAAGCATAAATGCAAACGGATTGGCAGGGGCATGGGAAGATCTGGAAGTGATACCTGAAATAAACGGTTATATAAGCAAAGTTCATATTTATGAGGGACAAAAAGTAACTGCCGGACAAATGCTTCTTGAACTCGACCAGAAAGAACTGCGGATTCAGCTTAAGCAGGCCGAAAGCATTTTGGAGCAAAAGAAAATTGAATATGTTGCTCAGAAAAGAGAAATGGGTGAAATTGAATACTCGCAGGATGCTCTTGTGCTGAAAGAAAAACTTTCTGCTCTGGAAAAGGAATTTAGCCAAAAGAAAATAGATGCTGAATCTTACAAAAACGAAAAAGATAAGCTGGAAACAGCACTTATTCTTACCGGATCGGAAAGAGAGAAAATGATTGAAAGCAGAAGCGGACTTTCGCAGGCGAAGATAGATATGGAAAATGCCGAATTAAAATACTCCTATTCACTGATTAAGGCTCCGCTGGGAGGGTATATTGCAGATTTCAAATTGCCTCCTTATTCTTATATAAATCAGGGAACGAAAATATTAAGAATAGTTAATACAGACAGAATAAAAATAGATGCAGCTGTGCTTGAAAGTGATATAGTATCAGTAAAACTAAACAGCAGAGTGGAAGTGCAATTCCCGGCTGCTAAAAAATCTTATATCGGAAAGGTTATTTATATAAGTCCCGTAGTTGAAACAGATTCCAAAACTTGTCGTGTTACAGTTGAAATATCAAATCCGGGCAATATAATTAAGCCCGGTATGTTTGCATCAATGAAGATATATTCTGAAGTGCTCTCAGACCGGATAATTATTCCTAAAGAGGCTTTGTTGCTTCGCGACAACAGGGGCGTGGTTTTTGTAAATGAAGGCGGAACTGCTAAATGGAGATATGTTGAAACCGGCGAAGCCGATGATACAAATATCGAAATTACAGAAGGTATTTCGGAAGGCGAGGAAGTCCTTACAGAAGGTCATTTTACCGTTGGACATGATGCAAAGATAAAAGTGACTGAATAGTGAAAAAAGTATTTTACAGCTTCCTTTCAAGACCGGTAACGGCTCTGATGTTTTTTCTTTCAGTACTTCTGCTGGGATGCTATTCGTTTTTTAATATTCCTGTTGAATTATCTCCTGAAACGGAGTTCCCGTCATTAAGCGTTCAGGTCTCCTGGCCGGGTGCTCCCCCGGAAGCTGTAGAAGCGCGCATCACAAGTATTATGGAAGCCGAGTTTTCTTCAATAAAAAATCTTGTTAATATCAGGTCCGCATCAAGTGAAGGCAATTGCACAATAGATATGGATTTCAGATCTGATACAGATATGGATTTTGTGAGAATTCAAATCAATGAAAAAATCTATTCCATTAAAGAAATTCTGCCGAACGATGTTTCAGCCATAAGTTTGGTGCCCTACATTCCTGAAAGCTTCAGAGACCTGCAGGGATTTATGACATTAACGATTTCCGGCAACGGGAGCGACAGTGAGATAAGGAATTTTGTTAAGAAGAATATCCTGAATAAAATCCGTTCTGTTGAAGGTGTTGCAAAGGCAGAAATTTCAGGCGGGAGCGATAGAATTATTAATATTCTGATGGATTATGATAAACTTAAACTCTATGGAATTACACAGGAAGAAATTCTTAGTACAATAAGAATTGCTTCCGGGTATTTGTCGGACGCCGCAATAACTTCCGGCAGCAGAAGAATTCTTATTACTTTCCCGGAATACATAAAGGCACCGCAAGATATCGCGAATTTAATAGTTAGAAATTCATCAGGTGGAGTAATTCGGATAAGCGATATTTGTGAGGTACAGGATACATATCAGAAGCAGACAAATTTTGTGAGAATAAACGGTAAGGAAACAGTTACTATTGATATTACCAAAAAGAATGGTGCTAATTCACTGGTAACATCAGAACTTGTAAGAGAAAAAACTATTGATTTGGAAAAAACTTTACTGAAGGGATTTAACGTAAGGATTCAGCAGGATAAAAGCGATAAAATGAGGGAGGAAATCAGAAGTCTTTCCTTAAATGCAATGTTCGGACTATTCATTATTTTAATTATTCTTATTCTGATTTTTCACAGACTGCGATATTCACTTATAATATTTTCCTCAATACTGTTCTCTTCCGCACTTACTTTTCTGTTGTTTTATTTTTCGGGAACGGATATCAACATTGTTTCCGTTGCAGCTCTTGCGGTAGGCTTCGGAATGATGGTGGATAATTCTATTGTTGTAACAGATTATCTTCAAAGTCATCTGATATCCGAAAACAAAAAGCGTGTTTCGGTGTTATTGAAAGAAATATTTTATCCGGTATTTTTATCAACCTTTACTACCATTGCCATTTTCATACCTGTAATATTTCTTTCAGGAGAAGTAAGACTTTATTTGGTGCAGTTTGCACTTGCAATTTCGTATGCTGTTGTCTCTTCCCTGATAGCTTCATTTACTTTTATGCCATATTTTTACATTAAGTTCTGCAGGAAAATATTATCGGAAAACACTCAGATAAACGAGCAACAAAACGAGTGTAATTCCGATTTCATCATTATTGAAGGCAAATCTCATAATAAAAAACAAAACAGAATTTTTGAGTTATACGCCGGAATTCAGAAAATTGTGTTTCAATACAAGAAGTTCGCAATAATATTCCTTGTCTGGATGATCGGACTTCCGGTTTGGATGATTCCGGAAAGAATTGAGGATGAGACTTTCGGAGAATACTACAACACGATATTTCAAAGTGATATATGGTTAGACAGCAGAGAGTACATCAATTATGCATTCGGCGGATGTCTTAATCTTCTTGCAAATCACATAACTTACGGTGATCCCTGGGAATTCGGGAGAGATTCACAATTGTTTATAATGCTTACTGTTCCCAACGGGAATGATATTAGTCAGATAAAAAATGTGACTCTGAATTTTGAAAATGAAATACTAAAGTACAGAAAGTATTTTGATAAAGTTAGAGTTGACATCTATAACGAAGAAACAGCCTATTTGTCTGTAGATTTTTCCAAAAAACAGGCCTCGTCTAATGCTCCGCTTGCAATTAAACAATACCTTATATCCCTGGCGGCAATGACGGGAGGTATCGAAACCGCAATTATGGGATTCGGTGAAGGCTTTTTTAACGGAATGGGAGGCGGAGGGATTCGGAATTCGATAAAAATTACCGGTTATAATTATAACGAAATGAAAAAACTGGCAGGGCGGCTTTCTGATGAACTGAGTAAGAGTAAGCGTATAAGAAATATTAATACAGAGAGTGCCGGATTAATAGATTACGGCAGGCAGGGATTTGAAATATTCGGCAAAGTAAATAAAAAAAAGCTAAGTGAATACGGAGCAGATGTTTCTGAACTGATTCAACTGATAGCCGGAAGAATTAATTCGGGAATGAACAGGGTTAATATAAAAGCAGGAAGAGAGGAAAGATTTCTTCAACTATCATTTAGATCAGCAGAAAACATTCAGCTTGAAGAGTTGAACAACACAATATTTAAAACGCCTGCGGGTGTTGAACTTAAAATTAAGGACCTGGTTGATTTCCGGATAGAAAAGGTACCGGCAAGCATTAAAAGGGAAAACAAACAGTATATAAAAGCCGTAAGTTATGAGTTCCAGGGGGCGCAGATAATAGCTGACAGATTTACCGATGCAGTTCTAAATAAATTTTCTCCCCCGGAAGGTTATAAAATTGAAAAGGAATACTATAATTTCTTTATGAATAATGACGAGAGATTTGAAATTGAAATTGTGATTCTGTTTGCCGTGGTACTGATGTTTATGATTTGCGCCGGATTGTTTGAGAGTCTGAAAAAACCTATCCTTGTTATCTCCGCACTCCCTTTCTCAATAATGGGAATAGCAATCGTGTTCTGGTACTTTGATCTTCAGTTTAACAGAGGTTCTTATGCAGGAATTTTATTGCTTATAGGAATAGCAGTAAATAATTCAATACTTATGGTGGATTATATATCGAAAAAATCGTTATCCGTTAAGCCTGAAGATATTGTTGCCGCAGCATATATGAGAATCAGACCTGTTATGGCAACAACGCTGACAACCATCGGCGGACTATTACCAATAATGATTTACAGTTCAGATAAATTCTGGCAGGGAATTGCATTTGCGGTTTCAGGCGGACTTATGTTTTCGGCCGTAATGATAATTCTATATATGCCGTTATTCTATTACTATGCTCAAAGAAAATCGAAAGAGAAATCAATAAAACCGTGACGTGTAAGACAGTTGGGCAGGCGTAAAGTGTCCGGTGCCTGAGGCTCTCGGAGGCAGATTAAGAAAGTAACAGAGTAACGGGTAACAAAGTAGAGACGCAAGGCCTTGCGTCTCTGTGAGAAGGGAAAAAGGATTTTGAGAATACAGATGAATCAGCGCCGCAGGTGCGGAATCTCAGTAACAAGATGAAACAAAAGCTTATGATAGCTCCGTAGGAGCGACATCTTATTGCCGTTAATTAGATGTCGTTGCTTAAGCAGCTCTATTATTTTGTTGATGAGTTTAGTTACTAAGATGCCAGCCCTACGGGCTTGAAGAGAGTAAAAATGGTAATGCAGTCTCTGAATAAAAACGGAATAAGATATTGAAGATGAAACAGCTCCGAAGGAGCGGAATCTCAGTAACAAAATGAATTTGACAGACGAATGAACCCCGTAGAGGTGATATCTATAATGCTTAAGTTGGAAAGGTACTTTTGAAGAAATATATTACAGATTAAAAAATAACTTCAGGAGATTTCCGGATACTTCTGAAGAGATAAGTAATCTTATCAGGGTT
>CAZOZP010000091.1:0-9866 GCA_964584325.1 uncultured Melioribacteraceae bacterium
TACCATGTAACCTGTTTACCACATCATAAAACAACTGAGGAAAAAACACAGGAGATGACATAATACGGTCATCTCCACAGTAAATTATCTATTTCTTCATCAATACGGAACAAATCAGCCCTTAAACACTGATACTCCTCACTCTCAGCCCCTGTTTTTAAATTACAGAGTTGTTGATATTTTTCTTCAAATTCCTGTTCAAGCTTCGTTATATCCTGATAATTTACCTGATTTTTCGATAAATTTATACCTTCTGAAGATAAAAGTTCCATTTAGCCCACTCCCAGTAGTGTGGTTAGGAGCAGAGGGGATGAAGTTTGATACCCGATTCCCCTTTCGCTCCGCTCTTCTATTCACGAATCCAGAGCGGATAATAGAAGAGTTATAAGTTAACACTGCCCTTGTGTTTTGATATACTTAGTTGATACTTTATCTATTTATATGTTTATGTTTTAGTCATCACTATCCTTTTTTCGTTAATATAACCCCCAATAATTCTTATTATTTACTTACTTTTTTTGTATCGTGAATTAAATCAATCTGTAAAAATACTTTAGTATTTTCATATATTTAAAGCTTTCTCAATCCTCTGTTATGCCAGTAATCGATTTATATGCCTTCTTTCATGAAAAAGTATATGGGATTTCCAACTTCTTTTTGGATTTGCAGAAGTTAGAGAAAAACTAATTAAAAAAGTATTACTATCATTTATAAATGACTGTAAAATAAGGAAGGAGAATGCCCCGATACAGCTGGAGATCTTTTTTGAAAGTATTACTATACAATTATTTTTAAATTTCTTTAAGCCGGTCTTTACGATCCTTACCCCGCTCCAGAGCATCTAAACGTCTTCCCATGTCTTCAATTATCTTATCTTTCTGCTTATCCCTTTCTTCAAATTCTTTCAAGCGATCATCGGTCAGAACACGTGTTTCCAGGGGTTCTAATATCATTAAATGTGGAAGGGCTTTTAAATAAGCAGTACGCATCGTATCTTCAGAAGGCAACTTAAAATAAGCACCCTGCACCGCCGGTAAGACATGACCCATCATATACTCGATTTGACGGTATCCTAGTTCCGCTTCCATGATCAGGGAACCGAACCGGGAACGGAGGTTTTTAATATTAACCCGTTTATATTTCTTTATATCGTCTTTTGCGTAATCTCCTAAACCTAATCTTTCGTTTAAATCTTCAAAATAGATATTAAAACTATTGCTGTTTATTTTCCGCCCCTTAACCCTGAATAAGTAATCATCACCGCTCATTGGGGGGTCTTTTCGGAGGTATTCAACTATTGCCCTGGTCGCTTCAGGGCTGCTGAAGGTCATGTATTCTATATCGTTTTTGTACCTTCCTTTTTCCCACTTTAAAACAATTTCCTGTTTATCAGCAATATTAATAAGTTGGTCTATATCAGATATGTCATTAAGGTATGTTCTGGTTTGGCTGTTAAAGGATTCAAGGAATTCACTTAATTTAAGATGAAGTATATCTCCTTTATGCAAACCTGATGCTGCAGCTAATAAAATTATGGCCTGGTATCGTATACTGGACTCGTTAAGGGCTTTCTTGATCTCATCTCTTGTTGATAAGTGTTCTATTTTAACCTGCTTTTTACGCTTTACCTTAATTGTAACATCAGGTATCCATTTAACATTTAATGTCTTATAAAACGTTTTTATACTGCTTAATATGGTTCTTTTTGTTTTATCACCCATTTCACGTGTTTTAAGCCATATTTTCAGTCTTTGAAATCTTTTTTTGATTTGTCGATCTTCCTCGTATATTCCTGCTCTTTCTTCGCTTATGGCTTCTTTTATTAGTTCTGTTGGTGTTAGTCCATCTCCACAGTTTTTAATATAATATTTAAGGTATCTTAGGTAGTTTATTTCTGTTTGTGGTGATATGTCACGTTCTAGGAAGAATTCCTGCACTTTTTCATCGTTGCGAAGATCCATCACTTGAAATTTATGTCTCAGTTATATTTATGAGTTTCTAAATTTTTGTGTGATTATTAGTTTAAACTGTCTTTTATTGTGGTGGAATGGTTGTTTAAACTAATAGTTACTCTTTTTAGGTGTTCCTTAATCCCTCATCGATTCCTAAGTGTTCCTACCTGTCACAAATTGTGACACCTTCAGAATATTTTTTTAATGAAGATAACCCAAACATTTATATATAAGTTAATACAATGTATAACTAACAAGAGTAAAAGGTGACAAAAAAGGTGACAAAAAATGAACGGAAAAATATGCTTTGCAATACAGGACAAAAATGTCGAAATCGTAGTCGAAAACTCAAAAATTGTAGAACACAAAATCGAAACTGTAGAAAAAGAAAATCAGTTCACAAAAATAAGTTACTTCAACAGTGACGGTTCAGATATGACAGATACTGAATATGATCAGTTTTATGATGAAAACACTGAATTAATAGAACTTTTAGCAGATTTAGAAGTCTTATTCTAAAATCTCTTTTTTTTAGAGGTGAAACAGATGAGTGAACTTGTTTACAAAGAATTAAGAAAAATTATCGACACTGAATTAATTGAAATTGTTGAAATCAAAACAAGGAAAGAAAATAAAGAGTATAAATTCAAAACAACAGCTGTAATGGGAGATAAAGAAGAAATAGACATCTACACTGACAAACAAGATTACACAATTAAAATAAAAGACATACAAGCAATAAAATTCATTGAAGAAAGAATATTGAAAATACGAATTGAAAATGAATGTCAAATCGAAGGTTTATACCTTGAATCCTTAGATAAGAATGTTAAATCGCATGGTAATAGTGGACGGGTGAACGTTCCTGTTTCATGGGTAGGTAAACGTGTTAAAGTGGTTCTTCTCGAACCACTCTAAATATTTAGTTAAGAGGTGAATAAGATGGAAACAAAAAGTTATACTCATTCAAGAGTTGTAAGTGACTATGAATGTGAAAATAGAACATTAGAAAGTAATGAAATCTGTCAAATAGAAGCTGAAGAACATGATGAAAAACTTTTCGAGGAAATAACCGCTACCTTTGGGGATGGTTGGACTCTAGAATACGATAATAACCAATCAGGAACTACTTGTTATGCACAATTTCTTATAGCTGACGATGCCTGGGCAGATATAGGTATCAGTTTCTATGAGGATGGTTCAGTGTATAATGATGCTCGGACATTTTATTACAATGCATCAAGTTTAGAAGATTTCAAAGAAAATCTCACAGTACTATATGAAGAAAACGTAGTTAAAATCATGAAACTGTTAGCTGAACGAGTTAAAAATCAAAAATATGATGCAGTTGATGTATCATACGAGCTCAATGAAATATTTGATTTTGATTTAGACAGTGAATACAGTGAAGATCGTAGAATAATAAAAGCAATTCTACGTAATCTTGATGAAGATATAATTGAAGATATTGATAAATATTTAGACAAAAATTCAGTTTACATGAAATCTTTGAATTAAATTTCTTGAACCACCCTAATTTTTTTTTACCTTATTTTTTTCTACTGTAGAAAAAAGAGTAGGAATAGGTATAAAATTATACCTAAAAATAGACCTTTATTTGCTTATTACAATAATAGAAGCTGATGAAACCTTACGTATCCTCTCTCTAATGTCTGCTAATGTTACAGTCCGTTTACCATATGATGGATCACCTAAGTAAGCCTTTCCACCAGTAATATCAAGTCCATAGAGAAGTACATAGTGTTCCCCACCATTTGGATGTATCCAGCTCTGCACCCTCAGAACAACCGGGTATCCTTTACTAAGATATCCCTTGAGTGTTTCCCAGCTACTAAAACCTTCACTACGTGCCTTAAAACTAGTACCATACGTGCTGTTAATCACCTTTATAACATTGACCATGTTCTCCACACTGGTCCCGGCGGTGCTGGTTGTCCCTGCCTTCCGTCCTATCCAAATTTCATCAACATTTAGGCCATAATGCGATAAAGCCATCTTCAACGATGAAGGACCACATGTATAAGCAGTGTCCTGCCTATCCTCAGCGTAACTAATAGTAACAACACCATTAGAAGTTGTATTTTTGGCGCTGGTTGATGTACTATTGTAACTTACAAGCCCAGTAAGTGTCTGCAAGTAGAATACACCGTCCTGAGCTATTCCTACGATGCCCTGGAAACAATTTGTAACCTTTGTACTTACACTTTCAAACTTACCATCCACAGCCAGATTAGTACCAATACACTTTTTACTAATCCCTTTCGTGTTGAACATGTCTTGTATATCCTTGATTATTTCTCCCTGTGTTTGTGGGCCAGGATCACCATCAACGACTATTTCTTTATCATTTTGGTATCTTTTAATAACTCTTATAGTGTAAGGCCCCTTATTACCATCAACCGCCAGGACGGTCTTTAATTCCTTTACGCTGTACCCGAACAGGTTTAAAAAGGTCTGTATAAATTTAGTATCGATTTGTATTGCCATGTTCTAAAATCCTCCGAATGTTTTAAATAATAATCTAAGAACTAATATAACAATTAAAGCACTTGCAAACCATAAACCCATCCGTATAAGTCCCCAGAGTAAAGCATTCACTGTTTCACCTCCACCCTTAGAGTG
The DNA here is from genome assembly GCA_964584325.1 of uncultured Melioribacteraceae bacterium. Lineage (GTDB taxonomy): Bacteria > Bacteroidota > Ignavibacteria > Ignavibacteriales > Melioribacteraceae > CAZOZP01. The sequence goes on from CAZOZP010000091.1 coordinate 4,596, forward strand.
TTACCCGCTCGGTGCTCATAAACCAGGCCAGGGAAATGTTCATCAAGATCATCACATAACCGTCCCATACGTTCCACTGCTCCCGGCGACGCGGGTAAGACTGGTTTAATATACAAACAGTTGCAAGACACCCAATAAACCGTTAGGTGTTTATTACTGGTTGTTAGGTCGTATAATCTTTTTATATCGCTTAATACCATCACTCTCCAACTTATTTTAATTATCCAATGAGCTTAACACGTCCCCAATACTTAGCATTCTCTAACTGTTCCTTTGTTGGTTTCCGGTTCATCTTTCTTGGAGTAGAAACCTTACCTTTATGCTTTGGACAACACTTAGAACATAAAATAGGTTTGTCCTCGTAATTATGGGGCCAACAACAGGCAGAAGTCGCCGTATTATCGATATAACCACATTTTTCACATACAAATAACGGCATAAAAATATCTCCTTTTGGATGAAACCTTTTAAAGGTTTCAAATTGTATAAATCGGCCCATCGTCCCACCAGGGGGACATCCCACCCCACCCTGAAAAAAAATTATCAGGAGAAAAAAAGTAGAATTTCTGAAAATGTAAAAAAAAATAAGTTTTAAAAAGATAGTTAGTATCCTTCTCTTATATGTTGTATGTCGTTTTCAGCGGTTACTGGTTCTCTAAACGTGAAATAGTTTTGGAATATGTATAGGCCGGCGATGGCGATGATTATTATTCCCCCGAATAGTAATATGTACTCTGCCATGCTTTGCCCTGCCTCGTCTTTGAGTATGTTATCTTTTTTCATCATTTTCACCTCTTAATTTTGTTTGTAAATGATGATCTGTATAAAGTAGTATATAATATTATAGATTTAATCTATAAATATATATATTAATACATAAAGAATATATACATGGTAAATTCAGAAATAAAACTCATGAAAAAGAAAATCGAAACCGAAGGTTACGAACTAATCGAAAGAATAGTAAAACCAACAGGGAAAGGCGCTCATGTTTATCTACCGAAGGACTGGGAAGGAAAAAAGGTTCAAATCATCTTAAGCGAACCCTTAAACGATAAAAAGGAAAAAGAAGGTAAATAAATAATGTGTTTGACAAAATATAAAACAGTAAGAAGAATTAAAACATTGAATGACGATTTTGAAGTTGTCCATGGCCATTTGTGTTATAAAAATATTCCTTTAGAAAGAGCCGAATTAAAAGAACTATCAGAATGGTTAGTTTACCGTCATAAAAGGACAAATAAATTCTATGAAATATGAGAGAACGGTTTAAATTAGCTTTTGGTTTTGATATAAATCAATCGTGGGAATAGTAAAAATTAAAACTTTTTTATTTCCTGATTTTCTCAATAAAGGCGTCGAAGTTCTCCAGGATGTGTTCGAGGAACTCAGTCACGGCTTCGGTTTCCTTTTGTGTTTTGTGTAGTATCATTTTTTTCACCCCTCTTTTCTTCATGTTACCTTACTATAACAATACTAACATATATACTTTTCTGGTAACATTAGTGGTAACTGCCATGTCAGTATATATAAATTAAATCTTAATATCTTAATATGAAAGGCAAAGTAACCAGAGTGGGGTTTGCTAATAAGGAAAAACGTACTTTAAGAGTTACTATACCTTCTCATGTGAGGGATTACCTTGAATTAAAGCAAGGCGACGAAATAGTCTGGGAACTCGACAAAACCAAGGACGAATGGATCGCAACTATCCGAAAAGTAAAAAAGGTTTAACTCTCGGATTCCACCGTATAACCCACACCCGCCAAAAACAAACCATCCAAATAATCAGTTATCTCATCCAAATCATGACCCACGGGTACAGTCACCACCACCGTCTTAGACGCCACGGTTTCAATCGTAATCTCCGAGGGCAGGCATTCAAGGATCGCCGCCAAACTCTTCTTAACACCCGACACAACAATCAGGGTGTTCTGTGCCTTTAATTTATTCCGGTACGTATCATCATCATAACCCCCAACTGTTGTACCATCATCTACTTTTATTTTATCAATATAAACGATTAGAGGAGGACCTATGGTGTCGTCCTGGAAGCCATCTACATCCACGTGATGATTACCCCGTAGGAAGGGGTATCCACCCTGTATCATAGGGTGCACCTGCCAGACCGCCAGTGTATCCCAGGTGGAGTAAGTATCAGCGTCTTTCATTTCTGATTGTGTTTTACCGGTTCCCAGGGCTGATGTTCCCTGTGTGCTTTTATTCATATTCCAATAAGAATCGGTGGCTGTTCCGGTGTTTTTACTACCTACGAGTCCTCCGGTGTCTGTGGTGCCGGTTACTCTTCCGATACTGTAGCTATTGGTGATTAGGCCTGATTCCTGTCTTCCGATGAGTCCTCCGGTGTGCTGGTTGCCGGTGACAGTCATGAAGCTGTAACAGTTAGTTTCTGCTACCCTGCTATACCCTGCTATACCCCCAGAGTAGTTGCCAGTGGCTGTTATTGACCCATAAGTGTAAGATAGTGATATTAAAACTCCTGTTAGTTGGAATATACCTATAATACCCCCAACATAATTTCTACCTTCTAAATTTCCATTGTAACATGAATTAGTTAATGTAAAATTTTGGGACTCCAAAGCAGTACCGCCAATAATTCCCCCTATGTAATCACGCCCACTAATATTTATATCAACCTTTACATTTGAAACTGAATCTCCTTTACTCTTTAATCCTATAGCTCCCCCAACGTAATCGCTTGTTGGACTAACAGATATTATCAGTTCAGTCAATTCAATATTTGAAACCGTACCACTTGCAGTCTTACCACAAATACCACCAATATTACTCCCTGTTGCAGTAATAGTCCCTTTAACTGTTAGATATTTCGTTTCGCTTGCTCCAGCTAGAGATTGTTGTATGCCTATAATCCCACCAACAAATGAATTTCCGGCGATATTTCCTTCAAAATCACATGATATAAACTTCATTATCTGAACTGCTGAATAAGTGCCCCCAATTATACCCCCAACGTAATCATGTCCAGTTATATTTCCTTTTACTGTTGAAGTTGTTATATTCGTTCCATTACTTTTATATCCTGTTATTCCACCCACCCAATCCTTACCAGTTATATCAACATCTTCAAGGATAAAACCCGCAAGATTAGCGTTCAATACGCTAAAAAAACCTACATTATCCGTTTCAGGACGGTTAATGTATAATCCTGTGATTTTATGCCCGTTGCTGTTGAAGTTACCAGTGAACGTTCCCAGTGGTAACCACCCCTCACCACCATTATACGACGGTGAAGCCGTGACACTTGCGTCTATATCATTTCCAAGGCGGTAATATTTGTTTAATCCTAGAACACTGATTTGTTCTAGGTCTTCCAAACTTGTTAGGATGTAAGGGTCGCCGCTTGTACCTGCTCCAGTAACCATACTCTATGCCTCCACTTCTCTACTCTTCCAGAGTAATGTCCAATAAACCGTATCCGCACCCACGAAAGTATGTTCAATGGTTACACGTTTTTTCTCACCCGTTAAACTAATCTCCAAGGGTTCACCCACCTCTGTTATAATTCCATCCACGTCTAAGCCTATGATACAGGCTAGTAAGCGTCCACTTTCCCCGTAAATGTCAAAGGTAACGTTACAATCATCACCCACGATTACGGGGAGGTATTCGTCTGTATTATTGAGCATGCGGACTTTTTCATCCTCATATAAACCATAGAACTCTAATTCAAAGCTGTGATAGAGTGTGCTGCTCCATTCATCACTACTCCGGACAGATGCACCATTATAAGCCTTCATACCCTCTGTACTGTAGTATATGTCGCTTCCCAGGGCAAGGTTTAGATGGGCTTCCTTACCTGTGGTTTCCAGGATATTCTGTTTGTGTGTGCCTAGGCTGCGTGGTACTCCGAGCATATCACCCCAATAATCCAGATACTTACCCTGAGCGTAATCGATGTATCTCATTTTGTGCACAATAAAAACAAGGTCTTCCATGCGTGTGAAACTGTTGGCGGCGACTTTTACCATGTCGTTAGCGGGGTTACCCTCTATTTGGAAGGCTGATTTTTCTGGTAAACGGTTTAGTATGTCGCTTTCATAATCTACGGTGTAATTACTGTTATATTCTGTTATTATGGGTGTTATGGGTAGTGTTATGGTTATGGTGTCGATGGTGTCGGTGCTATTGGCTATGTAACCGTCTGGGAAGGTTATCGTCCACGTGAAGACATATTGACCGCTTACGCCGGTATCAATGAAAGTATGGTAGAAAACGTATTTTCCGGTGGTTATACGGGTGGCTGGTTTGTCTGTGATTAGTATTGTGCCTTCGGGGTTGGTTACGGTTATGGTTACACTTGTGGGGTCGGTTAGTTGGCCGTCTTGTGTGATGGTGCGGTTTAGGATGGTTTTGGATGGTATTACAGTCATAATTAATCCTCTGTTATTTCCACATAGATCTTCATTAACTTGATTTCAAGAGTTTCAATCTCAACAACCCCATTCTCAATTACATCGACGGGTGTGTTAAGGGCTTGACTAGCCAAGATTTCGCCTTCTGTGGCGGCTGTGAATAAAGCAAGATGTGTGACTGTTCCCCATGCACTTGTAGCCATTGGGAATACTATATCCTCATCATTGGTTATCATAGCACCCGTGACGCTTAAATCCGTGCTCTCCACCCCTACACGTGAGTAACCATCACCCACGGGTTCATCTAGTGCTGAACCGTCATCTCCTGGGTCTGTTAGGCTTAAACCAACGTAGATTGTGGGGTATTCTGTTAGTATGTGGTTTAATATTTCTGTGATTAGGTAATTACTGAATGCCATAAGTCTTATTACTCCTCTTACATTATTTTTTTTAAGTTATTTTATGCTTAACTTTCACGCTCTGTGGTTGTTTAATCGTGCAACTGGTTTTAAGGAGTGATTGAAGAGTCATAGGGTTAATTTCCGCCGATGCTTCAAGTTCAGCCATTTCTATGATTCTCTGGACGGTTAGCGGGTTTATACTGGCTTCCATTTCTAAAGGGTTAAGTTCTAGGATATTTTGGAGGGTTACAGGGTTTATATACCCTGCTCCTTGCAATTGTTGACCGGTCAAGTCAACACCTATCTCTTTTTCTTCACCCCACGAACCAATGCCAGGGGGGTTAGCGGTTGTTTTATAGACTTTTACATCATCATAGAATACATTTAACCCTCCCCCACCCCTACTATAACTTTGAGAAATTAAAGAAATATAAGGATTTGTTATTGAATTGTTTGTACGTGTTTGAAATAGAACC
>CAZOZP010000092.1:0-9600 GCA_964584325.1 uncultured Melioribacteraceae bacterium
CCATACCGGGGTCCACTGTAGTTACTTTAATATTCTTATCAAGCAGATCTTTTCTTAAAGATTCGGTAATTGCTTTTACTGCGTGTTTAGTGGCACAGTAAACTCCCCCTTTCGAATAGGCTTCGTGTCCGGCAATCGACCCTAAGTTAAGGATATGTCCCGAATTCCGGCATATCATCTTTTTTACCACAGCACGTGTAACGTACAAAAGTCCTTTAATATTTGTATCTATCATCTCTTCCCATCCGGCGGGATTATCATTGTAGAAGAATTCCAATCCTCTTGAAAGTCCGGCATTATTAATCAAAATATCTATATCTTCTTCAATTCCCTCCACAGCCTTTTCCACCTCTTCCATATTTCTTACATCCAACTTGAAAGCTTTGACTTTCACGCCGAATTTGTCTGCAATATCTTTCCCGATTTCCTTAATTACATTTTCTCTTCTTGATGAGATAATCAAATCAGCTCCGGCTTCGGCAAATTTATAGGCTGCCGCTTTCCCTATTCCATCTGAAGCACCTGTAATAAACACAGTTTTGTTTTCAAGCTGTTTCATAAAACTCCTTAGAATAATAAGTTTTCACATAAATTTTGGTATTTGTTTTCAGATTTTCGTTAATTTAGCTTCTGAAATTTTTTTTCTTCTTAAAACTATCTCCGGAAAGAATCTGAAAACGTTTCGTTTTTCATTAAGTAAAATAATAAATTATAAACATATACTGAGTAATTAATGGAATTATATCTGGTAATTGTGGTAATTCTGTTTGGACTGGCTATATCAGACCTAATAGTCGGTGTAAGCAATGACGCGGTTAACTTTCTTAATTCAGCCCTTGGTTCTAAAATTTCAAGCCGTACGGTTATCTTTACTGTTGCAAGTCTCGGTCTTATAGTCGGAACAACATTTTCCAGCGGAATGATGGAGATAGCAAGAAAAGGAATTTTTAATCCTGAAATGTTCTATCTCAAAGAGGTGATGTTCATCTTCCTTGCAGTAATGTTTACGGATGTTCTTCTTCTTGATCTTTACAACACTTTCGGCCTGCCTACTTCTACAACTGTTTCACTCGTTTTCGGACTCCTCGGAGCTGCATTCTGTATGTCTTTAATAAAACTCATCGATGCCGGACAAAGCATTGGCGAGATTCTGAATTACATAAACACAAGCAAGGCTCTCGGAATTGTTTCAGGTATTCTTAGTTCCGTAATAATTGCTTTTACCGTGAGTGTTGTGGCGCAGTTCTTCACAAGAATAATATTCACATTCGAGTTTGAAAGAAAGCTTAAAAGATACGGCGCTATTTGGGGAGGTATTGCCCTTACATTCCTGCTTCATTACATTCTTGTAAAAGGCACTAAAGGATCAGCTTTATTTACTGAATCCATGAATGCCTGGATTTCGGAAAACGGAATGTTTTTGGCTTTGCTGAGTTTTACTTTCTGGTTTATAATTTTTCAATTCTTCATTACTTTCACCAGGTTTAATATTTTCAAGCCTATAATTCTTTTCGGTACTTTCGCACTGGCTTTAAGCTTTGCCGCTAATGATCTGGTAAATTTTATCGGAGTACCTCTTGCCGGATTCAGTTCGTATATTTTTGCTTCTGAAGCCGGTAATCCGAATATGCTTATGAACAGTCTTAATGATCCGGTTAAAATAAATATGCTTTTCCTTATGGGCAGCGGTATTATTATGATTGGGGCACTCTGGATGAGTAAGAAATCCAGAACTGTTTCCAAAACTGAAATAAATCTTTCAAGACAAAATGAAGGTTATGAAAGATTTGAATCTTCTGCTCTTTCACGCTCAATAGTCAGAATGACGCGTTCGGTATTTGATTCAGCGGCATCAGCTATACCTCAATTTGTTAAAGAAGCAATTAATAAAAGATTTGCAAAAAGAAAAACTCCCTTTAAACCTTCACCTGACGGCGAAATTCCTGCTTTTGATTATCTCCGTGCCTCAGTTAATCTTGTAGTAGCTTCAGCACTGATTTCTTTCGGTACATCCCTTAAACTTCCTCTTTCTACTACTTATGTTACTTTTATGGTTGCTATGGGGTCATCATTTGCAGACAGAGCCTGGGGACGCGAAAGTGCGGTTTACCGTGTAAATGGTGTTATTACCGTAATAGGCGGATGGTTCTTTACCGGATTTATGGCATTTACAATTGCCGCAATATTTGCAGCGGCTCTTTACTTCGGGGAACTTGTTGCTGTAGTTCTTCTTGTTGCACTTGCCGTGTTCCTGATATTTAAGACTCATGTCTTTCATAAGAAAAACGAAGAGGAAAAAACTTCGCAGGAAAAGCTTGCTACGGTTAAGAAATTCAGCGGCTTCGATTATATTAAGGAAAGTATGACTAATATCTCCGAAATGATTGCAACACTGCCTGAAATTCTCTCTTCTTTAATAGATTCACTTGCTACTGAAGATTTGAATTTGCTGAAAGAGAAAAAACAGCAAGCTAAACAATTCAACAAAACTACTGTAAGAATTATCAGCTTTATTCTTACTGCCGTTAAAAACTTAGGTAATAAGGAAATTAAAAACGGGAAAAGATTCGGAAAGCTTATTACATCAGTTCAAGATATTTCCAATTCGTTAAAGAATATAAGCAATAAGTGTTATGAGCATATCGACAATAACCATAATGTTTTTACTGATGCCCAGTTTGAAGAATTAAAAGATCTTTTCAGTATTCTTAATGCACAGATTTATGAAACTAAGAAAGCCCTCGATTCTGAGTCAATAATAAAAACACAGAATCTTATAACTATTATTTCAGATATTCAGGAAAAAATTAAAGATCTGGAAATTCTTGAAGTTGAAAGAATTAAAGACGGAACCACAACCCCGAGAAACAGCCTGCTTTATCTTGATCTTCTTGCCGAGACGGAGTCTATGTCCAATTCGCTGAATAAACTGATAAATGCTCTTTGCGAAACTAAGATTAAACCGGAAAAGCCGGTAACAGAACTTAAACAGTAAGAAACAGTTAAACTAATTCTTTAGAAAAAGCTGTCCTGCATTAAGCAAGACAGCTTTTTTTTATTATTCAACTTCCCAGGTACTGCCCATATTCAAAAGACTTTTTATGGTGCCTTTGCCTTTTACTTCAGTAACATTTTTTATTTGTTCTTCAACACCGCCATCGTAAGTCGGCTTCGCAATGCTTCTTATTATTCCGATTGGTGTCGGAAATTCAGGATTGTCTGTCATCTGCGTTATCATAAACGAACGTATCGGATTTCGGTCTAATTCGTCATGCACAAAAAGATCATTTACCGAAAATTGTCCTTCATCAATATTCACAACAGCCATCTTACATCCGTCGAACCTTATTCCCTTATTCATCTTCGAACCGAATACCATAGGTTTACCGTGTTCAAGATTAAGTACGTGGTCGTCTTTAGTATCTTTGCTGGTTAAAAGATCATACGCTCCATCGTTGAATATATTGCAATTCTGATAAATCTCAACAAATGAGGTCCCTTTATGTTCAGCCGCTCTTTTCACAGTTTCCTGAAGATGTTTCGGATATCTGTCAATTGTTCTTGCTATAAATGAGGCTTCTGACCCAAGGGCAAGCAGCGAAGGATTAAAAGGATAGTCAACGGTTCCAAAAGGAGAACTTTTGGTAATCTTCCCTTTTTCACTCGTTGGAGAATACTGACCTTTAGTTAAACCGTAAATCCTGTTATTGAAAAGAAGTATATTTATATCAATATTCTTCCTGCAGGTGTGAATGAAATGGTTTCCGCCTATACTTAAGAGATCGCCGTCCCCTGTGGCTACCCACACTGATAATTCAGGCCTTGCAATTTTCAGTCCCGTGGCAATAGCCGTAGCCCTTCCGTGAATGCTGTGGAAGCCGTATGTTCCCATATAATATGTAAAGCGGCTTGAGCAGCCTATTCCGGAAACTACAACAAAGTTTTCTCTCGGAATACCCAATTCAGGAAATGTACGCTGCACCTGGGCAAGAATCGAATAATCTCCGCAGCCGGGGCACCATCTTACATCCTGGTCGGAAGCAAAATCTTTTGCTGTAAGCACTTTTATTTCATCTGATTTATTTAACATTTTTCTCTCCCAGCATTTTTAGGATTTTCTCTTTTATTTCCGATGATTTAAACGGCAATCCTTTTACCTTATTCAGAGATTCTACGGGTATGAGAAACTCACTTTTAATTATCTTTGAAAGCTGTCCCATATTTAGCTCAGGAATCAGTATCCGGTTAAATTTGGATAGAACTTCGCCTGTATTTTTCGGCATCGGATTAAGATATTTCAGATTTGCATAAGAAACCTTTTTCTTTTTATCCCATAATTCGTGAACTGCGGCCACTATCGATCCGTAAGTCCCACCCCATCCAAGCACCAAAAGTTCGCCTTCCTGTTCGCCATGAACTTCAAGCATCGGAATATCATCAGCAATTTTTTTTATTTTTTCGGCACGCAGTAAAACCATTTTTTGGTGATTATCCGGTTCATAGCTTACGTTGCCGTAAGTCTCAGATTTTTCCAGTCCGCCTATTCTGTGTTCCATTTCCGGTGTTCCGGGTTTCACCCAAGGCCTGGCCAAATTCTTATCTCTTAAATACGGAAAGTAACCCTCAGGATCACTTCTGAAAGATATTTTAAGTTTCGGAAGATCCTTTTCGGAAGGTATGCGCCAGGGTTCAGTTCCGTTTGCAATAAATCCGTCAGAAAGAAGAATTACAGGTGTCATATACTTTGTTGCAATTCTTACTGCTTCTATCGCCATATGAAAACAATCGCTCGGAGTTACTGCGGCAATAACGGGAATCGGAGCTTCACCGTTTCTGCCATATACTGCCTGAAGAAGATCTGCCTGCTCTGTTTTTGTAGGAAGACCTGTACTTGGTCCGCCTCTCTGAACATTTATTATTATTAAAGGAAGTTCAGTCATAACCGCAAGCCCAAGTGCTTCTGTTTTAAGTGCCATACCGGGACCACTTGTAGTAGTAACAGCTATGCTTCCTCCGTATGAGGCCCCAATCGCAGCGCATATTCCTGAAATTTCATCCTCAGCCTGAAATGTTTTAATACCGTAGTTTTTTAATCCGCTCATAAAATGAAGAATATCGGAAGCCGGAGTAATCGGGTAAGATCCTAAAAACAAAGGCACTCCGCTTATCATTGATGATGCGGCAAGGCCTATAGCCAAAGCTTCGTTTCCGGAAATATTCTTGTAATTTCCAGCAGGAAGTTTTGCCGGTTTAACGGTATATCTTGTTGAAAATATTTCCGTTGAATCTCCGAAATAATAACCTCCTTTCAAAGCACGGATGTTGGCATCCACAAGCGAAGGATTCTTAGCGAACTTAGTCTCTATCCATTTTACCGTTGTATCAATTGAACGATTATAGAGCCAATACATAATTCCCAGAGCAAAGAAATTCTTGCATCTTGCTACCTCCTTTACAGACAATCCGGAGCCCTCAAGTGCATTTGAAGTAAGCGATGAAATCGGAATCTTGTGAACCCGGTATTTGTCTAAACTTCCGTCTTCAAGCGGATTTGTCTCATAACCGGCTAACTTTATATTCTTAAGATCAAAAGCATCACTGTTTACAATTATCATCCCGGTTTCTTTTATATCCTTAAGATTTATTCTAAGGGCTGCGGGATTCATTGCTACCAGCACATCCGGACTATCTCCCGGACTGTAAATATCAGAAGAACTGAAATGTATCTGGAATCCGCTTACTCCGTATAACGAGCCGGCGGGAGCACGGATTTCAGCCGGATAATCAGGCAGTGTATTCAGGTCATTTCCTGCAAGTGCAGTGGTATCAGTAAACTGAGAGCCTGTCAACTGCATTCCGTCGCCGGAATCTCCGGCAAATCGGACAACAACATCAACGAGATTCTGATTCTCTTTTTTCATAATTTTTTGACTCTTTTTGTTAAGAAATCATTGGACTTTATTTATAATTCCAAGAAACTGTTCCGCATTCGTAAAGCCTGTAAGTCTTTCCGCTTCCTCTCCTTTCGAATTGATTATGATAATGGTAGGCACCCCTATTACGTTGAATTTTTTCCTTAATCTTTCAACTTCGGGGGATGATGATTTGGTCATATCTATTTTAATATTAATAAATTCTTTCATTTCGCTAACTACACTTTCATCGGAAAAAGTGAACTTATCAAATTCTTTGCACGGAATACACCAGTCAGCATAAAAATCCAGAATAATCTTATCTTTATTATCGTATGCTTTCTGATAAATATCATCAGAATAAGATATCCATTCAGGTTTTAATTGTTTTTCCGGTAAAATAAAATAAACACCTGCTATTATAAATATATACGCAATTATCTTATTTGCAATATTAAATCCTTTCAAGTTCGATTTATTAAATAATAAAAGCAAAATTCCTGCAAGAATTAAATATCCGGGCAGAAGGTATCCGGATATATTTTTCGGAAAAAGCGGAGCAAGGAAATAAACTGACATGCCGATAAGCACATAACCGAATATTTTCTTAACGGCATTCATCCAGATTCCGGCTCTTGGTAAATTCTTTATTTTTCCTGAAAACAATGCAAGTATCAGATAAGGAAGGCCTAAACCAACTGCAAGAGAAAAGAAAAGTGCAAAACCTGTAAGCACCTCTCCTTCTGCGGCAACAAATGTTATCAGGCCAAATACAAACGGACCAATACAGGGTGCGGCAACAATACCCATAGTTAATCCCATAAAAAATGCACCCGCCATTCCTCCTTTCGCACCGCCGGCCTTAGCCATAAGAGAATTCGGAAGACTAAACTCATACAAACCGAACATACTTAAAGCCAAAGCAATAAATATGAGTGCAATAATAATAATTACAACAGGATTCTGAAGAAGCGAACCGAGAACTGCTCCGCTCATTGCAGTAACCACACCTATCACGGAATATGTAAGAGCCATGCCGAGCACATAAAACAAACCCATAATAAACAGACGAGATGTACGACCTTCCGATTGTCCGCCAAAGTATCCGATTGTAATCGGAATAAGAGGATAGACACAAGGAGTCAGATTAAGAGCTAAGCCCCCTAAAAATGTAATAAGAATCATAATCAGGAAAGGTTTATCTTCCAGTCCGGTTCCTGAATAATCTTTCTTCTCAATAACAGAATTTTCAGATTTTATTATTTCTGAAGATAATACTGTATCAGAAGGTTGTTCTTCAATATCAGCTTTTGCGGCGGTATCTATCAATACCGGTTCTGATTTAATGATTTCCACTTCAGTTTTAAAGCTTAAATCAGCAGGGGGCAAACAAACAGAATTATCGCAAGCCTGGTATTCTAAAAGGAACGCGAATACTATCTTCCCTTGAATCGATGGTTCTGCTTTTACTTCAGCCTTGAAAACAGCTAATCCTTCATAAACAGAAACCGGAACATCAGAAAAACTAAATTTCACATCTTCAGCTTTCGGGTATTGGATCCGGATTATTTCAATTTCCTGCGGCGCGGTAATTTTAAGCTGTGTAGGATAAAGGAAATCCTCATTAGGCTTATTAGAATTTATATGCCAGCCTTCTTTTATTTTAAGAGCAATGTCAAAATATACAGTATTATTTTTTTGTACTGTTTTTATGTTACTTTCAGATACAATATCCGTCGGAAACTGTGCGAAAAGAATTCCGGCAAAAACTAAAAATGAAAAGATCAATTTTTTCAAAAACACCTCGCTTTATTTGCGCCACCCCTGCACTATAGGGAAACGCCTTCCTGATCCGAATGCTTTTTTCGATACCCTGAGGGCAGGTGCGGCTTGTTTACGTTTAAATTCATTTCGGTCAACCATCCGCAGAACACGTTCCACCAATTCACGATCGTCCATAAGCTCTGCTATCTCATTAATCTCTTTATTTTCTTCCAAATAATACTTAAGTATTTCATCAAGAATTTCATAAGGCGGAAGAGAGTCCTGATCTTTTTGTCCCGGACGCAGTTCTGCTGAAGGCGGCTTCACAAGAATTTCATCAGGAATTATTTCTTTATCTTTATTGATAAATCTGCAAAGTTCATAAACCTGAGTTTTGTAAAGATCCGCAATTACAGCCAACGCCCCATTCATATCTCCGTAAAGAGTAGCGTAACCTACAGCCATTTCCGATTTATTGCCTGTTGTGCATAAAAGGCTGCCGAATTTATTTGAAAGAGCCATTAAATATAATCCCCTGATTCTTGCCTGCAGATTTTCTTCCGTAACATCCGGAGGCTTCCCTGCAAAATGAGGTGTAAGAACTTCCAGACATTTTTCGAAAACAGGCTGAATAGGAATTTTTTCTGATGAGATGCCCAGATTATCAATCAGTTTCAGAGAATCGGCAATACTACCTTCACTGGAATAAACAGAAGGCATCATCACCGCATGAACATTTTCACTCCCAATGGCTTTAGATGCAAGATAAACAACAAGAGCAGAATCAATTCCTCCGCTTAGGCCTGCAAGAATTTTCTTGAATCCCGTCTTACTGCAGTATTCTTTTATTCCGTAAACCAGAGCATCGTGAATCTCTTCTGCAAATTCCCGTTCGGCTTTACCGATTGCCGAATATTTTTCTTCAGTATCAAAAACAATAAAATCTTCACTATAGGTTTCTGCAAGCAGACAAAGATTTCCTTTGCCGTCAAAACACATACTTCCACCGTCGAAAATCAAATCAGTCTGTACACCGCTTGTACAAGTATATATTAAAGGAATTCCGGCTTTAGATGAAATCTTCGAAAGCATATCTTTCCTTTGTGTTCTCTTACCGTATGAATATGGTGATGCTGAAATATTTATGATTATTTCCGCTCCCAATTCTATCTGTTTTTTTACCGGATCATAAACATATCTTCTTCTGTTCCAATAATCAGCATCATTCCAAATATCCTCGCAAATGGATATTCCGAGTTTTTTTCCCTTAAATTCAAACAGTAAAGTATCTGCCGCAGGATCAAAATATCTGTTCTCATCAAAAACATCATAATTCGGCAATAGAGATTTATCCTGAATAAATTGTATTTTACCGTCGAATGCCATAATTGCCGAATTATGAACATCGGGACCCACAGAATCAGTATTATCTGTAATAGCCCCGAAAATAATTGCAGTTGTTCCTGTTTCTGAAGCTATTTCCAAGGAAAGCTTGTTATTCATTTCACGGAATTCCCGCTTTTCCACTAAATCCATAGGAGGATAACCGCACAAAGCAAGTTCCGGAAAAACTGCTATATCGCAGCAGTCTTCCTGTGCTCTTTTGTAGTATTTTAAGATTTTTTCTTTATTACCCCGGAGGTCGCCAATTAAGGGGTTTATTTGGCAGAGTGCTGTTTTCATATATCCACATATTTTTATGGACTAAATTATAAAACATACCGTCCGGAATCAAATCAATTTTTATCGTTAGTTAACTTAGATACCCTTCCCCCTGGGTCAAAAACCATTTACACAAAAATATTTACACTCCCAATATTTCACAGACAAGGCCTTAAAACCTATATTTGCTATTTACAAAAATATTTTCACTTGGCTTCAACCTCCGTCCACTTCGTTTCAACCTCCGTCCACTTGGCTTCAA
>CAZOZP010000093.1:0-9432 GCA_964584325.1 uncultured Melioribacteraceae bacterium
TTTGCAATGGTATTCAGTGATAAAGATTTTCTAACGAATAATTTGGGTTTAATCACAAAAATCAGAGTTCAGATTATTCTACAATAGTATCATCCCTTGGGGATTTAAGATTCCCCCTCTGTGTTCTCTGTGAGTTCTGTGGTTAATTCCCTCAGATGCCTTCGAGAGCCTTAAGGCACCGGGCGGCATTAATAGAAAAGGGCAGACACTTAACGCCTGCCCCAACTCTGTTACTCGTCACGCGTTACGCTTCACGCATCACGATTCTTACTTTACCAACATCAGCTTCTTCACTGCAGAGAAATCTCCTGCCTGAATCTTATACAGATATACTCCCGAAGATATTCCGGAGGCATCGAATTTAACTTTATGATAACCTGCTTTCATTTGTGTGCTTAGAAGTGTTGCAACTTCCTGTCCTAAAAGATTATAGACTTTCAGAATTACATCTGCTTCTTTAGGCAATGAGAATTCTATTGTTGTTGACGGATTAAAAGGATTCGGATAATTCTGAGACAACGAAAATTCCATCGGAATTGCGTTTAATTCAACAGTTATTTCTTTTGAATATGAGTACTTTCCGTCATTATCTATTTGTTTTAACCGGTAACTGAGTGCAGCGGAAGCTGCCGGTGTTTTATCAATAAATGTATATTCTTTCGGACTGTTCGAATTCCCCGCACCTGCTATAAAACCAATCTTTTCCCATTGAGATTCTTCTCCCGACAAATCGGGATCAGAATGACTTCCTCTCAGCAACATTTTTTCGATTTCAAAACCATAATTATTTACTTCCGTTGCCGTCTGCCAGTTGAGAATAATCTTCCCGTCTGAAACCGATGCTGTGAATGCTGAAAGTTCTACAGGTAACAGAGGATCATTTTGATTTACGGCAAATTTCATAACTGTAACTTTATAAGTCTCAGAATCAGAATATGCTACAACAGGTGCCCCGCTTGGAGCTATTTTTATTGTATTGTAATCTAATTCTCCGGCAGAGAATCCTGCAGAGCCTACAAACTCCCAGGTCAAACCGTCATACTTCATCACAGATTGTTTGTATTCATTGTTTCCATCCATAAAGGCAACAAATAGATTTCCGTCTTCGTCTATATCCAGAGAAGTAGCATATGCATCCCCCGGAGTAAAGCCCGCCGATCCGACATTTTCCCAACTTTCACCGTTAAATTTCATTACTGTTGCTTTATAATCATTTCCATAATCGTTATAAACAACATAAGGAACACCGCTTCCGTTGATTGCAAGCGAAATACTGTATGCCCCGCCGGCAGAAAAACCAGCCGATCCGACAGTTTCCCAAACTGTACCGTTATATTTCATAACTGTTGCTTTATTTGCACTTGAATTATCTGTGTATGCTATATAAAGAATTCCATTCCTGTCTATTTTCAGAGAAATATCGTCACTCCATACAACACCTGCAGAAAACCCTGCCGGGCCTACATTCTCCCAAACTGTACCGTTAAATTTCATTACAGTTGCCTTATATAAATTTTCAGCATCCTGATACGCTACATAAAGCGTGTCGGTTTCGTCCATTGCTAAAGAAAGATGGCTTGCATTCCCGGCAGAAAAACCAGCCGATCCCACATTCTCCCAACTTGTTCCGTTAAATTTCATAACCGTTGCTTTGTATGATTTAGCACTATCACTGAATGCAAGATAAGGAATCCCATTTCTGTCTATTGCTAAAGAAGTATAAGGAGCCTCATCGTCCGTAAAACCTAAAGGCCCTACACTTTCCCAGTCTGTACCGTTAAATTTCATTACAGTTGCTTTATTTGAATCTGCAGCATCCTGATATGCTACATAAGGTGTCCCTGTCCCGTCTATTGCGAATGAAGTATAATGCGCCTCTCCTGCCGAAAAACCGGAAGGCCCGATTTCCCACCATTGCTGGGCAAAAACACACTGAGCTAAAAAAGTAATAACAATAAAAATAGTTCTTGCAAAAGATTTCATAATAATTCCCTGAACTGTTAAAATTTTTTTGATTAGTTTTTCACGACAAAATATTCACTGAAGGATTTTTTGTAGTATTAAGTGTAATTTGAAAAATAAAGTATCTAAAAATACAATTTTATTTTTAATTTTAAAACATTTTATAAGACACTAACTCTATCACTTGTCACTATTTTTTACCCCCTTTTCAATAAAGATATTTTTAATATCCTGCTTAATTCATTTATTCCGTTAGTTTTCAAATAAAAATAAGGATTCTTATGTTATCGGAAATTAGAATAATCCCAAGAGCAGAAATGGGAATGATCGATTTTCATCACCATCCTGAGTGCGGAACACCAGCCACCCCGGCAGATTTTTCCAAATTATTTATAGCTTATTGGTGCCGGGCCTGGATGGAATCGGATTTTACTTATTGGGACTTCAGACAAAATATTACTAATGCCGAATTCGATAAAATAATAGAGGAAATGAAAAACGATATGTTTAATTATTCCGATTATAATATCGTTGTTTATGATCTGGAAGGCGAAATTAAACAGTTTTTATCTGAAACCGGCTTTCTTCATTTCATTATCGAAGGCGAGGGCACAGTTGCTGTTACTATCAATCCCCTTGCGTTTTATGCGGCTATGGTGATTTGTGATGTATTGTGTAAAAAATTCGGGGAAGGTGAAACCGATCATTTTAATACCGAATACTTTGATAATGCTTATTATATCAGATATAATGATACTTGTATTACTTCTAAACAAATTATATCTTCTGTAGAAAAAATAATGAATAATTGTTACCCTGAAACAGCGAAATACCGCATTGCTTTGAAGCCTTTTGAACTTGAACCGGAATTAGTTGAAAGTCTGATGGCTTTTCTTGAGCAGAATGAATTGTTTTATTCAAGCGATTCTCTATCTTAAACTAAATCTACAGGTCAATTTATGAAAATAGTTAATTTTGTAAAAGGCGAAATTATTGACGGCAGCGCAGTGATAGTTAAGAAAGTAAAAGGAATGCTTAATAAAGGATTGTATCTGGAAGATGAAAAAAGGACAATCTTTCCGGATTGCCTCTGGGCAGCTGAATTTAATGACGGCTATTTAAGTGCCGATTTTGATGACGGATTTAATTATCTGGACCGAAAAGGAAATCTTTTTTTCCCGCAGCATGTTGATATGACTTTTGATTTTTCAGAAGGGCTGGCATTTTATCAGAATAATGATAAAACGATGCTTATTGATACTACCGGCAGAATTATTAAAGAATTTGATGAAGGCTTCTATCCTAATCCCTTCAGCAACGGTGTAGCCAGACTTGTATTTTTGGAGGACAGAGCTGAAACAAAAATAGATAAATATATTGATAGAGAGGGCAATTTCCTTGAAGTTGTTACAAACAAAAACAAAATTATGGACTTTTTTGATTTAGAGGATTTTAATACTTACTATTCGGATGGACTGATAAGAATCAAGAAAAGAGGCAGATACGGTTTTGTTGACAGAAATAATAAAACAGTTATAAAATGCAAATACTCAGATGCAGGACAATTCATTGACGGACTTTCGGCTGTACTGATTGGTAATAAATATGGTTATATTGATAAAGACGATAAAGCAGTACTTCCTTTTATTTATGATATGGCATTTGATTTTTATAATGGAGCCGCTGTGGTTAACATAAACAACAAGTTTTCAATTATTGACCGCGAGGGGAATTTTCTTCTTGAAACTGATTATGACAGTCTGTTAGATACCCGGGATGGTGACTTCCTATTTGAAATAAACGGAAAATGCGGTATTATAAATATTAAAGGAGAAATAATTATACCGGCAGAATTTGATGAGATTTATGCTTTTAACGAAGGACTTGCAAGAGTTACCTATAAAGGTAATATCGGAATAATTGACAGATTCGGAAATATTGTAATTGAAGAATACAATAATTAAACCCAAATCCGGTTAACGGAAGAATTATGAAAGACTTGTACAAACAGCACAGAAGACGGATTGAAATTGCCGGAATGGTTATGGCCAACGGCGGAACTTTGGACAAATTCGATTACTCGGCCATTTTTAATATTTCTTCCAACACACTTAAAGTCGATCTTAAAGAACTGCGTGCAATGGGAATACCGATTCATTCCATCGGCAAAAAAGGCATTAAGATTGAAAACGATTTTTCATATGATCTGCTCCGCGAGCTGATTTCCGATTATATGGCAATTACAGCAACAGACAGCTCTTTCGATAAAGCTACCGCATTCCTTGTTTCTTCAAGAGGAATGCAGGCTTTATCTGTTGTTGTCTCAATTCAGCGTGCAATAGAAGAAAACCGCAGTATTTCGATAAAATATTTTAAACCCGAAGACAATATTACCGATGAGCGGACTATTGATCCGCTTCGGATATTCCTAAGCGAAAAACAATGGCGTCTGCTTGCGCGTCAGGGTGAAATAATAAAGCAGTTTCTTTTGGAACGAATACTTGAAGCTTCTGATACAGAAAAAAAATTTACGCCTATCGACGAAAATCTGATTGAAGAAATATTCCGGACATCCCTTAAGAGCTGGTTAGGAAATGATAAATACACTGTAAGACTCAGGCTCACCGGATTTTGGAAAGAGAAGATGAAATATTTCCAGTTAAACGAAACTCAGGTCTATACCGAAAACGCCGACGGCTCAGCGGAAATCCGGCTGGAAGTAAATTCACTTCACGAAATTACCACCTGGATTGCCGGAAGGGGAAAAGGAATAGAAGTAATTGAGCCTGTTCGCCTGAAGAATTCGGTTATCTCAATTGCCGGAGAAGTATTGAAAAACTACCCGGCAACCGGGAAATAATATATTTGAAAATCAAGCAGTTATAGATAATTACTGTTACTAAAAAATAGTATCCGAAGAATCTTTGTTCTTGTACTTTTTCTTCTTTGATGAAACCTCTTCACTCATAAACCTAAATATTCTTGCAACTCCCAAAGAATCTGCCTCGAAGTCTGCAACCGATTCTCTTTTAATTCCGATACTTTCGGCTTCCGCAAAAGCATCCTGATTAGCGGCAAGAAAAACAAATTCCCAACTATAAACATTGCTCTGGTGTTCAATCATTTTTTTTATTTTGCTTCTCGAATATCTTCTTGATGAATTTTCTTCGCCATCGGTAAGAATGGCAACTATCACAGTTTCAGGTCTCAATTCTTCCTTTGTTTCAGCCAGTCTTCTTCCTACATCATCAATAGTTTGTCCCACTGCATCCAATAATGCTGTCGATCCCCGCGGAACGAATGTTTCCTCATTCAGCGGCGGCACCTGACGGATATCTTCATTATTAATCGGGACAAGATATTCATTATCAAAAAGCACAAGCGTAAGAGATGCAGTTCCCTCGTCCCGCTTTTGAGATTCAAGAAAACTGTTGAAACCGCCTATTGCATCGTCTTTAATAGCATCCATTGATCCCGATCTGTCAATAATGCAGATAATTTCAGAATAATCTTTCTTCGGCATATATCCTCCATAAGTTTCTACCAAAATAGATATATTCGAAACAAAAAAAGTATCATACCATGATACTTTTTTTTTGCGGCAGAGGGAATGAGAATACATTCTGACTTGCAGTTACGAATTAGAAATAACGAGCGTAGCAGCATAAAAACACTGCCGGCAGAAGACTGAGGAGTAAGTCTTCCTGCCGGCGGTAATCATTGCGCGGAGAAAAAATATATTTGATATTAAGTTAAAACAACTTCACATTTTTCTTATCCGGACTAAATGCCGAAAGCTCTCTCACCTGAAACATAAGACCTTCCGCATCAGCCGGCACCTCATAAATTGCCGTAAACTGTTTTTCCATTCCCGAAGGCAGAGATTCCATTGTAAGGCTTTTCGCTCCTTCAGGAAGATAGAACGACTGCTTATCATAATCCTGAAACTCGCGTCCTTTTGCATCCACAATAACCGGAGTGAACATTATTCTTTCTTCTTTATTAGTTTTATTGGTAATTCCGAACGACACCATAATAAATTTTCCGGAAGTAACAGCCGGATCAACGAAAGAATTCCGGGAATTCATCTTGCTTCCGCGGTCTTTAGCCGAAGAGACAACCCACTCTGAATCTTCGAACACAATCTTATCGCCCAAATTATAGATTTTTTCCTGTTCTTCGGATAATTCTTCAGAAGAGAAAATATCTTTGGATGAAACCTTCTCCGTATTTTTATCATTGCCCATTCTTGCAAAAACCATAAGTACAAAAACTACAATAACCCAGAACCACCATTTCTTATAAACAGGTTTTTTCACAGTAGAAGTATTCTCAGCCATAACCGCTCCGATTTTTTGTTAAATATGTTTAGTGCAAAACTACGCCGCATTTTCATTCAGACAGGATATTTAAAATATCTTTTTAGAGATAATGATAAAAAGTGTCGAAAAATCCGTAAACATAAATTAAGAATTCTTCGATTATGTACGGAGGAAAAGGAAAAGTATTAAGTAGCTGTGAATTAAATAATTAACAAAGGAATTGCATTATGGAACTTAATAGCGGAGAATTTAAACTAATTGACTTATTAAAGGATATTCAGGAAATTGGAATTCCTCACTTTCAAAGAGGACTAGTTTGGAATGAAGCCTTAGAAAAAGAACTTATTGATTCATTAAAACAAGGATTTAAAATCGGAACTTTCTTATTTTGGAAACCATCCGTAAGAATTGAAAACTTTAGTAATTATGGAATTCCATTTGATAGTAATAATAAAGCCGAAAATCTGAAGTATTTTATTATTGATGGACAGCAACGCCTGAATACTATTCTAAAATTTTACAAAGGGGAGATAAAATTTATTGAAGACGGAAGTGAAATAAAGCATTATGACTCAAAAAAAGGTGGTACTTGCATTATTCCGGAAAAATTACTTGGTGAAATAAAAATAATTATTGATGTCATTGAGAATGACATTGAATATGCAATAAAAAACTATGTAAAAACGAATACTGCAGGAAAGAGAGTTGAGCAAGAGGAAAAAGTATTTGCCAAAATGATTTCACTGGACGGATTTCAAGAAAATTTCAATATTAAAGAATTGTACGAGAATATTCACCCGATTCAATCTCATAAAGCAGATGAAAGAAGAAATCAACTTGCAAGAAAAAGAGAAAGCCAATTTGGATTTAAGACTTTTCTTCGAATACTATTCCAAGTTTGCATATATCATTTAGGTATAAGTATTAAAAAAGGAAATATTGATTTTAATTATTATGTTGATGACATTTTTACAAAACTAAATAGCTTAGACATTGAAAAACGAAAGAATATATTTACAATCTCACAAGAAATAATATTATTTCTCGCATCAGAGAAAGATGGTATTATAAGAAAGGAATTATTATTTGATGACCTTCGATTTTTCCCGGAAAGTGCTATGAAGCGAATAAGACCTGTAATTCAGATGATTATTGTTCATCCTGAAATTAAACAAGAGAGAGATTTAATTACAAATCTAATTTTAAGATTTATTTTAACTCCTATTAATGATAATGATGTTTATAAACTAACAAGTCAGATTAGCACAAATACAAATTTTAACAAAGCTTATCAAAAAATCATCTCCTTTGAAAAAATAGAAACCAAGAGTATTATCGACAAAATGCATGAACGCCTAAGTGTTATTCGAACAGTTCAAGATGAATACACTTTACTCCTATATTCACTTTTAAGGAAAAATGATGCTCAGGATTTCGTAGTTACCCCCCGACTAGAAGGCGTAATATCACAAACACACAACCCGGAAAAACAACATATTATACCTATATCAAGATTTATTGCAATCAATGGTAATAGAAGGAATACTCACATAGGTAATAATATTGGAAATATCACTTATATATCCGGCCGCCAAAACGGCTTGAATGGATTAGCAGATAACTATGCCCCTTTATCAAATGAACAGGATTATAACCTAAAGGCTCATTTCTTAGATAATGTGATTTTAGATAATTATCTTTACTTTGCGGCTAATCCCTTATTCAACATTGATGGCGAGAATGATGAGCGCTATAATAGGATGCTGGAAAGACGCAAAATATTAATTATAGATGCTTGGAAAAATTGGCTTGAGGAATATCCTCTACCTCTGACATTAAATCCTAAGAAGAATTTGATTTTCCGAACTTCAAGAATTGGCTTCCCTCTTGACAATCTTTTTATGTTTTTGAGGGCATTTAAAGTAAGAGTTGATGATGACTTTCATCATAACAATATTGTTATGAAAATACCTTTCCAATATCGTAATAACAGATATAATAAAATTAAGTTAACTATAAACAAAATGGCAGAAATAAAATTTTCAGGTCGCCATAATAATGTAATCAAAGAGATAAAACCATTATTTGGTGATATTTTAGAGTTTGATGTTAATAAAGCCATAATACTAAATATTTTAACACAATACAGATTTAACACTAATCCGAGTAATTTGTTATATCAAATCTTTAATAACGAATTTCTTAATAAATTTAACGGATATGAAATATTCCAAGGGTTTCCAAATTCTGATGGTATAGAATTAAGATTAAGGTGTAATTGCCTGGGGCTTTTTTTAAAAAAATCCGATGCTAATAATAACTGTTTATGTGTATTTTTTGGATTTATTTTTGAAGATACAACTATAAGACTTTATGCATTTATTGAAGCTAACCCTAAAACGGATACTTATCTTGATTTATATAACAAAATACGAAATATTGACAAGCCTTCTACTAGCGGTTTTAAAATGGAAAACGGTAGAGTTTATCAGATAATTAGCTCTATTCAAGCACTTGATTTTTCACCTGACACTATTATAAGTGAAGTTGAAAAGAAACTCAAAACTTGGTTTAACGAAAAGGCCGATTTTATTCAAAACATTCTAAGAAAATGCGGTGAATTAGAATAAACTTAAGAAATAAACCTTGAAAAATAGACGCAAATTCTGCGTCTATTTTTTTGTGATATTTTATTCTAAAAGGTTTTGTATGCCAGTTCCCGGTGAAAATTCTTATCGCCGTAGGTGCTGCTTTGTGTTTGCTGTGAGAATTATGGTCTTTAATCCCGGTAATCATTTAATCTCATAAATCCTGGTTCAGATTTTTACTACAATAATCCCGTCCGCAATGCGGATTTAAGAATTTTCCTCTGTTTACTTTCAATTTTTATCAATAATTCTTTGTAATTCCTTTTCAAGTTCCTTATCAACTATCGGATTCAGCTTATCTTTCAAGTAATCATATTTCATAACAAAAGTTGGATCTAAGTCAGGATCAAACTTGTTGTTTTTATCTCTGTCGAATCCGAATGTTATAAGAATATCTTTTTTATTCTCAACGAATTTATATTCCTGAACAGTTGAATGTCAAAGGCCAAAAATATTCCCCACTAAAAACAAAAAAAGACCAGAAGTATTCCCCACTCAGG
>CAZOZP010000094.1:0-9133 GCA_964584325.1 uncultured Melioribacteraceae bacterium
GATGATAGTGATGAGATTGTTTATTTTATAAGGCAGGACTCATCACACTATTCAATTGATTATTGTCTTTTTGCACTGGAGAATGAATCAGACTTAGATTTAAGATATATTATAATCAATGCATTAGGAAATTTGGAACTTAATGAAAGCGAACTTCTGAGATTCGAAACACTGCTTCAGAGAAATGTTGTTTATTCTAACGATCAAAGCGAAGTCTCAAAATCAATGAAAGAGTTGCTTAAATTAAAACCAACAATATATAATTATTATTTAATGGTAGAAAGAGCAAAAAAGGAAGAGCCTGACAGTTTAATAAATGTGGTAAAAGAAAATCACGACGTACTGTATTTCACTCTTCCCCGACCGTCGAACGAAACGAATTTGCTTACCCTGATTGACAGCCTGGGAAATTCGATTAAAGAATGCAGGAAATATGAATGGATAAAAGGTGATTTACTTTTTCAAAAGCTAAATGAAGGTGTACTAAACTTAAGGAATAGCTATATAAATAATGAATTGGATAAAACCGGAATTGAGATAGCGGGAATAATTAGAGAAATAAACGAGAATTACGATACGCTCGGACTTGAAAAAACGGTTTACGCAAATCATATAGCAAGAAAGTTCGCGGGGCAGTTGGCAAGCTACATCTCAGAACGCCTGCCGAAACCTGAGATAACCAACCTATCCCTCAACCCGGGCTTTGAAGACGGAACAAGAAGCTACTGGTACGCAAGCAATACTTACGGCAATGCGGAATTCAGTTTTGAAGTAACGAATGAAAGTCCTATAGCGGGAAGTTATTCCGGAAAGTTCAGCATAACAAAGGCAGGCACTTCAAATAACCGTCCGATGTTTTACTTTAAGATTAAGGAAAAGTTTGTTCCGGGTAATAAATACACATACCACTTCAAGACAAAAGTAATAAGCGGGGTGCCGAAGATAATGTATCTGAATTACGGTGCGGGACTAAAGCTTTTCGGCAATACACTTTCAGGTGTGCAGATTTGGGAGTATGAGATAACCGCGACTGCGAATCTCGAATATATCTATTTCTATATGGACGGTAAAAGCGAAGGCGTAATGCTGATAGATGATTTTGAAATAATCAAACCGTAACAAAGTGTAGAGACGTTGCACGGCAACGTCTCAGCCCTTTTTAATTTTATACCATCCCGGTGCCTTAAGGTATTCGAATGCAAATAAGAATAATCTGAACTCTGATTTTTGTGATTAAATGATTAACAGGATTAAAGACCATAATTCCGCGTAAAACAAATAATCACCGCCGTTAAGAATCGTGATGCGTGAAGATACGGTCGCTTAAGCCTGTCGAAGCCCCGGGAAGGCATTCATTCCTCCGTGGCACTCTGTGTCCCCCTCCCGAAAATTCGGCAGATACTTGAAAGCAGCAAGCTATCAGCATCTTAAGATGCGACATCTAATATGAAAGACAAAAACTGCCTCTAACATAAACATCCTCTCCGTGTTTTCCGGGCTCTCTGTGGTGAATTCTTATTAAGTAGTTATAAACCCCGATTCAGACAATGTCAGTGTAATTGGAAATGCCATCGGAAAACTTCACAATGTGATGTGTTCACTTCACAATACACTGTGATCCTGCCACAATGTCATAAAATTATTTCGCAATGAACCGGACGCACTTGGAAATGCCATCGGAAAACTTCGCGATGAGAAGTGTTCACTCAAGAATGCCATCGGAAAACTTCACAATGCAATCTAACAACTTCATAATGCCCAGTGACTCTGCCACATTGTCAACTAATCACTCAATAATGCCATCGAACAACTTCACAATGAGATGTGTTCACAAAGAAATGTCATCGAACAACTTCACAATGCCATCGACCGATACAATAATGACCTGTAACTCTGCCACATTGTCAACTAATCACTCAATAATGCCATCGAACAACTTCACAATGAGATGTGTTCACAAAGAAATGTCATCGAACAACTTCACAATGCCATCGACCGATACAATAATGACCTGTAACTCTGCCACATTGTCAACTAATCGCTCAATAATGCCATCGAACAACTTCGCAATGAGATCTGTTCACAAAAAAATGTAATCGAAAAACACTCTGTTACCTTGCCACACCGTTACTTCGTCACCTTCTCTCACTCTTTCACCCAATTGCTCTGAAACTAAAACAGCGTTTAAGGTGCTGAATAAATATCATTTAGTAAAAAGACTCAGGTCAATTTCTATTGCTTCTTCCGAGAAGAAAGCCTCACCAAAATCGCGGCCAATCTTAAAACCGAAATATCTTGCGCGGGCTTCAATAAATTTAACGAATCGCGGTTGACTGATAAATGTTTCTGGTTCGCCTGAATCAGGATTATGAAACTGCGTTGAATAAGCGTAAACAGATTCCATCTTTTTTTCAAAGAAACCGGTTATATCTACAATAAAGGAAGGCATAAACTCATAAGTCTGCATATAATAAAAGAGTCTGTTAGGTCTGTATGGCTCAAGAATCCTTCCGTCTTTATCGGATACAAATTTGTGAGCACCGGAAAAGAACATAGCTGATTTCACAGCGGCTGAGAGTGCAATATGATCCGGATGTCTGTCATTTTTATACGGAGCAAAAATAACGGAAGGTTTATGCGTGCGGATAACCTCAACGAGCTTCGATATAAGTTCATCATCCGGCTTAAGTTTACCGTCAGGAAATCCCAGATTGTCACGGAAAGAAATTCCAAGTACGGAAGAAGCCTTTTCGGATTCCATGGCTCTTGTTTCCTTTGTTCCGCGCGATCCCATTTCACCGGCTGTAACATCAATAATTCCAACAGTATTTCCACCGGAAGATAATTTTGCTATAGTTCCCCCCATAGAAAGTTCCGCATCATCAGGGTGAGCGGCGAAAATAAGATAATCCATTTTTCTCCTAATTCTTTATAGTAAATTAAGAATATTAATCACAAGGATTCAATTATAAAAAATTTTTATTGCATTGCTTTATCCTGCTGTTTAATTTTGTTTTTATAATGATGTCATATTTCATTAGGGCTCCTTAATCAAATTATTCTATAAGGATGTGAAAACTTGAGACTGTAAAACTGCAAGACAGAAAAATATCCGGTATGTCCACCGGTTAATAATCATATTATAAAGGGTATTAATTTGGATACTGTATCAATCTTATCTTCAGACTCGCTTGGGAAGAATTTTATTCCTGATGAATTCATTAAAAAAGGGGAAGACGAGTATTATTATCGTAATCAGCAGCTTCCCAGAACGGATATCAAATGGCGTAACCTAAAATCATACGAAGTCGAGGGCCTGGTTAAAAACAATAACACCGCCGAAAACTGGGATGAGATTCTGGTTACCGATGAGTTCGATACAAGGCAGATTAAGAATAATGATTTCTATGGACTTGTGCGGATAGGTAGTGTGCGGAAAGCTATACTGGAACATCATGGCCAGAGGCTTCCAGTTGGAATAACTGATAGCGTTGTGATTGCCTGCGATATAGGTGATGATGTGGCAATTCACAATGTTCCCTACCTTGCCCATTATATTATAGGCAACAGATGCATTCTGACAAATATAGATGAAATTCATGTTTCAAACCACGCCAAGTTTGGTAACGGAATTGTTAAGGAAGGCGAACCTGAATCAGTAAGAGTCTGGCTCGACATTATGAATGAAACAGGGGCACGGAAAATTCTTCCTTCAGATAAAATAATTACTGCTGATGCATATCTCTGGGCAAAGTACAGAGACGACTCAGCACTTCAGGAGAAATTGAAGGAAATAACACAGAATAGTTACAATAATCACAGAGGATTTTACGGTACTATCGGCGAGCAGACAGTAATAAAAAACTCCAGAATTATTAAAGATGTGAAAATTGGTTCCAACTGTTATATTAAAGGTGCCAACAAACTAAAAAATCTTACAATACAGTCAACTAAAGATGAACCAACTCAGATAGGAGAAGGTGTAGAACTGGTAAACGGAATAATCGGATTCGGCTGCAAAGTATTCTATGGTTGTAAGGCAGTCAGATTTATTTTAGGAAATAATTCCAATCTCAAGTACGGAGCAAGGCTGATTAACTCTTTTTTAGGTGACAATTCAACAATTTCTTGCTGCGAAGTGCTAAACAACCTGATTTTCCCTTCACATGAACAACACCACAACAATTCTTTTCTGATTTCATCAGTTATTTTCGGACAAAGCAATATGGCAGCCGGTTGTACTATCGGATCAAACCATAACAGCCGTGCTAACGACAGTGAACTAGTGGCAGGAAGAGGATTCTGGCCGGGTCTCTGTTCAAGCGTTAAGCATTCGTGCAAGTTCGCATCCTTTGTTCTTTTAGCCAAGGCAGATTATCCTGCCGAGCTTAACATACCTCTGCCATTTTCTCTTCTTAATATTAATGTTTCGAGAGATACTCTTGAAGTTTTTCCGGCTTATTGGTGGTTGCATAATATGTTTGCTCTGGAAAGAAACACATCCAAGTTCTTATCAAGAGATAAAAGGAAGCAGAAGATACAGAATATTGAATACGACAGCCTTGCACCGGATACAATTGAAGAAATCATTACTTCTCTGAGTCTTCTAAGGATCTGGACAGCAAGGGCAGTCCTGGGGATGGAAAATGCTCTTACCGGTTCAGAAAGTTCTGAACAGCTCGAGGCTTTGGGAAAGATAATAATAGAACAGGACCCGGACAGAATGAACGGTGTTGAGGTTTTAGGCGAAAAAATGGAAAAATCCAAAAGACCGGTTGTTATTCTGAAAGTTAAAAAGGCTTATGCAGCGTATAAAGATATGATGCACATCTATGCAGTAAGAAATCTTGCAGACTATCTTGAGGCAGAGCCGGATAAAAATTTCAACTCACTCAAGACAGAACTTAAAGGCGCGAGGATTACACAATGGGTGAATTTGGGCGGACAGCTTATTCCTGAAAATTCAGTTGATTCATTAAGAAATGATATTGGAACCGGCAAGCTGAATACCTGGGAAGATATTCATTCAAGATACAACGAATTATGGAGTTCTTATAAAAAAGAAAAGCAGAGCCATTCATATTCAGTTCTCTGTTATCTGTATGAAACAAATGAACTTACCAAAGAGCAATGGTTGAACGCTCTTAATAAAAGT
This sequence comes from uncultured Melioribacteraceae bacterium, assembly GCA_964584325.1. GTDB lineage: Bacteria > Bacteroidota > Ignavibacteria > Ignavibacteriales > Melioribacteraceae > CAZOZP01. The sequence continues at coordinate 5,156 of CAZOZP010000094.1, forward strand.
CTTCGCATTCAGGAATATATATGCGAACAAGTATATGATTCCCGAAAGAAAGATTATGATAATCCGTACAGACAGGCAACCTTCAGAAATGAAAAGGAAATGACAGCTACTATCGGCGATATCGAAAAGAATAGTTTTGTTCTTCAGGTAAGAAGAGAAACTGAAGAGTTCCGTGATAAAATTGAAAAAATAATTAAAAGAGAAAATTAAAACTTGAGGAAAATATGAATTTAACTGAAGAAAGATATTCTAAATACGCGCTTGTTCGCGAAATGATGGACACGGTAGATGTAGTAAGAAAATTTGACCCGGCACGCTCCGGAAAACTAAAGGAAGAAATCTTAACTGCCGGAAAGCTGTTTTTCACAGGTGAAGGATCCAGCAGAATTTTTCCGGCAAAGAACAGCATAAGAAAAAACTTGACTTGGGGATCAAATATTTCAGTTTTCACAGAAGGCTCAAGACAAGCGGCTCAATATGATCTTTCTGACTTCGCCGTTTTTTGTGCATCCAACTCCGGCAGAACAAAGGAAGTTGTTATTCTTGCAAAGAATCTGCTCGAAGCGGGTAACGAAAAAAGATATGCTCTTACCGCAAATTCCGATACACTCATAGAGAAAGTTTGTAAAGAAACTTTTGTTCTGAATTGCGGATGGGAAAATGCAGTAGCTGCAACCAAAAGCGTTATAGAACAGGCATTGTTCTATGAATCTCTTTTAAGAAATATTTATGCTAATAACGAAAAAGGCTTTACCGACGGACTTCCGGAAAAAATCGAAAAAGCACTTACACTGGAAATAGACCCGAAGATAATAGAAATAGCAGCAGCGGCTCCTACAATATATTTTGCAGGTTACAATGACGGAGTTGCCGAAGAACTGACATTAAAAACCAATGAAATTACCAGAAAGAAATCGGATTATCTTGAAGGAACTTATGCCGTTCATGGGATTGAAGAAGTTATGGAAAGACAGGATATTGTATTCGTTATCGATCCTATAGAAGAAGAAATCGAGAAATTTGAAGAAGTTCTTCAAAAAGGCGTGGGATTAAAGGTTGTTGCAATTTCAACCCGCAAAACACCATTCCCGACAATAATTGTACCCGATGCAGGTGAATTGAATCCGTATGTGCTTCTTTGTGCAGGCTGGAATTTATTGGTAGAAATAGGAATTAAACTTGAAATAAATCTGGATAAACCCGAAAGGGCAAGGAAAGTGGGGAATGAATTTATCGGATAAAAATTGAGGGATTAGTGAAAAGGCTACATTTAGGGTTTTTTGCCCTGATTATTGTTGTTTTTGCCGGCTGCTTATCGGATTCGGCAAAAAGGTTTAAGAAAGATCCCTTCACCTGGGATAATGCTGCTGTTTATTTCGTTTTCACGGACAGGTTTTTTAACGGCGATGAGTCGAATGACATTAATTACGGCAGGAGAACCGATTATGGAAACGATACAATAAATACTGCTGTTTTTCACGGAGGGGATTTAGCCGGGTTAACGCAGAAACTTAGTGAAGGTTATTTTACCGATTTGGGTATTAATGTTATATGGCTTACCGGAGTGTACGAACAGATTCACGGATTTGTGGGAGGCGGAAGCGAGAACGACTTTCCTCATTATGCTTATCATGGTTATTATCCGATGGACTGGACAATGACTGATAAAAATTTCGGTACGATAGAAGAGTTCAGAGCATTCGTTGACCTTGCACATTCTCAGAATATAAGAATAGTAATGGATGCCGGGCTGAATCATCCGGGTTATCCTACAATGCTTGATTGCGTTCAGTTTAAGTTCGGAGGAAATTCATTTTCTGAAGAAGAAGCCGTTACTCATACCAAAGGCTGGGATTTTATTAAGAAATATGAAATGGAAAATGATTCTGCTTGGGCAAAATGGTGGGGCAATGAATGGGTTCGTACTGCAGACGAAACAACAAAAGGTGGAATACTGACTGAAAGTATTGCGTTTCTGCCTGATTTTCGGACTGACTCAAAAATTCCCGTAAAACTTCCGGTATTTTTGAAGACTAAATGGAGTATGGAAGAAGATTCTGCAATGGCTTGGATAAATCCCTCTGCTCTCGAGTTAAGAAAGGAACTCAATGTAGCTCCGGCTGATTATCTTATTAAATGGATTTCAGCCTGGGTCAGGGAATTCGGAATAGACGGCTTCAGATGCGATGTGGTTGAAAATGTTGATCTTTTCAGATGGAAACAACTAAAGGAGCAATGTAATAAAGCATTGAAGGAATGGAGAAAAAACAACAGGGAAAAAGCCGGAGCTGACTGGCAAGATGATTTCTGGATGACCGGAGATTTCTGGGATGCAGGTATTGATTTCAAAAAGGAATATGCAGATGCCGGATTTAATTCTATGGTGAATTTTACATTCCCTAAAGACGGGGATCTGAAGAAAATTGGACCTGTCTGGCAGAAATATGCAGATGAATTGAACACTAATGCCAAATGGAACACTTTAAGCTTTCTTAATTCTGCATACAAAAGAGAAACGGACCCGGCCAATATGATAAACTGTGCAACTTCGTTAATGCTTTCGCCGGGTGCTGTACAAATATTTTACGGTGATGAGAATGCAAGACTGCAGGGTAGCGGGAGGTTTACGTCAGACCCTGTTCAGGGTTACAGATCAGATTACAAATGGGGCGAAAATCCGGAGGTATTACGCCATTGGCAAAAGCTGGGGCAGTTCAGGAGAAATCATCCTGCAGTTGGCGCAGGAAAACAATTAAAAATTCGCGACAACGCTTACGCTCGAACATTTGAACAAGGTAAATACAAAGACAGAGTGATAATTATAATATCAGAGAATAATGAAGAAATAATTGAAGTAGGCAGTGTTTTTAAAAACGGCGAACTTGTAAGGAATTTCTATGACGGCATAATAGAGGAAGTAATTGATGGTAAAGTGAAATTCAAACCGTCAAATTCAATAATACTATTAGAATCATTTTAATGAGTAAGAGAGGTAGAGATGAACAAAGTACTAACATTGTTAACAATAACTTTATGTTTTATTCTAATTCAATACGAGAAAAATTCTTTTGCGCAGACAACCTATTATGTCTGTGATTGTGAAGAAGGTGCAGATGCTGATTGTATTCCGGGTGACGACTCAAATCCCGGAACAGATCCTTCAGCACCATGGCAAACTTTTGCAAAGGCTTTTTCCGGATTCCTTTCTCTTTCTGCCGGCGATCAGATACTTTTTGCTAAAGGCGGAAGTTTTGCGGCATCGTCGGTTAGAGTAGAAAATTACAATAGCAATGCCGAGAGTCCGATAATAATTTCTGCTTACGAGCCTTATTGGGCTTCAGGTGATGAAGAAAATCCGGTGCTAACTTGTAATTCAGGATCAATGCTCAATTTAGAGAATGGCGGAAACGCAGTGCAGGACGGCGGTTATGTGATTAAAGACCTCATTCTCAGAGGTGATAATATGGGGTGCGGAATCTTTATCTATAATGATGTTGATGATGTTCTAATGGAAAACCTTCTGATTGACGGCTTCAATATTGGTGTTTACAGTGCCGGTTCTAATCCTCCCGAACCGGGAAGTAATGCAAGAAATGACAGAATTACTTTAAGGAATTCAAGAATAATAAACTGTCCGAATCAGGGATGGCTTGGTGGTGGACATCAAATTCTTATTGAAGATAACATTTTTGATAATAACGGTTTCGAAGAGGCTGTTTTCAACCATAATATTTATGTTGCCGACGGAGATTCAATAATTGTACGGAATAATCAACTTTACAGAAACGCATTGTTCGGAGGTGTTTGCAGCGGAACATCGTTGGTTGTTCACGGAATAGTTAGTAACTTGTTAATTGAAGGCAATATTCTTGTAGAAGATCCGAATGCCGTAGGGCAGGGTTGCTGGGGAATCTCTGTTACTCCGGGCTACACCTTACCCGAGGGATTTGCCGGAACAATTATAAGAGGGAACACAAT
>CAZOZP010000095.1:0-8939 GCA_964584325.1 uncultured Melioribacteraceae bacterium
TTTAATCTGTAATATATTTCTTCAAAAGTACCTTTCCAACTTAAGCATTATAGATCTGTAATAAACCCATTATCATCTAAAACATTATCCTTACAGCTAATACTCATAAGAAAGATAATTGTAATTACTAATATTATTTTTCCTCTGTTCATTTATTCCTCCAATGTATATTGATTTATTATTATAACTCAATCTGTATAAGGACATCTTACTTATATGAAAACATGATTTGAATACCCGGGGATAACCTTTTTATAAAATTAGAAACAGTTAATTATTCAAGAAACCATAAAAAGTTATATTGTCCTTTATTTTCTGCCCAAATAGAAACTATTATTGTAATACTCAGCTTAAATCCAGGAATAATAGAATTGTATCCGGATAATTTGCACCAAACAATACTTTATTTGAGATTATATCTTTGAACCACTAATTGAAGCTTGACCCAACAATATCTTGTCGGGGTGCCCTGCTTCTAATTTATTTCGCCTTAAAATAAACTTGCTAATAGTAACATATTTGATTTTGAAAGTCAACAATATTTCATTAATTGTTTTGAAATAAGTTTCCCAATATGCTGTGCATCTAAAACCTATTTATCCGCAATAAATTCATTTTTTGTGGTTGATGCGACTGTTTTGAATTTGCGGATTGTCCCAATTGTTTTGATCATAGTGACAAGGGATGCTTGGTCTCTAAGGTTGTATTTACATTCAAATTAAAATACCGTGAATATGATTGGCATAAATGAATATAATTCAAAATTTGAGTCTGGATTGGAAGCTCCACAGGATGGCAGACATTTGAGAAAGCCTTAAAGATTTTTATTCTGCGAATATCCGCTAAATCAGTGCAATCCGTGGTTAAACCTTTTGGGAAGTTTCGCTCCGCCGGAGCTTATTATTTAGTTAGGTTAAAATAGACTATTAACATTTCGTCCCGCCACGGCGGGATTTTTTTTGTTTTACGCAGAATTATGGTCTTTTATCCTGCTAATCATTTTTCGGCAGATTTTATCCCAATTCTGTCACCTGTCTCTCTGTTACCCTGTTACTAAGATTTCAGTTTTCGGGCGACGCCGGGGACACTTGCGACAATGGTAGTTTTCCGATTTTAATTCCCCTCTGTGCTTTCTGTGAATTCTGTGGTTAATTATTTCTTATTACGGAAAGTCATAAGTTAAAAACCGCGGATTTTTCTTAGGTGAAATTTTAGTATTCTCTTATTGTTCATTCTATTCGTAAAAAAAACCTTCAAGGCTTGAGACCTTGAAGGTTTAATTTAGTTATTAATATTATTCTTAATCCTTAAGGCAGCGAACACAAAAACCGTTACTCTTACTACTGTAGCTCAAATCAACATTGTCACCACCATTTCCCAAATTCAAGTAATTTGCATTTGCAACAACGATCTCCGTAGAACTCCAAAAATTAGTGTAGTCTCCTATATTATAGAAATTCCCAGTGATGTAGCCCCGGACACCAGCCAGCAGGCCCGAGAACCCGCTTGTGTTTGTGCCGACTCCTGCTCCTGTTCCTTGCCCTATTGCTTTAAGTGCATTACCACTACCGCTAACTGCATTTTGTAAAATCTCAAATTCTGCATAAGTTGGTATGTGCCAGCCTTCAGGGCAAATTCCTCTTGTTCCTTCAGTTGTTACATATTGCATTGCTTCTTCCCACTGATATAATCCACCGTAAGTTTCGCAATTTGCAGGATCGTTATCATAGCAATACTTTTCAATTGTGTCATTACTTGTTTGGTTGTCAAGTTCACTGTTACTTGCTATCATTGTTCCAATATCAAGATTTTCCTTCAACCAACATTGACTCCCAATCTGTACTGTTTTGTAAGTTTTTCCTTCATACAAAACCGTTGGAGTTCCCGGACAAGCTAAAGGATCAGTAATTGGATGTTCATCCTTTAGGCAACGAACACTATACCCGGTATTCTTATCGTAGTAGTCGAAATAAACTTCATCATCACCCTGTGTAAAATAAAAATAATCAGCAAAATCAGTCCCGTTCTCCGAAGAACTCCAATAATTTGTATAACTCTCTAAATTATAGAATAATCCGTTACCCGCGTATCGTCTTCCGCCGAACAACCCGGAAAATCCGCTTGTGTTTGTTCCTTGATTGAATGCTTTAAGTTCATTGCTGCTACCGTTAACGGCATAATTCAAAGTTTCAAATTCTGCTTTTGTAGGTATGTGCCAACCTTCAGGGCAAATTCCTCTTGTCCCTGCTGTTGCTACATATTGCATTGCTTCATTCCACTGGTATAATCCGCCATAAGTTTCGCAATTTGCAGGATTATTATTGTAACAATATTTTTCAATTGTACCATTATTTGTCTGATTATCAAGTTCACTGTTACTTGCTATCATTGTTCCAATATCAAGATTTTCTTTTAACCAGCATTGGTCACCAATCAGAATAGTATTATAAGTTTTTCCTTCATACAGAACTGTTGGAGTTCCCGGACAAGTTTCCGTACCAACAAGTCCGTCATTTGCAATTACTTTAATTACAATAGAATCACTTGCATATTCCGGATGATCGGCGGCAAAGTTCCATTCAATGTGCTTGTCTGTTCCTACTGTAACACCGCTTCCTAAATCTCCTGTTACACTGCTAATTCCAAATCTGTATGTAACTCCTAAATTATTACTTGCAATTACACTAATTGTTGAAGAGTCTCCATCTGAATCACTTAAATCGTAGTAAATATCAACTATATAACTTCCGTCTGTTCTTTGCTCAAATCTTACATTCGATACAACAGGATTATTGTTTTGGGCATTCAATCCTGTTGCCAGCAAAAAGCATATTACTATAAAAAGTATATTATTTTTCATAAAAACAACTCCATATCTTTTTTTATTATTTTAATAGTGTGAGCTTCCGGCTTTCTATGTAACTGCCTGCTCTTAGTCTGTAAATATAAATTCCGCTGTTTAAGCCTTTGGCATCAAATGTTAAATTATATAAACCTGCGGGCATATTGCCGTTTACTAAAGTGGCAACTCTTCTGCCGAGAATATCAAAAACTTCTAAATTAACTTCTGCAGCTTCAGGCAAAGCGTAAGATATTGTTGTTGTTGGGTTAAAAGGATTAGGATAATTCTGCATCAGTCCAAAAGTTGCAGGTACGATCCGGTTTAATTCATTCACTCCGGTTGTTTTAGATGTAAGGCTTCCGGCTGTGGACTTCCCTACGCCAATTGCAGCATAACTAATTATGCTGAAAATAAAGATTAAAATAATTGTAAGTTTCAGCTTCATAAGACTCTCCTCTAATAATAATTCGATTGTTGATTTCGTTTTATTTTGATTGCACTAAACTATTTCTATTTTCAATTTAGTGTATTGAAGTTGTATTTTCAACAAATATTTTAATTGGTTTTCAAGGTATGATTTAAATCAAGGATATTTTTTTAGATTTAACCCAAATTTGTCATTGAGGAAAAACAATGACAAAATGCCTGTCATCCTGATCCCGCAAATGCGGGATTGCCAATAAAGAAAATGAGATTCACTCCCGATTCTGCGGGATCAGAATGTAACTTTTGAGATAGCCGCAGGGTTACCGAATTATTCTTCCTTTATTAAGGTATTCACGAATTTGATTTCTCTAATGAATAATTTGCAATAAATGGAAATAATGGGCTGTCCCTATACCGGACAGCCCTCTTAAATTTATTTCTGTTCGTTTTTAAGCGTAACCAGAACATATCTGTTTTCGTTCAGATATTTTTTTGCAGCATTTTGAATATCTTCAGCTTTTAGTTCATTTATCCAATTGTTATAAGATTTTATTTCTTCAAGTGGTAATTTGTGATCATAAAGGAAGAAAAGTACTCCTTGGTATGAATAGTTTTGTTGCAGTTGAATTTCTCTCGACTTAATCTGTTGTTCTTTTATCTTTTGAAGATAACTTTCCGCCGGCAGATTATTCTTTAATGAATCAAGCTGATTAAATATCAAGTCTGTAAGCTCGTCAGCACGAGCCGGATCACAACCGAATGCTACAGTGAGTTTATAGTTACCTTTAGGGAATCTTTCTTGAGAGTAGTCAGAATATATACCATAGGTACCACTTTTTTCCTCTCTTATAAATTCGAGTAATCTGATATTAAGATAATCGGTGAGTGATTGAAGATAATATAATTCTTTCGAAGACCATTCAAGATCACCGTTAAATACTATTACAACCTGCCCCTGTGGATCAACTCCTTTAATAACTTCCTTTTTTACCACCTGCTTGGGAGTAGAAATATTATTATCTTTTTCTTTCAATATTTTTTGTGTCCCCGGTAAAGAAGCAATATATTTTTCCAATAAAGGTTTCAGTTCATTAAGATCAATACTTCCGGTAAAAAGAAATGTAAAATCATCGGCTTCACTAAATGAAGAAGAATAAAATGCTTTGAATTTATCGAGTGAAATTTCCGAAAGTCGTTCTGAAGTTATGGGTTTTGAACGGAAGTGGCCGTTTGCTAAAGCTGAGTTTAAAGTGTCAGAGAAAGTTTGTGCAGGATATTTGCTCATATTCTCAAGCATAAATGCAGTACTTTGGATGAAAGAATTATAAGCTGAGGAATCGATACGAAACTCAGTGAAAGACAGATGAATTAACTGAAATAATGTCTCCAGATTTTTTTTATCAGAACGACCATTCATTCCTTGCTTGAATTCATCAAACCAGGGTGATAACTCAACATTCTTTCCTGCTAACATTTTACTTAATTCTGTTGAATTAAATTTACCAATGCCGCTTTTTTCAATATATGAATTGATTAGCAATGAAGCTAAGTAAGAATCATCCGGCGCTACGGAAATACCGCCTTTAGCAAAACAATTAAATATAATTTCATCATTTCTGAAATTGGTTGGAGTAACAATTACTTTTGCACCATTTGATAACTTAAATTCAAATATGTTTAGGTCGGTTATAGATTTCTCTTCTACTATTTTCCCTGAATTAATTTTTTCTTCAATTAAAGACGCTGCCGGAACAATTTCAACATAAGGTTCAATTATCGACTCATCTATTGCGAGAACAGTATTCTTTATAGATTCTTCGCTTGGCAGTTTCAGATTTTCTTTTTCTATTCCCATAGTTAGAATAACCCGATCTGAATCATCAAAAATTACTTTGGCAGAGTTATTAATTTCTTCCGAAGTAATTAAATCCATTATTTTTTTAGTTAAGATAAAACTGTTCTCAATGCCAAGAAAAGGTTCATTATTTAATACGCGATTTGTTATTTCAGAAACTAATTCGGAAGATTCAGTTCTATTCTTTTCGTTAAGTTTGTTTTCTAAACCACTCAGAATTTTAATTTTTTGTCTTTCGATTTCTGAATCTGTTAACCCATAAAGCTTTACTCTTTTTTGTTCTTTGATTAACAAATCGATACCCTTTTCAATACCGCCTTCTGAAGTTAATGCTTGAGTAATAATAAACAATTTTCCGCGTGAGAAATTAGAACTTCCGGTATTAGGGTAACTTATGGCAGGATCAGGCATTTTTGAAAGTTCTACTAATCTTTCTGTTACTGCGTTGGAAATTATCTTATTAATAAGAATATTTCTGAATGCCTCTTCATCCAATTGAGGTAAATACGGCCTTTTTTTTACAATTTGGATAACTGTAACCGGACTTTCTTTATCGCTTGCGGTTGAAACAAGTGTTTCAGAGAACTCAGGTATTTTGAAATCCTCTCTCTTTCGTGTAGAAGCAGTATTGAAGCCACTGAAATTGCTTATAATAAGTTGCTTAACTGAATCTATATCAAAGTCTCCCACTGCTATTACTGACATAAGATCTGGTCTGTACCACTCTTTATAGAAGCGAATAAGTGATTCGTGCTTAAAATTTTCCAAATTCTCTTTATTCCCTATTGGTAATCTTTCAGCATATTTAGAATCCTTAAACAGTACCGGTAAAAGCTTATCCTGCATTCTTCCGAATGCTCCTCTTCCAAGGCGCCATTCTTCAATAATAACGCCTCTTTCTTTATCAATTTCTTCCGGATCAAAACTCATATTAAATGCCCAATCGCTAAGAACCGTAAAACCTTTTTTAAATACTTCGCTGTTTTCGGTAGGAATTGTAAGCATATAAACAGTTTCATCAAAACTGGTATAAGCGTTTATTTCAGGTCCGAATTTCATCCCAATGGATTCAAGATAATTAATCAGTTCCTGTTTCGGAAAATTCTTAGTACCATTAAATCCCATGTGTTCAACGAAATGTGCAAGTCCTTGCTGATCATCATCTTCAAGAACCGACCCTGCATTTACTGCAAGTCTTAGTTCTGCGCGTTTCTCCGGTTTACTGTTTTTCAGGATATAATATTTTAATCCGTTATCCAGAACTCCCTGAACAAGTTCCGGTGATGTTTTCAATTTTGTTTTTTCCGATTCTCCTGCATAAACGATCGAAATAAATACAAATACAGTTAAAAATAAGAAAAGCGTTTTTTTCATTACAACCCCTTTTTATTGATTTACAAAACTGTCAAAAATACTTTTTTATTTTATAAAAATCAAAGAAAGTAAGTTTTTGAAGAAAACATTTAGGAAGGAAGAGTTGTTTTGGTTTAGCCAAAATTCATCGTTAGAGAAAATAAATTCGTGAATACCTTAATAAATGAAAAATATTTTGGTTTTAATTGTAATTTACTTAATAGTCGGAAAAACCTTGAACTCTAATTAGAACGGCAATTTTTATATCTTGTTTTATCGGTTGTTTTTAAGTTATCTTCAAGTTTTTATAAATATACTGTTTATCATCGTTAGTGAGTTCTCTCAGTACTTTACACGGATTTCCTACAGCAATTACATTACTTGGAATATCTTTGGTAACAACACTCCCGGAGCCGATAACAGTATTTTCTCCAATTGAAACACCCGGATTCATAACAACATTTCCACCTATCCAAACATTATCGCCAATCGTGATTGGGAAAGCATATTCATATTCCTGGGTTCTAAGTTCATAATGCAATAGATGACCGACTGTATATATTCCTACATTAGGGCCAATTAAAACATTATCTCCAATTGTAACTTTTGCACAATCAAGAATAATCAAATTGTGATTAGAATAGAAATTTTCTCCAATTTCAATATTATATCCATAATCACAATGAAAAGGCTGTTCGATAAATAAGTTGTTTTTTGTTTTTCCCAAGAGGCATTTTAATATTTTATTTCGTTCATCAATATGTGTTGGCCGCAAAGAATTAAAATCAAATAACATTTCCTTTGCACGCTGTCTTTCTGCCAATAACTCCTCATCAAAAGCTTTGTAAAGCATTCCGGAAATCATTTTTTCTTTTTCACTTTTCATCTCATAATTCCGTTTTAGTGTCATTTTGTAAAATAAAGGCTAACGATTATTTATATCAAATGTTTGGCATTTCGGAACACCTTCCTATCAAAATACAATTACTTTGGAAACGAGCTGAAACTCTCGCATAAGCTCTGCAACAGGAAATAACTATACCGCTTGTTAGCCCTGGTGTTCGTTCATATCAATCTGTTATTCATTTATTTATTTTTATTTTCTTATCATTGGCAATGTGCACCAACCCATCCAAGAAGCGAAAATTTATTTTGTTTTTTGAGCGGTTAGCAATCCTAAAACCGTCCTAAAAGGCGGTTACTCGGGCTGGCTTAGCAAGCTCTTTGACAAAGCTTTGGTTGAAGCCTTGCTTGTGGGGCTTTGGCAATGTGCAAAAATTGCACATTACTTTTTTCGTCTAATTCTCCTTCCGAAAATATATTAGCAATATGCTTAACTATTACAGTCCTATCTCTTTCAAACAATTTAGCCATTTGGTCTTGCGTTAGCCACACTGTTTCGTCCTGAAAACGAACATCTAATTTTGTTTCCCCGTTTTCTGTTTGATATATAACTATTTGCGAATTGTTTTCTTCCATATATAAAGATTTAGTTTTTTATTGACTACGAAGCGTGAACTATACTTTTGTAAAATTAACAAACCTTCATCTATTTCCCAAGTATTTTTCTGCATAATGCAAATTCGTACTTCCCATAAACGCTACTTATGTTCTAATTCATAAATTTTATAATAAAGATGCTTCCGGATTGGACTTTTTCAAACGGTTTATTTTTCTTTAACCCCAATTTGTCATTAGGAAAAAATAACGACAAATCTGAAACATTTGGCATTTCGGAAAACCTTCCTATCAAAAACAATTACTTTGGAAACAATCTGAACTCTCGCATAAGCTCTGCACCGGCAAATAAATTAACCAATGTTATGTGCTGTTTTTATTTTTCATCTTTTCAAATGCAGTAAAAAACCACTTCATTCTTCTGATTATGTGAAGTATAAGATATATCGTTAATAATATAGCCAATTTATCGTGAATTTCTATAATTGATTTCCGTTGCATCTCATCGCCTTTTAGTAAATCTATAAACCAAGGTGTTAGTCCAGTTATTGCGACCAAAACGAACAGAAAAGAAAAAATTAGAACTTGCTGATTTTTAGCAAATAATCTTTTTGCCAATACAACTTTGTACCATTTCCAATGCTGATAAATATGGTAAATTGCGAATAAGGAAAGTACAACTATCGATATTTTATGCACAACAGACCAACCGTAGTAATTTATTCCAAACACAATATCATTTATTGAAATATTACCATGATTGCCCATGTGATACTTTATTTGAATAAGCATTCCAGAGAATGCTGTTATAATACCAAAAACTAATAGTCCAAGATTTATAATGAACCGATTAACATTATTTTCCATTTTACAAGATCCTATTCATAATTATGTTTACCCTCATCTGTTAGACAGCATCAATATTATATTTAAGTGATTCTTATTTTAATTTGTAATGCTTCAAGGGAAAAGGTACTTTCCACAAAAATAATCAATATGGAACTA
>CAZOZP010000096.1:0-8204 GCA_964584325.1 uncultured Melioribacteraceae bacterium
AAGAACAGATTTCTCGTAGGCGATTGAGCGAGCGGTTAGAATATCGGGAGAGTGTGGTTGTGAGGTTTCGGTTTTCTTTCGCTGGACCATTTTTTGATGATGGATTTGAGGTTAGAACCGATAATTTTATATTGAAGGATTGTGTAATATATCAATATACTAATGGAAGGGCGAAGGGATTTTGTGATTTGTATAAGAAGGGATGATTAAATGCCTGAAAGTTTCATGTTGCTATTTGAAAATCAAGAGCTTAAAGAAGAAAATAAACTGTTAAAAGAACTGTTAAGTGATGCTTCAAATTATATTATTGATTATTTAAATAATGGAGATTTTGTATGGAATAAGGAATTAGAGGAAGAGTTAAATAAATATAAAATAATTAAATCACGTTCAGAAAATGAATGTCATTCAGCAGGTGATTAATTGAATAATAAAGAATTTAGGCGTGGTTATCCTTTTGATGTTCCTAAGCATCCTACAGCTATTCAGCTAATGCTGGGCTGGTTTTTTGACCAGATAAATCTTATTGTGGACCATGAGAACCATGTTGCAAAATTTGATGGTGGTGAACAAGTACTGGAAATTTTACATGAGGCCGCTTACTTTGAAGAGGTTAACGTGGCTTTTTCATGGGACAGGGAGACTAATATTTGGTATATTGAGAATCCGCCGGATTGTGAGATGACGGAAGAGGATTTTTGTAATCTTCCGCTCGTGGCTTATCGATTCAGTAAGATATATCGCCATCATGCGAAGGAGTATGAATGTGGTGAAGATGAAGCGAAATCGCTCTGTGAATTAATGGAGGGAGCAAAAGATGGAAGGAAAGATTAGTAAATTTCTTAAAAAGTTAAGCAGGTTCCGGATTGATTTATATTTTAAGCCAGAGCCTATTATCATGGGCGATTATTTATTTGAGGAAGCATATGATTTAATAGAGAATTTCTTTATTAATGAAGCGAGCGATCGGTATTATTACCCATCGGAGGTTTCTGAGGAACTTGGGATAGAATATGAATTGACATGGGAAGTGCTTGAGAGAATGAATGAAGAAGAGAAATTAGAAACAGGTGATTGAGTATGGCAATAGGAAAATGTTGTTCAACATGTAAATTTGGAAGGGATGAAGCATATGATTTTATGGTATTTTGTAAAGATGAAAAGGAAATGCATCATCCTGGTTTTATTTGTCAAAAATATGAAAAGAGAGAAAAAATTGATTGTTTTTAAGGGGTTAGATGAACAAATTAAAAAAATTATACAACCAATTGTTTTATGGAACTCCAGAAGGAAAAAGATATTCCGGCCATTTTCATATTTCGTTTCACTGGGTTGATTTATTTAATATTTGGAAAAGAAAAGGGGTGAACTATTTACTTGATCTAAAGGGGACTCCGGGATTAAGAGGATATTTCATGAGACATTTGTTTATTATTTATTGGACTCCGATGTGGCATGAAGGAAGAGGGCCATATATTTCTATTCAGATTGGTAAATTAAGATTTATGAGGGGGTATTAATATAGAGAAAGTTTGTATGAATTGCGAGTATGGACATATTTCAGATGATCATCCTTTTATTGCCTGTCATAATCCAGAATCACCTGATCGTGAAAACGGCGGGTGTTTGTTACCGGATCATACTTGTGCAGCATGGACGAAAAGAGTTGATGATATAGAAAGTTTTCATCAACAGAAAATGACCTTAGAGAAATGAATGAACAAGATAGTATGAAATAGGTGATTGAATATGGTGTTTCCGGGAGATATTATAAATAATGCTCAAGTTTTGGTTAGGCGTTGGTTTGAATATTTGTTCTGCCTTGACAGTAGTGATTACGAAGATTTTGAAATGTATTACTGCGGTTCTCAGTTGGTTGTTAATGCTTGGCTTAAGCCTTTGAGTCGGAAGTCTGGTTGGCTTGAGGTTGATATTGGTCAGAGTGATGATGCTTTTGAGGCTTTTCCGGATGATTTTAAAGTAGCGTTTGTTGAGTTTCAAAGAAATAAGTTATATTTCAGTGTAGATATTCGAACAAGTAGTGAATTAACCGAGTACTCGGTTAATTACGCCCCCGATCACGTGCGCAAGGAATGGATGAAGGGTGAGCATTGTAAATATGATTATATTAAGAAGCAGGGAAGTGCGATGGGAATAGAGCCAGCGAAAAAGGAAGAAAGTTATAAAATGCATCCAGAAGAATGTGATTTTAGGAGAGATTAATATGGATACATTAGAACAGTTTGAAAAATTAATTATAAATAAGGCTGAAAGGCTTTCTGGATTTAATTGTAAAATGAATAATGAACAATGGATTAATTTTATAATTAAAGAGAATAAACTTTATTATGATTTGGGAGGAGGTTTAGAATCCAGACATATTTCTAAAATAAACCTTCCTTGGTTAAAGCAGCTTGTGGAAAGTTACGATAAGATAATTAATGCAATTGAACAAACAAAGACGAAAAAGTTAGAAACTAAATTAGAACGAAAAAAATATTTGGAAAAATTAGGAGAAAAAATTGATAATACAACTTATGAAAAAAGTATTACTGCGGGTGATTGAATGAGCACTGAATTGGTTGATGGGTTTATTAGTCGGAATGGTGATGGGACGGTTACACTTGAAATTACTGTCTCGGAGGATTATTTTGAGTTGATTAAGGAGACGAAGAAGAAGATATTGGAGGAGCAAGAGATTGATTTGAATTATAGCGAATATATTGAACAAGTAATTCATGACTATGCGTATATTAGTTTGGCTTTGAAGAAAATGGGGATAACACAAAGTATTTTAGGAATTGAACAGGATAATCATATGTATGGGTGAAAATATGAAAAGAGTAATTGAGAATATAGGAGAACCATATGATTTAAATGAAGATTTAGATTTTTCTATAAGATACATAAGAGATGACAATGATAAAAAAGAACATATTATATCTTTCAACATAAATGATGGGGATAATATATATCGTGTGGAGTTAAAAACAGAAGAAGTCACAGATAAATATAAAGGTATTGCTTTCCCCTTTGAAGAATATGAAGATAATAAATTAAAAACATTAAAAGAATTTAAAAAAATATTAGAGGAATTATGATTTTAAATAATATATTTGGCAATTCATCCCGCATTCGATTACTTGAGGAATTGTGTGGGAACTGAGGTGATTTAGATGAGAATGTGTTTTGATATCAAAGAATTATACTATTAAAAGGTATATAAAATGATAGAGATAGATATAGAAGATATAGTTTTAAGTTTGGGAGCTCTTATAGTTATAATTGTTATTTTCTGTGCTTTTTACTCGCTGTTAACATAAAATAAGAAGTTTTTAATAAAAGGTCAAGTGATAATATGATTATCGATTTATTGGGTGGGAAAGAAAACATTAGTGCTTATAGTTGTAACTATAAAATTTTGGGAGATTATTGTTGTGAAAATATGGAAGTTGCATTAACTTGGGGACATCTTATAAGTAATGGAACTGAAATGGAAGTTCCAGACTATAATTATGGAGATGATCCTAAATCATATATAGGAGGATTAAGTATCTCACATTGTCCTTGGTGTGGGAAGAAAATTAAAATATTAAATCCATTTGAACAATATTGGACTGCAAAAGTGCTTGATAAATTAGCCCCGGATTATATGTTTTGGTTTTAAAGGAGTGGAGAAATGTTGAAATGAATTGCAGAGAATGTTTATATTTTAAGGAACAGCCAGGAAGCTACCATGGAAGTTGCCACAATAATTATTTAACACGAGAAGATTTAACTTTTAAAACAGAACAAGCAATTAAGTTATTTCATCATTTAGACTATCCTCCAGATATCATTAAAGATTGTAAGAAATATATTAAAAGTTTAGGTAAGCCTAAATTGTGGTGATTAGATGAGTAATTGGGAAGTTCGTTTGTATAATTTTGTTTATAAGTTGGCGTTTAAGTATTTGGAGATTCGGCCTTGTGATGTTGTTGATATTAATTTCACCACTTTTCAACTTAGTAAGAGGGCTTTCCCGCATTTGGATTTAACTCAGAGGCAGTATGCGGATGATATTATTTTGGAGGTGCGGAGTTTTAGTTTGGATAAGTTTGATTTTGAGGTATATGGTGATCGGTCGATTCATGGAGTAAGGGTATGGCAGATTTATTCCGATGGCGAGCGATTAATCATGAACTTGATGGACGAAGCGGGTAATGGATGGGAAATAAAATGAAAAAAAGTATAGTTGAAGCATTATATAAAAATAGTGATGAATATCTTGATAGTGAAGTATTGATTGATGATCCAGGTATAAAAAGCCCACCACCTCATAGCACAAAAAGAGTATATTGCTCTACCAAAAATTATATGGGGAAATGGAAAATTTTGAGGGAATCAATTCAGAAAGAAATTAATGAAATGAGAAAAAATCTTGATGCTGGAATAATAACACCAGAGACACAAGCTAATCAAACAGAAGATTATTTAATTGTTTTAGAAGATATTCTAGAACGTATGAATAAAATTGAGCGAAGTGATTAAAATGAAACCTTTTGTTGAATCAGTAAATGGAGATTATGCGGAAACTCTTTTTGAATTTATTCATGTATATCTTGTGCAATCTGCGAAGAATGATATTGAGAGTGGTTTTGATAAGAAGTTCGCTTGTAGACATTTATATCCATATAGAAGATTTTTGAAAGAGAATATAGATAGAATTGATGGTGATGAAACTTTTCTTGAGATTGTGAAAAATTTCACTCCTTGTGAGTTGGGGTTATAATATGAAAGGACGTAATGGTTGGCCTATGCAAGTTGATGACTGGGTTTTCTTGATTATTTACGCATTGGGGTGGGGTACAGTAGGTTTCGTTTGGGGAATGATATTTATAATGTTAGTGTTAGGGATACATACGTTACCATAATTATAAAATCGGAGATGATTAAATGAATTGTATAGGTTTACCACTTAAGGAGGAAGAGATTAAAGAATTTGATGATTGGCTTAATCCAATTAATAGTCTTCTCTTTTGTCCATCACTTGATTGTTATTTTAAGGTAGATATAATAAAAAGTAAATTATTTGAGAGAGCGGAAGAGGGCGTTGCATATATTGAGCACTTGGCTTCTCTCACAGCAATTCCATGTAGTGGACCGAAAGGTTATTATAGTAGAGATACCATATTAAAGTTTGTAAAACTATTTATAGAAGCAGGGATTGTTGATAAGAAGCAATTGAATAAGAAAGCGAGGGAATATTGTGAAAGTTAATGATAAGATTAAAGAGTTGCAGAAAATCAAAGAAGAGTGTGGAAATATTGATTTAGATAGTGACTGTGTTTCTTTAGAGAAAAAGGTAGAACGTCTTTTTGATCCTATTTTTTATAAATATAACTTTGGCTGTGGAGATAGTACTAAAGTAAAGAATGGGAATATAAGAATTTTTAGTTATCGTTTAGATGAAGAGTGGGATGGTTTAAGTGGGATAGGTCATGTGATTCCTTTGGTTGATCATCTTAAGAAGAATACTGAATATAGTATTAACCCCGTTTTAAAACATAATTGGTTTTTCGGAACAATAGTTGAGATATGGGTTCCGATAGAGGAGATATTATGAAGGTTGAAACGAAGCATTCTTGGGAAGTGAATGAATGACTAAGTTTAGTAAGGAAGAGATTAAGGATATAATTCGGGATAGGAATGATTTTGATAGAGAGATGGAGCGAATACAGAATCACTTGGATGATTGTTATTCATTGGTTTATAAAGATGGCAAGCTCTTGGTTGTGCATGAGGATTATTTCGGATATGAGAATGCGATTATTTTCACGGTTGGCCATCCAGAAACTGATTGGTCGAATAATATGTTGAAAGATATTGCGGTTAAAACTGTGAAATTGATGAATAAATATCAAAATGAATTAATTGATTAATAAATTGAGCGATTAAAGTATTACTGTGCGGGAGGTGATATCGTGGAAGCTGTGACTATTTATGCTGGGGGTTTGCTCTGGTGGTGTTGTTTGTTGTTTTTGGCTAGTGTTGTGATTGGTGTTTTAGCTACTTTATTTATGGCTGCTGCCAGCCAGTAAACGTTTTCCCTTTG
The DNA here is from genome assembly GCA_964584325.1 of uncultured Melioribacteraceae bacterium. Taxonomy (GTDB): domain Bacteria; phylum Bacteroidota; class Ignavibacteria; order Ignavibacteriales; family Melioribacteraceae; genus CAZOZP01. The sequence continues at coordinate 6,095 of CAZOZP010000096.1, forward strand.
GGGAATTTATTTTTTTAAAATTTCGACTTAACGTTAACCCACCTAAAAATTATATTATTACAAATTGTGAAGGGTATACGTAAGTTAGGTTTGCCTAACTTATGCTTCCTTTAGTCTACCCTAACTTTTTTTAGGCTCTCCTAACTTAGTTAGGTAAACCTAACTTCAATTGTTAGGCTCACCTAATCCAGATGTTACAGAATACTAACTATACTTATAAGTTATAACTAATAAGTTAAAAGGTATAAGTTATAACTGATAAGTTAAAAGGTATAAGTTATAACATTAGGATTACCTAACATAAAGATCCTGGATACAAACAAAACATTTATATACTACTCTAAACATAGATATAATTAATACTATACTTGGAGGGATCAAACATGAAAAACGCAACATTTAAAACACGTATAAATTTTCAGGAAGTGATAATATGTTTGAGAACTGTATAATAAAATCAAGGGAGGAAGACCCAAGGATTAGTTTAGCACGTGCCAGGTTGATCAATAACAATATGATCGATACCGACAAGGAACATTATAAAAGAGTGAGGGATCTACTATGAATTATGAAAAGATGCTAAAAAAACATGGAAATACTCAAGAAAAAATAAAACAAACAATAAATAAGGCAATAGATGAAAGAGTAACAGAAATAGAAATTTATTCTGAAAATAGATTAAATACAATATATAGGCATTTTCTAGGTTCTAATAATGCAACATTATATATCAATAATTCATACAAAATAGCTATCAAAGATATTAAAATGGCAGAAATACATAACTATCTGGATGGTCACAAGTCATTAAATATATGGGTGTTACTATGAACCTACACCAGTTTATAAATAACTACCCAAGGATATCTTTTTTTATCGCCGTCGTATTTGTTTGTTTGGCAACGGCATTAATTAATAGATTACTAACTGGAGGAATATAAAATGAAGTTAGAAATATTATCAAGAGATAAGACTAAAAAGAATATACGAACAATAAAAGAATTTAAAATATGTAATTTATTAAGTATCGATATAAACAACTTCTTAGTTCATGAATTAGATATATATGATATTGATCAAATAGGGAATAATAAATTAAGAATAACCATGTATAAAAATAGTTATGATATAAATAAATTTATAAATGAATTTAAAAAAGTATATAAAAATATTTTTAGTTATAACGGATTAGGTGAACTATTTAAACATATTGAAATAAGATATAATAATTGCAAATATTATGATCATGATAATACCTACAATCAAAAAGAATTAGATCATATATTTGATTTAAGAAATAATCTAATCTTAAAAAGGAACTATCAAATAGAATATATAAATCAATAATTTATTTTTTTTATTAACTGGAGGGATATAAAATGATATATGATATAAGAAATAATAAAAGCCTACAAGATATCAAAGACTTTAATATTAAATTAAGTAACTGTAACCCTGAATTAATTATATCTAATATTGAATATATTATATATAATAAGGGTATTTTATTCGGTGATAAAATAGAAATACAGTTATCAGATGATGACCAAGAAATATATGATCTTTTTATCTATCATCAAAACAAATATATTGGTAATATAACTTGCTCCAATATTCAATTAAATAAACAAGATGTAGAAATATACTAATTTATTTTTTTTATTAACCTGTTATTGTTATTGATAACTAACTATAAAGTAATTTATTGGTCTATTTACTACTTTTGATATATATCAATTGCTTAATTTGTTACTTATTCACGTTAATTTATTGGTTGATCAATAATAATAAAGTTTATATACTACTTTAAACTTACTATTATTAACAATTAAAAAAGAGGTTAAAAAAATGAAAAATGTAAAAGTAAAAGCTTTTAATACAGAACTGGAAATAAAAAGAACTGAAAAATTAAACAAAGCTACATATTTAAGAGTAGATGAAATAAAAGCTATCAATAAATATATAGCTTTATTCAGTACAAACATAGAACCTTTAACGGTTGAGGAAAACTATTTGATCAACCTAACAGATCAATATAATATATATAAAGTATTAGATATATTCAGTGATATCGATCTTAATGAATTTTTTGAAAGAGTGATCTTATGAA
>CAZOZP010000097.1:0-8108 GCA_964584325.1 uncultured Melioribacteraceae bacterium
TAATATAAGAACCACTTAAATATAATGTAAAGACTGTCTAACAGATGGGGGTAAGCATATTGTATTGAATTACTAATTGTGACTAAGATTTCGCACCTGCGACGCTGATTTGGGTTGAGTGGGTTTGCGTTTTAATATTAACATTTCGCTGCTCTGCAGCTTTTATGAATCGTGGGGATTAGCTTTCACTATTAACATTCCGCACCTACGGCGCTGATTATTGGTCTTACTCAGGAATTATGTTCTTTAATCACGCTAATCATTTAATCACAAAAATCAGAGTTCAGATTATTTCACCCGCTCTGAGGATTTAAGATTCCCCTCCGTGCTTTCTGTGATTTCTGTGGTGAACTCCCACTTATGCCTTCGAGAGCCTCAGGCACCGGGTAAACCTGCTCTGTCACTAAGATTTCGCACTTAGGCCGTTGATAGCTTGCTGTTTTCAAGTAACTGCCGAATTATCGGAAGGGTACACAGAGTGCCACAGAGAAGGATCACGAAGAAGTCACGGAGGGGAATATATAAAATTCTCAGCGTTGTAGGTGTGTAATGTTAATAGTATAATTTGCCGTATGGTTCCGGAACCTATCGAACCCACCCAAAGGATTAACTACTTCTCGGGGCTTCGACTCCGCTCAGCCACCTTGTAGTGACCGTATCTTCTGGCGTCGCGGCCTATAGTTTATTAAGCTTTTTGTAGAGGTCGTTTATTAAATCACTTGTTAATATTAAACCCAATTACTAATTTTTAATCCCTGAATATGTTGAAACTCTTTTAAATTATTTGTGATTAGTGTGCCTTTATTTGCTAATACTATTGAAGCAATCAATAAATCATTACCACCTACATTTTTACCGGATTTTTCTGTTTCATTTCTTATTATTGAATAAGTTTCGGATGATTTTTCATTAAATGAAACAATTTGCAAGGGCTCAATAAATAATTTTAATGCTTTAAGATTTTTATCCTTTTGTAAACTTTTCTCAATTCCATATAATAATTCAGCATATACAATCGAAGGGATTTTTATATCTGCCGGTTTTTGCCGGCTAATTCTTTGTTTAATATCCGGATACAGTCCTTTTAAAAAATATATACAAATATTTGTATACAAAAAGTATTTCAAAATTCTTCCTGGTCTTTTCCTAAATCCCGGGTTATTTCATTAGGTTCAGTGAAAGCTTCATCTTTTATTGATCCAAATAAATCAAAATAATTCAACGGCCATCTTTCGGTTGTGTTCTTATTGATTTTATCTGAGATGATTTTCCCCACCGGAATTCTTTTCCTTTTGGCCTCTTTCTTTAAGGAATCAAAGGAGTCATCATCTATGTTAACTGAAACAATTGGCATTTTACTCACTCAACTTTTTTATTTCAGTATTCAATATATTTAACCGTCCTTTAAATATCAATCTCAATTACATAAAGGTTTTTTCGTTTCATTATTTGTCCTTTTACTCCAGGAATATTTTCAACCTACTCATTAATATTTTTCCTTTTAACGCTTCGTTCGAGTAGATTTCTTAACGGCATTTCATTTTAGGCCTCTCCCTCCTGCTTCGGGATGGGGTTAGAACATTCAATTTATTCTGCATCTTTCATCCATACACTTTATCTAAATGGGTACCTCACGATATAGTGAAATCTCAGGCAGCTTTATATTCCCTGACATCTATTATTACTCCGTTACGAAATGCTTCTTCTGCAGTTTTTAGCAATTCCTTTGTTGTGTTTTCATCAACATAAGATTCCCCGCAATTTTCACAAATCATTGCAGGAACATTTTGGATAACAACAACAAATTTTTCTTTGGTAAAGGTTACAGATGTAAAACCGTTTTCTGTTTCACCATTTTTACAGATTGTACATTTCATTTTATTTTCCTCTCGTAATTTTTATCCCATTGTTCTGCATCAGGTTCATAGACAGTAATGACAATTATCTCATCATCTTTTTGGTTTTCGGCAATTACTGTATGAATCGGCCTTTCATTCATTATCGAAAGTAATAGTCTTGAAGGATAAGGCTGATCATTCGGATATTCCTGAATTGCTGTACCATTTTTTATGGCATATAACACTTCTTCTTCATTTATATTTCTTTCAAACATTCTTCTGACGGCGTGCATTCTATAAATTATTTTCATATTATTATCTTAGTCTTTAATACATTTCTTTTTAGCTCTAACAATATATAAAAATACAGCTTGATTTTTGTCATTATTTTCAGGCAGGATCATATTTTGTTGGTAAATTTGTATCAACTAACAAAATAACAAAGTTGAGTTAAAACAGGATTTTTCCTTTTACCGCTTCGTTCGAACAGATTTCTTAACGGCATTTCATTTTATGCCTCTCCCTCCTTCGTCGGGATGAGGGTTAAATACAGAATAGCGTTCAATTTATTCTACATTCTTTTCCGTGCACATCCGCTAAATCCGGGTTATCCGTGGCTATTTTTAATATTTACACTGAGCATTTTACGATGTTCATACAATATTCTAAAGAATTGATCCAATCCAATATCTCCTTTGTTTTTCGTGTAGTTCAAAATATTCATATTCATATGAATCATCGAAATGCCATGTATCTTTTTGTCCATATACTCTCTTAAGTTTTTCGGAATCTAAATAATACACATATACAACAGTTAACATAAACCTCCCATATTCAATATCAATATTTGCGGTTTCTGTTAATGAATATTTTTCCTCAAGCTTACTCTTAGGTAGGATTGACTTAAATGGCGGGGAAGGATATCCCCAATTGAAATCACGATTCCAACCTAATGTAATAGTGCAGTCTTTGAGCGTATTTGAAATTTTTTTTTGTATTGAAAAGTCAACATCACTTATATATATTGTATCATCACTATTATTTTCAATTGAAAAATCAATTTTAATTGAATCTACAGGAGTAGATCCGCTTTCCCAATAACCAAAACTGCAGGTTACTGAATCATTTGTGGTTGAAACATTTATATAATAAGGTTTATCCTGTGCATAAATCTGCATACACAAAAAATAAAGTATCCCGAAAACAATCAATATCTTTTTCATAGTTATACCTAAACGAATGTTATTTTTATCAGTTATTATTTCTTACTCGAATCCAGAATCCCATCCCATCCGGGCTGCCCTTCATTATGGAAGTTATATATTCTTGAAAATCTATGCGCATCATTATATCTTGGCATATTGTAAGCTACCATCGCATACATCTCTCCAAATTCGTGCATAATAATATTACTTCTGGAGACCCTTGTTCCATTGTCCATTTGAAATTGGTGTGTTGGATGTATAAGCAGTTCTCCATCTCCTTGAACAGGGTAAAAATTTGTTTTCTGTTGACTGTTTCGCATTCCATTTCTGACAGAACTAATTATTGCATCTAACTGATTAGGTTGAGATGTAACTCCCCAATATTTCTTTTTATTATTCCAACTCTGAATAAATTCCCCTCCATAATCAACTCTCAATGTAAATACATAATCTGACCCAATAATACAATCACCAATAAACAAAGCGTTTTTATTACCGGTAGCAGTCGCAAATTCTCTCCAAAGTCCTTCGAACGTCATTTCACCATCTTCACCAACTTTAACAAATCCTGAATAAAAAGTGTCTCCCAATGTTTCCTTCATATCCTCCTTATAGCTTTCATCCCCCCAGGAACTATTAAAAATATACAACCTCATTCCATCCGGATCAACTACTCTCATCGGGTTGTTGATGCAATAATTATACGGACTAAAGCCGGGGTACTTGTCTGCCAACGGATCCACCGAATGCCATCTGCCTATTTCAGAATCGTAATAACGTGCTCCAAAATAATCATATCCTGTTTCATTGTCACGTTCTTTTTCTGTGAATCTGTATTTTCCGTTTGCATCTGCCTGATTGTACTCCTTTTTGTAACTGCCGAATGAATAATAATCCTGGGCACTTGCTGTTGTGCCGTCCGCCTTCAGGGTTACCCTTATTGTTCCTAAATGGTCTTTTATATAATACAGCCTTGTTGTTTTATCTGCTTCCACTCTTCCAATTAGGCCGGCACCATATAAATTTACCATTTCTTTGCAAAGCTAATATATTTAAGATATCCTAGTCAAGTTATTTCTTTACAATATTTATATTATACTTTTTATTATTGGTGGATTATTAAGATGGGGACACAGAGAGCCACGGAGAAGGAACACGAAGAAGACACAGAGGGGAATATAAAATTCTCAGCGACGTAGGTGCGTTAAGGTGCCGGAACCTGTCGAAGCCACCCAAAGGAACAACTTCTTCCCAGGGCTTCGACTCCGCTCAGCCACCTTGCTTTTCGCATCACGTTTGCGGGGGACACTGGGGACATAGGGGACAGATTTTCTTTCTTTGTTCCTTTTCCCTCTAATTGTCTGAATTAGGATTAGTAGGATTTAAGGATTTTCAGGATTTATAATCCATTCGTTTGCTCTTTAATCCTGTTCATCTTTTAATCCTACTAATCCTGTTTCAGACGTTGTTTCCTTGGGGGTTAACTTATATTTATATATTATTATTTGCAAGAGTTTTTTTTGTACGTTTTTGCGGAAACTTTTTCCAAAAGGTGAACGGCGCTTCACAGGCTGTGTGAAAACTCAAAATGTCTTATAATAGCCACGGCGCTTTAGCCCGTGGATTCAATGAAACCCGAAAACAATCCCGGGCTTTAGCCCAAATCTTTCTTGAAGAGCCGAATTAAGTTGGGAGCCCTCTGCTTTATTGGATTTGCAATTATCATTTATTGATTTTAATCCATTGTATTTTTGGGCTAAAGCCCGGGAGGACTTGGAGCGGCTCTGGTCCACGGGCTAAAGCACCGTGGCTATTGAAAATAACTTGAGAAAGAATTTCATCGGGGTCATTTTTGATGGAAGCCGGAATTGAGTGAAACTTTCCTAGCATCGCCAATTTGAGGATAAGATGCCCGAGCCTGCTGAAGCCACCCAAAGGAGCAAATTCTTCCCGGGGCTTCGACTCCGCTTAGCCTCCTTGCTTTTCGCGTCACGTTTCACGTTAATTCTTTTTCCGTGCACATCCGCTAAATCTGTTTTATACGTGTACTATTCATTAATACAATTTTTACTCTGAATATAATATACTTTCAAAAATTTTATCATATCTTTTCCCTGTTGTTCTTTTTATATAGCTATCAGTCGTCAGAGGAAAACATTAAAGTTATTTTTTCTGCTGTATAGTCTTTTTCCATCAAAACATTCCATATTTTACAGTCTGAATAATAATTACAAGCCTGCTGCTTATGTTTTCTTAAACTTCTCTTTGTTTTTTATTAACAACTTATTAAAATAAAAAACAGAAAATATTGTTATTAATATGCTTAATATTTTCATAACAAAATCTTGGTTTAATACTTCATCAAATAATGGTGATAAAATAAATAAAATCCACCATAATAAGACAACATATGCTTCTATTGAAGAACAAAGCAAATCATTAATATTTTTTTTATTCAAAATGTAAAAATTGAATATTTCATATAGACTAAACATTATTATGCAAATTCCAATTAGTATTGCATCATCGCCTAAATAAACTCCTTTTGACCCACCAGAATTAATTTCTTGTTCGATTATGATCAAAACCCCAACTCTAGATAAAAAAATCGCCAGAAATAATTTAACCATTTTTTTATATTCCCAACTTACTTCTTAAACCGATTGTGTAACTCATTATATCCTTTTTTTAAACCAAATCCTACCATCTCAAAAGGGGTTGAAGGTGGAGGACCATCTTCAACCATACCATTCACAATTTCTAAAGCAGGCACTGCAGCGGTTCTTAAATTAAATTGTGCGGTAAATAATTTTCTTATAACATCGAGTAATACTTCCTTATTTGCTTGATATAATGCTCCTCTAACCGGTGCCGATCTATAAATCATATGTCCCACAGCTTCACCCTTTTTAGCTCTCATTCCAATATTGTACAGCCATTTCATTAGCATTTTGCTACTTGAATATAAATGTTTAAGCTTATCTATTTGAGAATAAATAGCTGCACTTCCTACTAATTCCAATGCAGCAGCTCCACTAAATGAAAGTGTCATCCAAGCACAAGTTTCCGCCATAATATCGCCAAAACGGGCATTGTTTCCACCAAAAAGAGCTTTTACTAAGAAATCCTCGTTAATATTATTCTTTAAGCCTAAGAAGTAGTATGCCATTTGTTTTTCTCTATCTGCATAAAGATAATTCCTTTCTATCACATTTCCATCTGCATCATAGACATATTCACGGGGATCATTATCATTTTTAAATACAATCCTTCCATCTGCGTATCGATGAACACTCATCCCATCCGGGTCAACAACTCCCATCGGGTTATTCACGCAATAATTATACGGACTCCACCCCGGGTACTTGTCTGCCGGCGGATCCACAGAATGCCAACGGCCTATTTCAGAATCGTAATAACGTGCTCCAAAATAATCATATCCTGTTTCATTGTCACGTTCTTTTTCTGTGAATCTATATTTTCCGTTTGCATCTGCCGCATTGTACTGTTTTTTGTAACTGCCGAATGAATAATAATCCTGGGCACTTGTCCCGCATTTGTGGGATAACACTAACTTTAAAAGCCATTCAACTTAAAAAATACATTTCCAACTTAAACTCTTAGCTTCATTCCACCTTAAACATTAATTTAATTGCATATAATATTTTTTCTTGATCAGCTTTATAGTCAACAGTAATTCCATTCAGATATGAAATTGTCGGTTTAATAAATATTTTATCTGAGTATTTCAGTGGGACAATATTAATAATTTTCCCATATTTATTAACCTGAAATTTACAGTAAACAAAACCATTATATTTATTTTGTTTGATTGCTTCCAGAGGAAAAATAATTTTAGTATTGATTTCAGTAAACACTAAAGGTGATATCTCATTCTGAATAGGATTTAATTTGTCGCTTAAATAAAAAGTTGAATCTTCATAAATTATTTCTTGTGAAAATAATATTTTAGAAATAAAAATGAATACTACTATATAAAACTCTTTCGTCTTATTCATAATTTCAATCTCTCCATAAAGGATACATTTTTTTAATTAATATAGGATCATATATTGTTGTGTTATAATTCTTATATCTATCATTAATGTTTAGGTTTGAATCTTTAAATGAATTAATAGCATTTTCCCAGGATTTTTGATTAAACCTTTCAAACAAGTCACTGTAAGATTTTCCAAAATCATCATCTGTAAAACCAGATATACTTATTTTACCTAATTCCATACTCATTGATTCTTCAAATAAAATTGCTTCGATTTCCAATCCCGTAGATTTATTCATATCCATATTGTTATGCTGATAAGCATGAAATACTTCATGACCAATTCCTTGATTTTGAGAAATGTTAATTGTTCCACCACTTAATTTTTTAGAATCATTGTGGGAATAAGACGTTGCTTTATTTGTATTCATAGTTATTCTATATATTGCTTTAGATGTCGAAAGCTCATTCCATATTTCAGCAAATCGTTTGGTTTCTTTAAATTCTTCAATCTTGTCATTGAATATTTTTTTTTCTTCATCATTCAAATCCGCAACATCAATTTCCCTTCCATCCGGGTCAACAACTCGCATCGGATTGTTGATGCAATAATTATACGGACTAAAGCCGGGGTACTTGTCTGCCAACGGATCCACCGAATGCCATCTGCCTATTTCAGAATCGTAATAACGTGCTCCATCCCGCCGTGGCGGGATTTCAGTTTCGCTTCAAAAATAATCATATCCTGTTTCATTGTCACGTTCTTTTTTACAATATTTATATTATGTTTTTGATTATTTCCGAATTATCGGGTGGTAACGCTGAGAGTCACGGCGAGTACTGAGGATAAATAAGACAATACGCGGTTTTTTGCGTTTCTTATTGCAGATTCCATTGCACAGACTCCGGAATCACAGAATCGAGGCTTTAGAACCTATATTTGCTATTTACATAATTATTTTCACTTGTCTTCAACCTCCGTCCACTTGTCTTCAACCTCCGTCCACTTCGTTTCAACCTCCGTCCACTTCGTTTCAACCTCCGTCCACTTGGCTTCAACCTCCG
>CAZOZP010000098.1:0-7640 GCA_964584325.1 uncultured Melioribacteraceae bacterium
TTTGTTAGGCGATTTGTCATTACTTTCTTCCTCAATGACAAATTTGGGTTTAATCATCATATAGCTTTAAATAATTATACCGGTGATTTATATTTAGGAATTCCACGCAAAAAAATAAAGCGGAAGGTAACTTGAATTTATATTTTAACTACGGCGAAAAGGAAACGGAATTTTTGAAATCCAAATGTCCGGCTATGGCATCTGCAATAAATAAATACGGAATACTTAAAAGAAAAATTGTTCCGGATCCTTTTGAAGCCTTACTGCAGTCGGTTGTGAGTCAGCAGATTTCAGGGAAAGCGGCTGAGACAATATGGGGTAGATTCCGAAATGCCGTTCCCGACCTTATTCCTGAAGCTATACTGAATGCAGAAGCCGGATTGTTGAGAAGCTGCGGAATTTCGGAAAGAAAGGCATCTTATATTTGTGGAATTGCTGAAGCTTACTATTCAGGCAACATTCGTTTCAACGAACTTGATAAACTCGCCGATTCCCAAATAATAGAGAAACTGGTTGCATTAAAAGGTGTAGGGGTATGGACGGCTGAAATGCTGCTGATTTTTTCGCTGGGCAGGAAAAATATTCTCAGCGGAGGCGATTTGGGTATTAAAAAAGGACTGTGTAAGTTACACAGACTTCCTGAAATATTGCCGGAGAAAATAGCAGTGTTTCGCGAACTTTATTCTCCTTACTGTTCAATTGCAAGTTTCTATTTGTGGGAAACTGCTGCAGAATAATAATTCTCAGGTTGCTTTTTGAAGTTTTATAAACAATATTTGTAAAATAAATCTTCAACAAATTTGAGGCCGATATGCATTTCAATATTCTGTTAACAGCAGTATTTCTGTTTATTTTCATTGCTTACGGATGCAGCCGTGAAGATGAAAAAGCGGAAAAAACCAGTCTGAATGAGGATGACACACCTTTTACTCCAAAAAAATATGTAGAAATTAATCACCCTGAATGGAGTAGAAATGCGGTTATATATGAAGTGAATATAAGGCAATATACTCCGGAGGGAACATTTAAGGCATTTGAAAAACATCTTCCGCGCCTGAAGGAAATGGGAATTGATATTTTGTGGATTATGCCTGTTCATCCTATTGGAGAAAAAAACCGAAAGGGAACAAAGGGCAGTTATTACGCAGTAAAGGATTATTATGCCGTGAATCCGGAATTCGGAACTATGGACGACTTCCGATCATTGGTAAAAAAGATTCACGATACCGGAATGTATGTTATCATCGATTGGGTTGCCAATCACTCCGCATGGGATAATAAGCTTACTGAAACTAATCCGGAATGGTACACCCGCACGGTGAACGGAGAGTTTCAGCCGACGCCATGGTACGATTGGGACGATATAATCGATTTTGATTATAATCAGCCCGGAATCAGGAAATATATGACCGATGTTCTTAAATACTGGGTTAAAGAAGCAGACATTGACGGTTACAGGTGCGACATTGCCGGATTTATACCGATTGAATTCTGGGAAAATGTCCGGGTTGAACTCGATAATATTAAGCCGGTATTTATGCTTGCCGAATGGGAATCGCGCGATCTTCACAAAAAATCTTTCGATATGACTTACTCCTGGAGTTTTTGGGATAAACTGAAAGCTGCCTGTAACAAAAAAGGAGCAAATGCATTAGTCGAATATCTGGCACATCACGTTAATACATTTCCTGAAGACGGGTACAGAATGCTTTTTACAGATAATCACGATAAAAACAGTTGGGAAGGCAATCAGTATTCAAATTTCGGGAAGGGACTTGAAGTATCTATGGCAGCTACTGTGGTTGTAAGCGGAATGCCTTTGGTTTACAGCGGACAGGAAGCGGGTTTGGACAGATCTCTGGCTTTCTTCGAAAAAGATCTTATTGAATGGAAAGAACATAAAAACGCCCAAATCTATAAAAAACTTTTTGAATTAAAGCATAAGAACCTTGCACTCCGCAACGGAGACGCAGGAGGCGAAATGATTAAAATCAACAATAACAGTCCTCAGGAAATTCTCACTTTTGCCAGAGAAAAAGACGGAGACAGAGTACTTCCTGTGTTGAATTTTTCGGATAAATCTATTAAGGTAAAACTTGAACCCCGGTATTTTTCAGGTGAGTATGATGAACTCTTCTCCGGGAAAAAAACACGGATAGATTCCTTAACCGAAATCAGCATTCCGGCCTGGGGTTATCTTATTTTTCATTCAACAGGAAAGGAAGGCAAATGATAAGGAAGTATTTATCGCCTGAATTTACAGTAAAAAAAGGTACGGATATTAGATACTCTCCCCGGATTGTTTACGGACTGATTGCATCAATTTTCCTGACAATTCTGCTGTCTGTGGCAATTGCACAAATCCTAATATGCCTTTTATTCCTTCTTTGGCTGTTTGATTATTCCGATGTAAAGAAGGCGGCAATTACTAAACCGGTTATAATTCTTTTAACATTTTTGCTTGCCAGAGTTCTTACAATCGCTTTCTCTGGTAATCCGGCCGAGAGCATAATTGCTCTTCCGAGGGAAATCTTCCTTTATATGCTTCTTCTTGCCATAGCTTCATATTGGCAGGTGTTCAAAATTAATTATACAAGATTGGCAGATATATATTTCTTTGCTGCTGCGGTAATAGCAATAATCGGGATATTCAGATTTGCTGCCGGATTTACCCACAGGGCAGAATCAATTACGAGCGGATATACCGCATATTCATTTTATCTGTTAATTTCATTGATTTTTCTTTTTTCGATTATATCAAAAGACAGATTTAATACACTTTGGTTTTATCCCGTTACTGCCGGCTTGGCATTTGCCGGGATAATTACTTCTCTTGGAAGAGTAAACATTGTATTGGCAGGCATAGTGGCGGCATTTTTTCTTTTGAGAAAATATTTTTCTCCGAAAAATATAATAATAATGACGGTAATAGTTGTAGTTGTTTCCGGATTAGCCTTCTCATTAAATAAAAGTGAAATTCAGAACAGGATAGAACAGCCGGCAGCGCTTTCAGACAGAGACATTATCTGGAAGGGCTTTTTTGAAATAGCAAAAGAAAATCCGGTTTTAGGTTTTGGTCCAAGAAGTTTTTCCGAAGTTTTTCCGTTTAAGGATGAATTTGCAGACCGCGGTATTTCAAGCTGGCATAACGAATATTTCCAGCTTTATATTGAAGGCGGAATTATCTCTTTGGGGATATATATATTCTTTCTTGCTTCTGTTTGGATATCTGAGTTCAGGAAAATTCTGAGAAACAGAAACCGTAGTAAAGCCGGGTTAATGACAGCAGTATTAATTCCCGTTCTGGCAGCAGCATCTTTAACAGACGGATTCATTACAAGCCTTGTTCCCGGATGGATTTTGGGAATTATGTTCGGAATTTATTCCGCTCAGATTAAAGAAGAAGAGAAGGAATCTCTTCCAAAAAATGAAACCAAACCGGGGAAAGATTATCTTACTCCATAAAAAAAAGGAAAAATTATGGCACAGAAAAAAGCATATATAAAACTTCTTGACGGAATGACTTTCAGCGGAATAACAGACTCAGGAAGCTGGGTAATGATGGATGCGGCTCCTGAATCGGGCGGAAGGGGCGGAGCGACAAAACCCAAGGAATTACTGCTTCTCGGTTTAGGAGGCTGCACGGCTATGGATGTTGTTTCAATTCTCAAAAAGAAAAGAGTTGACTTAAAAAACTTTGAGGTTAACATTCAGACTGAGATGACTGAAGAGCATCCGCAGGTGTTCACAAAATTTAATATTGAATATGTTTTTTACGGCAATAACATAAAGCCGCAGGATGTGGAAAGGGCTATTGAACTTTCGCAGACTAAGTACTGCGGCGTAAGCGCTATGTATAAAAGTTTTGCCGAAATTACACATACATACAGAATAGTGGAATAATAGACTTAACTTGTTGCAAAAGTCTGAAAACTTTAATTATTTTGAATCCAAAATAATTAAAGTTAAATAAATGAAGAAAAAAAGTTACGGAAAAGAAACAGACTTAGCTCTGGCAACCTGGGTAAAGCTTGCCAGAGCCTATTCTACCATAGACAGGCATTCTTCCGAGAATATAAGAAGTCATAAACTCACACAGCCGCAATTCGCAGTAATTGAAGCTCTCGGACATTTAGGTTCAATGAAAATAGGGGAGCTTTGCAACAAAATGCTTGTCAGCGGCGGTAATATGACTTTGGTTTTAGACAACCTGGAGAAGAACAACCTCATCGAAAGAATTCACAGTCGCGAAGACAGGCGTGCAATTCTGGTAAAACTTACAAAAGAAGGAGATGCTCTGTTCAAAAGAACATTTACTCAGCATGCAGAATACATCACAAAACTTTTCAGTGTATTGGATGAAGCGGAAAAAATCCGTCTCGGTGAACTCCTTAAGAAATTGGGAAAGTCAGCCGAAAATGAGAAATTTGTATGACATATACCGTCGGTTTTCCGGGATATTTTTCACGCAACTGTCAATGCTTTCAATGAAACTGCAAACAATCTTAAAGCCCCCGGTTTCACCGAGGGCTACTGTAGTTAAGCCTTTCAGGCTTCTTGATCCCGGATGGGATCAAATATGCATAGCCCCCGATGCAATCGGGGGAAGAGTTAAGTGCGGAATCTTAGTAACAATTGCAAATTCAATCCAATAAATCCATTTAATCACAAAAATCATATAAATCCCGGTTCAGACAATAGAAGCGGAAGGATGTAGAAAAAATTGAAATGCCTTACATCTTCTTTCTCCCTTAAACCCAAATTATTCGTTAGAGAAATCAAGTTCGTTGGTTCCATAATAAATAAAGAATAATTTGGGTTAAAAGGAAATGCTAAATACAAAAAACCGCGTTTAGCTTATTTTATTTTTCTCCGTGTCTTCTGTGCTCTCTGTGGTAAATTCTATTTCAGAAGCAAAATCTATCAATTCTGGCAGGAAAAAAGCATATACGGAAAAACAAAAAAATAACAATTAAAGAATTATGAAGCATTACCGATAATACGAAAAGTATTTAAGATAAAACCTGAAGAAATTTTAGGTTTTGTCTTTGGAAAAAGAACAATTATGTATTATTTTATTGTTTGTAATTGTTGAAGAAATACTTATATTTCCGGTTAGTAGTTATATTGCAATAAAAATATTAAGCATTGGAGATATAATATTCCTGAAACAGAATATTTGATTAAATTAATAAAAAATAACACTGATAAAATTTTGAGATTTATCAGACATATATCCACATATTTGGCGGAATATATCTCACTGAGTGAGACATATAACATAGTTAGCGGTAATTTAACCAGATAGGAGTACAGACATATGAAAATCGTAAAAAGGATATTATTAGTATTGTTAAGTTTATTTTTTACAGTTGTGTATTCAAATGCTCAAACTGACAACTTAACTTTGAAAATTGAGAATGTTTTAAAGGCAAAAAATGCCAGAATAGGAGTAGCAATATTCAACAGCAATGAGAAGGATACTTTTAAGATTAATAACGACTTCCATTTCCCGATGCAAAGCGTTATGAAATTTCCGATTGCTTTAGCCGTTTTGTCTGAGATAGATAAAGGGAATCTTTCTTTTGAACAAAAAATAGAGATTACCCCTCAAGACCTTTTGCCTAAAACGTGGAGTCCGATTAAAGAGGAATTCCCTAATGGAACAACTTTGACGATTGAACAAATACTAAATTATACAGTATCAGAGAGCGACAATATTGGTTGTGATATTTTGCTAAAATTAATCGGAGGAACTGATTCTGTTCAAAAATTCTTGAATGCTAATCATTTCACTGATATTTCAATCAAAGCAAACGAAGAACAAATGCACAAGGATTGGAATACCCAATATCAAAATTGGGCAACCCCAACAGCGATGAACAAACTGTTAATAGATACTTATAATAATAAGAACCAATTACTTTCTAAAAAA
Source organism: uncultured Melioribacteraceae bacterium (assembly GCA_964584325.1). Lineage (GTDB taxonomy): Bacteria > Bacteroidota > Ignavibacteria > Ignavibacteriales > Melioribacteraceae > CAZOZP01. The sequence goes on from CAZOZP010000098.1 coordinate 5,936, forward strand.
AGTTATGATTTTATTTGGAAAATTATGAGAGAAACAACAACAGGAAGTAACCGATTAAAAGGACAATTACCAAAGAATACAATTGTTGCTCATAAAACAGGGACTTCCGGAATAAATAATGGAATTGCAGCAGCCACTAATGATGTTGGGGTAATTACTTTACCGAATGGACAATTAATTTTTATAAGCGTATTTGTTGCAGAGTCCAAAGAAACTTCGGAAATTAATGAAAAGATTATTTCAGACATTGCAAAAATAACGTGGAATTACTATTTGAATAAATAAAAAACTACCGCTAACACTGGCTCATAGGCAATGGCGGGTTGAAGTGCAATTTGCAAAGTCGGTAGCCCGCCCGAGCGTTTTCTCGGTTTGACAGGAAAGGCTCACGCAAACCGCCACTGCCCATAGCCCAAACCGTTATCGGAAACTTATGCATTTTCTTTGAAATTACGGACATCCGTGTCCTTTTTTGAAAAGAATTTGTGGAAAGTCAAATAACGTTTGAAATTGTGGCTTAAGAGGAGGGAAGAGAAGAAGCTATAAATTTATTTGAATTAAAGATAACTACTATTTATTATAGATAAAAAATAAAAAAACTATTAGGAGGAATTAAAATTGAGAGTAAAACTAATTGTGTTACTGGTTTTGATAATTACAACTTTTGTTTGGGCAAAGGATGAAAATGAGAATATTTTAGAAAAGTATATGAAAGATAACAATGTTTCTGGAACTGTTGTTATAAAATCTCTAAAAAGTGGCAAAACAAATATTTATAATAAAGAACGTTCAGAAAATAAGTATTTACCAGCATCGACATTTAAGATAGTTAATACACTTATTGCATTGCAAGAAAAAATTGTTAAAGATGAAAATGAAATAATAAAATGGAATGGAAAAGATTATGGAATGGCAGTATGGAATAAAGATCAAAATATGAAAACGGCTTTTGCTACAAGTTGTGTATGGTTTTATCAAGAATTATCAAAGAAAATTGGAAATGATATATATTTAAAATATCTAAAAAATATAAATTATGGTAATGAAAAAACAGGTCCTATAGTTGAATCATTTTGGCTAGAGGGAGATTTAAGAATAACTGCTGTAGAACAAATTGAGTTACTAAGGAAAATATATAATAAAGAATTAAAATTTGATGAAAGAAACTACATTATATTAAAGAACATAATGAAGGTTGATGAAAATGAAAAATATTGCGTGAGAGCTAAGACTGGAGTAGTAGGAAGTGTGACACCTAAAATAGCATGGTATGTTGGATATTTAGAAACAAAAGATGATGTGTGGTTTTTTGCTTGTAACATTGATTACACAAAACCTGAACACTTGGAATTAAGAAAACAAATTGTACATTCAGCTTTTAGAGAATTAAGAATTATAGAATAATATAGATTTAAGTAATTTATTTAAATAGTGAGCTATTTTTAAGAAAGAAATTACGAAAAAATAAAATAAATTTATTGTATAAAAAATACCGAGCAGAAAACCTCGTGTTTTCTGCTCTAAGCCAAAGGAAATGCAGAAGCTAAGCAAAAAATATTGGGCAAAAAGCTATCCGATAACAGACTATAAAAGATATGCCTTCGCCAACAGCGGAGCTGTAAGGCTCAGACACATCTCTTATAGTCGAAACGTTGGGCGCAATTAAATGGCGCGTTAAATAAATAGCCCGGCCGAGAAATATAAA
>CAZOZP010000099.1:0-7254 GCA_964584325.1 uncultured Melioribacteraceae bacterium
TTTTCTCAATTTTACACTAAAATAGATTTTTTGGAAAACTTTGCAACAGAACCATGTTAATCAAAAAAGTAAAACCACATCACCTTTGTATACATTTAAACAAACTAATTTTGAATTGTCAATTATTTTATAAATTTTAGTGAAAAGGGACTTTATCTCCAAATTTATAAAATTGCGATTTATCAGAAAAGTCAGCCATGTATGAACCGTTTATTCCTGCTTTCTGTCCAATAATACTCAATTCAATTGTTAGCTTTTCTTCTTCATTCGAGAACTTAATTTTTCCTGTGGAAGCAGTAATGCGAATATATTGATTAAGTTTATTTATTAGAACTTCTGGATGTCTTTCTTTATCAAGTTTTTTATTAACTTGTGATAATACATCAAGAATATCTAAAATTTCTTTGGACTTATTAGTACGCTCTTCCAATAGATTATACAAATTATTAATTAAGTTTTTTTCAATTGTATTCATATTTTTTAAGCTCTTCCATTACCATTAGTTGCCCATCTATTGAATTGAGCATATATTGTTTGACCCCAATTCACATATGATTTCCCATTTTTCACATCTACATATAGACCATTACCGTAGTATGTGTATCCTCCACCAGTAATAGCCTTTTGAGTTTTACTAAAACAACTAGCAATTTGGATATGTAATAAGAAGTTGTTAGTTATTTTAAATTATTTACAAAATAATTTTAGCACAATTTGTTAAATAATGTATGAAAATAATGTTTTTAAAATCAAACAATAAATCTTATCATTTTTTCAAAAGATGCTATCCTTGGTTCTGTTGCAAAGTTTTCCAAAAAATCTATTTTAGTGTAAAATTGAGAAAAAAGACAGAGAGGACAGAGTAATGAATCATTTTAAAGGGAGATTTCCTAGAAATTACATCAAAAAATGAAGTGTCCAGAAAGGCAAGATTTTCTGAACACTCCATATCGACATCTTATAAGTTACTATACTTTAATAGATTTTATTAACAATTAGGATACTGGACTTTCTAACAAGGTTATTATCTTTTTATTTAAATCGAGCTGCGCATATCCCCCTAGAGGAAGCGTCCATTTTGGTTCTGTATGTCCAAAATTACAATTATATAAAATGGGTAATCTTTCCAGATTAAATTCTTTCATAATCTTTTTTATTGATGTTTGATACTCTTTAAAATATCGGTTATCTTGTGGTTTTCCGACTAAAATCCCGTTAAGTAATGATAAGTTCCCCATTACTCCCATTGTGCGCAATTCTCGCTCAACAATTTCAGGTGCGGGATATTCTTCTGAAGTTTCAAGTAATAAAATACCATCTTTAAACAAGTCTCTAGAAGGATATAAGTCTGTTCCTCTTAACATCGCCAACACTTCAAGGCATCCACCAAGCATTCGTCCTTTGATTGTGCCAGATCCTTGTAAAACAATTGGGCCTATATCTTGATAAGACACCCTTTGTTTTTCTTTATTCTCAAAATCCCAAGGAATTACATCACTTGTCCATTTTGTGCGCCATGGATAAGTGTAGGTAGAGTATTCTTTCATTAAAACGTCTTCAAAACAAGATCTTGTAAAATTAAAAATGCCACCATTTTCGGCAAAATCAACCAGGACACATGTACCGTAGAATGAAACTACTCCTGCTAACTGAAACATCTGATGGATACTTGTTGAATCTGAATAGCCAATAAATACTTTAGGATTGTTTTTTATAATATTTAAATCCAAATATTCAAAGATACGATAACTATCTTCCCCACCTATTATTGATATAATTCCCTTGATTTCGGGATTGAGCAAAGCATCATGTAAATCTTGTGCTCTAGCCTCTGGATGCGAATAGATGAAATCTGATCCACTCAAAGAATGAGTCAATTCAATTACATTAAATCCCAAATGCGTTAATTGTTTTTTTCCTTGATTATAGCGCCATAGTATATTACTATCTCCACCTAAACCGCTTGATAATGAAATCGTTGCAATGGTATCTCCAGGTTGCAATCTTTTGGGCTTCTTCATAGCTCACAGTCCTCCTTATTACTTTTAATGAATTAATTTGATTAAAAATATACACTATATCTTAGATTTGTAAAGAATTACCTGTGAAAGATAGTAAATAATCACTCGGAAATTTTTTTAGCAATTCACAAATTGTGCCATATAATTAGGAAATAAATTGCCATTTAAAAATAAAAATGACAATATTATATCCCGGTGATTATAAATCCTCTGTCACGAGTATTCTAAATCGTAGTAAAGCACGATAGAGATAACTCTATTTGCACTTAATCTTGAAAATAAAAAGTACAACGATATAAGTGATTTTTATATCATTAAAATTGGTAGATATTAATGATGTTATTTAGATTTTTAAATAGCAACTCCACCTACTTTGTCATCCACACACTAGCCATCTTATTAAAGCGAGTCAATAAAATCACTAAGAAATTTTGATGATGATTGATATCCATTTTCTTTAGCTATAATATCAAGTTTTTTTCTAATTGATGGTTTCATAGTAAATGTGAACGTTTTTACTTTTTCATCTTTTTCATCTTTAAACATTGGTAATTTAAAAGAGGATGAAGAATTCACTTCTTTTTTATTATCACTTAATGCTTGTTTTATTTCTTTGTTTTTAGGTTCAAATGCCATTATTATTTCTCCTTTATATATGTAAAATACAATTATCAAATAACTGTATAATTTCAATGTATATTTATAATGTATACGTGTTATTTATATACTTTGTTCTATATTAGTAAATATAGTTTCAATTTCATTAAAGAATTTCTTTTGCTTTAAATACAGCTTATTATCTTTTTTCATTGCACTAATTGATGTTTTATCAAGTGTAGACCTATTAAATAATTCCTTTTCTGGAATAATACCAATTACATCAGGATCATCATTAAGGACTTCTAATAATTCTTTAGATGACTTTGTATTATGTTTAATCATATTGGCTACAAAAAATAGCTTGGCAGTAATATAACTCTCTCTTGTCTGATAATTGATTACTTCTTTTTTGAAATCTTGCAGTCTATCTTCAATATTAAATTTTGCATTATATCCGTGTTCACTTGGAATAATAGGACTAATTATTGAATGACTGATTGCAATTGCATTTCTCGTAGCGGTTGAAAAATCTGGGTGACAATCAATTAAAATATAATCAAATCTATCTAATTCTAAATGTTCATAGTTGTCTTCTAACCACATATAAAGAATCATGTCCTTATTTACCTTGTTTTCTAGGTCTTTTTCTATGGCATCTAATTTCATATATCCTGCTATAAGTGATATATTTTCTTTGATCTCGTGTATATTAACCTTCCCAGTATTAGTAAAAATGTTTTTAACTGTATTTTCACTATCATATATATCATATGTTTGAGTTAAATTACACTGATGATCTAAATCAATATATAATATATTATTGCCTTGTTCAGCTAACCACTCTCCAAAATTAAATGTTAAAGTTGTTTTGCCAACACCGCCTTTAATTGCTGCTATGCTTAAAATTTTCATCTTCTCTCCTATACATTTTTGTTAAATATTTACACTTCACATTCATATTATATAATTATATTTGTGATTTGTAAACGTGTTTTATAAATATAATTAAGATTTATAAATATATTTATACTTTGTATTTTATATTTGTGGCAAAAAAAGTAGGATAATCTCCTACTTTTTCATTGATTCTGACAGTTCTTTTTTAATCTTCTCTAGTTCCTTTTTTTCCTCTGGAGTAGTTTCGTTTTTATAATCAGGAACATACCAATCAGGCCAATCAGGTGTTTTACTTCCAATTGGTGTTACTTTTCCTTTTGTTTTAACATACCTTGTTTTATCTTTTTCGGGTTGCTTTGTATCGCCACTTTCAAGATAGCGCATAACAGCCGTTTTAAGATACTTGACAAGGTTCGGCTTGGAATAGTCCAATTTCTTGTTTGCAACGTATTCTAGGTGCTTTCTCACACCTTTAAGACCTACTATTGCTTCTAGCTGTTTATAGAGTGGGTACACTTCTTGTTGAAGATTAGCCATTAAAGTAATATCTGTCATTTCTACTGGAGAAAGTAATGTACTGGTAATCAGTTCCATAGTGTATTTACTTTGCATTGCCTCAGCAAATAATGCCTGTTGGTTTACTTCCTTATCTGCCATACCTTGCAGATATGCAGCATCTTGTTCTCTTTCCTTGTATTCCCCATTTATTTCCTGTGGTTGTGCTTTCTTAGATATATGAAACTGTATGCTGTCAATGGTTCTTCCCTTTTTAATTTTGTCATACGTAACAGTGAAATGTGTATGTGCATTGATCTCTTCTAACGGTTTATTTAACACCTTCTTCGTAAAATTATTCATATCTTTGTATTCTGTGATTGTATCAGTGATCTCTCTTAAATCTACTAATCTAATAATTGGATTTTTGTACTCATACAGTTGTTTTTGAGTTCTTTCACCTTTTTTAAGATATGTTTGGTACTGATTATAGTACATAGTCAACCATTTATATAATATGATTGAGTATTTGCTATTTAACTCCCTGATATCTGTAATTGCATATTGTGTATACTTGTCTAATTCAGTTAAGTAAGGCATTATTTCTCTGTGAAACTCAATTTTTACCTCATCATTATAATCAGTCCATTCAACAAAAGGAATAGGTACGATATTTTTGAATTTAAAACCTTTACCTTTTTCTTCTTTAATTGAGAAAAAAGCCTGTTTTTGCATAACTTCAATAGCTTTTTTAAAACGACTATGCTTGTCATTATCAGAGACATCAAAAAAAGAAAATAATTCTCTTTTAGATAAAAGTACGATATTATCCTTTGGTGGATTTTTAGCATCAATATATGAAACTGCTAATTCAAAAATTTTCAAAGGTGTCTTATCCATTTTTGCAATACTCGTTATTAAATCATTATGCTCTGCAACTTTTCGATTTTCTAGTTCAGGCACTTTGTCATTTTTTCCTTGTTTTGATATAATAGTCATAGAAATACGTTCCTTTACGTGTTTTTATTAGTAGCATAGATAAATTGATTTAGCCGTCATTTTTCTATGCTTTTATCATACCAAAAAAGCGGTACCTTGTAAATACAAAGGTACCTTTAAACACAGTTTTTTGTACCGCTATACACAGTTTTTTGTACCGCTATACACAGTTTTTTGTACCGCTATAATCTTGTAATCGTGCGCTATTACTAACTTTTCACGTGTCCAAAAGAACAAAAGATAAAAATATATATAAGATAAATAAAGATAGGCTTCGCCTATTTTTTCTTTTTTAAAATTTGAGTAAATATTTGACATCATTTTGAAAAGTGCTAGAATAGTGTTAGTTAAATTAACTAACACTATTTACAAAGAGGTGTCTATATGATTGAAATTGACCCTTTAATTGATTACTCAAAAGAACAGCGCAGGGCGATTGCTTTTATTGACATGAAATCATTCTATGCAAGTGTAGAGTGTGTTGAAAGGGGTTTAAATCCTCTGTCAACATCACTATGTGTCATGAGTGGTGCAGACAACTCAGCAGGTCTGATACTAGCAAGTTCGCCAACCTTTAAGAAGGTTTTTGGTAAAGACAATGTTGGTAGAAGTAGAGACCTACCCTTTTATACCAACAATCGAAAATTCAACTATCAAAATTATTATCGTACAGCTCCACGTGATTGGCTAAATAAAGTTAATCCCCCCTCAAAAAGTAAGGTAGCATTTATAGAGTCTTGGGCAAAGAGAACAGAAATTGTACCTCCGAGAATGTCAAAATACATTGAGAAAAACATTGAAATTCAACATGCTATTCAAAATTTTGCATCTCCTGAAGATATATTTTGGTATTCGATTGATGAGGGGTTTGTTGATTTAACAAGTTCTCTAAACTACTTTTATGATAAAGCGTTGCCTGCTGAAGTAAAGCTCGATAGATTATCAAGAGAAATTCAATTAGCTATTCTCAATCAAACTGGCATATATTCAACAGTTGGTATGAGCATTGGCAATCCATTACTTGCTAAACTTGCACTTGACAATGAAGCCAAACACAATAGTAATATGCGTGCTTTTTGGACTTATGAAAACATACCCGATAAAGTCTGGAAAATTAAATCCTTAACTGACTTCTGGGGGATCAATACTCGTACTGAAAAAAGACTGAATAAATTAGGTGTCAAGTCAGTCTATGATCTCGCACATTGTAGCCCTGCTTTATTAAAAAAAGAGTTTGGGGTTGTTGGAGTTCAATTATTCTTCCATGCCAATGGTGTTGATGAGTCTACAGTCTATGAGCCTTATCATGCTAAGTCAAAGTCAATTGGCAACTCGCAAGTCTTGCCCAGAGATTATGCTGATCAAACTCAAATTGAGTTGGTTATCAAAGAAATGACTGAGCAGGTCTCTATCAGACTAAGAAAAGCCAAAAAGCAGACAACTGTTGTTAGTCTGTATGTCGGTTATGCTTATTCTGAAAATAAACGAGGGCTACATATTCAAAAGAAAATAGAAGTCACGAACAGCATTGCTGTGTTAAGTGATCAGATCATGTCATTATTCAGAGCGGGTTATTCTGGTGGTAGTGTGAGACGATTAGGCATTTCATTTGGTGGGCTATGCAGTGAAGAAGTCAAACTAATTTCTTTATTTGACACCTTTGATAAAAAAGCAGCCAAGACAGAAACACTTCAGGGAGCAATAGACGAGATAAGAAAACAGTATGGATTTTTGGCTTTACAAAAGGCAACTTCACTACTTGATGGATCAAGAGTAGTAGCAAGAAGTAAACTTGTTGGAGGTCATTCAGCAGGTGGATTGGACGGTTTAAAATGACAAGAGTAGATAGATCATATAGCCCCTACAAAGAGGTTCGAGAATATCAAGACAGGGCTATGATGAAGTGGCAGGGTTTTTATTTATCTGAACATACAACAGCTATGAAAGATGATAAAGCCCCAAAAAAATACTTTCCAATCAAAGTGATTGGTTATTTGGTATAAAAAAACGAGATATTCAAATCTCACTTTTCTGTTGGTAATGGATATATGTTTGTATCGTATTTATAAAGATCAAAATTAAATGTACCTCAAAAAACAATGATATGGATTGATGGCTGATTTATTTGTCAGCAAATAAATCAGATTTTAATCCTTTAAATAAATCATTTGGGTTCATTTCTAAAGCAGTACATATTAATAAATAAGTGTAAATTGTGGGCTTTATAGCTTTTCCATTTTCC
>CAZOZP010000100.1:0-7244 GCA_964584325.1 uncultured Melioribacteraceae bacterium
GTTAGGCGATTTGTCATTACTTTCTTCCTCAATGACAAATTTGGGTTAAATGATTTTGGCATCAAATAATAAATTCATAATTAATTATTATGATTTACTGTATATTTATTCCGATATAGAATAATATATGCATAGTTTATACATTTAAAGAAAATATTATCAAATTCTTTGATTATTTTTTGTTATTTTTCGATGTTTTTTTTCTAATTGAATTTAATGACTCATAAACGGAACCAAAGGAGAATTGTATGAACTTTTCTGAAAAATCAATAAGCCTTCACAGAGAATTGGCGGGGAAATGGGAAATGAGATCAAAAGTTCCGCTTAATGACCGGAATGATTTATCTCTGGCTTACACTCCCGGTGTTGCCGCTGTTTGCCAGCTTATTGCCGAAAATAAATCTGAAGCTTATAATCTTACAATGAAAGCAAATTCAGTGGCAATAGTTTCCGACGGAACTGCGGTTCTCGGTCTTGGAGATATCGGACCTGAAGCGGGACTGCCGGTGATGGAAGGAAAAGCTATACTGTTTAAGGAATTTGCAAACATTGACGGAGTACCGATTGTATTGGCTTCAAAAGAAAAAGAAGATATTATAAATGCGGTAAAAATGATAGCTCCTACCTTCGGAGGAATTAATTTAGAAGACATAGCCGCACCAAAAGCTTTTGAAATTGAAAATGCTCTTCAGGATATCGGAATTCCGGTTTTTCACGACGACCAGCACGGTACGGCTATTGTACTTCTTGCCGCGTTAATTAATGCATGCAAGGTAACCGGTAAAAACATTGAAGATCTTACAGTTGTAATCAACGGAGCAGGCGCAGCTGGTATTGCAATTGCAAAGCTGCTGAGATGCGTAGGACATCATCCGGATAAATGCACACCTGTTAAAGATATTTACATCTGCGATACTCAGGGAATTGTATCTCCTGACAGAACAGACCTTAATCCATTTAAAGTTGAAATGCTCAAATACTCAAATATGCGAGGCATTTCAGGAAGCTTCAGAGATGCTCTGAAAGGTGCGGATGTATTCATAGGAGTATCAAAGGGCAATTTGCTCACTAGTGAAGATATAAGAACTATGGCAAAAGATCCGATAATTTTTGCAATGGCAAATCCGATTCCGGAAATTATGCCTGATGATGCTTATGCCGCCGGCGCTGCTGTGGTTGGAACGGGACGAAGCGACTTTCCTAACCAGGTTAATAATGTATTGGCATTCCCTGGAATATTCAGAGGAGCAATAGATGCAGGCGCCGTAAGAATTACTGAAGGAATGAAAATTAAAGCGGCATTTGCGATTGCCGGAATGATTGAGAATCCGAATTCGATGAATATTCTTCCTGATGCTCTTAACAAAGAAACGGCTAAAGTTGTTGCAGAAGCTGTAAGGCTGGAAGCTCTTGCTGAAGGCGTTATCAGAAAATAATCTGAATTTATAAAACCAAAAGGCTTTGCATTAAAAGCAGAGCCTTTGTTTTGTAAGCTCGTCAAGATCTACTTTTATCAGAGTTTCAATTTCACTTCCAAGAAAAATTTCAGCTATACTTTTGAATTTAGAAGGTAAATCGCTTACGAAAAAATCTCTGCGACCGGCTTCTTTTTCATTGCTTAAAAGATTATTTTCCTGAAGAAGGTCTTTCACAAGAAGCGATGCTGCTTCACCTGAATCAATCAGTTGAACGGAATTGCCTACAACCTGCCTGATTACATTAATAAGAACCGGGTAATGTGTGCATCCCAATATTAAAGTATCTATATTAAGTTTTTCAAAATAGCCTAAATACTCTTCGGCTATCAGATAGGTAGCTTTGTGTTCAGTCCAGCCCTCTTCAGCAAGGGGTACAAAAAGCGGACAAGCTTTTTCAAATATCTCTAATTCCGGATCAAGCTGCTTTAGTTTCAAAGAATATGCTTTATTGTTTATTGTAGCATTAGTTCCGATTACGCCTATTCGCTTATTCCTGCTTGCTTTTATAGCCGCCGATGCACCGGGTTCTATCATTCCCATTACCGGAATTCTGAATTTTTGCTGTAAAACATCCAATGCAATTGCTGATGCGGTATTACACGCAACTACTATAAGTTTTACTCCTTTATTCAGAAGAAATCCGGAATCCTGAATTGCATATTCAATTACAGTTTCATTAGATTTTGATCCGTAAGGAACTCTGGCAGTATCTCCGAAATATACCATAGATTCCTGAGGAAGAAAGGCAGATAATTTTTTCAGGACAGTCAGTCCGCCAATACCTGAATCGAATACGCCAATGGGACTGATGTTCTCCGCATTTTTCAATTCTTGTCTCCTACAATAATTCCTTTATTGCTTTAGTAATTTCAATTTTAATCAAATCCATGTCATGGGAAAGAACTTTATTTCCGTTTCTGTCGAGTATGTAGAAAGCATCCACAACATCATCACCTCGTGTTGCAATTTTTGCAAAATATATGGATAACCCCAATTCATTCATTTTATGAGTAATAGTGTAAAGAAGCCCCAGCCTGTCAGGAGAAAATACATCAATAATTGTAAACTTTTCGTGATCTTCAAAATTTATTTTAATTTTTCCTTTTCTCTTGAAGAACCGGCTCTCCAACCTCCACCACTTTGATTTCATATTAGAGAATTCCTGATTAATCTGCATCAGGTTTTCAATCGATTTCCGCAAGTCAGCTTCAATTTTCTCGTATCTTGCAGGGTCAACAAGTGTATGTGTCCGGAAATCTGTAACATTAAAACTATCAATCACCACTCCGTCTTTCCGCGTAAAAATCTTTGCATCATGAATATTCAAATCGTTAATTGACAAAGTTCCGCACAGCCTTGAAAGCAGAGATTCCGAATCGTATGTAATAACAGTAATATTAGTAAAACCGTTTTCTTCTTTGAAGAAAACGGATATGTCAGAGCCCTTTTCAATTTCTTCAAGATGAGATAGTATTTCATCCTGTGAGAATGATTGAATATAACCTAAATCGTTAATTGATTCCAGGTGGTTCTTAAGGTCTTCGTCATCAGAATAAGCTTGCTCCATTACCTGCTTAGATTCTTCTATAAGAAATTCTTCGCCTGATCGTTTTTCAATAAGCATTGACTTAGTCTTATAATAAAGCTCACTTAAAAGCTGACTCTTCCACTGAGTCCAGACAACCGGATTTACCGCCGACAAATCAGCATAAGTCATCAGATAAAGAATATCAAGAAGTTCGTGTGAAGGAAACACCTCCGCAAAGGCATTCAGTGTAGATGCATCGCTTAGATTTCTTCTGAAAGCAACTTTTTCCATTGTAAGATGATGCTTAACTATAAACTTCACCTTTGTTATTTCTTCATCAGAATAACCGAGTCTGGTCATAACTGTTTCTGCTATTTCCGCTCCGAGTATCTCGTGTCCGGAAACACTTATCGGTTTTGCTATATCGTGCATCAGAACGCTCATATAAAGAAGATCTTTTTCCTCTAACTCGCCGAACAGCAATCCTAATTTTGATTCATCACCGTTTAGTTTCTCAAGATTCTTAATTGCGATAAGTGTATGTTCATCTGCAGTATAACAATGATAAACTCCCGGCTGGAAAAATCCGACCATATCTTTGAATTCAGGAATAAAAAGTCCAAGAACCTGAAGTTCATTCATTGCAAACAGAGTTCTTGCAACACATTTTTCAAGTTTCAGGATTTCCCTGAAAAAAACGGATGATTCACTCTCGGGGAGCATTTCATCTTTTTGGTCTTCAGTCATAAGGAGAATAACTGATCGCAATGGTTCGCTGAACCTTGCATCATATTTCCCGCGGTAGTAGAATGCGCGCATTATATCAGAAATCGAAAGAGGTTTATCCGAACTATGAGAAATTATATCTCCTTTCAGAATAAAATCCTCATCCAGCTTTATTCCCATTTCATCAGCAATCGGTCTGGTTATCTGCTCGTAATACTTCTTAACCATTGAACGGTAAAATCTGGAAATATTGCCGGAGGCTTCAAAATAATCGTGCATAAATGAACTCCATGCATCTCCGCCATATTCAAGTAAATGCGCAATTTTATCCTGAAACAGAAATTCAAGTCTGTCATTTTTTCTTTTTGAGAGTAAATGAAGATTATTCCTGGCAGCCTGAAGAATCTTAAAACTTTGTAAAACTCTCTTTGCTTCTCTTTTAGAAATAATATTCTGATTGCTGATATATTCAAGAAAGCATTCTGTTTGTGTATTCTCCCTCTGGTCGGTAAGCATCACATTATTTATTACGCAGTAAATCCATTCAGCGGCATGTAAATCCCTTAATCCGCCATTGGAGTACTTTATGTTTGGTTCAAGAACCTTGGGCGACCTTCCGTATTTTTCGTGTCTCAGCTTATTATCTTCAAAATATACATTAAAAAGCCTGTCTCTGTTCTTTTTATCCAAAGAGGCTTTTACTTTTTCCACCCATTCATCATAGATTTTTTTATCACCTAAAAGAAACCTTGTTTCAAAAAACTGCGTATATGCCTGAATATCATCCTTAAGGAATTTCTTAATATCAGAGTATTCCCGAACTGTGTGCGAAGCTTCAATCCCGCAATCCCACAGAAGAGTTATACAGTTTTGAATTTTCTTGTTCAAGCCCTGTGTAATCTTAGGAGCAATAAGCATCAGATCAATATCAGAAAAAGGCGAAAGCTCTCTGCGGCTGAAACTTCCGGTTGAAGCCACTACAATTTCAATGTTTTCATCTCTGAGAATTCTTACAATATACTCTTCAACCAGAAGACTGAATTTGATAGAAAAAGCCAGAGAGTCGCGTTGAAGCTCGAGGCTGTCAAAAATTCTTTCTGATTCTTCCTTAAATTCCCGTTTTATTTTAAGTCTTTCTTCCATATACCCGTTCTTTATAGTAATTCGAATTTTGCTTGGAAAAACCTAAGATACTTAGGCTCAAAAACCATTCTTAATCCTTTAATCTTTTTCCTTTCCTCATAAACCGCAGCAACAGATTCCACAGTAACATCAATATGAGCCTGTGTATAAACCCTGCGAGGGAAAGTCATTCGTACAAGTTCCAACTCAGGATAATTATGATCCCCCGTTTGCTTATTTCTACCGGAAGATACTATTCCCCGTTCCATTGTTCTTACACCTGAATCAATATAAATTGCATTTGCAAGACTCTGGGCCGGAAATTTATCCTGACTTACATGCGGAAGGAATTTCTTTGCATCAATAAAAACAGCATGACCTCCTATAGGAAGAACAATCGGAATACCGAATTCAATCAGCCTTTTGCCGCAGTATTCCACTTGTCCTATTCGTGCCCTTATTGTATCATAATCCACCATTTCTTCAATTCCTCTAGCCATAGCTTCCATATCCCTGCCTGCAAGTCCTCCGTATGTATGAAGTCCTTCATACACAACCACGAGATTTGAAGCTTCTTCATATACTTTTTTATCCTTAGTTGCCAGAAATCCGCCGATATTAACCATCAGATCTTTCTTTGCGCTTACCCAGATTCCGTCGAAATACGAGCACATTTCTTTAAGTATCCCGCTGATACTCCAATCGGCATATTCCGGTTCGCGGTTTTTAATGAAGTACGCATTTTCAGTTGCTCTTGTAGCATCGAACCACATAGGGATGCCGTATTTAAGGCAAAGCGTATTTACGTCTCTTATGTTCTGCATCGAAACCGGCTGTCCGCCCGCCATATTCACCGGAGCCGCAAATGAAACATATGGAATATTCTCCGGACCCGTTTTCATAATAAGTGATTCAAGTTTATCAATATCAATATTTCCCTTAAAAGGATAAGTGCTTTCAGGTATGTGCGCTTCCTTTATAATTACATCTTCAAACCTGCCTCCTGCAAGTTCCTGATGGAGTCTTGTAGTAGTGAAATACATATTTCCCGGAATAACATCGCCGGGCTTAATGAGAATTTTTGAAATTAAATGCTCTGCGGCTCTTCCCTGGTGTGTAGGAACAAAATAAGGGAATCCGTAATATTTATGAACATTATCTGCAAGACGGTAAAAATTACGGCTCCCGGCGTAAGCTTCATCGCCAACCATCATTCCTGCCCACTGATTATCACTCATTGCATTTGTACCGCTGTCGGTAAGCAAATCTATGTAAACATCTTCAGACCTAAGGAGAAATGTATTGTAACCGGCATCTGCCGCTGCTTTCTCCCTGAATCCCCTATCGGTCATTTTAATAGGTTCAACAACCTTAATCTTAAAAGGCTCTGCCCAGCTTCGTTTAATTTCTTTTTTCTTAGACATTTTGCACCTTATGATTTAAGTTTTCCGATAAAGTTATTATTTATTAAAAATTTTTAATAAGTTATAACCTACAAAATAATCATTAAAAAAATCATGATTTTGTAATTTTATTCAAAAAATTATTTAATTCGGAAACACATGGAATATCTTGAGCTTCATCCTGTTACACCTCAATCCAGATTTATCGGAAAGGCAATAGATGTATTAAAGGATGGAGGAGTTATCATCTACCCGACAGATACGGTTTACGGACTCGGTTGCGATATCTTCAACCGCCGGGCCGTTGAACGTATTTATGCAATTAAAAATGCTGATGAAGCAAAACTTTTCAGTTTCATGATATCTGATCTTAAGGATATTTCCAAATATGCAAAAGTATCTGATTACGCATATAAAGCTATGAAACGGCATTTACCCGGCGCATATACATTTGTTTTGCCGGCTTCAAGACTTGTACCTAAAATACTGTGGACAAAGAGAAAAACCGTCGGAATAAGAATACCGGATAACAATATTTGTCTCGAACTTGCATCCGCACTCGGAAATCCCATTTTAAGTACCAGTGTTACCAACAGATTAGGTGAAGTTCTTTTTGATCCTCTCGAAATAAAGTCAATCCTAAATATTTCAGTTGATCTGATGCTGTCTTTCGGCACACTTAAAAACAAGCCTTCCTCAATTATTGACTTAAGCTCGGATGAACCTGAAATAATAAGGGAAGGCTCGGGAGATATAAGCTGGTTCCTTCAGGATTAAAGTTTCTTATTCACAATTGTTGCCGACGCCTGTGCGGCAGGCATTATGATTATCTCATTTATGTTTACGTGAGCCGGTCTTGTTGAGCAAAATAAAAGAGTTTCAGCAATATCTTCAGCACGAAGAGGATCGAACCCTTTATAAACAGCATCTGCTCTTTCTTTATCACCGTAGAACCTTACAACACTGAAGCTTGTTTCCACCATACCG
>CAZOZP010000101.1:0-7002 GCA_964584325.1 uncultured Melioribacteraceae bacterium
AAGATCCACTTAAATATAATGTAAAGACTGTCTAACAGATGGGGGTAAGCATAGTAACGAAGTAGCAAATTGAAAGAAAATGACAGGAAAAATAGAACACCAGCACCCAACAAGCGGTATAAAACATTGGGGTTTAAGTGGTTATTCGTGCGTACTGCCCCGCATCAAGTTCAGTGTAACTGGACAGGACAGTAGCCCGCAATCCCCAACGATTTCATACCGCCGGCCGTTATGGGCAAGCGGAAAAAAACAACGACACAGCAAATTGACAATGAAAATGGAATATTAAACTTGAAATGAAAAACGAAACTGACAGACAAATAACCCGACACTCATTGCCGACCCGAATGTGTTTTAATTTTTTTTACCCACCGCACAAAAATTTTGAAATTCTGCCGACCCACATTGCACACATTGGCAAGTCGCACCAGCCGACCCACAGACCAAAACTTGCCAAAGAGTGCAATTTAGCTGACACACAAATGATAATACTATGAATAGACAAGAAGCCGAAATAATTCTACAACGAACATTTAAACTGAGCCGTTTTTATGATGAACAATGGACTACCATTGAGAAAATTTTAAATGGAGAAAGGGTTCTTCTTATTGAAAAAACCGGTTTTGGAAAATCGTTATGTTTTCAGTTTCCTGCTATTATTTTAAGTGGTACAACTATTATTTTCTCTCCATTGATTGCATTAATGCGGGACCAAGTAAAAAAGATGAATGAACTGGGTATTTCTGCTAGATGTATAAATAGCAATCAAACACCTGAAGAAAACACTCAAATAATTAATGACTCCAAAGAAGGAAAGGTCAAAATTATTTATATACATCCTCAAAGAATTGAAAATGCTGAATGGATGCAGGCAGCTGGGCAAATGAAAATTTCAATGGTTGTTGTTGATGAAGCCCATTGTATTTCAATGTGGGGGCATGATTTTATTCCTGCATATAGGCGCATAATTAATCTGGTAAATCTTCTCCCAAAAGAATTTCCTGTTTTGGCTACTACCGCGACTGCCACAAAACGGGTTGAGAAAGATGTGGCAGAGCAAATAGGTGGAAATCTGACTATAATCAGAGGAAACCTAATGAGAGATAATTTTAAGCTCTTTGTCATTAAGGTAAACACAGAAGATGAAAAACTAATATGGTTGGGGCAGAATCTAGAAAAATTGCCTGGTTCAGGTGTATTATACACGGGAACAAGGGTAGATACTGAAATTTATTCTAAGTGGTTTGAATTTCTGAAAATTCCATCAACTGGTTATAATGCTGGACTAGATCCTGAATCAAGAATTGCCATTGAAAACGGTTTAATGAAAAATCAATGGAAATGCGTTATTTCTACCAATGCACTGGGAATGGGTATTGATAAGCCAGACATACGTTTTATAATTCATACTCAAATTCCGCAATCACCTATTCATTACTATCAGGAAATAGGAAGAGCAGGAAGAGACAATCAACCTTCCTATATTATACTTTTCTATAATCCTGAAGACAAAAAACTGCCTGAAGCATTTATTGAGGGTGGAAGACCATCAATTTCAAAGTATGAGAAAGTTATTACTGCTGTTAAAAGTGAAATGTTAGGTGAACGTGATTTAATGAGAAGAACAAATTTAAGGCAGAATCAAATTAGAGTAATTAAAGCCGACCTGATGGAACAAAAAATCATTCGAGAAGTTACAGTTGGTCGAAGCAAAAAGTTTGAATACATTACTGGTGCACCAACGCTCAATACAAAGGCTTTTGAAGAATTACGAGCAAGTAAGACTCGGGATTTGGACAAGATGATTGAATATGTAGAAACAACTCAATCACGAATGAAATACTTATGCGATTATTTGGGCGATTCATCAACTCATTCTTTTAATAATTGCGATAATACTGGATTGAAAAAAATCATTGTATCTGTTAATGATGAATGGACACAAAAGTTACAAGAATTTCGAGAAGATTATTTTCCTGTCCTAGAAGTTGAAACAAGAGGAACAAACTTAATAAATGGGGTTGCTGCTTCTTATTACGGTGTTTCAAATGTAGGCAGTGCATTGCATCGTAGTAAATACGAAAATGGTGGTGATTTTCCTGATTTCCTTTTGAGATTAATACTAAAAGCATATCGTAAAAAATTTGGCCAGGAGAAATTTGATTTAATTCTTTATGTTCCACCCACAAAATCGGGTGAATTAGTAAAGAACTTTGCAGTAAAAGTATCACAAGTGTTAAAATTTCCAATATCGCATAATTTATTAAAGCAGAGGGCAACGAGTGAGCAGAAAGTTTTTGAAAACAGTTATTTGAAATCTGACAATGTTAAAGATGCCTTTGTAATTAGAACGCCTGATGAAGTAAAGGGGAAATCCATTTTATTAATTGATGACATTTTTGATAGTGGTGCAACTATAAAAGAAATTGGAAGATATTTAAGTAATTTAGGTGCTTTAAAAATTGCACCTTTAGTAATCGCAAGAACAGTAGGAGGAGATTTAGTATGATGAATCAAAGAACTTGTTCACATAGAATCTCAGAATTGTATAATGAGATTATTTTAACCAGTAAATTCAAAGTAGAATATAGTAGATCAGAATCTTTTTACTTTGATAATTTATATGTTACTATTTTTAGTACTACTTCCTTCAAAACTAAACTTCTAATAATCGATAAAGAAAATCAAAATATTGTTTTTGAAAACATTTGTGATAACAGTTTCATATTATTCAATGATTTACAAAGGGACAAATTCTTGTATAATATTGATTTGGATTATACAATAATTAGAAAAATCACAAATCCTGTGCTTAAAGAAGGTATAAGTAAGGAAGTGACATGCCAAAAACATCAATTTTTACATCTTTCAAAAAAAATTAATGATGTTTTACTAAAGGATGATGTTCTATATTTCTCTATTAATATAAATGGTGCTATAGTTGAAGAAGATAGTACAATAAGTATAGAATTATCAAAAGAAAAAAACTACCTAACCCCTATTGATAAGTTATCAAGTGATTTTTCATTCATGGAAATTTCATCTTTAATTGGAATTGATATTGATAATTTAGATGAAATTAACCGAGGTAATTTTGATTTTGGTATTGCTTCATCAAAAGTAAGTTTTGATGGTCGAATTTTAAATAGAAATAACACAGTCTTAATTCAAGTGTATGATAGTTACTATATGGAGGAAATTTCGTATTTAATTGACTATCGTCAAGGAATTACAAAGCAGTTACACCCGCCATATTTAATTGAATCAAACAATAATTATTTACTAATAAAACCATTATACGCATATAATACATATTCAGATTTTAAACTTATACGGCTACATGACTTAAAAGAGTTTGATTTGTTTAAAGTTTTTAATCCAGAAATTTTAGGAATTACTGAAGAGGACGCTTATAAATACTCAATTGGTGATTTTGATTTTATTGAATTTCAAAATGATGATATACTTTTAGTAGATAAGTTTGAATTCTCCTGTCAAAATTTATTTTCAGGTATTATCAATCCAAATTTAGAAATTAAAGAGAAAATTAATATAAAATCAATTATCCCTTTAAAAGGCAATTCCTTTGATGGTTATGCTTTAGAGTTACATACTATAAAAAGCACACTGAAAGCAGACGGTAGTTTTGAAACCTTAAGAACAGAATTAGGCGAATTGATTTATAAACTCAAATACCATTTTGATAAGAATTCTATTGAACCACTTGCTCAAAGATGTGCTAATATCATTAAGAATACTTTCTCAAATATTGATGTAATAATTCCATCTCCTCCTTCAAACTTGAATAGACCTTTTCAGCCTGTAATTGAACTTGCTACAAGAATAAGCGAATTAACCCAAATTCCTATTGATTTAGATTTTGTTAAGAAATTACCGACTGAACAAATTAAAACTCTTTCAGACCAAGAATCCAGAAATATCGTTTTGGAACGTGCCATTTCAATAAAAGGCAAGCAATACAAAGGAAGGAATATTCTACTTTTCGATGATTTATTTAGGTCTGGAGATACACTAAATGCTATAGCTAAAAAGCTAAAAAATGAAGGTGAAGTTAATAATATTAAAGCACTCTGTGTGACAAAAACAAGAACAAAAAGATGAACAAAGAAGCAGCATATTGGATAGCATTGGCGCATCTGCCACGATGGGGTCATTTAAAAATTAATAACCTCATAGTAAAATTTTACCATGAGAAAAAACTCTCGGTTGAAGATTTTTTTCAATTATCTGAAAATGATTGGAAAAATCATTATGGTATTGAATATAAAGAAGTAGAGGATTTAAAGAAAGCAAAGTCAGAATTAGCGAACAATGCTTTTCTTGCAGAATCATTGAATAATGAGGGCTATGAATTAATCCCAATAACCTCACCTGAGTATTCAAAAACACTTAAAGAAAACCTAAAAGCCGCACACGCACCAGCTCTATTGTATGTGAAAGGCAACAAACAAATAATGCAAGAAAAATCAATTGCAATTGTTGGTTCTCGCAATGCAACAGATAAATCATTGGAATTTACAGATAATATTGCCAAGTTAGCCAGTAAGGAATATAAAGTCGTTGTAAGCGGTTTTGCTAAAGGAGTTGACAAACAAGCATTGGATTCGGCAATTAATTACAAAGGACAGAGCATTATAGTTTTACCACAAGGCATTATGACTTTTGGATCAGGTTTTAAAAAATATTATAAACAGATAGTTGATGGCGATGTACTGGTTTTGAGTACATTTTTCCCAAAAGCACCTTGGAAAGCAGAATTGGCTATGGCTAGGAATCCAATAATATATGGACTTGCATCCGAAATTTACGTTGCAGAATCCTCAGATAAAGGTGGTACTTGGTCTGGTGTTGTTGATGGATTGAGAAAGAATAGAAAAATATATGTACGCAAACCAGACTCAAATGAAAATAATGCCAATAATTTATTAATTCAAAAAGGTGCGATTGCTGTTGACTTTAATGGTAATCCATTACTTGATTACAAACCGACATTAATTGAAGTGAATCAATTAAGTTTAAATGAACCAACAGTAAATTACGAAAATAAAATTTTGGACTTATTGAAAACAGGCGAATATGCTGTCAAAGACATAATCAAAAAGTTACAGCTGACTTGGTCTGAAAAGAAATTAAGAGATTATCTGAAAAGCAAAAAAGAAGTCGAAACGATAAATAAAAAACCCATGAGATATACAATGAAAGATTCAACAATAAAGCAAAAATCATTATTTGACTAATGCCAGCCCATTTGCAAGCACATTGCCAAAGCCCCACGAGCCAACGCTTCAACCGAAGCTTTGTCAAAGAGCTTGCAAAGCCAGCCCCAGAGAAGAATTTCAAAATTTTTCTCCCCCTCTTTAAAAAAATTAAAACACGCCAACACACGGGCGACACAGACAGAAAGGAAAATAGAACAAATGATAAGTTTAATATGAAAGTGCAATTTGACTCAGACACACGGACAGACAAGAACCGCCAGTGCATAACACGGTATATAAAAAATTGGGCAGATACTACTGAAATCAAAGGTTGTAGCTCGCTTCAAAATTTGTATCGGTTTGACAATGTCGTGCTCCGAAGTGCCCAACTTTTCATATACCGAAACCGTTAGCGGTCAGCTTAAAAGACGACACCAATGAACATTGAGAGTTACAAAATATTGATTTCAAACTTACCCGTAAGACAACAATGTTTTACGACAAAGCGAACGACTTGGACAAAAGCAGAGAGTGAAATTCATTGGCTAAAAAATCTCAATGACAGGTTGTTTGGCGACAAAAAAACTTTGACTATAAGCCGTCAGGACATTTTTGAAACAATGGAGCCAAGAGAAGCAATTATCAAGTCAATTTATTGGGGCTACACAGCAGGAATGCGTGGAAATCATTTTGTAAATATTCTCAAACATATTGACACCATTGAAAATGTCTTGCTGCCGTTAAAAGAAAATTTAAACTCTACAACCACGGACTTTAACTACCTGACGTTAACTTTTAAGAATGTTGGAGGACTCGGACTATCAACATACAGCAAACTACTTTACTTTTTCAAAATATCATTTAATGGCAATCCTTGCCTAATACTTGACCAGCGACTTATTGATGTTTTTGCAAGTAAGACATATTCTAACTTTCAACTTCTAAATAAAATACGATATAGCAACGCTGAGAAAAAGTATCTTGACTTTTTACAGCTTACAAGACAGCTTGCCAACGACATTGAAACAAATGGAGAAAACATTGAGCTATTCCTTTTTACTTTCGGAAACAATTTAAAACACAAACAATGACGCATAATATTGGGGAAGAAATAGCAGGAACATATTTGAAAGTTTGCAAGGACTGTGATTTTGTAGAATATAATCTCTATACAACTGAAGTGCAAGGAGAAATTGATGTTGTAGGAATTAATACAAAAAACAAAAAGGTCTTTATATGTGAAGTAGCTATTCATTTAGAAACGGGTATTCAATACACTAAAAACAATCAACCTGATAACTACAACCGCTTTGTAAAAAAATTTGAGAAGGATATAACATATGCGAACAATAGATTTGACGAGAGCTACGAAAAAACTTTTATGTTATGGTCGCCCATCGTTAAAAATCAGAAGAAGACGGCAAAACACAACCAATTAAATGCTCTAAAAGAAGTTCAAAAGCACATAAAAGAGAATTACAAAGTGGACTTGCAACTAATAATTAACCAGACTTTTATGGACTGCTTAGATGAGTTAAGAGACTATGCTGGCAAACAAACAGTTGAGTTAAAAAGCCCAATTCTGAGACTAATGCAAATTGAATATAAATTGGGACGACACACTTCCAAAGAGTTAAAAAAGGAAGCTAAAAAACAATCATTAAACTTGACAGGTAATGAAGAAAAATAAAAGCCGAACCGCTAACAGGCGTTTGGCTCAATGGCGGGTTATAATTACCCCTAAAAACTAGACAACGACTTTAAGTGGAAATATGCTATATTA
>CAZOZP010000102.1:0-6851 GCA_964584325.1 uncultured Melioribacteraceae bacterium
AAAACTCCTTCCGTTTGAGGAACGTCGGGTTTGGGAGAAAGGGAAAGCTCATCTTAATAACATCGGAGAGGTTGATTTTCTGGAAGGATTCATAACTGATATATCTGATCAGAAGGCTGCTGAAGATGCGCTTCGCGAAAGTGAAGAATCTCTGGCTATTACACTTCAGTCGATAGGCGATGCTGTTATTGCAACTGACCTGAAAGGCAATATTACAAGAATGAACACTGTAGCAGAAAAACTTACGGGCTGGAAATTGCAGGAAGTATTAAATAAACCGCTAACAGATGTTTTTATCATAGTAAATGCTTTTAACCGCCAGCAAGTTGATAACCCGGTTGAACAGGTTCTTGCTACCGGAAAGATAATCGGCCTGGCAAATCATACAATACTAATTGCCAAAGACGGAAAAGAGTATAATATTTCAGACAGTGCAGCACCTATTAAGGATAGAGACGGACTAATTAAGGGTGTTATTCTTACATTTTCAGATAATACAGAAAAATATCAAATCCAGGAACAGATTCGGATTAATGAAGAAAGGCTAATTGAAGCTCAGCGGATAGCTCAGATGGGTAGCTACGAAATTATTCTTGAAACCGGTCTGATTATAGGTTCTCCGAATGCATTTAGAATATACGGACTACCTCAGACAGAGGATTATTTAATAGATTCGAAAGTTGTCGATAAACTTGTTGTTGATATAGAAATCGTTAACAAAAGCATACGGGATTTAGTTGCTAACGGTATTCCGATAGAACACGAGTTTGAAATTATGCCCGCCGACGGAAGTCCGATGAGAGTAATCAGGTCCAGAGGTCATCTGGTAAAAGATGAAAACGGAAATCCATATAAAATTATCGGTGTAGTACAAGATGTAACAGAGAGAAAGAAAATTGAAAAAGAAATTCGTAAACTCTCCACAGCCCTTGAACAAAGTCCGGTTTCAATTGTGATAACAGATATACACGGTAAAATTGAATATATAAATCCGAACGTTACTGAATCGACAGGGTATTTACTGGAAGAAGTAAAGGGTCTGACACCGAGAATATTTAAATCCGGCATAACAACTCCGGAGACTTATGATAATCTATGGAACACTATTTCTTCAGGAAGTGTATGGAAAGGACAATTTCTTAATAAAAAGAAAAACGGAGAACTATTCTGGGAATCTGCGGCAATTGCACCTGTTTTAGATGATAAAGGAAAAATCATAAACTATGTTGCAATTAAAGAGGATATAACTGAATTAAAAAAAGTTAATGAAGAACTAATTGCGGCTAAAGAAAAAGCAGTTGAATCCGACAGACTCAAATCGGAATTTCTGGCTCAGATTTCACACGAAATCCGCTCACCGCTGAATGCTCTTTTGAATTACAACAGCCTTCTTAAGGAAGAATTCGAATCTGTTCTTAATGACGAATACCATTTCATTTTCGACGGAATAAACAGATCCAGTTCCAGAATTATTCGAACGGTTAATCTGGTATTGAATATGTCGGAAATCCAGACTAATGCTTATGATTTTCGTCCGGTTAAACTGGATGTATTTACAAATGCCGTTGAATCGGTTTACAAAGAGATGAAGCACCTTGCCGTAAGTAAAGGTCTTAATTTGAAAATTCGAAAACTTACTGAAGACACAACTGCTTTTTGCGATGAATACTCAGTTACTCAGATACTTGTGAATCTTGTCGATAATTCCATAAAATATACATCAGCAGGATTTATTGAAATCCGCCTGCTCCGCAATTCGGAAAGTAAACTGCAAATCGAGGTGGAAGACACGGGTATGGGAATAAAGGAAGAATTTCTGCCTAATCTTTTCAAACCATTTACTCAGGAAGAAACAGGTTACACCAGAAGATTCGAAGGAACAGGATTAGGACTCTCGCTTGTAATGAATTACTGCAGAATGAATAATATCGAGATTTCAGTTTTCAGCAGAAAAGACCAGGGAACGATTTTTAAACTGATATTTCAATGATTGCAGGTTAGATGGATACACCCGTTATTTTAAGTGCTTCAGGTTTAACTGTTCATTTCGGACCGCAGGTAGTTCTCGACTGTGCTTCCATTTCGATACACGAGGGCGACCGAATCGGATTGGTTGGCCGCAACGGTGCGGGTAAATCAACTTTTCTGAAAATCATCTCTGGTATTCTTACTCCTGATGAGGGTGAAGTTGCTAAAAGAAAAGATATTACAATAGGATATCTCTCGCAGGATTTCACGCTTGATGAAACTAAATCTGTCCGGGAAAACATTCTCGACGGAGCTGAATCCATTATTGCATTGCTTAATGAATATGAAACCATTCCACACGATTCACCAAAAAGACATCTTCTTGAACATGAAATAATCCGCAGGGATGCCTGGAATCTGGACAACAGGCTGGATACTCTGATAACTTCGCTCAATGCTCCTGAAGGATCAAAATGTGCCGGCGAATTAAGCGGAGGAGAAAAGCGGCGTACGGCTTTGTGTAAAGTGCTTATAGGCGAGCCGGATATTCTTATTCTTGATGAACCGACTAACCATCTTGACACATTCTCCATAGAATGGATTGAAGATTTTTTAGCTGATTACAAAGGCACCTGCATTTTCGTTACGCACGACAGGTATTTCCTTGACAGAATTGCCGACAGGATTGTGGAACTTTCCAACGGAAATTTTTATTCTCACAACGGAAATTACACAGATTATCTCATTAATAAAGCAGAGCGGCAAGCTCTTGGAGAAAAGGAAGAACAAAAAAGAAATAATTTCCTAAGGCGTGAACTCGAATGGGTGCTTAAGGGTCCGCGAGCCCGGCGTACTAAAGCAAAAAGCAGACTTGATAACTATGAACGAGTCCTTTCTCAGGAAAATAAAGAAATTGAACTTGATGTTGAACTGATTATACCTGAGCCCGAAAAACTTGGTAACAATATTCTTGAATTCAGAAACTTCTCTCTTGATATTGGCGGCAGAAATCTAATAAGCAATTTTGATTTTATATTCGAAAAAGGAAGAAAACTCGGGATTACCGGAAAAAACGGCTGCGGAAAAACGTCCCTGCTGAAATGCATTCTCGGAGAAGTATATTCCTATACTGGTGAAATACTAACCGGCGAAAAAACCCGGTTTAATTATGTTGATCAGGCAAGGCTGATTCTTGACGCTAACCTTAGCGTTGCGGATGCCATTAGTGAAGGCAGCGAGGTTGTGCAGTTCGGTAATAAAACCATGCCGGTGTGGACTTACCTCAGGAGGTTTCTATTTACCGACGACAGAATCAATACGCAGGTTGGCCGACTTTCAGGCGGTGAAAAAAGCAGATTAACTCTTGCCTCTATTCTAAAGAGCGGAGGAAATTTCCTGATACTTGACGAACCCACCAACGATCTTGATCTTCCCACTCTTCGGATTCTGGAAGAAGCTCTTATCCGCTTTGAAGGAAATTTAATTCTTGTTAGTCACGACCGCTTTTTCTTAAACCGTATCTGTAACGGAATTCTTGCATTTGAAGATGGAGTAAGTCTGTATTTCAGTGAAGGCAATTATGATTATTATCTTGAAAAGAAAAAAGCAAGGTTAACAAGTATTTCGAATCAGCCGGAAAAACTTCCTAAAGCAGATACAAGAACAAAACCAAAAAAGCTTTCCTACAAAGAAGCTAAAGAACTTGAAACAATTGAAGAAAATATTATAAACGCAGAAGCTGAAGTTGAGCAAATTGAGAAGATGTTCTC
The DNA here is from genome assembly GCA_964584325.1 of uncultured Melioribacteraceae bacterium. Lineage (GTDB taxonomy): Bacteria > Bacteroidota > Ignavibacteria > Ignavibacteriales > Melioribacteraceae > CAZOZP01. The sequence goes on from CAZOZP010000102.1 coordinate 3,738, forward strand.
CGACCCCGATTTTTATCAAAAATTTGCTTTTCAGATAAATGATTTGAAAACTGAACTGGAAAGTAAAAAAGAATATGCAGAACAACTTTACAGGCGTTGGGAAGAGCTTGAAAATCTTAATAATAGATAAGGGGGTTAATTCACTTTATTTATGCAGCAGTATTTGAACTTCTTTCCGCTTCCGCAAAAGCAAGGATCATTTCTACCCAATTTAGTTTTATTTTTGAATGCAATTTTATTGGCTTTAATTTCTTGTAAAAGTTCTTTTTTTCTTAAAACATTAAGTTCACTTATTAATTGAAAAACAGCCACAAATAATACCGATGTAAGCATTTCAATACTATCTTCTCCTCTCTTCTTTTTATCACCATTTTCTATTTTTTCGATAAAACCAAGAATCGAATGAAACAGGAAAGCACTATTCTCTCCTATACTTCGGATCAGTTTTTCTTCAAATAATTCCTGATTATCTTTAAAATCCAAACCATACTTTTCAATTACTATCGAAACTATTTCAAGTGACTTGCCGATAAAATGACTACTTATTGCTTCAAAATCACCATCATTAATACTACTAAATGAGTAAAAGATATCTAATAATTGATCAATGAAGGCATTAATTGACTTTTTACTTCTTCCGATATTTTCAGAAGATTCAACAAATGCAGTTACAGAATTGTAATATTCAAAATATTTACCAATTACCATTTGCATTTCTTCATCATTCTTGAACTCAGCATGTTTTAAATACTCTCCGAGTCTTCCTCCCGGCTGAAAATCAGATGTCGGGATAATGAGATCAATGAGAGAATCAAAGTATTCTTCAACGAGATCAAAAATAGGTAAATATTCTGAAAAGAATTCGAAATATTCATAAACTCTTTCCCCGGTAAGGACTTCAATCTTTGGGTGTTTCATATTTTTATCTTCTTCTGTTAAATATAATTATTCAATATCGGATTTTTTCTACTTCCTTTTTTCCTGAATTCTTTTTACTGTCTTTACCACAATACTTCTCGGCAAAAATCTGCCTGAAAATGCAAGTATTTTATTTAAGCATCCCTCAATTGCCACTGCTTTTCCTTTCATCATTGCAGAATAACCGAATTCCGCAACCCTGCGTGAGTCAGGAAGCTTCCTTCCCGAAAACAGTTTATTTTCTCCGATGCCCGCAGCTTCCTGAAATCCGCTTACGGTTGGTCCGGGACACAGAGCTGTTACGGTAATTCCTTTATCTCTTACTTCTTCGTTAATTGCTTCGGAAAAACTAAGAACGTATGCCTTCGAAGCATAGTAAACAGCCATTAATGGTCCGGCCTGAAACGCAGCTGTAGAAGCAACATTCATTATTTTCCCGCTTCCGCGCTTTACCATATCAGAAAGAAACAGCCTTGTCAGCTCAGTTAAAGCAATAATATTCAGATTAAGCATTTTGATCTGCTTATCGGAATCGCCTTCGTGGAAGAATCCGTAATCCCCGAATCCGGCATTATTTATAAGATACTCAACCTGAATATTCTGTTTCTTTATTTCATTATATAACTCAGCTCCGGCATCAGGCAGCGAAAGATCTTTTTGAATAATATGAACCGATACTTTGTAACTTTCTGCAAGTTCTTTTTTCAAAGATTCCAATTTGGAAATACTTCTTGCGGCAAACACAAGATTTCCGCCTTTAGAAGCGTGAATTTTTGCAAGCTCCAGTCCTATACCCGATGAAGCACCTGTTATTAAAGCTGTAGTATTCAAATTTGCTCCTAAATTATCTCTTGCAAGAAAGGTAATTCAATTATTAAATTATTTTAACACACCTTAAATAACACCGCAAAATTATGTTCATAAAATATACAATATTTTTAATCGCCTGCAAAATTGTATTCATAAAATTGAATAGGACTTTTAACCCAAATTATTCTTTATTTATTATGGAACCAACGAATTTGAGAATAATTTGGGTAACCCCGCCATACAAAATCTTATCCCGCATTTTGCGGGGTTTAGATTTTGTAAGGCGATTTGTCATTATTTTTTTCCTAATGACAAATTTGGGTTAAATTATGAAATAAATTTGAATAGGTGGCAAAATTCTTTTCCTTTGTTGTGTTTCAATAAATTTTTATATTTCGGTCAATAACGAATTATAATTATGACTGAACTAAAAGAAAAGAGTAAATTATTCAAAGCATTAAGTGATCCGGGCAGACTCAGAATTTTAAGTTTGCTATATTCCCGTCCGCTTTGTGTGTGCGAAATAACAAAAGTACTCGGATTAGCTGCTTCCACTGTATCTCAGCACCTGACTATGCTTAAGGAAGGCGGATTTATCTACGAAGTTAAAGACGGCCGCTGGAGTTATTATCATATCAGCCGGAATCCTTCAGACCCCAGAGTTAGTGCAATCCTCGGAGCGCTTCCATTCTGGATAGGCGAAAACGGTCAGTTTAATAAGGATAAGACCGCTGCAGAAAATCCTGAAAACATTCACCTGTGCGATTTGTAATTTTTTTTGTTTAACAATTCGGTCATTACCGAAATCATAAAGGAAAATAATATGGAAAAAAGAATTCTGATTTTATGTACCGGGAATTCCTGCCGCAGCCAAATGGCTGAAGGCTTTCTAAAATCATTCGATTCCGGACTTGAAGTTTTCTCAGCCGGTACAAATCCTTCAGAGAAAGTTCATCCAAAGGCTGTTCAGGTGATGAAGGAGCTTGATATTGATCTTGGTTCCAATTATCCGAAGAACGTTGATTTATTCATTAATGATCATTTTGATTATGTTATTACTGTTTGCGGAAATGCTAAAGAAACTTGTCCGGTTTTTATTGGGAAAGTAGGCGAAAGGCTTCATATAGGTTTCGAAGACCCTGCCGAGGCTTCCGGAACTGAGGGCGAAATACTTGATGAATTCCGAAGGATACGTGATGAAATTAAGCGCGACTTTTATCGCTTTTATTCTGAAATAGTAAAGTAAAGGGGGATTTATAAGTTAGTAGCCCTGAGGAACTCGGAAAGATTGAAACCTCCGTGGATGCCGGTGTGAGAATAAATGTTTTTTCAACCCAAATTTGTCATTGAGGAAGAAAGTAATGACAAATCGCCTAACAAAATCTA
>CAZOZP010000103.1:0-6615 GCA_964584325.1 uncultured Melioribacteraceae bacterium
TTTGTAAAAGATGTTACCGAAGAAGTTTTGGCAGAATTTCGTAAGGCCGGTTCAAATATTGAAAGAAATCGGCGGAGAAATGAAGCAATTGAGAGAATTCAGAAAAAGTATTCAGAGGAAACCGGTCTGGAATGTAATATATCCGTTCTTTATAACGGAGCTAAATACTCTGTTTACGGGTACCGGAAATTTACAGATATACGGCTTGTTTTTATCCCGGAGAAATCAATTGCTTATTTCGGAGGCGATTTTGATAATTTTACATTCCCGAGATATAATCTCGACTGCACTTTTTTCAGGGTTTATGATACAGACGGTAAACCTCTTAAAACAAAAAATTATTTCAAATGGAGCGACGAGGGTCCGAAGGAAAACGAAGTGATCTTTACTGTGGGGAATCCCGGACGCACAGAAAGATTGTTTTCTGTTTCGCAGTTGGAATTCTTAAGAGATGTAAGGTATAGAAATACTTCATTCCAGTTAGATCAGATCTACTACAAACTTGATTCTCTCAAGATAAAATATCCTGCCAGGGCTTTGGAATTTGAAGAAATGCGCACTTCAATCGGGAACGGACAGAAAGTTTACCGCAACATTATGAGGGGACTAACTGATGATTCCAATATGCAGAAAAAGAGAGATGCTGAACAGAATCTGATTGACTTTGTAAATTCTGATGTAAGTCTAAAAGAAAAGTATTCCTCTCTTTGGAAGAGTTTAACTAATATTAATGAAGAGCAGAAAAGAATCGAAACAAGAATTGCGGCAATGTCAACAGACGGAAGGATTTATCCGCCGATATTTCAGACTGCAAAATCAATTACAGCATTTGTAAAAGAAAGAAAGGCTTCCGGTGAAAACAAAAAACTTTCTGAATCTGCCGTTGATTCATTATTAAATTCATTTATGCACGATGATATTGACCCTGCAATTGATATAATGATGCTGGAAATAGTAGTTGATTTTATAAATCTGAATATCGGAACCGGCGATACGCTTTTTGTAAAGTTTGCCGGGAATTCTGATTCCAAAAAAGCTGTGGAAAGCATTCTTGACAGAGCTTACACAGATAACAGAGATGAAATCAGAAAAAGATTACGGGAGAATCCTGAATCATTACTCGATATAACCGATCCTTTCATTTACCTTGTATTGGTATCCGAAAAAGAAATACCTGAACTTAGAAAATTATTAACCGAGTTAAATGAAACCGAAGAGGTACTGAGGGTTTATCTTGGGGAAGTGCAAACTGCTTATTATGGTTTAAGCATTCCGTCTGATGCAAATTTTACTCTTAGACTTAGCGACGGCGTTCTGAAAAATTTTGAATACAACGGAACAATTGCCCCTCTGTTTACAACATATTACGGATTGTTCGACAGATACTATTCATTTAATAAACAGTACCCATGGAATCTCGGAGAAAGGTGGTTAGACCTTCCGGATAATTTTGATCTCGCTACTCCTTTCAATTTTGTATCTGATAACGATATTGTTGGCGGCAATTCCGGAAGTCCTATTATTAATAAAGACGGAGAAATTGTCGGATTGGCATTTGACGGAAACCTTAACAGCATTATAGGCAGTTTCATTTATGTTCCTGAAGATAACAGATGTGTAGCGGTTGATTCCAGGGGAATAATTGAGGCTGTGGAAAAAATATATAAAGCAAAAAAACTTGCCGATGAAATAAAATCAGGGAAGATTGACTGATTATAAGCATCCGGTGTCTGTAATTATTTTAAGACACCGGATGACAATTCTTTTATGCAAATCGTAAAATAAAACCTTCTTGTAACATTGTTATCCTAATTTTTATTTTAAACACCACTTTAATTCGTATAAAAAAGTGCGATAATACCTTTAGAAAAATATGCAGATGTTTATTAAACATTTGTAAAGTGAAATCGATAATATTTCTAAAGTTTTATAATTTGGGAGGAACTAATGTTAATGAAGAAGTTTTTTATTATAGTGATAATGCTTTGCGGACTTACATCCGTTAGAGCTTACAATATATCGGGCAATCTGGACCTTACTAATATGTTTCTGCAGGACGACGGATATCTTGCTTTTGCAGAGAAAATGCCTGAAGTTGTTGGCGGACTTGATGCACTCTATAAAAATCTTGTTTACCCTCCCGGTGCAATTAAAACCGGGGTTCAGGGAAGAGTATTCGTCTTAGCCTTTATAGGTGAAGACGGATCGCTTGAAGATGTAAAAGTTTTAAGAGGAATCGGCGGAGGCTGCGATGAAGCTGCTGTTGATGCTGTAAAGAGGAGCAAATTTAAAGGCGGTTCCCATGAAGGTAAGCCTGCAAAAGTAAAACTTTCTTTAACTATAAACTTCAAGTTATAACAGTATCTTAAGGTCTGAAGATGAAAAAAATTATTGAGTATTTGCAGAACCTGAAATTTGTCAGGAAGATTCAATTTGGTTTCGGTTTTATCGCATTTATTTTTCTCACAGTGGCCGCAAATGATTATCTCCAGATTGTTTCTATGGAAAGCGCCATAAACTCAATTGAGGAGGATGTACTTAAGCCTCAGGATAAGATAAGCGGAATTTATTCAAATTTTCAGAAAATTCAGTTTATTATGCTGAAATTTGCTGTTACCGAATTTCAGGCAAACTTTGCTCAGGACGAAGCAGAATACCAAAGACTGAAAAAAATAGTTGATACCGATTTGGAAGAACTTGCAACAGATAGTTCAAATGCTGAAATGATGAACAATATGACAAATGTGAGGAAAATCTGGAGCAAATACAAAAATGAAGTTGCCGATGCAATAGTAAGTGCAGCAGCAGTTCAGCAGTATGATTTTGCGGCAATTATTGCGGCAGAAAACGGCGAGACAGTCGGTAAAGAAATGAATGCCGAATTTGAAAAGATTTTAGGTGATCTTAAAAGTTATGCAGTGCAAATCAATGAGGAAGTATCTTCAGATGTTCAGTCTGCCCAGCTCTGGATGCTTGTCGGAGTTATTTTCGGCTCAGCCGCCATTGCTTTCTGCGTCTTTATTCTTGTTCCGAACATAACTAAACCTATAAACAGAATGAAAGAAGTTCTTAATGAATTCTCAATAGGAAACTATGAGGTATCTCTTGGTATTTATTCAAAAGATGAATTCGGTGAGCTTGCTCAGATGATGAGAAAACTTCGCGAAGCTACACAGGAAAAAGTAAGAGTTGCTCAGGATATATCAAATGGTATTACCCAGAGAATAACACCTGCCTCGGAGCAGGATTCGCTTTCGCACGCTTTCAATAAAGAAGTTGAAACTATTGAAAGTCTTATTTCCGAAGCTGAAAAACTTATTGAAGCCAACCAAAACGGCGATCTTTCCATCAGAGGCGATGTGACAAAGTTCTCCGGTGGATGGAGAAGAATAATTGAAGGTGTTAATTCAATTCTTGATACTATTGTAGCACCTATCAATGAAGCCAGTAAAGTACTCAATGTAATGGCGCAGGGCGATTTCACATTCAAAATGAATGGCGAATATAAAGGCGATTATTTGAAAATTAAGGAAGATGTCAATAAACTCAATTATGCAATGAATCAGCTTATCGGACGAGTTGCAGAAAGCACTACAGAACTTGCAAGTGCAGCTTCCGAGATTTCGGCAAGTACTGAGGAAATGGCTGCAGGTGCAAATGAACAGCGTACACAAACTGCAGACGTTGCCGCTTCAATTGAACAGATGATTCGTACAATAAATGAAAATACAAGACACGTAACATCTGCATCTCTCTCTGCTGAAGAAGCCGGATCAAAGGCTCATGAAGGCGGACGCGTTGTAATTGAAACTATTGAAGGTATAAATAGAATTGCTGAAATTGTACTTCAGTCATCAAGTACAATCCAGAATCTTGGAAAGAGCAGCGATCAGATAGGTGAAATTGTTCAGGTTATTGATGATATTGCAGACCAGACAAACCTGCTGGCACTTAATGCCGCTATAGAGGCCGCAAGAGCAGGTGAACAGGGACGCGGTTTTGCGGTTGTTGCAGATGAAGTTAGAAAACTTGCTGAAAGAACTACGAAAGCTACAAAGGAAATTGCACAGAAAATCAAACAAATTCAGAAAGATACAAGCGGTGCGGTTGTATCAATTCAGCAGGGTGCAATTGAAGTTGAAAAAGGCAAAACACTTGCAGGCAAAGCAGGTGAAGCATTAAATGATATTATTCTTCACTCGGAAAAACTTGTGGATGTAATTTCACAGCTTGCTGCCGCCAGCGAAGAACAGTCAGCAACAGGCGAACAGATTAATCTTAATGTTGAAGCAATCAATCTTGTTACTCAGCAGGCAGCCGACGGAACACACCAGATTAGCCGTGCGGCAGAAGATTTGTATAATTTGACCGGCAACCTTCAGCAGCTAATCAATCACTTCAGACTTGATATTGATGTCGCACAAGAAGAAAGTCCGGAAAGACTTATGCTTTATTAGAATTTAGTTATTGATGATTTGATAATGCCTCAAAATTAATTTAGAATTGATTTTGAGGTTTTTTTTTATGAGGGAATTATGAAAAAAATATTATTGTTTACACTTTTAGCGGTTGTATCTCTTTTCGCACAGGTTGAATTTGTTTCGAGCGATTTACCGATTGTAATAATTGATACAAAAGGAGCGGAAATACCTGATGACCCAAAAATTCAAGCCAGGATGGGAATTATTTATAACGGACCCGGGTTAAGAAATAATGTAACTGACCCATGGAATAATTACGATGGATATATCGGAATCGAAATCAGGGGTTCTTCTTCGCAGATGTTTCCGAAAAAACAATACGGAATAGAAACTACTGATTCTCTCGGAGAAGATCTTGAAGTCAGCCTGCTTGGGCTGCCGAAAGAGGAAGACTGGATACTATTTGCACCGTATAATGATAAAACTCTTATGAGAGATGCTCTTGCATATCATTTAGCGAGGCTCACTAATCGATATGCGGTAAGATCCAAATATGTCGAAGTTGTAATAAACGGCGATTACAAAGGGGTGTACGTCCTCTTTGAAAAAATTAAAAGAGATAAAAACCGTGTCGGTATTTCCAAAAACGATCCGGAAAATGTTTCCGGAGATGCCGTTACGGGTGGGTATATTATCAAGATAGATAAGATGACAGATCAGGCTCCGGGAAGCTGGTGGCAGTCACCTTATATTTCAGACGGATTTAAACCGGTTTATTACCTTTATGAATTCCCAAAACCTGAAGATATAAATGAATATCAGGAAAACTATATTCAAAATTATTTCCAAAGTTTTGAAACAACACTGGCGGGCTCTGAATACAGTGATCCTTTTACCGGATATCCCGAACTGCTGGATGTTGAGGCATTTATTGATTATGTCTTAATTAACGAGCTTGCCAAGAATATTGATGCTTACAGGCTGAGTACTTTCCTGCATAAGGATGTGGACTCAAAAAGTAAAAAACTTGTGACCGGGCCTCAGTGGGATCATAATCTTTCTTTCGGAAATGCTGATTACTATGAAGGATATAATCCGCAGGGCTGGATGATTAATACAATTTTCCCTGATTGGGAAAGTTTTGAACCTCCTTTCTGGTGGAAAAAACTCTTTAACGATGAAATGATGTTTAATAAATTCAGCAAAAGATGGCACGAATTAAGGCTCGGAGTTTTAAGCAATGAGAATATTATCTCCATTATTGATTCAATTTCGGTAATGCTCAGTGAGGCTAAAGAGAGAAATTTTGAAAGATGGCCGGTACTCGATACTTATGTATGGCCTAACTACTATTGGGATAGTGACGGAACCTATGAATGGGAAATCGGCATCCTGAAATCCTGGATATCCGAAAGACTTAACTGGATTGATGATAACGTTTATAGTCAACCCTCCTCGGTTAATTGGATAAGCAATCCTGATGGATTTGCTAATTATTCCGGCACACTCAGTCTGAAAATACCTCTTGCACAAATTTACGGCGAAGTAAGTAATATAGATTCAGTAGGCTTCATATCCGAAAATGATCAGCTTGAATTCACTATTACAAATGATACTCTTATTGTTAAGGCATATTCCAATGGGGATTACAGGTTTAAGGGATTGGCCTATCTTGGAGGAAATGTACAGGATATGTCTGTGCCCATATCGGTTTCTTTTTCAGATGTTTCGGCATCAGATGATAAATTGCCTGCAGAATTCAGTCTGAAACAGAATTATCCGAATCCGTTTAATCCGGCAACAACAATAGAATATTCAATCCCTGTTACTCTGTCACCTGTCACTGTGTCACTTGTTGTTTATAATATCCTCGGTCAGGAAGTGGCAACTCTTGTAAACGCACAACAACCGGCCGGAAGATACGAAGTAAAATTCGACGCCGGCTCCGCCTCAGGCGGACTTTCATCAGGAATGTATATATATAGGATAAAGTCCGGCAGCTTCTCGGATTCAAAGCGGATGATGTTGGTGAAATAGTGACAGGGTAACGGGTAACAGAGTTGGGGGCAGGCGTAAAGTGTCTGCCCTTTTTTTTAGGTTGCCTGGGGCCTTGGCTCTCGAAGAATCGTGATGCGTGACGCGTAACGCGTGACGAGTAACAAAGTGGGTTCGTCCGGTGCCTTAAGGCTCTCGA
>CAZOZP010000104.1:0-6569 GCA_964584325.1 uncultured Melioribacteraceae bacterium
AAATTTTTGCCAAGGGGGAGATATTTCTCTTGACTTTTTTCTTAATAGACACTTTATTATAGGAGCCACTGAGATCTTTTTCTTTTGGATAACTCTCGTTTTCTATTTCCATTACTTATTCCTATAAGATTGTTAAAATATCAAATCAGAAAAAATATTAATTCCTTCAAAATTCCTGTAAAAAAGGAGTTGCCTTAAAATAATTAAATAATTAAAGACATAGTTCTAAAAGATTTCACTTGAATAGAAAAGATCATTGGATGATAAGAAGTCAGTCAGGAATTGCAGGTGAAGCAGCAGCGAAATAATCTAGATAAACGATATAATTCTGCCGATTAAAAGAACCATATTATTACAAATCTTAACTAAATCTCATTACATAATAAACCAAGGAGTAACTATGGAATCCACTTCATTTATTGATGAACTGCTTGCTGAGGCTGAAAGTGCTGAATGCAGGCTCACTCTTGCTCATTACGATCTCTTAATTCTGGAATATTCAAAGCTTCAGGATGAAATTACCCGAAACTTTGAAGAAGCAGAGCGGGAAAAGCAGATAATTCACGAATGGGCTATTCAGCGTAATTCAAAGATTCAGGATAAGGCAGATTACATTCTTCGTAAACTTGAAGCCTACATTCGTGAAGAAGGCAAGAAAACAATCGATCTTCCACACGGAATTCTTAAAATTAGGAAGAGGCCGGATAAGGTTGAAATCGATAATCTTGATGCTTTCCTTTCTGAAGCAAGCGGCTCATTTGTTCAGATAATACCGGAACAGTTGAAACCTGATCTGAATAAGATTAAAGCTTACATCAAACAGACCGGAGCAATTCCTGCAGGAGTAAACTATATTATTGGTGAAGAAGACTTTTCATTAAAATTAAATAAGGAGAATTAGAGATGACACAACGAATTAAACTTGAGCTTGAACTCAACAAGACCACAGAAATTGAACTAATGTTCGATGAACCTATTACAGGAGAATCAAAATACGGTAATTATTATCTTTATGCCGTTAAATCAGGCGATTCCGAATTCAGTTATTTCCCAACAGATGAAGTTCATAATCAGCTTAAGGATTTGAAGAAGGGCGATAAAGCTTTAATAACCAAGCTTGCCAAACAACAGGGTAACAAAATAATTCAGTACTTCAATATTGAAACTTTAAGCAAGTCACAAAGTTCTGTTCAGACAGCAGTTGAGGAAATGCCCTCGAGAGATGATTCAAATGATAAGCTGTATGATATTATGCTTAAATCATACCGGGATGCTCTTAAGATTCAGCAGGAGTTAAGCGGACTTGCGGATCCTTCCCGGATTGCCATCACTTTGTTCATTGCAAGAAGTAAATCACCATACAGCATTTAGGAGTAGAAAATGAACCGCAAAGAAATATTCAGCAAAATAACATCGGAAATAAGCGACCAATTAAAACGAGGAGTAATTCCCTGGAAAAAATCCTGGAAATCAGGTCTGCCAAGAAATGCCGTTTCAAAGAGAAACTATAATGGTGTGAATTTTTATCTTTATGCTTAAGCGATTTCCCTTCAGCCGATTACCTAACTTTCCTTCAGTGCCAGAAATTAGGAGGAATGATAAACAAAGGATCTTCCGGACAGCTGATTGTCTATTGGGAACTTAAAGACTTTATCCACTCAAAAGACGATAGCGAAGAAATTGACATCAGGAAAATTCCTTTCATCAAATACAGCTTTGTCTTTAATCTCTCTCAAACAACTCTCTATAAAGAAAACCCTGGTAACTTTGAGATAATAAGCTGCGAAGAACTCATCCGGAAGTTTAATGTTCGTCCTGAAATCAGAAATAACCCAAGGGCTTGCTATTACTCAATAAATGATGATTATATCTCCCTTCCAAGAATTCAGGACTTTGAGATACCCGAAGAATACTATTCAAGCTTATTCCACGAAGTGATTCATTGGACTGGTCACGCAAGCAGACTAAACCGCATCAGTTCACGATCAAGGCAGGATAAGGCAGTAGAAGAGCTTGTTGCAGAAATAGGGTCAGCATACCTTTGCGGCTTAAGCGGCATCAAACCAAAAGTACTTGAGAACCAGGCATCATATATTTCAGGGTGGTTAGATAAACTTCAGCAAGACGAATCTCTGTTTATTACTGCAGCAATTCAAGCTCAGAAAGCAACTAACTATTTGTTGGAGTTTAGTTACAGGAATTAACAAAACCTACTTCAGTTTCTACTTCAGCATTTTTGAAGGATCTTAATGCTCGGCATAACTTGTTATATTTTAATAACTTACAGGTACATTTTTAAATTCATAAAATTTGCAACTCTGCCTCATAATCAGAGGGTCGGTGGTTCGATTCCATCTGGGCCCACAATAAAACCCTTGAAGAATAAACACTTCAGGGGTTTTTGCTTTATAGGGAAAAGGAATAAAAAATCCCGTTTTAGCCTGTTTTTTACTCTTTTACTGTACACTAAAAACATTGTTTCCGCTAATAAAATCAATATGTTTAAGAACTTGTACTGTACAAAATAACGAATTTCTGATTAATATGCCGGATTCATTGGATTATCCGGGATTGAGTTATTATTGTTGCCTCCGCTCAGGCAACGGTCTGTTGCTGGTGTTTGAACAATTTCCGGTGGCTGAGAAATTTCCGGAATAATTCCGTTATAAATATTTCCATTACGATATACCGCAATCTTTCCATAAACCCAAATTTGTCATTTATACTCACTATCAGTCTTCATTTGCAAGTTGCCAGTCTTTTTCCCGGGGAGTCGGCAGTAATTCACATCCTTACTCTAACCCAAAGATTTAGAGGCTGTCTAAAAAAGCAAAAAGTGTGTCATCCTGAAGAGCTTGCGACGAATGATTTCACCGAAAATAAAGGAGATAAAATTTACTCCCGATACCCCTTACCCCTGGTTAAAAAAACCATTTAAACAAAATTATTTACACTCCCACAGCCTCTGATGATTCTTAATCTGCGAATACCCGTTAAATCCGTGCAATCTGTGGTTAATATTTTTTGGCAAGTTTCGCTCTGCTGGAGCTTATTATTTAGTGGAGGAGAAAATTTGGTATTAACATTTCGTTCCGCCGTTGCTGGACTAAAGATTTTCCTCTGTGCTTTCTCTGTGAATTCTGTGGTGAGATCTATAAATAAAAAAGACGCAATGCCTTGCGTCTCTACTCGTTACTCGTCACCTATCTCTTTGTGGATATTTTTCCAATTAAAGACGTTGTCTGGTTTTTGGGGGGTAATTATACTACCTTTTATGCTTCTTCTTTATATTTAATAGCTCGAAAATAAATTCTCTGAACTTCTCGGTCTCTTCCGATGAGGTTGACCTTCCGGCATACTCTGGCAATTCAGTATCTTTTAGTGCCAGCTTTACAGTGTTACGGCTTTCCTTTAGAATACGTGCTATTTCACGTGTGCCCATATTCGGATTCTTTGCTTTTAGATTTCTTATTGTTACCCAATCTTCCATTGATATCACTCCTTCCTCCATATTTGTGAAGTTTCAAACTTCAAAAATTGGAAACTATTGTTCAACTAGGTGGGTCAATTTTCGGCGGAATTTACAACTATATTTCTCCGTTGTTGAATTGTCTGTATGAATCTGTTTTCATTATATCAATTTTAAAATTCATATCGTCAGTCTTTGTTATAATTACACTATCAAAACCAAGTTCATCAAGTTTCTTCATCGTAGCAAGTTCTCCTTCATTAAGCTTCAAAACCTTTCTTAAAAGCCAATCAGACATTGCTTTATTCGGGTCTGTCATCAAAGCTTTGGAATTGTCTTGACACACTTTTGCTGTAAATGCCTCTCCTGTAGGGATAGATAAATTGAAATGAGTGTCTCTTGCTGGGAAAAAATTAGGGTAATTTCTATGAATTTCTATTGGAATTGCGATATAAATTTCTCCCAAATTACGTTTCCTGCCACCTGCATTCCATTGATTTAAACCAGACTTCTCAAAAATATATTTTTCTTTGTTTTTGATTCCATAAAGTGGAAGAACAATAAAGTTTTCACCTTTGATAAGTTTGTTTATTGCCGGTTTTAAAACTTTGTTTTCAAAAAGTTCAAGCAACAATTTATAAGGGTCTTCAATGATTTCGATTGGAAGACTAAACGCACTTTGCGGAATGGTAAACTTTCTAAAAAGCGTACTTTTTGAATAATTAAATGAATAAAAATTGTTACCATCCTCAAACTGTAAACTAGCCTTAGTATCTTTTACGGAATGTATGTTTGCAATATCAATCGTATTGTAATCTGCTTCATATAGTAAAAGTTCCTTTGTTTTACGAGCGACAATATGATACAATGAACTTTTAATATCATAAAGACGGTTTGCTAAATTAATTCTATCGTTTCTAAATTCGCCTAATTTTACAGCAAGTTCTTTGTCTTTAAAGTCGGATAAAACTCTTGATAATGAATTAAACTCTGCAACTTTTTCATTACTATAATTGGAATTGCAAGTAAATGTTTTTAAACCTACACCAATTGAATTATAATTAGCATCAAACGCTGTATCTGAACGACTTAAATTTCTTGCGTTAAAGCTCCTACAAAAAATATTTTCAGCAACTCTATAATTTATAAATGGCACAGAACTTTCACTAAACAAACCAGATAATTTTGAAACAGCTGAAAGCAGTTTCAAATAATCTCCATTTTTCTCAATGTCAATTTCTGCAAATGTTTTCATAATAGTTCAATAATTGTTTTTGCTATTCTTTCGATTAATGTTGTAGTTACTGAATTTCCAGCTTGCATATAAAGTTTACTGTTTGCAATTGGAGGTAAAATATACTTTTCGATTGGATAACCTTGAAATGCAAAACATTCTTTCGGTGTTAATTTTCTAATTCCAAAATCGTCTTTAATCAAAGGAACATTATGTCCACCTGTACCCATATTTGCGGTCAATGTTGGGCAAAGATTACTTTTATTTTCTCGGGTATACACCCTACGCCACTGATATACAGTATCTTTAGAGACCATTGTTTTTTCAAGTTCTGAATAATACGGATGATTCCTTGGGTAGTAATAAATATCGGCTTGTTTACCTTTTTCCAAACAATCATGAATTGTTTTTGTGAGTATTATTGGTTTAGGGAATTCAAATCTCGAATAGTTTTCAACTTGTGTAGGATCAAATGCAACAATAAAAATCCGTTCTCTATTCTGAGGAATGTTTGCATGAGTTGCGGAATTCAATACTTCGTAAAAAACTTTATAGCCTAACTTTAAATCTAAAATTTCAGTGATAGTTTTAAAAGTTTTGCCGTTGTCATGTGAAACAAGATTTTTTACATTTTCTAAAAACACAACCTTGGGTTTGTGTTTTTCTATAATTTTCTCAATATCAAAAAACAATGTTCCTCTTGTATCAGCAAAACCACCTCGTTTTCCTGCAATAGAAAATGCCTGACACGGAAACCCGGCACATAAAACATCAAAACCATCCGGTATAAATCTTTTAGTTTCTTCTTTTGTAATATCACCAAAAGGCACTTCTCCAAAATTTGCTTCGTATGTTTTCTTTGCTTGTTCGTCCCATTCGCTTGTAAAAATACACTTTCCGCCCAATTCTTGCATGGCTATACGGAAGCCACCAATACCTGCAAATAAATCTATAAATTTAAATTTTGGATTTTCCGGTTCAGGAAAAGGAACTTCTTTTTTGAAATCAAAAAGCATATATTGCAACGCTTCTTCTGCAACTTTAGAAGTAATATTCTCATCAGGAAATTTATATTCTAATGCTCTCTTAATATGATGAACTGCTTCTTTTTTGTATAATTGAAAAGCTCCATTATTATTATTGTGTAAATAATGAGTTAATGCTGCTTCTCCGTATTCAGAAGCTTCAACAACCCTAATTTTAAAGGTTTGTCCGCAGACTTCTTCAAGTGAAATTTTTTCTTTTAACTTCATCTATTTTTTCCAAAATTTTAATCACGCAATTTACCAAATCATTTTCAATTTCCTTACCCCAAAATCTAATTACTTGCCAACCTGTTTTCAACAATTCTTCATTTACTTCTTTATCTCTCTGAATATTACGCTCAATTTTTTGATGCCAGAATTTAACATTAGATTTATGTTCATGTTTTTTTATTTCCCAGTCCTTTCCATGCCAAAATTCGCTATCACAAAAAATCGCAACCTTGTGTTTCTTAAAAGTGAAATCAGGTTTTCCAATTACTGATTTATCATTTTTTCTGTATCTGAGTCCTCTTGCCCACATCTCTTTTGCAAGCAAAGTCTCAATTCTTGAGCCTTTTGATTTGATCGCTTGCATATTTTTTCGTCTTTGTTCTTTAGTCAATTTATCCATAGTATAAATTTATTAAATTAAGAAATATGTTTGTGAAAATTTTTCTGTACTCGGTATATTAGCATATTAATTATTTACTTAAAAAAGGTTTTTGATGTAGTTTTGTTTCACTTTACTCAACTGACTTCGAGAGCCTTAAGGCACCGGAATGCACTAAACAAAATATTGCACAGACACCGGAATCACAGACTCTATGCATTGGAACCTCTA
>CAZOZP010000105.1:0-6543 GCA_964584325.1 uncultured Melioribacteraceae bacterium
CACATCTCATTGCGAAGTTTTTCGATGACATTTCTTTGTGATCACATCTCATTGTGAAGTTGTTCGATGGCATTTCCAAAAGCGTCCGGTTCATTTCCAAGTGCGCTGATGATGTTTGTATTATTGTAGTAAAGAGTTATGCGAGAATGGAAAATCATTATTAACATTTAGTATTCTTCCCAGCCTTTGTCAAGATAATCTTTAATAATTCCGGCAAAGAAATAGAAATCGCCAATTCTGTTAGAAACTATATCTATCAAAACCTTTATTTCCAATCCAAGGTAATCGTGACTTAATCTGTATCTGAAACCCGCCATACTAATCAATAAATCTCTTCTTCCTTCTTCTATTTTACCTGTTTCAAATAGAACTCTTGCAATATCTGCATAAGATTCCCACTTACGGTTTAAGTCTGCTGAAATAATATGAGCAAAAACATCAAATATATTCTGAATAGATAAATATAAACCTCTTTCCAGAATCCATAACAGATCAAGATTATTATTAAAATCATTTTCTGTGATATTCTTATATTTTTCAAGGTGCTGAATATTACGAAGCAATGCTGAGAGATGTTTTTCAATAACCTGGCTGTCGTACATTTATGTATTCCTTCATTTTTTTCGCCCTTAGTCTTCTATAATGCTCCGTATCAATAAACTCATATCGAATATTATTTTCTACTTTAACTCTGGAAAGCTTATTTCTTTCAAAAAGGAGAATGCCGGTATTTATTATTTTTTGAGAAAGAAGAATGTCAACTTTATTTAGCAAAACGAGATCTATTTTGTCACTTTTGATTATTATACTTAGATTGCCTGTAACTGCAGATTCAAATCCATAAGGATATTTAATAAATTCATCTGGTGCATTGAAATTATTTATATAGACGGCAATATCTAAATCACTTAAATTCGTTGCTCCCGGATGCGTGTGATCCAAAAATATATGCAAATTCAATTTCATTAAATTTTTTAAGTGCTTCGGTAATTTCTTTAATATTAATATTCATAATTATAGGTGAAAGTTTATATCTTAAAATAAGAAAAACTTCCGGATAATCATATAATAAAAAACAACAAAGAATTTCACTATAGAAAACACGGTGAGCACTGATGGACATCATATAATTATGGTTATTAATATTCGGGAGTATCTTTTCTTCAGCACCGTAGATGCGAAATGTTAAAAGACAATTATCGCATCACCTGCTTAGATTCCGTACCTTAAGGCACTAATTTGGGTCTATCAGGGAATTGTAATCTTTAATCAGGCTAATCATTTAATCATAAAAATCAGAGTTCAGATTATTTTTTAGATTCTAATCCTATTTATAATCCTTCCCAATGATCTTTAAATCCTTATCCAGAAGAAACATTGTAGGTGTTGCGAATATGGAGTAGGTTTCTACTACCGGACTATTCCAGCCTTTCAGATCACAAAGATTTGTCCAGCTTTCAAGTTTGTTTGCTTTAATAAAATTCAGCCATTCATTTTTATCTGTATCCAATGAAACAGCAACAACTTTGACTTTTTGATTCTGTTTTTCGTAGTGCTTCTTAATTTCGGGGAGTAATTCACTGCAATGCGGACAGTTACTGGAATAGAAAATAATTAGAGTTTTCTCAGCTTTTGTTTTATTCAGCTCAAACATTTTACCTTGTGCATCAGGCAATACAAAATCCGGTACTTCATTCCCAATCTTAAATAATCTTGCCTGCATTATTCTTCTTTCTATCGATAATTCCAGCTCACTATCCAGGCACACATCATCTTTAATTACATAATTATCGAGTATATAATCTATTATTTTATCGAACCCGAATTTGCGGAAACCATCAACAAGATATTCTGTGATATGCCGGTAAACAAGCGGATGTACTCTTGCTTTTCCGAGAATTGTATCAACTGCAACCATAAATTCTTTTTCAAGCAAATCTTTGGGTAATTGCGGGTTGCGGTAATACATCAGGTATTCAATACTCTTATTTGCAAACGCATCTGAATTTATGAGTTCTGTATCATTGAAATCGACATTATCAAGAGCGTGCATTTTAAGAAAATCAAGCTGCTTATTTAGCGGGACAGACAATTCAATTACAGGCAATTGCGCTGATTTGATATACCGGGCAATAAATGATTTCGGATTTTGTTGTGAAGTTATATTTACAAATTCCTTGTATTCATCCTGAAGATTAATTAGAGTCTGCTTAGTTGTTAAATAATAATCATTCTCTTTCGGGTAACGGGCGAGTATAAGGTTAAGCAGTTCAGACTTAATCTTGAAATTTTTGTTTAGTTTTAGAAACCGGTAATATAACTTGTTGCTTTCTGATGAAATTACCTGCATACTATCCAAAATGCTGCCTACGTCGGTTAAAAGATTTACATCTTCATTATCATAAACGAAATCCACATTTTTGTTTTTGTCGGCTACCACACGGTAAAACCCTGCTTGAAGCTTTTTAGTATCAGTAAGCGTAAACTGTCCGGGTAGTTTAGTTTTCAGAGAATCAATAAACTGTGTTTTTTCTCCGCTTAAACTGTAAAGAGATGCAGTTTTCCCTATACTGTTTTTTATTTCAACAATTATATTTTGCGAATAACTTGTAGATATTAAAGCGATTAAAAGAAATGATAATAATCTCAATATTTATTTCCTGTTGAATAAGCAACCGCCGAAAGGAAAATGACGGCGGTTGTTTGAAATTTTATGTTATTAAATTTAATATATTATCGGCAATTCTTCTGCTAATGTTGTAGTTGAACCTTAATCTGATCGCCATATTTATGTACAGTAAGTTAGCCAACTTTTTTTTACAAATCAATAACAAGTAAATCGTTGGGTCCTAAATCCATTCACTTGTCTCCCGCTAACATCGAGGTCTATTGTCTGAACTTTGATTTATATGATTTTTGTGATTAAAAGGATTTGTTGGCTGTAATCCTTTAATACTATAATATGGGGATAGTGTCAATCCGCCGGAGCTTGAGGAGTTAGTGAATGATTTCTTGTTCTATTAACATTCCGGACCTAAAAGCGCTTATTTGGGTTTATCAGGAAATTGTAATCTTTAATCAGGCTAATCATTTAATCATAAAAATCAGAGTTCAGATTAGTATCATCCCTTGGGGATTAAAGATTCCCCTTTTGTACCTTAGTGACCTGGTGATAAATCTCTCTGTCACCCGTTACGCTTCAAGCATCACGATTCAAAACGGCGCAGATTATTGTATTCTTCTATTTCAGGAAATTAATCTTCCAGAGATCTTTCTTTTTCATTCTGAGGATTGGCATAAGTGTAAGCATTCCGGCTCTGCCTATGCTTTTTGAAAGGAAATTAAGTTCATCAAGATTCTCTTTTAACTCACTGCTTTTCTCAGGTTCAAATCCGGTTTCCTGCATTAGAAGCATACCTTTTGCCTTTATGGAAAGTTCAAGATAAAGCTGAATGTATGCCATCATATCAACAAGTACTTCAGGTTCAAATCTGTTCTTAATTGAAATAATATATTTCCCGGCTCTTGTTGATTTAAATTCACCTTTCCTTATCATTTGCAAAAGTTCAAATTCAGAATCAAATTGCGATTCCATCCAGCCTTTCAGATGCTTTTCGCTAATTCCGAATACTGATAATATTATCATGGGCAAGATTATTATCTGAAGTAATGTCATCGTAAAAGCAGGTATAAATGAACTGTTGAATAAGGAATGGATAAAAACTCCGGTAAATAATCCGGAAAACACATTTAAGAGTTTGATCTTTTCATATTTGCTTATATAATATTGAACTATTACGGCTGTTACTGATACAGCGGTTCCGTGCATAACCGCCGTTCCCAATCCTCTTATAAGCCATAGCATCAGATTATCTGTTTCAACATTCCGGAGATAATAAATATTCTCCATAATGCTGAATCCGGCTCCTGAGGCAAAACCAAGGATTAAAGCATCAGATAAAAAACCTATCCGGTTTGTTTTAAGTAAGAACAGTATTATTGCAAACTTAAAAGATTCTTCAATTACCGGAGCAATAAATTGTGAAACCACCGGTTTGCTGAAATACTCAAGGAAGAATGTATTAATTGGATACACGGCAGGGGCTGATGCAAAGCCCCAACCTATTACAATAAATATCAGTCCGGGTTTTACCAGTTTATAGCTGTCTGAATAAAACAACATTATAAGAAAAATAATGACCGGGAAAATACTTACGGCTACCGGCATATTAAAGCAGTTTAAGTGAAATCATAAATTCGTTACCCGGTTTAGTATCCTTTTCGTATGCTCTTGCATAACCAACTGACAATGTGGATTTAAGTAAAGTAAAAAATACCAATTCAAAATCGAGCTGTGCGCCTGAGTTGTAATGGAATCTTCTAAATTCTTTATCGGAAATATCTGAAGCAAGTGCTGTACCGAAAACCGAAAGTCTTGCAAATCTGATATATGCACTCAAGAATCCGAATTCACGAAACATTATCGGCGGCAAATTCCATTCAGCCGTTACCTTCGCAAAATCTTTGGCGGAAATATCATTTATTCCTCTGCCGGCAAAGCTTTCGATATTTCTGTATTGCTGAACGTTCAGTCTGTCAACATAGTTGTTCCCGAACCCTCCGAAATATTTTCTGCTGAAGGATGATTCTTTTTCCGTGAAAACTTTTCCGACCGCAGATCTTATCCAGATTGATGAGTTTCTAATACCTGTCAGGAAGCCGGCATCGAATGCTATCACTGCATCGGGAACAATCATATCGTTAAAATATGCGGCCCCGGCAGACGGACGAATATTCCACCCGTATTCGTCTTCAATACCGCCTATGGTTTTCATCAGTTTTGAATAATTATAATCTATGTTTAACGAAGTAAGTTCAGAGAATCCGGCATCAATATTCTGGTATTGTGGAAGTTTTTCCAAATCGCCGAAATAATCGATTGATAATGAAAGTTTAGAGCTGTATGGTTTATCGAAAACCAAGTCCCAGGAATACCCCATTCCTGCATAATAGCCTGCCCTGCCGGTTTTTGTAGGGCCGAATAAATCGTAGAAATTCGTTTTGTTTAATCCGGCTTTGAAATTAAAACTCCAATAATTAAACTGCATAGCCAGATGAAGTCTCTGCTTTTCCGGAAGAAATTTATTGGGAGTATATGATGCTTTCAGTTTTAGTCTGCTCAGCATAAGTTCATCGGAAAAATTCATCTGAATACCATAAGCGGCAAAATCCTTATATCCTTCCACTATCGGAAATACACTCTCAAAACCGGTCTCTGAAAACGGAATGTATTCACCTTCTTCCAGAATCAAACTCTCATTGTTATATTCCGAAGCAGATTGCGGTACTGTAGTATAAAGTTCCGGATTCTTTTCCAAAGCCCTCATCCCTAAATACTCAATAACTCCGGCATTTTCCCTTTTCTCTTTTTTGATTTTCACAGGTCTTAATCCTTTTGTGCAGTATTCGAAAACCAGCAATGTATCATCAGAGATTTCAATCGGACGAAAAAACCCTATATCAGTGTTTGTAAGAATTGATGCTTGTTTTGTTTCTATATCAATTTCAAAAACATTGGAAACACCGGTATAATATGAAGTGCCTATCAGACTCTTTCCATCCCGGCTGAATCTGAAATCAGAAGCACTGTTATCCTCAAATTCATAAACTGTAGTTGTATCGATTTTTCCCGCATTTAGTGATTCCAAATCATAAAGCATAAGCTTCTGTCTTCCTGATGCATCGGCAAAAGTAGAAGAAAGTTTTTTCCCGTCAGGAGAAATATCTATATTAAAGATACTGTAGCCGAATGGAATTGAATAAAGATTTGAGCCGGTTTTGAAATCAGGAGTAAACTTTACAATTGAAGTACGGGCATTGTTAACCTGAATTGCATAGAGGCATTTTTCGGTTTCAGAAAAATCCATATCCGTTATTCTGATATAATCAAAAATAGTTTCTTCATCTCCTGAATTAATTTCGAAAGATTTTAATCCGCGCCAGCTACTGTTGTGAGTTGTAGTATAAATTTCATTCTTATCTTTGTTCCATGCCATGAGTGTAACATAATAGAGTCCGGCACTTTCAACATCTTTCAATTCTCTTAAATGCCCGTTTGAAAGATTCAGAGCAGTAAAAACAGCCGGGCCGCCGGGTCTGTTTATTGCACAATACATTTCGTTTGTTTCTTTATTATAAAACTGTTTTGAAGCACTGCCGAATATTTCATCAGAAAAATAGTTAACAGGTGTAAGTTATTCCTCCCTGGTTTTTTCAATATTTGCGAGCTGAAACTTCTTTTCGAAATCATTCCACTCATCCCAGACTTCAACTACATCTCTTCCGTAAGTTTTTTCGAACTGCGGAGCATAGAACCCGTATGAGCCAGATTCTCTGTTATAGAATTCCTTAAGTTTATCCATTCCGTACATATAGCTTAAGTAGGCAACGAATCTCGTACCGTACAAATATGAATTCACGCCAACCTGAAAATCTATCGTAGTGCCTTCAGTTTCTAATCCTATAGGCTTGTATAAATAAGCA
>CAZOZP010000106.1:0-6385 GCA_964584325.1 uncultured Melioribacteraceae bacterium
TAATATAGCATATTTCCACTTAAAGTCGTTGTCTAGTTTTTAGGGGTAATTATAATCAGAAAAAAAAGCATATACGGAAAAACTAAAAATAACCATTTAAGAATTATGAAGAATTACCGATAATACGAAAAGTATTTAAGATAAATCCTGAAGAAAATTCAGGTTTTAACTTTGGAAAAAGAACATTTATGTGTTATTTTAATGTTTATAATTATTGAAGAAATACTTATTCTTAAAGTTAGTAATTATATTGCAAAAAATATTAAGCACTTGAGATATAATACTCCTGAAACATAATATTTGATTAAATTAATAAAAAATAACACTGATAAATTTTAGAGATTTATGAGATATATATCCACAGATTGGCCGTATATATCTCACTGAGTGAGACATATAACATAGTTAGCCCGCAGAGAGCATTGGCTTTAGGAGCTGCGCATCGTGCGCAGCAAGAGGAACCAAAAACTGAATGTAGGAGAAAAAAATATGAGATTCGAAGAATGGGTCAAAAACAATCATATTCCTTTCAAGTTGAATCACCATGATGATAATTACGATGATTTCAAGCCATTAAGCGAATTAATTGGAGATACCCGAGTTGTAGCATTAGGTGAAAATTCTCATTTTATAAAAGAGTTTTTCTTATTAAGACATAACCTGTTGCGCTTTTTCATCGAAGAACTTGGGTTTAAGACGTTTGCCTTTGAATTTGGTTTTGCTGAGGGTCATATCATCAATAACTGGTTACATGGAAAAGGGACTGATGATGATATAGGAAAATACTTGACACACTTTTATTACCCAGAGGAGCTAAAAACCACATTTCTATGGCTAAAGGAGTACAACAAAGTAGCACAGGAAAAAATCACATTTCTTGGAATTGACATACCCAGAAACGGAGGTTCATACTTTCCAAATATAGAGATATTGCATGACTTTTTCAAAACAGCAGATAAAGACGCACTGCACATTATTGATGATGCTTTAAATATTGCTAAAAAGATAGATTACTTCTCCACATCACAAGCAGCCCTAAAATTACATGAGCTAACAGATTCTGAGAGGACCCATTTAACTTGCCAAATAGCTCGAACAAAGGTACGACTTGAAGCTATGGCTCCGATTCACATTGAGAAATATGGAATCGAAAAATATGAGACAATTCTGCATTATATCAACGGTTTGATATACCTGGACTATAATGTTCAAGCAATGGCGGGCTTTATTTCAGGAGCTGGAATGCAGGGCGATATGGGTGCAAAGGACAAATACATGGCAGATTCTGTGCTGTGGCATTTAAATAACCCACAAAGTGAGCAGAAAGTGATAGTAGTTGCACATAATGCACATATTCAGAAAACACCCATTCTGTATGATGGATTTCTAAGTTGTATCCCAATGGGACAAAGGCTCAAAGAGGCCATTGGTGATGATTACATGTCCTTAGGAATTACTTCACATATCGGGCATACAGCAGCACTTTACCCTGAAGCTGACACAAAATACGGTTTTCGGGTCGACAATTATCAACTTCAGGAACCCAATGAGGGTTCTGTTGAAAAATCTATTCACGATTGTGGAATAACTAACTCTTTTGTCTCTTTTAAAAACATGCCTGAAGATGTTCTGTCAATACCGAACATGATTCGATTTGATTCTATGTACATGGAAACAAAACTTGAGAAAGCTTTTGATGGAATATTTCAAATTGAAAAATCATCTGTATCTGAAGTCGTTTACGAATAATGAAATTAGCCAGTATAATTTAACTACAGATCGCCATCCATGGCGAGAGAAGCCAATGCGAGAGCGGGCTAACAGACGCACAACAGCCACATGCCGGCTCCGCTTCGCTCCGACCCAAATTGCGGAGTACCGCAACTTCGGCATGTGGCAAAACGTTAGCCGCAATAGTTAGAGAATGATTTTGGTAGTAGGAGGATTGTTATGGATAATGTGATAGTTTATCGAAAAATAGAAGAAATGTGCAAAAATAATGTAAACTATTTAGATGCTATAAATACAATTATAGAATTTGGACGAAAAAATATTTCAAGTTCAGATTGGGATGAAATTCGTAAGGTTAATCACCAACAAATTATGGATGACTTTGATAATAGTTTTAAAATGCTAATTGAGAAGATCAAAGTAAACGAAATCAATGGATTATATTTTGGTTTTACAACAATTTCATTGGATGGTACTATTCAAAATGGTTCATATCTCGTTGAAATAGGTGGAACAAATAAATGTATTATTAATGACCAAAATTATGAATGGGCTTTTGATTGTGAATGGTATCCATCTGAAATAGAATTTTATTCCAGTGAATTTGACATATTATATAAAATAATTTCAAAAGAAAATGGATTAAGGAATAATGCGGAATATGGCATTGGACTTGCATTTACAGTTGTATTAATTAATAGTTTAATCAGAAAATATGAAAATAGTATTAAAAGAAAAATCGGAGTTGTTGCAGGATTTCATGATGGCGATATGATTAAATTAAAGGGCTTTAATGAATAATTCTCTAACTACTGCGGCTAACATTGAGTTAACGCTCCGCTGGCGCTCCGGGCTCCGCCACATTGCCTCCGCTGTCGCTCCGGCAACGTCGTTAACTCAAGGGACGTTATAGCCAATGCTAAAAAACGACAGTGCAATAAGATACGACAAACTAAACAAGTTATGACAATGAAATTTTTGAATCAATATATTTAATATGGCAACGTACACAATCGTAATTTACAGTTTAATAATTGGCTGGACAATTTTCTCAATTTATTATATCTATCGGGTTTGGACTCAGAAGATAGTGATTAATTATGTATATGAATCTATTCCGACAGTTTTCACGACACTTGGAGTATTAGGAACATTTGTAGGTATTTATTTCGGGCTACAAAATTTTGATGTAGATAAAATTACAGAAAGTATTCCTCCACTATTGGAAGGCATGAAAACTGCATTTTCTACTTCAATTTGGGGTATTGTACTTTCTCTAATCTTTGGCAAAGCCTCTCAAATTGTTCTACATGGTGTTGAACTAAAATCACCACCCAAACCAACTGATGAACTTGCTGCATTGCAAGAAATAACATTGTTATTAAAAGAAGGGAATAAAAACTCAAATGATAATTTCCTAGTACTCAATAAATCTTTAATAGGCGAAACAGATGATAGCGTTTCAACTCAAATTGTTAAGCTAAGAAATCAATTTACCGAATTTGGCAATAAACAAGATATTCAAAATAAGACATTAGAGAAGGTGCAATTAGCACTTGGTGGTGATGGAGAAACAAGTTTGTTGACACAAATACAAAAGTTAAGAGCAGAGCAGAACGAATATTCCAAAGACAACAAGAAAAACATTGATTGGATTATTGAATCAATGAACAAGAATAATGAACTTATACGGCAAAAATTTGATGAATTTTCAGAACTTTTAGCTAAAAACAATACAGAAGCATTAGTCGAAGTTATGAAAAATGCTACTGAACAATTTAATGCGCAAATGTCTGCATTAATCGAAAAACTTGTTCAAGAAAACTTCAAAGAGCTAAATAATAGCGTACAGCGAATGAATCAATGGCAACTTGAAAATAAAGAGATGATTATCTCATTAACAAATCAATTTAAAGAAGTTTCTGCTGAATTTTCAATTTCGTCAGTAGCTATTAAAGAGATTACGGAAAATACAACCAAATTAACAAATGAAAACAGCCACTTAACAAAACTCATTGAAGAACTTCAAAAAGTTCTGATAGATGATACCAAGTTTCAAGAAATAGTTGGAAAACTAGCAACAACGATAGATACACTTCAAGAAAACACTGAAGCGTTTGATGAAACAACAGAGAAACTAAATGCTTGGGTTAGAAATCAAATGAATTTTAGTGATAGTGTTGCCAAATTACTTACAAGGTTAGAAAGTATTGATAAAATCAAAGACATAAACGAAGTATTTTGGGAAAACACTAAAAAGCAACTTAATGAAGGCGTAGGTGTAATTGAAAAAGCAAGTAAAAGACTTTCAAATGACCTTGAAAATATAAATGCTGAATTTTATGAAAGGTTAAATGACACCCTTCAAAATCTTGATACACTTATTCAAAGGATTATTGCCAATTACAAAAGATAGTTAAAATATGGCACTATTAAAGAAAAATGGGAATGGCAATGAGAGTAATTGGATTTCTTTTTCCGATATAATGACCGGACTAATGGTTATTTTTATGTTTATTTCCATTTCATACATTGTTGAAGTTCAAAAAAAGCAGAAGGAACGAGATATTATTTTTGAAGAATTCAAAGCCACAAAGGAACAATTGTATGCTGAGTTAGAGAATGAATTTAAGGATGATTTTAAAGAATGGCAAGTTGTATTGGATAAAGATTTATCAATAAAATTCACAAACCCAGAAGTCCTGTTTGAATCTGGCCAAACTAGTATTCGTCCGTATTTCGCTCAAATATTAACAGAATTTCTTCCAAGATACTTTTCAATCTTAATGCAAGAAAAATATAAAAAAAAGATTGCTGAAATCAGGATAGAAGGACATACAGATAATGTTCCTGCACAAAAATTTGACAGCGACCCATACATTGGTAATATTATGTTGTCACAATTACGGTCAGCTCAAGTGCTAAAATATTTTAGAAATATGGATTATTATAAAAGTTTATCTATGATTGACGAGCAAAGATTACAATTCTGGATTACGGCTAATGGTCTTTCTTATGGAAGAACATTAGATGATAATAAGCAAATGACTGCCCTGTCTGGAAAACCTGCCAATAATGATTTTTCTCGTCGAGTAGAGTTTAGAATTATTACAACGAGTGAAACACTTGTTGAACAAGTTTTAAAGGAGATTTCAAAATAATATGCTATACCAATTCGAAATATTAGCAAAAAGACTTGACGATTGGGGTTTTCCTTCTTTAAAAAGTGGAAGCGGTTTTCAAATTATTAAAGGTATTGATTTTGAAGAAGCCTATAAATCTGGCTCAATTTCATTCGAAGATGATGGAATTTACTTAGAATATGAAGGTAAAAAATACCGTGGGTATATGTTTATAAAAGAACCCTATATTTCACAATATGGTTCATATCCAAAATTCCATTTAACTCGCTGTCATACAATTAGACAGTTTATTGAAGAAGGACGATTTAAAATTAGGTATGAATGGTCAAATTCAAATATTAATGACTTAATAGATAAAACGACAAGACAAGTATATAAAGATGAAGTATTAGATTATTGTGGGTATTGTAAACGAGAACTTTTTGAAGAAATTGAAAATACAGAAGATTTTTTTGAAACCCTTGATAAATCAATAATAGAAGAAAATAACATTGAAGTAGATATTTTTGGATATGCTCGTGAATGGCAAAAAATAAGTAAAAATTATAGAGCCAAACATAACTTTAAATGTGAATCATGCTCTATTCAAATTGAAAATCCAGAAGAATGGAGATAAAACTAACAACAGAGAATCAAATTTAGAATGCATTTGCATTTTATGTCATTCTTATAAGGATATTAGACACGAAGAGAATTTCGATAAAAGGAGAATGTTAAATGAAATCAAAGCATTTGTAAAATCTTATCGGACTGAATTAATAAAAGTTAATAATCCATATCTGAAAAGGTATGATAATGAACAAATTAAATAAAGCACATGGCGGTAACAAAGTGTATATGCCATAAGGGTTTCAGTGGGTATTCAAGCGTTGTAGCCCGCTCAAACTTTCGTGTCGGTGGACAGGAAACTACTCCGCAATCCCTTACGGCACATACACTCGACCGTTAGCAGCAATTAAAATGGATTAGGAAAATGGGAACGAGAATAGAAATAATAACGGGTGATATTACTAAACAAAATGTTGACGCAATTGTAAATGCCGCAAACAATTCACTTTTGGGTGGTGGCGGTGTTGACGGAGCTATACATAATGCGGCAGGTGATGAATTACTTACAGAATGCAGAAAATTAAATGGTTGCGAAACAGGACAAGCCAAAATTACAAAAGGTTATAAATTACCGGCCAAATTTGTAATTCATACTGTTGGTCCTATTTGGAGTGGCGGCCAAAATAATGAAAATGAATTATTAGCAAATTGTTATAAAAATTGTTTGAAACTTGCGATAGAAAATAACATTAAGACAATTTGTTTTCCATCAATAAGCACAGGTGCTTACGGTTTCCCAATTGATAAAGCATCAGAAATTGCCTTAAAAGAAATATTATGTTTCTTAAAAGAAAACGAATTTATTGAATTAGTAAAAATTGTTTGTTTCGGGCACAATCCTTATAACTATGCTTACCCCCATCTGTTAGACAGTCTTTACATTATATTTAAGTGGATCTTAT
>CAZOZP010000107.1:0-6343 GCA_964584325.1 uncultured Melioribacteraceae bacterium
TTCTTTGCAATGGTATTCAGTGATAAAGATTTTCTAACGAATAATTTGGGTTTAAATAATTATGGATTACTATATGACCAAAAAACTTTCATTTCCGGATAGATATCTGACACTTTGGATTTTTATTGCTATGGCTGTTGGTGTAGCCTGGGGACACTTTTCCCCGGGAATTGCCGGTTTCTGGAATTCCTTTCAATCCGGCGCAACAAACATACCTATTGCCATTGGCTTAATACTTATGATGTATCCTCCTCTTGCCAAGGTTAAATATGAAGAATTAGGCGATGTCTTTAAAAATACAAGAGTACTTGTTCTTTCTCTTGTGCAAAACTGGATAATCGGTCCTGTGCTGATGTTTATTCTTGCTGTAGTTTTCTTGCAGGATTATCCGCATTATATGGCAGGATTAATTCTTATCGGATTAGCGCGCTGCATTGCAATGGTTATAGTATGGAACGACCTGGCAGAAGGCGATACTGAATATGCGGCAGGTCTTGTAGCTTTCAATTCAATTTTTCAGGTTCTATTTTTTTCTGTCTATGCTTATGTTTTTCTTACAATGCTTCCAGAATGGCTCGGACTTCAATCATTCACCGTTGATATAACAATAGCTCAAATAGCTGAAAGCGTAATGATATATCTCGGTATTCCTTTCTTTGCCGGAATGATAACCCGACTTGTACTTTTGAAAATAAAATCTAAAGAATGGTATGAAACTAAATTTATTCCAAAAATTTCGCCGTTGACTCTAATAGCTCTTCTTTTTACCATTCTGGTAATGTTTTCTCTTAAAGGAGAATATATTGTAAAAATCCCGTTTGATGTGTTCCGAATTGCAGTGCCGCTTGTATTGTATTTTGTAATTATGTTCTTTGTTTCTTTATATATGGGAAGGAAAGCCGGAGCCGATTATCCAAAAACAGTTACTCTATCTTTCACTGCCGCAAGCAACAATTTTGAACTTGCCATTGCGGTGGCAATTGCAGTATTCGGAATAAATTCAGGTGAAGCATTCGCAGCGGTAATAGGACCTTTGGTTGAAGTTCCGGTTTTAATTTTATTGGTGAATGCAGCACTGAGAATGAAGAAAAAGTTGTTTCCAAAAAAAGTACCCAGATAATTCCCATTCGGATTGAAAAGCAAATAGTTTCAATAATAGGCAGGTATTAGATTAAACAATAATAATAAGGAGAATTAAAATGGAATCATCAGATATAAAAGAAATGGTAAAAGAGAAATACACTCAGATTGTTACTAAGCCTATCAATACTTCTGCCTGCTGCAGCGGGAGCGGTTGCTGCGGTTCAACTGAACTAAGCGGCATTTCTATGATTGGCGAAGAATATAACACTCTTGAAGGCCATTTACCGGAGGCAGATTACGGATTAGGCTGCGGCATTCCCACAGAGTTTGCCGGAATAAAAGAAGGCAACACTGTTCTCGATTTAGGCAGCGGTGCCGGGAATGATGTATTTGTAGCGCGTTCTTTTACCGGAAACAGCGGAAAAGTAATAGGTGTGGATATGACTGAAGCAATGATAGAAAAAGCGAATATAAATTTATTGAAATCCGGTTACAATAATATTGAATTCAGACTTGGAGAAATTGAATCACTTCCTGTAGAAGATAACTCAATAGATGTTGTAATCAGTAACTGCGTCTTAAATCTTGTCCCCGATAAAGTTAAAGCTTTTTCTGAAGTTTTCAGAGTATTAAAACCGGGCGGACATTTCTGCATTTCGGATGTTGTGCTGAAAGGAGAACTCCCGGATGAATTTGCAGAGTCTGCAGCAATGTATGCCGGTTGTATTTCCGGAGCACTAAAGCAGGAAGAGTATCTTGAGATAATAAGCAAAAGCGGTTTCAGTAATATCAAAATCCGTAAGTCGAAAAATATAGAAGTGCCTGAAGAAATAAAATCAAAATATTTATCTGCCGAACGCAAAAACAAGATCGAAGAAAGCGGATTCGGAATATTCAGCATAACAGTTACAGCGGAAAAATAAATGGGACATTCTCATTCACATAATCACAGCGGCAATAAAACAGAAAGAAATCTGGGTATTACGATTGCATTAAATTTGTTTATAACAATTGCTGAACTTATCGGCGGATTCCTTTCAGGCAGTCTTTCTTTAATTTCGGATGCTATGCATAGTTTCAGCGATGCAATTGCGTTGGTTATTGCTTTTGCGGCTATTCGTCTTGGTAAAAAGCCCAAAACGCATAAACACACTTTCGGGTTAAAGCGGGTTGAAATTATTGCCGCTGTGATTAATTCCGGCACCTTAATTATAATCAGTTTCTTTCTTATAAAAGAAGCTGTAGAACGTTTTTATGAAACTGTTCCGATAGCCGGTTCTCTAATGCTGATTGTGGCATCTGCAGGGTTTTTAGCTAATTTAATCGGGATGATTTTAATGAAGCATGGTGCAGGAAACAGCATTAATATAAGAGCGGCCTATTTCCATTTATTAAGTGATACTGTTTCAAGCATTGCAGTAATTATTGGTGCCGTGTTTATAATTTATTTCGAAATATACTGGATAGATCCTCTGCTTACAATATTGATCTCAATATACATACTAAAGGAAACATACGGAATAATAAAAGAAACAGCGGATCTGATAATGCTTTCAACACCAGAAGGCTCCGACCCTAAAGTTATTCAGAATGAGATAGAATCCATTCCTGAAATAATAAGTGTTCATCACATTCATTTATGGAGGCTAAACGAAGAAAACATACATTTCGAAGCCCACATTGAAGTAAATGACATCCCCGTAAGCAGTACCGAAAAGATTCGACAACAGATTGAACACAAGCTTCACGATAAATTCGGAATTACACACACAACCCTCCAGTTTGAATGCAATGAGTGTATTAATAGAAATGATTAGGGTCAAATTTATTCTTTAATAGATATGCATTGCTTGTCTTTTGAATCAGATGAACATAAATATTTATTGATGTTTGATAATTGATGATAATTAATTTATAATTCGATGTAATATGGTTTCTTTTCAACACAATCATAGGGCTGTCTTTTGTGTTATTCTTTCACTTACTTTTTTTAATTAATCAAGCATAGGGATCAACAATTATAGTTAGATAACAGGATTTAGAGAATAGTTACACGGAGGGCCACGAGGTACACGGAGAGCCACGAAGAAATTAAAACATAGTGATTTGGTTTAAATTTATATTTCAATAATTTAGTAAAAAAGAAAAATATATTTTTTAGGTTTTAGCAGTTAGATTTAAGAATCTTTAATCAATTTAGAATTACAACTATGCTAATTCAATCTCTTGATATCATCAGAATAGTGCTTGTCGGAATAGCCTTTTTTTTAGGTTATTCGGAAGGCTTCAGCAATGCTGTTTATAATCCGGAAGCTCAGCTTCATATAATGATACCGATTGTTATAATTGCTGTTGCAGGTATTTCGGGAATTGAAGGTCTGCTGTTCGGTAAAAAGGCTGCTCTTGCCAAGGCTTACGAAACAGGAAGCAATTATCAGAAACAATCGGCGTTTGCTCTATTGTCTTACGCATTCGGCGCTGCTCTGGTTTATTTTTCGGATTGGGGAATTAAAGCTGAACTGACTCTTCTTCTTATTTTCTTGTTCTTTTTTATTCTTTCCGCAGGAAACCACGGCTTAGAAGCTATACGTCATAAAAATTACAAGTGGCAGAATATTAACCGTCCGTTTCTTATACTTCTTTTATTGGCCGGATTCGCCTACCCTGTTATAATGGTATTGCGTTAATCGGGGAAACTGCAAACGAAAACGGCTAAATATGAAGACCCGAATAATCGTTACTTAATATACACTCGACCTTTATTAATAATCTTAAAATTTACGGGGGTAATAATGTTTAGAAAATACCTGATTCTTATTTTAATTTCAGCTTCTGTTTATGCACAGGGCGGATTTGATTACTATAACCGAACTAGTTTTGCCGGTTTTGCGGGTTCCTCATTCAAATACGGCTTCTACGGATACGACAATCCTGCTCTTCTTTCTACTTTCGATGCACCGGAATTATACTTCTCGCTTGGCTCGTACGATGCGAAATTTTCCGGAATTGATAAATGGGGCGTTATAAGCTCATTCCCCGGATTCGCATTCGGTACTATGCACGAAAAGTACTTAGGGAAATCAGTTTCGGATTATTATGCCGCTTTCGGAGCTGGAAGTCAGGCTTTTTCCGTGGGTGCCGGATACGCCTGGTCTTATGGAGATAAGAGTGCTTTCGGCCACACGAATATTTTCTCATTCGGAATGCTTAACCGACCAAATAAATATGTTTCTGCAGGCATTACAGCCTTCCTGAAAAGCGGCGCAGAGGATGAATTTGTTTTCGATGCTGCCATAAGGCCTTTCGGAAACGAGATACTTTCTGTTTTTTACGATTATCAGTACAAGAAGAACTACACAGCCGCTGATAATAAATGGAGTGCAGGAGCAGCGTTAGAATTTGCGCCGGGAGTAAGAATTACGGGAAGATATTTCGAAAATAAATCGGCTATGGTCGGCGTTAACTTAAGTCTTGGGAATCTCGGTATAAATTCATCAAAACAGTTCGATAACAATGGCAGAGGAGTGTTCACTAATATCGGCCTTCGGGCAGGCGGTTACGACAGAACTCTGCTGGAAGATATCTTCCCTTCAAAGAAATATTTCACAATGGCGCTTAACGGAAATGTTAAGTACCGCAGATTCCGTTTCTTTGATAATTCACTTACTCTGAAAGATATACTAACCAATATCGAAGCTGCCATTGACGATAATTCCGTTAAAGGAATTGCACTTAATCTTTCGGGCTTTAATGCAAACAGGGAAATGCTGTGGGAAATTCGAAACAAGCTTCTTGAATTTAAGCAAAGCGGCAAAAAAATATTTATCTACGTTGATAATGCAGATATCGATATGTACTATCTTGCATCTGCGGCTGATAAACTAGTAATTGATCCGCAGGGAAATCTTCTGATTACCGGTTATGTGTTAGGTAAAACCTACTTCAAAGGCCTGCTCGATAAATTGGATATAGGATTTGATGAATGGCGTTATTATAAATATAAATCGGCAATGGAAACCTTCTCCCGTAAAAGTATGTCCGAAGGTGAAAAGGAACAACTTCAGCGTCTTGCCGACGAATACTACGAAATTACAAGAGACGGTGTATGCGAAGAAAGGGAGATTACACAGGAAGAATTCGACAGAATAGTTAATGAAGAAGGAATAATTACCGCTGGTTCCGCAGTAGAATTCAAACTTGCAGATGCTTTAGGAAGATGGGAAAAGGTTGAAGAGTTGATTGCAGAGGCAGAAGGTGAACAACTTCCCTTTACAGGTTCATACGGGTTGAAAAGCAATAAAATGCCTACGGATAATTATTGGGGAGAAAAACCTGCGCTGGCTTTAATCTATGCTTTGGGCACTGTTGCAATGGATGAAGGAATCAAAGCAAGGGAATTGAAGGAATATATTGCAATGGCTCAGAATAATCCGAATATAAAAGCCGTAGTTCTCAGAGTAGATTCACCGGGAGGAGATCCGCTTGCCGCCGATATAGTTGCAGAGGCAGTTAAAAAATGCAGAAAAGTAAAACCGGTAATAGTTTCTATGGGTTACGTTGCTGCATCAGGCGGTTACTGGATTTCATCTGATGCAGATGCAATTGTTGCTTCACCGAATACAATTACAGCTTCAATCGGTGTAATAGGCGGATGGTTTTACAATAATGGATTGAAGGATTCTTTGGGACTTTCGACTGATTATGTTAAAAGAGGAAAGATGGCCGACTTTAGTTTCGGTATGCGGCTTCCTCTTATCAATATGAGTCTGCCTGATAGAAATCTTACTGACTATGAAGTTTCGAAAATGAAAACAGTTTTTGATAAAATATATTCTGATTTTATTTCAAAGACAGCGGCAGGCAGAAATCTTACAAAAGAAGAAGTAGAATCTCTTGCTCAAGGCAGAGTCTGGAGCGGCAGAGATGCGCTTAAACAGAAACTTGTTGACCATCTCGGAGGTCTGGATAAAGCATTGAGTATAGCCAAAGAAAAAGGAGGAATAACGGACAACAATTATAGAATTATTGAATTGCCTGCACCCGGCTTTATTGATTTTTCATCATTTATGCCAAAATTCAGTCCGATTTCTGTAGATTCAAAATCAATAGATGAGCTTAAAATTAGGATGCAGTTTAACGGAATGCCTTTGCTGATGACTCCATCCGAAGTTTATAATCCGGATGAAATTGCAGATTAGATTTCATCTTAAACCCAAATTATTCGTTAGAAAATCTTTATCACTGAATACCATTGCAAAGA
>CAZOZP010000108.1:0-6136 GCA_964584325.1 uncultured Melioribacteraceae bacterium
TGTTGGGAGATGTGCTGCACAGCCGCGTCGCAAGAAGCACATTCATCCGGATTTTCTGCATATACATGATCTTCCAATGGCACCAATCGGAATCTTATTGAAATATATTTTTAGAGTTCCACTTATCCTTGATTTTCACGAAAATTATCCGGAAGCGCTAAGATATTTTGATAAAAAAGGATTTATAAATTTCCTTTTTAAGAATCCTAAACTTGCCTTGATTCTGGAGAGGTTTTGCGTGAAATTTGCCGATAAAGTGATAGTGGTAGTTGAGGAGAATAAAGAGAATTTGATAAAGAATGGTGTTCCGGCTGAGAATATTGTTGTAGTTTCAAATACAGTTGATTTATCAACATTCGCTGTTGAAAAGACTGATGAAAAAATCATTGACAAATATAAAGATAGTTTTGTAATACTTTATACCGGTAATGTTAGTCCGGAGAGGGGCCTTGATACTGCAGTTAAAGCTGTAAAAAGTATTAGAACTGTAGTTAAAAATTTAAAGATGGTAATTGTTGGTGATGGTCCAAGTGTAGAACCTCTAAAAAATATTGCTGAAACACTTGGTGTATCTGATTCTATTGAATTCGTTAAATGGCCTGGTCATAATAATCTGGTATCATATCTAAAATGTGCAAAGATATGTATGATTCCACAACCATCCAACAGCTTTATTGATACTACAATTCCACATAAATTATTTGAAACAATGTCTCAAGCAATACCGGTTATCACTTCCGATGCGAAGCCATTTAAAAGAATACTAAATGAAACTAAAGCAGGTATCGTGTTTAGATCAAATGATCCTGGTGATTTCTCAGAGAAAATTATTGAGTTTTCCAAATCTGATGAACCCTATGGATTGAACGGAAGAAAGGCAGTCATTGAAAAATATAACTGGAATCGAGACGCTGACCAATTACTTGATATTTATAATAAATTATCAAATCTGAAAAAATTATAATAGAGATATATGGAAAGCTTTTTATATTTTATATTTTGTGTGCTCCTTTTGTTGATTATGAATACCTATTTTATATATCCGTTTTTTATTATAGTTGTTTCAAAATTTAAGAACAATTCTGTAAAAAAAATAGTTAATCCTTTACCCATAAGTATTTTAATATCCGTGTATAATGGCGAAAAATTTATAGAAGAAAGGATCAAAAACATTGAATTAATGAATTATGATCATTCTAAATTGCAAGTATTAGTAGGTTCCGATGCTTCTTGCGATAAAACTAATGAAATACTGCTTGAATTACAGAAAAAATATAATTGGTTAAAAGTATTTATATTTGAAGAAAGAAAGGGAAAAGGGCCAATCTTAAATGAACTGGTGAAAAATGCAGATAATGATATTATTGTATTTACAGATGCCTCTGTGATATTTGATGAAAATGCAATATCAGAAATTGTGAGACATTTTTCAGATAATACAATAGGTGCAGTTTGTGCAAAAATTAAGTATCTGGAAAATAAGAAAGAAAAGATAGCAATTGAAGAAAATGCTTATTGGAATATTGAAACTGAAATTAGAAAAGCTGAAGGTAAATTTGGAATTATAATAGGGGCGTCAGGTGGCTTATTCGCTATGAGGAAAAACCTGTTTTCTGAAATTCCTTTAAATAAAGCAGTAACTGATGATTTATATATATCATTAAAGGTATTAGAGAAAAAAAAGAAAGTTTTATATGATAATTCAGCAATTGCTTATGTATCTGTTAGCAGAGATTTTAATACGGATATTAAAAGAAAAATTAGAACATCATCAACTAATTTCCAAACAATTTATTACACTAAAAATTTAATATTTAATAGAAATTTATTGATATCTTATGCGTATTTATCCCATAAAATATTAAGATGGTTTTTCCCTTTTATTCTTTTGTTATTATTGCCAATTAATTATTTATTAGTGAATTTTAATTGGTTAACTTCTTCAATATTTATTTTCCAGATTATTTTTTATTTGTTTGCCTTATTGGGTTATTTTTTTATTAGATTAAATCTACGTATAAAAATATTTTCAATAC
Organism: uncultured Melioribacteraceae bacterium; assembly: GCA_964584325.1. GTDB lineage: Bacteria > Bacteroidota > Ignavibacteria > Ignavibacteriales > Melioribacteraceae > CAZOZP01. The sequence continues at coordinate 2,037 of CAZOZP010000108.1, forward strand.
CTTTTTTCTTTTTGTATGCTAACTTTGCGATTATAATTGGATTTGTTAAGTTCCTTAGAAATGAAAACAGTTATATTTGGGAACCTACAAAGAGATAAAAGATATTATTACTGAACTATTATCAATATTAAACTATATTCATTGCTTTAATAGTAAATTCAATCGCATCTTTTATTTTTACTTTAGGTTCATATCCTAATAAGTTTTTGGCTTTAGTAAGATTAGGAATTCTTCGCATTATTTCTTTATATCTACCAAAAATATCGTTCATAGGCAAAAATTTAATTTTTAACTCATTCCCGGTTTTAGCAATTTGATGAATGAGTTTTGGTCACTCCGAGATCACTAAGCAGAAGAGCAACTGTTTTAGCTTTCATAGGAGCCCCTCTGTCTGAATGTAGTGTTAGTTGTTCTCTTTGAATATTTTGCCTTCTGCAGGTAATGGCGATGAGTTCTTTGGCTAATTGTTTTGATTCCCTGTGTGCAACCAGCCAGCCGACAACATTTCTGCTGAAAACATCGAGAATCACATAGAGATAAAAGTAAGTCCACTTTGCAGGGCCTTTTAGTTTTGTTATATCCCAGCTCCATAATTGGTTTGGTCTTTCAGCCAGAAGTTCCGGTTTTTCATATTTTCTTTTATCTTTTTGTCTTCTCTGAACGTTTTGTTTGTTCTTTCTAAGAATTCTTTGCATTGAGCTTATACTGCAAAGATAAATACCTTCGTCGAGCAAAGTATAATAAATTTCTGCCGGTGCCATATCGCAGAATCTTTCTGAATTAAGGATTTCCAATATCCTTTCAACTTCTTGACTTGTTAGCTTTCTTGGTGAATTTCTTCTTCCTGTTTCGGTTTTAGCCGGGGATTTTGCACGATAATAACTGGCTCTTGGAATCCCCAGGCTTTCACATAATTTTGATTTTGATATCTTTCTCTCTACTGCTTGTTGTTCAATCATCTGAATAAGTTCTTCCCTTTGTTTTTTTACGCCTGATCGTTGCTCAGTAGAATTGAAATTTTTTTTTTGTATATCTATTATCGCTTCGGCTTTTTCCAGTTTTTTGTTAACTATTAGTAATTGCTTTTCCAATACCTTTACTTTTTGTTTAAGATCTTCATTGTTTCTGCCTAGCTCATCTTTCCCTTGTTTTTCAGTTTCCAGAGCTTTCTCCCATTTCTGTACTGCTGAATAATATAAACCTTCACTCCTTAGAAAGGCTCCAATACTTCCCCCGCCGTTTGTCCTGAGTTCTTTTACACGCTTAACAATCTTCAGTTTATACGATTGTGTATGTCTTCTTCGGATAATCTCGGGAGTGAATTCGTTCGAGCCGTAGGAAATGGGAGACTCAGTCGCCCTACGGGCTCCTTCCTCTCCCATTTCCTTTGTTCTTACATCTACTAGTTCTTGCATCTCTTTATTCCTTTTAGCCCTCTTCTATTTACCTTAACTATCTTATTATTTTTGTCTCACAAATATAGACACAGAGTGCTATCGGCAATCTCAAGCATTTTACAATACATTATTCCATCAATATAATCATTAGTATCTGTTATAGATGTGTGTGAGTAAAAATAGTGAAAGTTAAATGTTTTTTGGTCGGATATTGGAAAATAGTCTCCCATCTCCGGGTTCACTAAATTAAAAGAAATAACACTATCAGAGTTTAATGTAATTGCACTAAGGAGCGCTTCAAAATCTGAATGAGTGATTCTAATACTGTGTTTTCCAGGATAAATATTCTTGAAACTAAATTTACCCTCAGCATCAGTTGTATCAGAAATATTTCCATCAAGAAAAACAAATGCTCCGACAATGGGCACTTGGACAGAATTCATAACTGTGCCTTGTAATGAATAAAACTCAGAGGAATTTAATTTAGAAAGAGTAAAGGATTGTATTAAATTGGATTGAAATAATGTTTCTTTATATAGAGTATCATAACCATTATGTTCAATCATCAATAAATGTTCATCTTTTACGACATTCATTAAATTAAATTTACCCTCAGCATCAGTTGTGTCTGAAATATTTCCATCAAGAAAAACAAATGCTCCGACAATGGGCACCTGGGCAGAATCCATAACTGTTCCTTGTAATGAATAAAATTCAGAGGTATTTAATTTAGCAAGAGTAAAGGATTGTATTAGATTAGATTGAAATAATGTTTCTTTATATAGAGTATCATAACCACTATGTTCAATCATCAATAAATGTTCACCTTTTACGACATTCATTAAATTAAATTTACCTTCTGAATCAGTCGTATCTGAAATATTTCCATCAAGAAAAACAAATGCTCCGACTATGGGGACCTGGGCAGAATCAATAACTGTTCCTTGTAATGAATATTTTTCTTCAGTATTATTTATAGCAGTTTCGCAGCTGAAAAGAATAACAGTAATTACAAGTATCAAGTATTTCATAATTTTTTCTATATAATTAAATTTTAGTATTCATTGTTTTGCTAAACAATTCAAACATTCCAACCTTCCAACAATGATGTTATTTCCCCTCACATACCCTCATTGCTTCTTTGTATCTTTGTTCAGAAATTCCTTCTTTTTCCAAACGTGCTATGGCGTCTTCTCTTGTCATTTTCCCTGCTCGTATAAGATTACTGTATAATGCTTCTGAATATGTTATTCCAAGCTGTTCTTTAAATGCTTTATTCTTTACAGCTTCAAAAACACAATCAGCACGCCATGTTGAATTACATCCTGCGGGAAGTTTCCATTGGAGTTCTCTTAAAGCACTTTCAACTTTGGCTTCGTCCCAATCGGCATAATGGAAATAATCGAACCTGTAAATACCCGGATAACGGAGTTTCAAATAAACAGAGTATTGATTAATATAAAGAACTGATGCACTGAAAAAAGTTGGCAAGTACTTGATAAGAGCAGGGCAGTCTGCAATAAGTTTAACCCCTTTTTTAATTCTTAAGAATAAATCCAGCAGCATTGTTTTAATGGAAAATCTGTCGGAGGTATTAATATCAATGGAAGCAGGTCCGCTGAAATATTCAAAGCGGTTACCGCAATAAATAACTGTTTTTATATTTAGTTTTGCTGCGGTCTTAAATATTGCGCGATTAACAAATTTACAGGAAGAACATGCGAGATTAATTAAAATAGGCAGTTTGTGCTTTTCGTAGAGTTTCAGACAAAATCCCGCTATTTTAGAATGATTGGCCGGAGTATTTATTTCTATAAGTTTTACATTTAGTGTTTTTGAAATATTTCGGACATTCTCAATTATTTCAACCGGGGTAAAGGGTGTAATGCCAAAAACAGCTGCGCAGTTTAGCTTAAATTTTGAAACAAGCTCATATAACATAAACGTGCTGTCTCTTCCGCCGCTCCAGGCAAGCAGACAGTCATATTCTTTATTCATAAAACCCGACTTAATTTCGGAAATTATTTGCAAAAGGTGGGATTCATCCGGTTTTACTGCTATATGGCTAAGAAGGTTAGGATTACTGCATAATTCACAAACAGAATTTGGATCCGACACAGATTCATTATTGTTCGGTAAAACGCATTTATTACATCTTCCTTTCTGCACGTACTCCCCCATAAATGATATACGAAAACAAGTAATTCGGATGCCATTGTCAATATGTAGAAATAAGAATTCAATGGTTAGTGGCTACTTTTGGCGATTATAAGTACCTTCGAAAAAGTATTCGAATATAATACCGGTGCCTTAAGGCTCTAGAAGGCAGATTAGAGAAGTGATTTAGTAACACGTGACAGGGTAACAAAGTAGAGACGCAAGGTTTTGCGTCTCTGCAATTGTTCATAAAAACCACATTAGATTGAATCGTAGTTTCACCCCTCGCGGGTTTTTGTTTGCTGTGTTCTGTTCATCAATCTACAATAGTACCAGTCCCTCCGGGAATTAAAACCGGAAATCCTCCATTGTTCTCAATGTCCCCCAGAAAACCGATTGAGTGAAGCAGAAAAAATAAGCTGCAGAGCAGAGAAATGTTAATAGTAAAACGCACCCACGATAACAAAAATCAGCGACCTAAGTCCGGCATTTTAGTAACAATAGGAATCGTGATGCGTGAAGCGTAACGCGTGACAAGTAACAGGG
>CAZOZP010000109.1:0-5839 GCA_964584325.1 uncultured Melioribacteraceae bacterium
AGGTTGAAACGAAGTGGCTGGAGGTTGAAACGAAGTGGCTGGAGGTTGAAACGAAGTGGACGGAGGTTGAAACGAAGTGGACGGAGGTTGAAACGAAGTGGACGGAGGTTGAAGCCAAGTGAAAATATTTTTGTAAATAGCAAATATAGGTTTTAAGGCCTTGTCTGTGAAATATTGGGAGTGTAAATATTTTTGTGTAAATGGTTTTTGACCCAGGGGGGGAGGGGTATCGAAGTGAAGGCGTAGCCGAACGAGATATCATTCATACCCTTTCTAATTAAGGTTATTGAAGCTTTAATATGCAAGAATTTTTTTAAAAAATGTTTTGAGAAAGTACTCTGCTAAGAATTTTTTTAATATTAGAATATGATTTATCCTTAAGAATAATAACCTACCAACTATTGATATTGCTAATTACAAATCAAATCAAAAAACCATTTTTAGAATTATGATCAGAGGAGGCAGCATTATGTCTGTTTATTTAGTAAACTTAAGTCCTTTTCAATTATCCAAAATTCAAACAAAAATAAGAGAAGGAAAAAACTTCACATTATCACTGAAGAATAATTATCTAAATCAATTACCTGAGCTTATTAAAAACGATGTACTAATACTTTCGGCTATTCAGGAGAAGCATTGCGCTCCCTCTCTTTCCTCTTACATCCGGATATCAGAAGATGAAGAAAGGAAAGGAATATTTAAAAGCTACAGAATAGTAAAGGTTGATTCTTTGAAAAGTATGAAATTCATAAATTCTATTCAAATAACTCCGGCAGTTGCTGAAATACTTGTAAACGGAACATACACCGGGATACGTGAAGACTCTTTTGTTAAATCAATATTTCCGGCTATTAAGGATGACCCCGAAGAGTTTTTTAGCTCGCTAATTGGCGTTCCGGGATATGTTGAACTATCGGGAATTCATGATCTGAAATACACAGAAATCTTCAGTGATTTTAATTCAGGATATATTAAACTGACAGATACAGTTAATAATGAACTTAGCAGTGAGGATAAAACAATTTTAAAACGACTCGAAAATTACTCCGAAAATTTTGGATCAAGTAATTCTCTAAAGATGACATATAAGCTTAAGCTTTGCAAGTTGGGAATATATTCACATGGAGATGAATCTGATGAATTTTTGCAAAGAATTTACAAGCTATGTAAAAAACACAGTTATACCGGCTATGTTTTAAAAGATATTTGTGAAAAGATATCCAGTCAGGATATTGGTGATGAACCTGAATTGGAGTTATATGATGATGAGAAGATAGAAGAATTCTGCGAATTGGATCCGCTTGAAACTCTTATAGAGATTCAAAAGCTGGGCTATCCTCTTATAGATACTTACCAAATCCAGGCAAATCATTTCTTTTGTTCGAAGGCGAATGAGTACGATGGAGTAAAAACAATAGTAACTGAAAATTACCTCTATCAGCTTTACACAACCCTTCCTGAAGAGAATTACTTTGAACCTTTTTGCACAGAAAATAAGGGAATCACAACAGACTTCACTAGGGAATTTGAAATATCATTCTGTAAAACAGAATTAAAGCAGCTCATAGAAACGGTCAATAAAGTGATAGAAGAATCTTTCAATATATATATCCATAAGAATAAGAATTCAAAAGAAGCAATAATTTGTGTTCTTAGCTTCTTTGAAAGAGATTGTTATGAAATTCCGCAATATATGGAAGAATCAAGATATGTGAATTCTTATAAATACATTATTGGATTCTGGATTCCCAAGAGAGTCAGAGGACTAAAATCAATTCTGGTTCCTAAATTCAAAAAACTGCAGGCAGAAAACCGCGAATGCAGAAATGAATATAGAATTGACAGCAATTCTGCAGTAAGAAAATACATCTTCTATAATGGAAATCTTGATTGTTTAATTGATTCCGATGAGGAAGTTGAAGCATTAAATTTAGTGGAGGATTTATGAAATACGTTGAAATAAGCATCAGTTCAGGCGAATATTATTTAAACAGACTCTTCATATCAGAAAATATTTTCAGCGCAATGGAGGAATTAAAGTGTTTTGTATTTGATCAGAGAATAAAATCGATATTAAATAAATTTTATACATATTTATTCCGAACAGGTGAGTGGAAAAATGAAAGTGAAATAAGTTTTGCATATTTTGATATTGATGGTGAGCATAAAGTATTTGTCATAATAGGACCGGAAATTAATACTCTCTGTCCGGAATATATTGAGGAATATTTAATCAAATATATAAAACAGGAATTGGAATCAACTTATAATGAAAAAATCGTAGGATATAAAATTAAAGAAAAGATTATGGAGATTTCAGAATCTATCAAAAATAATTGCGCAAAATTTGCAATTATTAAAGAAAAAGAAATCTTTGATGAAGATGAATTTGAAGAAGAGGAAGATATTTATGAAGAATTCTCTCCGGGATGGAATGATGATTATTCAGAAGGTGATGGGCAGGAAGTTTGGAGTGAATTAGACACCTCTATGGAAATGTGTGAGCCGAGTGATCTTTTTTGGAATAGCAAAGAAATAGATTATTTTGAAAAAACTATCTGGAAAACCGATAAGTTAAAACTTATGGTCAGTGATGCTCTTAAAAAATATCTTAAGGAAATAACATAGAAACAAAAATAAGATGAACTGAGTAAATAGTGACAGAGCGACGGGAAACAGGGAGACAAAGTGGGCAGGCGTAAAGTGTCTGCCTTTTTTTTTTACCGCCTGATGCCTGAGGCTCTCGAAGGCATAAGAGGGAATCAACCACATACGAGCTCACGGAGATTTTACCACAGAGGATTAAAAGCTGGTATAGGGACGGAAGTAAATCTGATTGCTTTTAATTTATTAGCAGAATTTGTTTATGATGCAGATTTTAAGGAACTCTTTGAAAATGATAATCTGAAAATAAATACAAATTCTTATGATTTAAGAGTAGGGATTCTATTTTAACTGAAATTATTTTTCATTTATTACGGTATCTACGAATTTGATTTCGCTAACGAATAATTTGGATAATATAAGATAAAGCCTTGCAAATAAGGCAAATCGTAAAAAGTTCCCGCGAATATTATGCAAAAATAAATCCCTTGTAAACAAAAACTATTAATTATAAGTTAACATTCAAGATATGTGCAAATAAGAAAGAAAGTAAAAATTAAATTAGCATTACGAATATAATAAAGGGGCAAAGGAGTATTGATAATTGTTACAATCTAATTGAATCGCACAAATAATTAAAGCGGTTCTATAACTCAAAAACAAAATACGGAGGATTGTAATGAACAAGAAAGAAGAATCAAAACTCGTAATGCTTGAAGCTGCGGTTAGCGTGCTTGAAGAGGGCAACGGAGTTATTTCACAAGTTCAGATGCTGAACGAAAAGTCGAAATTACTTCGCGAAACTGTTAATCAAATAAGGAAAAAATCCGAGGAATTCAAAATATCTTCGGTTGGCAAAACGAGTGCAAAGAATCTGAAGAAAGATGCTGTTTGGAAATTAGCGTTAATTGCCTCCAGCGGATTGTATGCATACGGCAAGGATAACAATGACAGCCAGGCAATGGAAATTGGCGATATGGTGAAGAGCACATTCGGCAAAATGCGTGAAGAAGGATTAATTACAAAAGTAAGGAATATTGTTGAAAAGACGGTGGAGTTGGGAAGTCTCCTGGAAAACTACGGCGTTACACAGCAAATTATTGAGGAATTAAGCAGCGGTGTAGATGAATATTATTCGAGACTTTCGCAGCGGGAATTGGGACTGGCAACGAAGAGTGCGGCAAGAAAAATACTGAGCGATCTTTTCCGTAAGGCCGACTCACAAACTAAATCGTTAGACAGAATGATGCTGAGATATGAGGAATCAGATCCTGCTCTTTACGGCAAATATGTTTCTGCCAGAGTAATAAGAGATAAACCTGTTATTAAACGCATCGAAAAGTCATAAGTACTCCTGCACCACAAAAAAAGGGGGACGGAAATATAATCCGTCCCTTTTTATTCACAGTTTTTCAAAACCGCACGCCTTTAATGAAATTGCCGATAAATTTATTATTAATATTCCGAAATGTTTTATTAAATTTCGCAATCGGTTTAACGGAAAGATGCCAGAGCGGTTGAATGGGGCGGTCTCGAAAACCGTTGATCCCTCCGGGGATCCGAGGGTTCGAATCCCTCTCTTTCCGCAGATTATCCATTGGATATTTATACCCGCAGCCTGCGGGAAGTCATATTCCGGGGGAATTGATATTTCCTTTCAACTTTATGTTAAAATCAAGAATTAAACTTATCTTAAAAATACTTCCGGTAATTGCCGCAATTGCAGGTGTTTTCATCTACCGCGGATGCTCAGAATCCGACTCAAGCGGATTCATAAAACCGACTCACCCCTGGATATACTATCTAGGAAGACATCAGGTTACACAAGAAAAAAATATTCTTTATGACTGGCCCGGCTTCACAATAAAAGCCAAGTTTAAGGGTACTTCAATTTCAATGATTCTTATTGATTCAGACAATATTTATAATGTTTTTATAGACGGAGAACTTCATAAAGTACTTTATCCGAATGTTATGGATTCTGTTTATAAACTTGCTTCAAATCTTGCAGATGCGGTTCATACCATTGAAATTACAAAGCGTACCGAAGCCTTTTTCGGAATGGCGGAGTTCAGGGGATTTATTCTCGATAAAGGAAAATCATTGGTTCAGAATAAATTCGAAAAAGAAAGAAAAATTGCATTTGTAGGAGATTCTTATATAACCGGATACGGGAATGAAGGACTTTCACCTGATTGTCCGTTTAGCCGCGAAACCGAAAACAACTATTTAAGTTTTGCAGCCATCTTAGCCCGCAACCTGGATGCTGATGCAAATTTTACTGCAGTCTCGGGTATAGGAATAACAAAAAATTACGGTGATACTACCACACAGAAAAAACTTACCATGCCTGTGGTTTTCTCACGCTCGTGTTATAATATCAAGAAAAAATGGAATTTCAGGAGGTTTGAACCTGATGCTGTTGTTGTGCGGCTCGGGAGGAACGATTTTGCCAGATTACCATATCCCGGATTGTATGTTTTCAGGGATGCCTACATCGAGTTTATAAAAGATCTTAGAATATACTATCCAAATGCAGCAATATTTGCCTTAGGCGGCCCCGGATTCTCTAATCCGCATGCTGAATACATTCATAGTGCAGTGAAGAATTACTCATATAAATATGACGACTACCGGGTTTATTATGTCAAGATGAATGTCTTTTTTGATGATCCGGAAGAATACGGATGCCAGTACCATCCAAATGTTCAGGGACATTTAAAAATGGCAAAGTTCCTCGAACCTTTTATTCGTGAAAAGATGAATTGGTAGTTCTATTAATGTTTTAAGAAATCCGAAACGGGATTTTTAGGATTAAATGATTAAACCCAAATTATTCGTTAGAAAATCTTTATCACTGAATACCATTGCAAAGAAAGAATAATTTGGGTAACCCCGCCTTACAAAATCTTATCCCGCATTTTGCGGGATTTAGATTTTGTTAGGCGATTTGTCATTACTTTCTTCCTCAATGACAAATTTGGGTTAAATAGTAACATAGTGTTGAAACGCTGCACGGTAACGTCTCTGCCCTTTTATTAATACCGCCCCGGTGCCTTAAGGCTCTCGAAGGCAACTTAAGAAAGTGACAGCGTAACGGGTAGCAAAGTTGGGGGAGATCTTAAGGAAGTTATTACTATTCCACTATCCCAACAGATGAAGAGGTTGTGTGAAAAGTTAAAGGCTTGTCATTCTGAGGAGCTTGCGACGAAGAATCTACTTGCAAATAAAGGGG
>CAZOZP010000110.1:0-5827 GCA_964584325.1 uncultured Melioribacteraceae bacterium
CTCGTTTTAAACGTTTCTTCCATATTGTTCTTCTTCCAATATTTCCTATAATTATTTATTTAGCACTAAAAATATATTTGTTATAAAACATTGGTAAATAATGAGCGCATACTTACAACAAGAATATGATTTTATAGAAAGGACAAAAATAATAATCGAGCAATATGCTTCAATAAATGATTCAAAGAAGTATGAAGTTACTCTACTTATGAATTGTTTTATTGGACTGCTAATCCTTCCACAACAGCATTGGTATGACCAGTTGCCGGATATTGTCATTTCAGAAAAAGAATGGGGTATTTCCCCAGATGATATTTCTTTTATCAAAATATCTGAAAAGAAAGATATTAAAAATATTTCAAGACATTTAAGAAACTCAATATCACATTATAGGTTTACTGCTTTTAAAGATGATTCAAATAACATAAGCCAGATAAGGTTTGAGGATAATAATAAACACGATGGGAGAACATTTGAAGCAACTTTATCTGTATCAAGCATAAAGAAATTTATCTTTCACTTTTCAGAATTACTATGTGATATTATGAAAAAAGAAAAAAGTGAATTGTGAACGCATATAACCCGTTTTCCAAGCCGACCGCTTTAAATATTGCGGTATTTGTGTTGTTATTAGGTTGCGTTGTAAAAGTAGGTAACTCTTTTAGTTTAGTGAGCAAAATAAATTTATAAATAATTATTGGCGTTCGTTTTCATAGCTGCATTGCAGTTTTTGGCGGCGGCTTAAAAACAACGTCGTTATATTTTTGGATCGAATATTGAAAAACAAACTGATTAATATATCACTTCTATTTACATCACTTTTAGTTTCCGTACTAATATGTGAGATTATACTTCGAATAATTTCTTCAAATCAATTTTATATTTGGCCTCCAAATCTAAAGCAATATTTCTTACCAAACTCTTCAAAATTAGTGGGCATAAAGGATACTTCATTTTTTAAAATTAATTCGATTGGATTTAGAGGTAATGAAAAGAAAGATTCCGATTTAGTGCATATTGTTACAATTGGTGGTAGTACAACTGAATGTCTATATTTAGATCAAAGCGAGACTTGGCCTGCGCTTTTAGAAAAATATCTCAACAAAAGCTCCGATAAAAAAGTCCAAGTTTTTAATGGTGGAAGGAGTGGTCTTAATTCAAACCATCATTTAATACAAATTCAAAAATTATTAGAAAATGACAACTGGATTGATGTAATAATTGTGCTTGAAGGGATAAATGATTTGCAATATGCTCTGTCATTAGGGAGTAATTATAAAAAAGAAGACCCACAAACAATTTATGATAAATCTTTTCTCGTTTCACCCCTTAATAACAATTTACCCTTTTACAAACGAACTTACTTGTTTATGTATTTAAGTAAACTAAAAAAGGTTTTAATGTCGTATAAATTGGCACAAGATCCGTTTGGGAATGGTTACACTAAATGGAGAGAAAATAGAATAAATGCTTCTGTAATCATTGATTCAATGCCGAACTTAGATAGCTCATTATCTGATTTTAAAAAAAATAATGAATCAATGATTGATTTAGCAAAATCAAAGAAGAAACGCATTATATTTTTAACCCAACCGGTTGCCTGGAATTATAAAATGCCGGATTCTCAAAAAAAACTTTGTTGGTTTGGATGGATTGGATCAAACCAAAATGTAAATGATGAGAATTATTATTCATTTTCTATACTAAAGAAATCATTGGAGCGATATAATTCTTTATTAAAAGAAATTTGCAAAGAAAGGGATGTCGAATGTATTGATCTTGAAAACTCATTCTCAAAAGACACAACAACATTTTATGATGATTGTCATTTCAATGAAAGCGGTGCTAATAAGTTAGCTAAAAAGATATCAATGATTATAAATTCAAAAATATAACAAGTGCCTCAAGCCGAAAGCTTTTTCGCATTTGCATTTGTGCAATCTAAAAGTTAGTTGTTCCGTTTTGGTTTTGTTGTTAAGCATAGTTTGTAAATGAAAGTTTGTTATAATTAAAAAGTTATTTAATAAATGTGGCATTGTTGTTTTGGGCTTCGGCTTAGGCACCACGCCGTTATATTTACAGAAAATATGAAAAAAATAGTTTTGGTAATTCTCTTATTGTGTGTCAATCTAATTTATTCCCAAGAGAATAATACTTCTCTATTCCTTGAAGTTGGTAGAGCAAGTGATAATGATGCAATTGGAAGTTTTGGCGGTGGCGGTGCTGGTTTACAATGTTGGGAAGCTGGGCCAATATTTAGACTTGGAACAGATTACAAGTTAAACAAATCTTTTTCTGCTCAAGGGTTCATTTCATATTCATTTTATAAATATGATGGAAGTAGAAGCTATGGAGAAAAGTCCAGCATAGGTTATAACAATGTATTAGATATAATGAGTGTTATTAAATGGGAAATTGGAATATTCAATATGAATTTAGGCGTTGGCATTTCCCATCAATTTAACGATGCTATCAGATATTTAGAATCAAACCAATATCACAAAGCAACTACTTATATAGATGCTAAGAACAAAACTGTTTTTGCGGGACAATTTGGGCTGGGATTTGACATTCATATATATGATAGGTTTTCAGTTTTAGCAGAAGGCGATTTGTTTTTTAGAGAGTATCTTGGTTCTGCTTGGTTATTGGGAGTTAAGTATTCTTTGAGCGAAATGTAAATATAACCTGCAACTCAAAACCGACTGCTGTATTCGGTCGTAATATTTGCAGAAAAGTTTTGTTGTGAAAGAAGAATTAAGAAGTAAATAAATAACATAATCAGTAAAACAAAACATTGGCTGCGTAAACCTTTTGGCACCCTCTGTGTCTATATTTGTGAGATTTCATTGGATTTATTTCTTGAATCGGAAATCGGTTTTATTATTGGCATTTATTTACCTATCTATTGTTCAAATCAAAATTATATCATAACCTTGATAAATTTAATTTAAAAATGTGTCAATGGAGATTTACAATGGCTTTAATCAGACCACATTTTCGCTGTTTTGTCGTTAGCACCGTTATTTCACTTTGTCAAGTTAAGCAAAAAAGTATAATATTATTTATATTTAATTCATGGAAAATGAAATAATAAAATAAGCAATTTTAAAGAATAATATTGAATGGAGAAAACATTCACTGCAGAGGATGCTTGAAAGAAATGTTTCAAGGGATGACATTAAAAATACAATAATAAATGGTGAAAGAATTGAAAGTTACCCTGATGATAAACCATTCCCAAGTATTTTAATATTTCATGAAATAAATAATCGTCCTTTGCATGTTGTTGTAGCATTTGATAAGGAAAGTATTAGATTGCATATTGTAACTACTTATGAACCGTCTTTAGATTTTTTTGAAAGTGATTTTAAGACAAGGAAAAGAAAATGAAAAATGAAGATTTTTGTCCTATTTGCGGCGGAACTAAAATAGATTCAAAAACAAGCTTTACTGTTGATTATAAAACGGGAGTAGTATTAGTAAGAGATGTTCCTGCAAGAGTTTGTACTCAGTGTGGCGAAGAATGGATTAGTGATGAAAACGCTGAAAAGTTGGAGAAAATTGTAAAGGTTGCAAAACAGCAAAAACAAGAAATATTAGTTGCAAATTTCAACGAATACTCTTTAGCTTCTTAAAATAAATTTTAGCTATGTAAGCCCTCATAACCCAAATTTGTAATTAGGAAAAAAAATAATGACAAATCGCCATACAAAATCTAAATCCCACCAAATGAGGAATAAGATATTTTATGGCAGGGTTACCTAAATTATTCTTTATTTATAATGGGAACAACGAATTTGATTTCTCTAACGAGTAATATGGATATAATGAATATAGGGAGATACCATTTTGAAATTATTTAATTATGAGTATTTATGAGTTGGCTAATAGGAGCAATTTCAAAAGAGAGAATTGATTTTAAAAATGCCCTAAATAAAATAAAGGACCCAATCCTTTATAAACATATAACTAATAATACTCAAATTTATATTGGTGGTTTGTCTCATAACATTTACTTTAATTTTGATGAAAGCGTTGAAGGGCGTGGCTGGTTAGTGGTTGGAATCGGCCTTCTCAATAATATCGATAAAACAAGTATTTTAAATAAAGAGGATTGGAGAAAAATAATTGAAAAGGATAATTGTATTGATACGATAAACCATTTGGATGGGCACTTTCTCGTAGTGAAATGGACTAAGAATTCAATAGCTTTTTATTCAGATGTACTTGGGCTACGCGATATTTATATTGTTAAAAACAGAGAGACTGTTTTCTTTTCAACAAATGTTACTTGGTTGTCAAATTTAGTTGATTTGGAGATTGATTTTAGCGAATTTGGAAGTCGTTGGTTAATGTTTAATCAAATTTCTGATAAAAGTATTTTTAAAGGAGTTAAAAGAATTGTTGCCGGGAAAAGTGCAACAGTTTCATTAAATGACAGCTTAGTAGTTGAATATACTGATTATAATTGGGTGCCATCGAATGAAACAATAAGATTTGGGATGGAAGAATTTTCCTCTAAATTAAAATCATTAATAAATATTACTGCAAACGATAATAAACATTTATCCCTAAGCCTATCAGGTGGAATGGATTCTAGAGTAATACTATCTTTTTTGCTTTTGAATAACAACCTAAAATATGATGCACACACATTCGGAAATCCTGCTCATCCAGATAGCATTATTGCCAAAGAAATTATCGAAAAATATAATATTAAGCATAGCCAATTCAACCTGTCCATTCAAAGTCCTGATAAGTGCGTTGAAGAAATCACCAGATATACAGGAACAACACTTGTGAATAACGCTGCTTCAGCAATTTTGCAATTGCAAAATTATTATTGTTTAAATAATGATGTAATATTAATAGATGGCGGCTTTGGAGAAATATGGCGCAGAGAATTTTTTTATAAGTTGTTTTTACAAGGAAGGAATTATTTAATCGAAAAAAATATTCCTAAAATAATACCTTTTCTGATGTTAAAAAGAGCCGATATATTTTCTTCTGAAGTCAATATACAAATGAGACGAGGAATTGAAAATCAGTTAACTGAATTAATGGACATAATGCCCGCAATTGATAGCAAATTTTTAATTAATTGGTTAGATCTTTTTGCCATTAAAACAAGATTGATAAATTATTATTCTCACGAACAAACAAGATTAGATAATTTTTTGATTAGTTTAATGCCATTTTTACAACAAAGTTTATTAAAGTATTTATTCATTCTCCCAAACGATTTAAGAAAAAATGGGAAACTATTTAGAAAATTAATTAATATAAATTCGCCCACACTGGGAAAAATTATGTTGGTTAAAGGTCATAATATACATCCTTATTGTTTTAATTCATTGCAATCCAGATTGTATGGTCTTATTAAACAAAAAATGCAAATAAATAAGTTTTATGACAATAACACTCAGATCTTATTGTTTTCTTTGAAAGAATATATTTTTGATACCATAAATTCTCAATCTGTAAGGGAATCATCAAGCTATGATTATAAAAAAATAACTTATTTGGTAGATTCCTATTATAAAGGTAATTATTCGTTGGAAAATTCTTTAGATTGGTTTTTGTCGTATGAATTATTCAGACAAAATTATTCAGCATTTCGGCAGTAGACCTATATTTTTAGGTAAACGATTTTAAAATTATTCATTAAAAGTACTTTTCATACTCAAGCAAAATACCATAACCTCAAATGCAGAAGAAGAATTTAGTTTATATATTTGGTTTGTTGTTTTAACCCAAATTTGTCATTACCGCTACATTTCAATAAAAATGAGACAATATTTAAATATTTAATTTTCTTAATAAA
>CAZOZP010000111.1:0-5198 GCA_964584325.1 uncultured Melioribacteraceae bacterium
TATGGAAGCGAATTCGTGTTTAGAGCCATTACGGATGCATTAGCCTTGCTTACCGAGGGACTCATTTTTACTTTTCCGACTGTTTCCGTATTCTTTATCGGGGATGAGTAATAATAAACTTCCGCCATCTTCCCTAACATATTGGCTCCATAATCACTATAAGCCAGTACAGTTTTATCTGCTATGCTATTTACCGAAATACCGGTTACCGAACTGCCTAAGGTTGTATATTGATTGTTGAATCTTGTTATCAGCTTATCACTTCCGTTTTTGTATCCTATGAATGCAAGCCTGAAATCAGCATTGTTTGCCGCATTTACCGCAAGTACCGGACTCTTAACTGAACTGCACCCTGCTCCCGAGGCCGTATATGTGGAAGATCCCCAGACTGACAGTGTATTCATTGCCGGGGTGTTGTTTATTTTGTAACTTTTCATCTTTATTGCTGATTGACCTTGCTCCCAGGCAATATGGAATATCAGTCTGTCATAATTATATTCTTTCCCTGCGGCTATTGTCGGATTATCCGAATTCCCGTCTGTTCCGTCAATCCAAACAGATTCTCCGTACCAGAATATTTTCTCGGTGCTCGAAGGAGTATAACATCCGAATCTGTAATAGAGTCCGTCTGATTCTTTCCATACAGCCATTAACCTACCCTCAATGGTTGAAACTATAACAGGTTTCATTTCAAGAGCTGTACCACCTGTTTTTACTACTGAAGATCCATTATACAATCCGTTTTCGTTGAAAATATCTATTTTAACAGAACTGCCGTCCTGATATATTATTTTAGAATCTATGACATTCGAATTTGCATCGAATGAGGCAAATGCGGCAGGTCCACCGTTATTTAAAGGCTTTCCGCCATTGGCAAGAGCCCAATCTGTTGAATTTGATTTTGTTTCAAGCCAAACCTTACCAATACTTTCATAGACCAATCGGTTACCTGTCATTTGTCCGTTTTCATCTTCCGTTGCAATGAATTTGTTCTGACCGGAATTATTAAATGCCGCACTGTTGTTTGAGGCCTGAAGCATTTTGTAGAAGGCGGTTTTGCGGGTGTTATCCGTTGGAGTTAAACTTATTGAATTCCCGGCATTGAAATTATCTGTCCAATACGAAAACTGATATTTTCTGTTGTTTATGGTCTGATTTACCGGCGCTGTAAATTCTGATGTATTCTGCTCTACTATGCGAGTTATTATACCTCTATCCAGATTTCCTTCAAACTCAGTTGCATCTGTTCGTAATATACGGCAGTTTTTGCGAAGGTAAGCTGTATAAGTTGAATTGTTGTCAGAGGGAGACACAGCGAACGAATAATTGGGTGAAAGATTGCTTGGTATTACAACTTCCTTACCTGAGGCATCTGTTTTCCCCCATTTACTTTTATTATTGGGGGCTTCAGTATCATTCCATAAATAATCATAAGACCCATAAGTTTGATTAACACTTTCAAATTTTACTGAGTCCCCCTCTATAGGATAAATTTCTTTAAATGGATTTACAGTCTCAATTGCTCCATTTATTTTTAACAATCCTCCTTCAAAATTGTTTTTTACTATAACCTTTTGCGGGTATTTTGTTACCGAATAATCAATGACTAATGCCATTGGTAGTAATTGAGCCTGTTTCCCTTCATTTGTTAAAGAAAAGCCAAGCACAAAATCTTTATTGTTATCGGAAGCATACCTTACTGCATTAGTAAGAATATCTGAAGATAATTTAGCATATTTATCACTTATATTTGAAAAAAGGAGTGATCCTTTAAACCGATCCCAGGATTTTTTATCCCCGGAAATCAAACTATCAGACATATTTTTTATATCGAAATTTAATTCAATCTCAGTACTAAATAAATTAACTTCAATAGTTACTTTTTTAATATATGCTCCTGATGGTAAATTATTTTTGATATTTGCGATAATTGACTGTCTGAATATACCGGGTACATTATTACCTTGTTTATCCTGAAACATATTTGGATATGTACCTAAATAAGTTGAGTAATCCAAAACATAAGCAAAGCTCGATCCATCATGATATTTTGCAACACCATAATTCGGATTAAGATTAATTACCTTAGTATAATTGTACGTTTGTTGTGCGAGTATTGAAACACATTGGCTAAATAACAACAATACAACTGAAATAACAGTTTTCATTTTTTCTCCTATATTTTTTGTTAGAGTGTGCCAGCCTTTCCGGAATTGCAGTTCCGGTTAATTTTCGAACTTCCCTTTGATTATATAATTAATTAAATCATTATTCGAAGAAACCAAAAAAAAGATGCTATCATTAAGAATAAGACAATCATTAATTCCTACATCTTTGCCAAAATGGAAAAGTACTTTCGAATCAGTCCCATTAAAATGATATAACTTTCCTTCATCAAAAAAGAATAAATCATTTTTATTTCTGCCGAATATACGTGATTTTGGTTTATGTCCAATTCCTAAAGTTGCAACCTTTACAAAATCTTTCCTATTGTAGTCAAATATTTCATCTCCCTGAGAGAATAAGCAATCGCTTACCGTTTCAACTAACATAATTTTTGTTCCTTCTCCAGTTAAAATATCAATTTCTTTTCCATTATATGATGCAATTCTATATCCATCTTCATTTGTTTTATACATATTCATAAATATTATTTTCTTATTTTGCCCAATGTCAAGATATTGCCAACTAGATCCATCATTACCATCAAAAATATTCAGACAATCCCATTTATTGTTATTTAATTTCCAGAATACTGCGGAAATATTTACCCCATTTCTTAATGAAAAACCACAAGCATATAATTCACTATTAATTTTTGTTATTCCTCTTAATCCGGTGTACAAAGAATCTAATAATAATAATGGACTTAAATCCAGTGGCATCTCAGTTAGTTCACCATTTTCCAAACAAATCACTTTGTTTTCTGCACAAAAGAATACTTTATCTACATCTCCCTTTATCTCATAACAAGGATCCATCCTTACATTATGGTTGTTATTCCAACTCTTCCCGTCAAAATGCAATACATTTTCGCTATAGTTCCCAAATGTAGCAGTTCCACCGCCAATCCAGAGATTATTATCGTCTGTCCCCCAAATAGTATGAAATACATTTTTATAATTATTCCCAATGGAATCAACTTCCCAGACATAATCTCTTCTTCCGGCCGGAACTTCTTCTGTAGTAATTAAAGAATCTTTACACGCGACAGATAATATTACTATTAAAATAAGTACGTACCTTAGTATTATTAACATATTACTTGCCTTAAATTATTTAATATTATATTTTTCATATACAAAAACAGCTTTTCTCCTATAGAGAACAGGTGCCAGCCTGCTGCTGTTTCTGTGGGGAAGATGTTGCAGCATCTTCCCTTTTTATTAATTATTCTTATAGCTAAATACTGCTCTAACTACTTTAATCCGTTATTTTACAATATCTGTAAATTTTTCGTGCTATAATAAAAAACAGGAAAGATAAATTAAAGCTAACCCATTAATAATAATTCTCATAAAGCACCTCGTTTTATGGTTTAATTTAGGTGAGTATTTATTATATTTGGGTTACCAAAATCGGTCTCGCAAACTTATTTGGTAACCCTTGTTCCCGTCATCACCCAGGTGGCGGGAATTCTTTTTAATTTCTTCTGCCTATTAAGACGACTGCTTTTTTATCGTCGCCGTAACCAGCTGCAACAACCGTATTTTCTTTGAACCTTACTGTCTCTAAATGTATATCCCACTTAGCCAGTTTATTAGATATATTAGTCCATTTTTTACCGTTAAAATGCTGTATTTCACCATAATGGCCGACGGTGAAAATATCATTCAAATCATTAGCGTCAACTGAAAATATAAAACCATAATTATTTATTTCATTAAGAAGTTGTTTCCAGCCTTTATTAAATCCGAAATAATTACTAAAAGCTGATCCGCCGCCAATAAAATATTTCATACCTGATTTATACCATACCCCTGCCATATAATCGTTGATTCCCAAAATATTCTCAGCCTCCGCATTTGAACTATCAACTCTAAACAACGCTCCAACGCCATTGCCTTCCAACATCCTTGTCCCCACAGCAAGGACTTCATCTTTCCCGGTAATCGGATTTACTTCTGCCCGAATATCCATAATGTTATAATTTGTACCTGTTTCTATTTTTGTGAAATGTTTTCCGTTGTGGTGATAGATAATTCCATCACTTGCTCCAAAATAATAACCCCCATTTTTAGTTTGGCAGATATTCCTTATGCCTGCATTAAATATCTCCAGCCCAACTTCTCTTCTAATATTATTTCTTTCTTGAAATATGCTTCCGTTAAATTTAAAGAAGTGGATTCCGCTGATAGCTATTATTTCATTTTTATTATTTAATATAATTCCTGCCCCCGGAATTTCTCTTGGCGGATTATTGTTATACTGTGGGTTAAAAGGATCGCTGCCCATTAGTTTATAATGCGTCCAGACTCCATTTTTATAATTAGATGTTCCTTTGACTTTTTCTTCATTGCCGTATCCATCGTTAAAATACAATTCGCCTGCAAGCCAGATATTATTGTTGTCAATAATTTCTACATCTCTGTACCTGCTGCTGTAATAATCACCGAACCTGTATTCTTCCCAGGTAAAATTACTGCCCGAAACATTCATCGTCTGCAATTTACCGGATTTTGAAATAAGTTTCAGGTCACCTTGATACAGCTCTGCTTTGTATTCATATTGTGCGGCTTCAGCAAGAAGGCTATCGACTATTACTGTATCTTTCTTAACGGCAGGGAAACTGCAAATAATGGAATTGTTTCTGTAAACATTAACCAATGCATCATTTATTGTTTGATTTATTTTTATGTGAATGAAACTTTCGGTAACCGAAGCACCTAAAACCTGCATATCAAACAGATTATTATTTTCAGTATTTACGGGTGTGTCTTCTTTGCAGGATATTGCGGCAATAATTATAAACAAAGACAAATAACAGCAGAAAAGTTTCTTCATAATACCCCTAAATAATTTATTTATTATAAATCTGTTTTCTTACAACAAATCTTTTTTTGTCGTGCCATAATAAAAAAAAAAAAAAACAGAATGCAAGCTTTATTTTGTTATAATTCTGTATTTTATTTTTATTATGTAATTGTGAAAGGCCGGATCCTGGATATACAGCCGCTTAATAAGAATTTACCACAGAG
>CAZOZP010000112.1:0-5126 GCA_964584325.1 uncultured Melioribacteraceae bacterium
CTTTTTCTCTGAGAAGGGCTGTAAGAGTGTTATATTTATCTGCTTTTTTTGTATGTCTTTCAAGAGACGAAACTTTCTTTTCTACCTCAGAATAAATATCATTCACGCGGGTGAGATCAGACTTCACATCATCGAGTTTGTTTAATGAAAGCCGCCTGCGCAGTTTATATTTATTTACTCCTGCCGCTTCTTCAAACATATTGCGTCTTTCGTCATTGCGCGAGCTAAGTATGCTTTCAATCATTTTAAGTTCAATAACTGAATAAGCATTTGTTCCCATTCCGGTATCCATGAAAAGACTTGTGATATCTTTAAGTCGGCAGACGTTTCCGTTAAGCAGGTATTCACTCTCGCCTGAACGGAAAATTCTTCTTGTGATAGTTATTTCTGAGTATTCGGTAGGGAGAACCCCACGGTTATTGACCAAAGTAAGGGCAACTTCTGCCATTCCCATAGGTTTTTTGTTTTTGGTGCCGTTGAAAATAACATTTTCCATTTTGTCACTTCTCAGGGTACTGCTCTTCTGCTCTCCAAGACACCATCGGATAGCATCCACAATGTTAGTTTTACCGCATCCGTTAGGTCCGACAATTCCGGTAATCCCGCTTGTAAAATTTACTACGGTTTTGTTGGCAAACGACTTAAATCCGAATATTTCAAGTTTTGATAAATACAATAATCTGCCTCTATCCGCTTATAAACTGCTTGTAAACAAGATTCAGATAATAAATGGTTGAGTTTGTAAAATGGAAGTAGAGCAGAATACTTCCCCATGAAACAAAAATGAAAAGGATACTGAAAAAATAAACTTTTGCCGGTCTTACATCAAACAATACATAAATTCCCTTGATAAGCCTTTGATACATCCATACAGAAAAAAGAATTAGTCCGGAATAAATATACATATTGAAATCCCTCACAATAAGCACCTTGTATAAGAACAATTCTGCTGCAATAAGAATGAGGTACGGAAGTAATGACCAGGTAACCATATAATAGATGCTTGAAAAAAGCACACGATTTTTCACAAAAAAAGAAGCAAATTTTACTATAACGCTGATAGAGAAAATGTAAACAAGAGTGAACGCATAAATGTATAAATAGGACTGTGCCGGATTCCAGGCGAGTTTGCTGATAATAGAGGCAAGTCCTTCAGACCCGAAGGCAATTACAGATTTTTCGAATGAAATATTATTTTTAAAGTAAAACAGCATAATGCAAATAAGAAGAGATATTGAACCGGTTATTACTACCAAAAGAAAATTGGAATGGAAGCCTGATAGAATTCTCTGATCTCTTATATCCGAATAAAAATTGTATGGTCTTAATAATGCTCTCATAGCATCTTCGCGGAATTTCCTTCGTGAATTTATCAGTATTCCGGTAAGCAGGATAAGTCCTAATCCCAGCATTATAAAAAATAGCGGGGTATCGTCAGAAACAGTTCCTAAGGGAATGCTTTCTATTTCGGAAGAGTTAAAATAGGATGATACAATTTTATAACTTAGTCTGTTTGTGTTTCTTGCCTCATCAGTAATTCCGATCTGAAGAATATTATCCGGAGAGTAACCTGAGAAGAGCGGACTAAATTCACCTCTATAATCAAACATAGAATTTATAAACAATCCGGGCATTGAATCCTGAGATGCAAAAACCAGAACCTCTTCAAAGAATTTTGCCTGAGCTTCGTAAGAAAAAGGATTTTTATAACCGTTTGTGCTTCCGTTAAATGTAGCATAAGTAACATCGGCAAAAAATACATTGTGCTTACCTAAGGCAGCAGAACTTTTTCTGAATTTATCAAAAAGAACCGAAGATGGTCTGTTTACAATACTTAAGCCGTATAAGTCGAGATTTTTAATTTTGGTTTCCGGACTATCAAGAAATGATGCGAAAGTAATATAACTGCCGGATCTTTTTATCAAACCGCCAAGATTGGATATAAAAGCTGAATAGTCTTCAGAGGAAGAAAGATAAGACCCCCCAAGACCTATTCCTGCGAGAACAGGATAGTTCCTGTAACTGCTGATTATATTCTGTACATAACTATTAGCTCTTTCACTGAAAACCTGGTTTACGAGAATCTGCTCGGGTATTGAATTAAGCGGAATATCGGTAAATGCCAGAATCCCTAAATCTGTGCAAAGTTTAAGTGCATAAGGATGAGGCAGTGAATGGTTGAATCGGATGGCATTTACACCCATTTCCTTCATTATCCGGAAATCTGCTTCCAAATGTTTGTATGAAGCAAGTACTCCGTTTTCAGCGTATGAGGACTGATATGTAACCCCTTGAATTCCGAATGGGGAATTGTTTAACAAAAGACCTTCTTCAGTATGTCTGAGACTGAATACAGGAAGATTAAAAGAAGAGATGTCTATAAGCGAATCGTTCTTCAGAAGAGAACAGGTTACTTTATACAAATTCGGCTGCTGCGGAGACCATAAAGCAGGTGAAGTGATGCCGAGTGCTACTGTTTTCTGGAATTCCTTCTTTGAATTGAAGCTGATATCCGTAATGTTTGATTCAGCTACAGTTTGTCCGCCGGGTGATTGTATTCTGGTATTCAATCGGTAAATCCCATCGTCCGATTTTTTCCTGCTTCCGTCAGATAATATAACATTCAGACTTATATCAGCCTTTGAGTTATTCTGACTTAAGTTTACCGAATTCAGTTTAACCGAAAAATGCTGAAGCGGAACTGTTGTCAAATAAATATCCCTGATGATTCCGCCGTATTTTTTCTCAAGCATAAAGCTTTGTTTTACGGGTATTGAATTCTTAGCATCAATTTCGTGATATATTTTTATGGTAAGTTTATTATTCCCGTTTTTCGAAATTATGTCAGCGGGTATTTCAACTTCAAATGGGAAGTTTCCGACAGGCAGTTTAGAAATAAGCATATCGTTAATGAGAATTTCTCCGGCGTAGCTTACTCCGTCAAAATTCAAAATGAATCTTTTATCTTTATTTGAGAGACCGTTGAAATTAATATTTCTGGTAAGTACAACGGTTTCAGAATTTTCGAAAGATACAGGAATGCTTGTTTTATACTGGACAGAACTTCCTGCTTCGGGAGATATGACCCAACCTTTGCGAAGATCGATAATTTGTCGTGTTTTTGATAAGCCTGTGAAAGATGAATCCAAAGTCGAAATGTTATAGTAAGGAAGTTGTTTAATCGTGAGCTGTGCTCTTGAAGCACCGGGGAAAAACAAAAGAATGCCTGCAGCAAAAAGCAATGAAATAAGATTTCTCATAAAAATTCCGGAAATTAAAGACCAAAATATAACGATTTGAACACCCCGAATCAATTAAACACTAAACCGTGAAGGAAAAGAATAAATCACGGATTCGAAGATCCAATCTGTGTTTCTCAATAAGAGTGTTAATTCGGCCTGTTTTCACGGTATTATTTTTACTTTGGAATAAGAATACCTGTTGTTTGTCCTTAAAGTTGAATCTTTTGTTGTCAGTTTATTTATTTAATCATCATTATTGTTATTTTTAATAAGATAATGAGCTAATTATTTAACCCGAGGTATCAATGAAAAAAATCTTCTTTATTTATTTAGTAACGGTAACATTAATTTCTGCCCAATATTCCTTAAAATCATATCACCTTGAGGAACCTGAAAGAACAATTCCTTATGTTGACAGTTGTGCTTCATTCTGGTTCGGGACTCTCGATAACACTTACGGCGGATTTTATACAGACGTTAACAGACAGGGTGTAAATTCATCTACATATAAAAGTCTTCTTACACAGGCAAGGATGGCCTACGGAATGAACCGGGCTTTTATGATGACCGGTAACAGCGAATATTTAACCTATGCACGAGAAGCTCTGAATTTTATGTATGATCATGCCTGGGATAAGCTAAACAAAGGCTGGATTAACGATATGAACCGCAACGGAAGCGCTTCCAATATCAACGCCAATAAAACGGCATTTTATCAGCACTATGCTTTGTTGGGAATTTTAGCCTCCTGCGAGGTAACTGATGATTCATTAGATTGGGATTGGTTCTATAAAGCCTATCAGAATAATGAAGAAAGGTTGTGGGATTCCCGCGCCGGTTATGAAGGCTATTACGATAATGTTAGTGCAAACTGGTCAGTTAAAAGCGGAAAAAGCTTTAACGCCACTGTTGACGCAATAACAACTCACGCACTTAATTTGTATCTTATGACAGGTGAACAGGTTTATCTTGATAAACTTTTAATGATTAAAGATAATATAATAGATTGGCTTATTCCAAGCATGGAATCTCAGGCAATCGGATTTGCAGAAGAGTATGACGGTAATTGGAATATTGATCCGAATGAAACTATGACGATTATGGGTCATATTCTTAAAACATCCTGGTGTTTAGGAAGAGTATATCAGATCACGAAAGACGAATCTTTACTGGAACCAATGATGTTGCTTGCTGATCATGTTCTTGATAATGGTTATGATCATAAATACGGCGGTCCATATAAAGATTTTAACCGGACAACAGGCGAAATGCTTATGTGGGGACAGGATACAGCAAAAGCCTGGTGGCAGATGCAGCAGGCGGTAATGGCCGGACTTATGCTTTATGATGTTACAGGAGAAGAAAGATACATCAAAATGGCAGATGAAACATTGAAATTTTTTATGGACTATTTTGTTGATCATACTTATGGCGAGGTATATTCAGACAGGTTTAAGAACGGCTCCGCGATTACAGCCTGGGGCACAAGTAAAGGCGGCGGCGGTAAGGGTGCTTATCACTCAATTGAACTCGGATATTATGTTTATCTTTACGGTAACTTGTACTACCATAAAAAACCTGTTTCTCTCTATTATAATTTTGAACCTAAAAATTCAGAACGACAGATAAAGCTTACACCCCTTGCAATTGATGATGCAAGATTAAGAATCAAATCGGTTACACTCGACGGAGCAGAGTATGCAAACTTTAATTCTTTGGAAAGAATTGTAAATATTCCTGAAAATACCGGCGGTATATTCAAGGTTGAATTCGATACTCAGACTACTTCTGCCGAAGAATCACAAACAATTATTGCAAAGGAATTTTCTCTTGAGCAGAACTATCCTAATCCTTTTAATCCGGCAACAACAATAAGATATGCAC
>CAZOZP010000113.1:0-5092 GCA_964584325.1 uncultured Melioribacteraceae bacterium
TTCCCTGATTCGATCTTTCCCCGTCAATATATGCAGGTAATTTAAAAGTAATTATTTCACCGTTTGTAATGTTTTTGTAGCCGTTAAAAGGGAATACAGGGAAATCAATTTTATACAATGTCTTGTTAATTAATATAATATCACCGTCTTTTATTGTTGGTGACATAGAAGAATTATATACTTTAATAAATTGGAATAAATATGATCTAATTAAGAAAATTAAAATTATTATCAGTAATACTTTAATTATATATTTTAAAGTTTTATATTTTTTCACAATGTGTATTTCTTCAAAGTAATACTCTGTTTAAGTGTTATAATAATTTATCCGACCTGATTATTTAGCGAATATTGATATATAAAATTCTTCAACAGATTTGAAATTAGTTAGAATATCTGATTTTAGTTCATTGCATAAAATTTTTCCATTTTGAATCAAAGCTATTTTATTACTAATCTTTTCAACATCAGCTATATTATATGACAAAAATAATCGCCAATATTCTCAGAAGGCTCAGTCGGGCAATTCCTATACTCATCCACTGAGAATATTCCTTTAACCATTTATAGAATACTCTCATACACCCTAATTCAATCTAACGGTTCAAAGTATTGTCTAAATATTTTTTTATCATGTTCATTAAATGGAAGGTTTATAAATGAATAAGTATTTGATTTTTTTAATAGTATAAAGCTATTACTATTTAATGATAGTTTTTCAAAGTCAATTTTATTAATCATTAATTGTGGTATTGCACTAGTAATTTTATTCCACTCATTTTTTAGATACTCGGTTTTATACTTATTATTTACATCATTACTAATTAAGTATATTGTATACTTTTCATATTTTGAATCTTTCACGAATTTATTTATTTCAAAATATCTTTTTTTACACTTACTACAAGATATTTCGGACATTTGGGTTAAAATAATAATTTTACAATTTTGTAAAAAATGTTTATCAACACCCAGATTCACTATATCTTCAAGGGATATTTTAATTTCTAAGAATCTTTCATTAATAGAATAATATATGAATATGATAAAAAATACAGAAAAACATATTGTTTTTATTTTCATTCGATGAAACCAAATCATTTTTTAATATTTAATAAAGATTTATCCAATTCAATTTTTAAATCTCTCTCACAAAAATCATAAATAGGGAATTTATAGGTCTTTTTTTCTTTTAAATATATTTTCAAGTACTTGCGATATTTATTTAATATCATATAAGAATCCACATTTTCAAAATCAATTATTACATCTTTCAATATCGATTTATAAATAAGTGAATTATCAGTTATTAAAATACTTGTTTTATATTTATTAATTAATTTAAAAATGTTTACTGATAAGACAATCAAAAAAATAACAGAAAGTATTATGCAGTTAGAAATATCTGGAGAATACATCAAACAGAATACTAAAATTCCTGAATAAAAGATAACTGAAATAAGCAAAATAAGTTTTTCGAAAAGATTTGTTCTAAAATTCACTTTATACATAACTTCTCCAATTATATAATATTATTCTAATTTAATTTATTAACTTTGGCAAAGAATATGAAACAATTTCTGTTTCTTCATTTACTACGCAAACAATATTGTTTTTATAGATTTCAATGTTTTGAGCTTTTTCGGCAATAGTATAAATTTCTTTTATTTTACCATTTATATCCAGTAAAATTATATCTCTATAGGGATTTTTAGCAAATTCCCCGCAAAGAACATATAAATCACCTTTATCACTTAATTCAACATCAACAATAATTTTCTCTTTGGGTACATTTGAAAATCTTAAATTAAGTTTACTAATATCTTCGCTACTACTAATACTTGGAAAATACTTAATTGAATATTCATTTAAATATTTTCCATCTTTATCAAATATTTGAATAGAATTTTTGAACATAAAAGCTACAATTATCGTTTGGTTTTTACTATTATATCTTAAATAAGTTGGATTAAACATAAAATTTTCGTGTAAACCTTTTGGATCAAAGCTAAAATATTTTTTATATTCAGAATCGAATACTTGTATTTCATGAAAAAGTCCTTCTGATGCTAAATATGAACAAAATAAATTTGTATCTGAAAATGTTAAATTAAATATTGGAACTGGTCCATAAAATTCAGTTTCATATTTAAATTTTTCATTTATGATTTTAACCTTAGCTGTAGTTAAATCTATAATTGCATATTTTTTTGTTATTTTATTATACGAAATAAAACCTGGACTAACTACAAACTCATTTGGTCCATGTCCGCTACCTCCAAATGAATTAATCAAATTTCCTTCAAAATCAATCATTCTTACTTGATCACTTACTTGATCACTTACAACTAATTTGTCTTCGACAATTTTAATATCATTTAAATAAACTACTATACTATCATCTATTACTTTATTTAGTAAATTGTTTTTTTCAAGTTTTATAGCATCATAACTTAGAAAAGCTTTTTTTTGCGTTGTTTCATTTTTATTATTACATGCTAACAGTAAAAAAAACAATATTATAAAAATATTAGTGTCAATAATTCTTTTAAACATAAGACTCTCATTATTTAATTATAGGAAGCAATTCCAAAATAAAAAAGATTATTGGGACATATTTCTTGGTATAATCAATTTATATTTAAAACAGCTTCCCAAATATGATTAACAGTTTAAATAACCAATATAACAACCGGATTGATACCCAATTTCCCATAATAGTCCACCAGTAGCCCATGCAAGACCAATTAATGCACCAGCATTTCCTCTCCCATTCGACATACATGCTAAATATGCATTCCAACAAGCAGGATTTTCTGCGTAAGATGCTTCGAATATTTGCATCTCTAAACCTGCAACACTAATATCAGATTGAACTTGATTATCATTATCCTGCAATGTTACATTCACATTAAGAAACAACATGATTGCTAATAATGAATACACAATTACCTTAAAAAAGCCTTTTATTTTACTTTTTTGCGGTTTCTCAGACATACATCCTCCTTCTTTTTGTTGTTAGAAATTTAGCCGTTTGGCAATTCATTATTAAATATTTTTTTTAATTCATTTTTAATTTGTGATTCAGCAGGAGAAATAATTTTTACTTTCATATTCATAATATATTCAGCTATTTCTTTTGCTTTTTTTGAGTTACCTGTTTTTAAGTAACACCTAACTAATAAATATTTTGGGTAAACTTTATTTGGAATCATATTTGAGGCAAAAATATAGCAAGTTTCAGCATTTTCAAAAGAATTTGTCATCTGATAACAATTTCCTAAATTTAGATAAACATTATGCTCCGAGCTTAAATTCTTTGTCTTTTCCAAAATTTGAACAGCATTTTCATACTTTCCTGCCAAAGCAAGCGTACCTCCATAATTTAGCATAAAGTTGCCAGAGTGTTTAAGGTCATTGTACAATTTATCGTATAAGATAATGGCTTTATCATACATACGGAATGAGGATAAACTTACTGCTTCATTCCAAGTTTTATGGTTTTCATAATTCCTGTTTTCCATAAAACTGAATGCAATAAGCAGGTAAAATATTAACGCAAAACCTGAAAGTTTATAAATACTTTTGGACTTAACCGGTTTCATTTCAAACTTCTTTACCACATTACCGGTTAAACTTAACAGCAAAATAAAATTTATTAAAGACGGCAGTATTTGAAACGGGTAGCAAAAAAAAGAATAAACCAATAAAGATAAAATTGAAGCTTTTGACAAAATTTGAAGCCAAATATTTATTTTACCATACTCTGATACACTTTCAATATTTTCTGGTTTGTACTTTTTGAATACTGCATAAAAAATTGAAAGAAACAAAAACAAACCAACAATTCCTAATTCTGCAGAGGTTTCAATATATTCATTATGTGCCTGTTTAACATTGCCGGCAACATATTTCTCATATTCATCTCTTTCCTTTTCTGCAAAATATTCACCCTGGTAGCGGTTATATACTTGCCCAAACCTGTCATAACCAATACCGAACAGCGGATTATCGGCAATAATATTGGCAGTGACTTTCCATATCAGTAACCGCCCGAAAGCAGATGCCGGCCTGATATTGTACAAACCGGTTAATAGAACTGCTAATAAAACAATTGTGGTAACTGCCGCAGCATATTTCTTAAGTTTTGTATTAAGAACATTTTGAATTTTTGAAGAAAATTGATACTTGTTCCAAAGAATAAATATTATTCCTGAAGCCGCCGCGAGCCAGCCGCCTCTTGTTCTTGTTGCAGGCAACACTGCAAGACTAACTGCAAAAGTAAGTCCGCCTGCATATTTCAGTATTTTTTCATAAATGCTATTGCCGTTAAGAAAAACATATAAACCCAAAGCAAAAGGAAGTACTGAAATTATGTAACCTGTATAAGGTGCAGGATTTCCGAATGTGCCGCTTGAACCAAGTGCAGTAGCAAAATAGCCTAATAATTGTTGAGCCTGAAAATTACCTAAACAAGCTTGCCAGAAACCTGCCGCCAGAAATGAAAGAATTAACAAAAATCCAGGGGTGAATTTTTGTAAGGTAAAAGCCTTAATATATGCTTTGAAAACAAAGTAGTATATTATCAAAAACGTAAAGATTATTATGCGTGCGTTATAGGTTGGTACATATTCTGTAAAAAGCAGTCTTAAAACCGAATAAACATAAAACAGCAATAATGCTATATCAACTGAAGTTAAGGATAACTTATATTCCAATTTGTTAAATAATAATTTAATTACCCCAAATGCAAAAACAATTAACGAAACACCATAAAAATAAAATGTTTTTGCTGTCCAAACACCATCAACCAAATTATCAGATACTATAAAGGCATTAGCAAAAAGTGCACATAACGCTAAAGTTATCAAATATTTAAGTACCTGGTTTACCACTAAACAGTTTTCCTTAAAACATTAAAATGAAAAGAGAAATATGCTATTCCAAATAGGATAAAATTTCGGATAATCATCCCATATCCAAATTTGGAAGAAATAGCCGAGCCGAAGCATCCGCAAACTACGTCAAGTTCCATCCATGTACCAATAATGCTAATGAATAAAAAGACAGCAAATAGTGAAACCACCAACGT
>CAZOZP010000114.1:0-4967 GCA_964584325.1 uncultured Melioribacteraceae bacterium
ATTAACCAATGCAATGTTAAAAACGAAATAGGGTTAACTTTCTCCAACGTACTCAGGTCTTTTCTACGGCAAGACCCCGATGTTATTATGGTTGGTGAAATAAGGGACAGCGAAACCGCCGAAATCGCAATTCGTTCTGCATTAACAGGCCATTTGGTATTCAGTACGCTTCACACAAACGATTCAATTTCGGCAGTAACCAGATTGGTTGATATGGGAATAGAACCTTTTCTTATAGCCTCTTCCCTTAAATTGGTAATTGCCCAAAGACTGGTACGCAAACTCTGTAAGTGCAGAGTCCGTTCCGAAAATACGCCGGAAGGGTTTGTTCCCGCGGGTTGCAAAGATTGTAAACACACCGGATATTCAGGCAGAACTGCCATATTTGAGTTTTTAGAAATCAATTGTGAAATAGCCGGGATTATTTCCCACAATCCTGATGAAAAATCAATACGGGAAACTGCCCGCTTAACCGGGTTTTCCTCTCTT
Organism: uncultured Melioribacteraceae bacterium; assembly: GCA_964584325.1. Classification (GTDB taxonomy): domain Bacteria; phylum Bacteroidota; class Ignavibacteria; order Ignavibacteriales; family Melioribacteraceae; genus CAZOZP01. Next base: position 490 of record CAZOZP010000114.1, read on the forward strand.
CGCGATTCAGGTGCAATAAAAATTAAAAACGGAATAACATCCTATGAAGAAGTTTTACAGGAAACATTGCTTTAGCTTTCTTATTATTTTTTTACTTGCCGCTTCGGTAAAAGGGCAAACGGATTCTCTCAGGCCTCCCGGAGGTGATAAGGTAATCCCCGCACTTAATTTCAGCAATACTGATATTAAGGAAATTGTAAGGGCAATTGCTCTGGAGTATAAAACCAATATTATGATTGAGAACAGCATCAGCCTTCAGGTATCTGCTGCAATTTACAAAACACCCCTTAGTGATGTTTTGAAAATACTTGCCGAAGATAACGGACTGGAACTCACCTGGGATGCAGTCCGGTTTATAATTAGACAAAAACGAATTCCGCTTGTACCTCCCACTCCGGATCCTGAACCGGTATTGGAATACGATAAAGTATCTGAAAGGCTTTCGCTTACTCTAGAGAATACAGAGATTGCAAAACTTATCGCAATTCTTCAGCAGAAAACCGGAAAGAACTTTCTTCTGACTTCAGGCACTTCCGGGAAGCTCTCCGGAACTCTTAAAGATATGTATTTCGATAAGGCTCTTTTTAATATACTTCAGAATAACGGGTTCTATTTCACACAAAAGGATTCTATCTATTATATAACCCGGTCAACATATTTTTCATCCGCGCCTTCAAGCGGAACCCATAAGGGATATTGGGTAAGCTATAAAGACGGAAAAGTTACTATTGATGTACGTGATGCAGACTTAAATAAAGTTATTGAAGATATCTTTGCCCAAAGTGGATTACCGCTTATCAGACTGGCTGAACCCAAAGGCCGTGTTACTATCCGATGTGCAAATACAGTAATGGATAAGGCGCTTACTTTTCTGTTCAAAAACAACGATTGTTCATACACTAAAGATGGTGACACCTATATTATCGGCAAAGCGGATTCAAAACTTACTGAAAACGTAAGAGTTGTAAAACTGAATTATCTTCGGGCTGAAAAGATTAAAGACCAGATACCTCCTGCGATTGCCGGTAGCTGCGGGTTATCCGTTTCCATTGAGCACAACGCCGTTGTTGTAACCGGGAGCAATGAAAATGTTAGTCGGGTTGAAAACTATTTAAGCGAGCTGGATACCCCGGTACCCCAAGTTATGATTGAAGCTTTGGTAATTGATTACAATCTGGATAACACATTACAAACCGGATTAAGAATGGGAGCAGGCGACAGCCTTTCTTCTTCACGTAAAGATCAATGGTATCCCGGGTTTGATGTTACAGCAAGCGGTAATAAAATAAACCAGATATTAAAAGATATAGGTTCGTTTAAGTTTTTCGGAAAAGATGTTAATGTTGGGAAACTTGGCAAACTCCCATCTAATTTCTATGCCAATATCCGGTTTCTGGAAAGAGCAAAAATTGCTAACGTAAAATCGCGTCCTTTACTTTCTACACTTAACGGGCACCCGGCTTCGCTTAAAATAGGGACAACACAGAATTACGTGTTTAAGGAAATAATACCTGTTAATAACCAGTACAATGCAACTTACATTGAAAAAGAAAGAATTGAAAAAGTGGAAGCTTCTGTTTCGTTTGTAATAACTCCGTGGGTTGGAATTAATGATGAACTTACTCTCGAAATAAAACCCGAATTTCAGGATTTTGATGAGCCGCTTTCTTCAGAGGAAAGAGTAATTCCTGCAATAAGATCAAAATCGCTCTCTTCTACCGTAAGAATGAAAAATGGTGAGACAATAGTTCTTGGAGGGATGATTGCAGAAACGGAAACAAAAATCGAGAATAAAATTCCTCTGCTCGGTGATATCCCGATAATTGGGGAATTATTCAAATCCAAAGACAAAAGCAAAGGAAAAGGAGAACTAATAATATATCTTACTCCCCATATATATTATGAGAAAGACGGCAGTTACAATTATTTTGATTTTGCGGAGAAATAAATTTGAAAAAATATTTTAACGATATTATAAAAAAATATTCGTTTAATCCGCTAAGCTATTCAGGGATTAAGAATTATCTGTTTGTTTCTTACGAAGACGAACAAACTGTCCTTGTTTATATAAAGATTTCTTTGCCATTTATTATTAAAGAGAATACGGACTTATCCCGGTTTTTCAAATTAGAAGGGATGAAGAAAATAACTTCCGGCAGTTCTTTCACTGATGAGCTTAGAATTTTTTGTTCAGAGTACAAACTGATACCGGAAGAAACATATATAATCTCGGATGTATCTGGAAGTATGGTAACAAACTTCCGGATGACTGAAGAAACCGGAAATCCGGATGCCTGGATGACAGATAATTATATGAGATTTCTTCCTGAAGGACAAGACCCTGAAAATTTTATTACAAAATGGAAATTTAATTTTTCCGAAAATGACTTAGGTAATTATAAAATACTGATTGCCAGAAAAACTGAAGCAGCAGATGTTTTCAATACACTTAAGTCCTTCGGGTCGGTTGAAATTATTTCTTCATTTCAATTGCTTTATAAGGAATTCCAGACTACCGGTATAACTTCTCCCCTGCCTGAAAGCACTGATAGCAATTCTTCCGGTTATTATTTCACTTTACTTAACGGAATCCTAAAAGATTATCCCTGTAATTTTAATCTTGCATCCGGTGACATATTCCAAAAACAGGGAGAGATGCCGGAAAGGAAGTTTGTGGTAAGAGTATCGCTTGCTTTGTTTTCATTTATTCTGATTATGCTTTTTGTTTTGTACTCCGGAAATTATTTCCTGACAAGTATTTCTGCTGTAAATACAGATCAAATACTTGAAGCAAAGGAAAAAAGAGTTATGCTCAAAAACATAGAAAAACAAAACCGTAAACTTGAAGAAAACATCAAGCAATTTCAAAAGATCAAAACGGAAACAAATAATTGCGGAATCATTCTTTCAGATTTAAGCAGAGTCATACCGGGCAGGTGTAAGATTAAAGACATTGCCGTTTCGCGCACTACGGGCTTTTATAAAGCAGAGCTCAGCGGCGTTGCTTTTTCTCAATCAGATGTTATCAGTTTTATTGATAAGCTTGAGCATAGTTACCTCTTCAAAAATCCCGAATTAATTTCCTCATCTCAGACTCTGCCGGATGAATCGGGAAATTTCGAAGTAATATTCAAGATTAAAACCGGATACCTCTATGCTGATAAATAGAAAATGGAAGAACATACTCTTGGCGGCCTCAGGCTTAACATTTTTGTTGTTGATAACTGAAGTGGTCCCCCGCATTTCTGACTTATTTTCTTCTCTTTGTGAAATTACTGACGGAGATATTGATTCTGAAAGCATCGCCGAAACAGATTCCCTGCTTATTGAAGAACAACTCAAGAACAAAGTACTTGAGAAAAAACATTCTTCATTCGCAAGTTCAGAAAAATCCGGAGGACTTTCATCAATTCTCGAAGTTCTTGAAAATAATGCTGCTTCATCAGGAATTGATTTTACAGAAATAAGACCTACGAAACCTTCAAACCAAAAAGGAATGATAATTCAGCCTATTGATATTTCTTTTTCTTCAGGATTCAATGAACTTTACAGATTTTTGCAGCTTGCTGATAGCACAGGAAAGATCATTAAAATTAAATCCTTCCAATCATCAATAAACAATGATGGCAATACAATTAATACAAAAATTAAACTTGAGGCATATTTGAACCTGTGAAAAAGAGTATCCAAATATTATTAATAATAGCAGTATGCATAATCTGGGGCTTAATTATACTAAGAATGGTTGATTTTTTCACCCGGGATGTTGAAACCGCCACCGGACACCCGGTCTCCGGTGAAATTGATTCTTTGAAAATTCCCTTACGGACAGAAACGTCATCTGATGGTGTACTGCCAAAAAGAAATCCATATACTTACGATATTTCATCTCCGGTAGCAATTGAACAAGAAGAAAGCTATCCAATACCTGTTCCTTTGCCTCAAAACATTTACAAAGTTTCCGGCTTAATAATAAACGGGAATAGCAAACTTGTTATCCTTGAAGATACAAAAACATTAAAAACATTTTTCCTTCGGGTTGGAGAGAAACAGGATAACATTAAAGTTTTGAAAATCGAAGAAAAGGAAGTCCTGTTATTAAAAGGAACAGAACGAAAGCTAATTTCTCCCGGTCAAACAATTAAATGAACCTTGCTGCTTTCTATTATATTTCAACAAATACCTCGTTATTCTTTATTAATTTATTGTACCTTGATTAAAAAACCACAATAACGCATACACAGTATTGCCCAATAATTCTCTTAAATCCTTTTCATAATCTCCCTTTACATAGAATTCCATCCCATCCGAATCAACAACTCCCATCGGATTGTTGATACAATAATTATACGGACTCCACCCCGGATATTTATCTGCCAAGGGATCCACAGAATGCCATCCCGCCGTTGGCGGGACAGGTCTTCTATTTCAGAATCGTAATAACGTGCTCCATCCCGCCGTGGCGGGATTTCAGTTTC
>CAZOZP010000115.1:0-4053 GCA_964584325.1 uncultured Melioribacteraceae bacterium
TGGAGATGGCCCGGATCAATCGGTTGGCATATATTCACGTCAATGAAATTTGTGAATGGAAATCTGAAGAAAAAATAGAAATAGAGGAGAAATGAGAAAAATGGCAGTATTTAAAACACTAACAAAAGAAAAGAAAACCTTTGACGATGAAATAGAAGGAACAGAAGAATATAACATCTTTAACGTCCAAGACCTCGACCCCGGTACCACATTCATAGGAAAACCATACCTTGGAGATATTCGAGAGAATGAATTTGAAGACGATGAAACAGGGGAAATGGTAAAAAAATATTCTGCGACTTTACAGGTAATAAACCATGAAAACGAGGAAATACTTAAAGCTCGACTCAATTTAAAGAGCACAGATGACCAAGTACAATTCTGGCAGGGAAGTCAAGGATACGATATCATAGACAGCATAGAAGAGCTACACGAACCCGGAACCAGCGGCATAGATAACGTCTATAATATGAGCTTTAAAGAGCTACAGGAATATATCAACAACCTAAAAATAGCAACAGTGGAAGTAAAATTCTACAAAGGTAAATTCACCTACAACACAGTAAGATTAACTAGTGCGGAGGCTTAAGAATGGGTGAATTAGCAGTGGCAGAACAACAACAGGCCCCTCTAACTTTAATTTATGAAACCGACCCTGTTGTAATTATTGATGAGTCTAAAAGGATAGCTAATGCTCTTGCAGATATAATAGAGGAAAAAAAATTATACACTGTCTTCAGCAAAGGCAAAAAATACGTCCACGTAGAGGGATGGACCACCCTAGGTGCACTGGTTAAGGTGTTTCCTGTTCTTGATTGGAGTAAAAGAATAGATCGAGAAGGGGAAATAGTCTATGAAAGCAGGGTAATAGCACAGACACTTAAAGGGGAAATTGTAGGTAAGGGTGAATCACTCTGTAGTGATAAGGAAACGTTAACACGTAAAGATGGAAGTAAATATCAGCGTTGGACTGATGAATACGCTGTGAAATCAATGAGCATAACACGCGCAACTAGTAAAGCCCTCCGAATACCTCTTGGTTGGATTATGGTTCTTGCTGGTTATGAGGGTACACCATTTGAAGAAATGGAGGGGGTTCTGCCTTCAAACAATAATAGTAAAACAAAACCAGCATCAAGCACCCCCAAGAGCAGCACTACACCAAAATCTAGTAAGAAGCCTAAAAGTTCTCCCAGGGATGATGATCCTGTTGTTGATGCTGATTTTCAAGTTAAAACGAAAACGACCAACACGGGCGATGAGACTAATAAGGAGACCGAAGTCGATGAACCAGAAACACATGATATGAGCGGAGTAAACCTCACCGAACTATTAGGCATCAACAAAAACCTGGATAAATGGATAAAAAACTCACAGGACAATAACGAACCAAAGACGATTAAGGAAGTCTGTGGATGGTGCGAAGGCTTACTCGATGATAAGAAGTTAACCCTGGAAGAGTTTAAACAGGTAAGAAAAGCCCTGGGACAGCCAGTTAAATAAGGGCAAACTCCCTTTTAATTATCTTTTTAAATGAACATAGGAGGGGGTGATGCTCTTAATAACCGAAAACACCAACACCGGGAAAGGTTTAAATGAAGAAGAAGAATTAGACGAAGTACCTTTTCCAGACGGGTACACAGTTAAAGTTTTACCAACAGGACGCACAATAACTTATATTTTTAAAAATTCAAAAGGCAATAAAGCTGCTAAATATGTTAATGAAGAACCATTAACCTTAACAGAGCTTAGTACAGTAGGACGTGAAATAAAAAAGCATTTAAACCCAGAAAATTCCTATACAAAAGAAAAAGTTCGCAGAGATTTTGATCAGGTAAAACAGATACTACAAAACACATTAGATAAAATTATACTCCAAGCTCAAGCCGTTGAAGAAGAAGAACAAGCCCAAAGAGAAGAAGAATTACAGGAAAAATTAGAAGAAGCACGGAAAATACTTGAAACAAAACAATATCCATTATTATATGTTGCCAGTCTAGTCTCATGGCTTACCGCTGGTGAACGAACAAATATAATGCTTACATTTGTCGCTTATTGCAGCCAAGTAATTTTAAATAATCCAATTAGCGTTATAGGTTTGGGGGATGGATCATCAGGTAAAACACATATCGAAGAAGTAGCAATGAGTTTGATACCTTCTCAATATATTATCCATGAGAAAAGCATTACAGAAGCGGCAATGTTCAACCGTGCCAAGGAAAATCCACGTTTTTATGATGGTAAAATAGTTAATTATGGTGATCTTGGAGGCCGTAATAGTCAAGACTTTGTCATGGAAGCTAAAAACCTTCTCAAAGAACTTCAAAGTGATGGGTTTTTAAATAAACCTCTTAGCATACCCACCAAAGATGAAGGATGGATAACAACAGATATAACATTATATGGCCGTCCTGCTTTAACATACACGACAGTTCCGGGGTTTAAATTTGATGATCAGGAGATGAGTCGGTCTATTTTCATAACTCCCAGGATGGATAATAAAGCGGTTTTTAATGCTAGAAAGAAAGCCCTGGGAATGAAAATTGGAAGGAGTTATAAAAAGTTAAAATACTATGAAAAAGAGGCTGAAGTTGTTAAATACATTGTTCAATTGATAAAAGAAGAGATTAAAGACGTTAAGATTGTTAATCCATATAATCATAGCGTTATTGAATTTTTAGGGGAATCTGAATATTTTAAGAGAGATTTTGATAAATATAATGGTTTGCTTGAAACTATAACTGCTTTTAATATATTTAATAGACAACTCTTTGAGACGGATGATGAGAAAGTTTTATTCACGTCTTTACAGGATGTTCAATTGTTTATTAGTCTTCTTGAGAAATATCATCGTAGTATTAGTGTTAATATCAGCCCTAAGGCAGCTGAGATTTTAGATGATTATGCAGCTAATAAAGATGAATGGATTTTCAGCCAGAAAATTTCAGAAGAAGGAATTACAGTTAATAAGTATATGGAAATCACTGGCACCGGTTTAACTAAAAGAAGTGTCAGACGCTACTTTGGAGAGTTAAATTCCGCTGGTTTTTTTAAGGTTGTTGGTAAAGAGGGTAGGGCATTTCTTTATGATTTGACTGATAAGACTACTTCTGACTTTGGTAACTTATTGGAATTAGATAGTTCTCAGTGTAATTTAATTGAATGGGAATTAGGTAGTGCTGCTTTGGATTTTGTTAGGATGGATGTTGTTTTTGATGGATTGGATATTGGATTGCAGGATGAAGAAGTTAGTGTTCCGGGATGGGAGGATTATGATAATTAAGGACAAACCGGACATTCCGGACAAAGAGGACAAACCGGACATTTTAAATAAAATATTGGATTTAATCAATTCATTTAATCAACAGGACGTTTTAATCAGTCAGTCACTTTTTGATCAGAACTTATTATGTTTGTCTCTTAAGGTTATTCATTTTTTCGATCGATGTCCGGTTAAATTTCTTTTATATATGAAATCCTCCTTTTCATCAACGGAGCGTTCTAAAGCGGCCCGTCCTCTTGATCGTACTTTGTCCTCTTCGTCTGCATACGAAAATATAATAAAATTATTACTCAGGAGGGATTCCGTTGAAAATTGATTATAAAAAACTCAACCAGAAATCCCGTAATCAAAAATTCAAGACCTTATACGAACGAATACCTTTTTTAAAGGACATGGCCTACCGTGAGCGTACTTGGTGGATCCGATACTATAAACTAAGAACCAGTTGGACCCAGAACTTCCCAGATTGGTTAAAGTTCTACCCTGATGAGTACCCTGTTGGTGATATTAAGCCATGGGAAGAACCCAATTATCTGAATGGCTGTTTAGGTGAAAATCATCAGTTGAATTGTGATTTACTAGATATTGAGATGTTGTTTTTGGCTTTGGGTTATGACTGGATACATACGAAGTTGGAAGAGATTGAATTTCCTGAATTGATAGAATGCAACTTCTCAGACCTGGAAGGTTGCAGTGATTGTAAATATCGTTTTAAGTGTGAATTAAAAGAGATGTGATAAGATGGAGAAATTGACGTTAAGAGATTATAT
>CAZOZP010000116.1:0-4031 GCA_964584325.1 uncultured Melioribacteraceae bacterium
CAACAAAATAAAAGAGCTGCTTAAGCTGCGACATCTAACTCCCAGATTTAAGATTCCGCTCCTACGGAGCTACCATAAGATTTTGTTTCATCTTGTTACTAAGATTCCGCTCCTACGGAGCTGTTTCAACTGCAATATCTTATTCCGGTTTTATTCAGAGACTGCATTAACATTTTTGCTCTCTTCAAGCCCGTAGGGCTGACATCTTAGTAACTAAACACATCACCAATATTAAGAGCTGCGTAGCTGCGACATCTAACTACAAAACAAGACTTGGTCTTGCGCATCACGCATCACGGTTCCATTTCCCAGATAAAACGCAAACTAAAATAATAAAATATTTTATAATTTCACCCATTTATTAACATATAATATCTTGTCTTTGTGTTAATTAAGTCATCTGTTATTAAGTTCTATATATTTGTCCAGCAGTTCAATAATATTATCAAATCTGGATAAAGATTTTTGAAACAGCTTTTCAGAAAACGATATTTTCAAGCGTAAAATGTTTGTTTCAAACACTTCCATTTCATTTATAACTTGGGAAAGAAGTTCGGTTATTTCACTTTCATTTTGGTTCTTGAGGTATTCGCGTTTCCACACCAGCGGGAAAATCCATTTATAGAAATCTTTAATGAATATCTGCTCTTCTAAGAGTTCCTTGTATTTCATTGCAGCTGCAATTCCTGTAAACAGACCGGCAATTTCTTGTTTCCCTTTCCAGTTTTCGGCATTGAATCTTTCCATCCCAACAACAAATTCAGTGTAATTCCTCTCTGAACCAGGAATAGCATTCACTAAATAAAAACTGCACTCAATTTTACTTCCGGCAGGGGATTGAAAATTTATTATTCTGTCGTCATACCCGTAATTATTTTCAACAATCAATTGCGGATCTGAAACCTTAAATGAATTTTTGCTTAATACTTCTTTCCCAACAGATGCGTGAATAAAGCTTGTTTTATTGTAATTATTGTTTTCTAATACATAGAATTCATCATAAACCAGAAAAAAAGATTCATCCGATTTTCTTCTTTTAATAAACTCCTCAAATTCAGTGAATTCTTCCACCGCCAAATTATAAAAACCTAAAATCGAAGAATTAACATCAAAGCATCTGCAGAGCAACTCAGCTTTTTTATCTTCTGTTTGAACTAATGCAAAGGCATCGGGGAGTGAAAAGAGTGAAAGAACTGCTTCCGGTTTGGCAATTCTCTCTGCAATTACGCCGCCTATCGTTGATTCAAAACAATCGAAATAGTTTCTTCTGCCAATGGGTTGTTTAGGCATTACGAGCGGCGGCATATTTCCTTTCTTATTTCGGCAATTAGAGTTTCATAATTACTAAGTTCATCAAAAGTAATATCGTCCCGAAACTCAATATCAAATTCTTTCTCAATTGCCGAAATTAATGTCATAAATTCAAGGCTGTCGAATAAGTTCAAGCTGTAGAAATTTTCCCCTGTTAGGGATAATTCTCCTTCAATATCTATTTTTATATTATTGAGCACATCATTAATCATTTTGTTTTAATAATTTATTCTGAAAAGTAAAATACTTGGATTTCGAATAATGCCATTTTTAATATCCTCTTTTTTAAGTGCAGCTGTAATTATGTAATCTGATGTGAATTGAAAACCATCCGCCAATCCGATGCTTTCAATATCATAATGTTCTGGCGTAAAGTCCGAAGGATTAAGTTCAAAATCCTTTCTTATGACCTCTCCGTTGCTATTTACTAATGCGTTTCTATTTCGTGCTGTTTTCACAAAAATGAAATCATTAATCATACCTATACCGGTAGTAATATTTGTGTTATTGTTTTCATTCCATTCTTTTATAAACCAATTAAGGGGTTCTTGATCACCTTTTTCTTTAAGTTTTTGCATAAACTTAGTATTGTAAAATTCACCAATATCGGCAAATTTAGATGTAGTGTTTGTTTCAGGGTCAATTTCATATATCACACCATTGAATATCCCATTGAAAAGTATTTTATTCCCATATTTAATAATATTGCCTGTTCCTAAAAAAAAGGTCTCCTCTTCATTAGAATATCCATGTTGAAATTCTATACAATTTCTATATTTTATAATACGATATTGATCTTGAATAGGTGTATTTGAAATAAATATGTTATTGTATAAATAAAGATCTCCATCGATAATACTCATATTATCTACATAATGAACATTATGTTTGTCAGTTATTTTAATTTCTCTTAATGGTTCCCCATCAAGAGAATATAATAAAACTTTTTTATCGGCATGAGAAGATATTGCAACAATTGAATCACCATAAGTTATTGTTGTAGGGTCTAAGTATTCAAATGGGCCTTGGCCGTTTTTTCCAATACTATAGAGGAATTTTCCACCGCTGTCAAAAAGAAAAACATTCTTATTAGCTTTATCAAAAATTAATAACCTTGTATCATTCTCAATTAGAATTGCTTTATGAATATTGCCAATAAAACATTCTTCTTTAGTTTCTAATTGGATGTCTTTAAAAAATGATATTATTCTTTTCTTATCTGTATTCTTTATTTTTTTTATTCGTTCTTTAGATATTTCTATGTTCGAAGGTCTGTTTTGTAATTGATTATTCTCTTTACAGGATATTAATATAAATAAGATATTGATAATAATTAGTATTTTATTCATAATAGCTCCTATATCTCTTCTTCGCTTTTTATATTTACTTGCATTTCTTTCTCGACATAATTAAAAAAAGTTTTACTTAAAAATTTAATATTTGGGTTTATGAAAAATGAATTTGTGATAGTACCATTTGGTTTCACTAATATCATTGTGGGTATAGAAATAATAGCCAATGAATTTTTAAACTCATATTTATTATCGTCCAATATAATATTATTAATTTTATTTATTTTTTTGAACTTTAATAAATTAGCTTTATTTCTAGTTGATGCTATTACTATAATATTTAAATTTTTATACTTCTTATTCAATAAACTACAATTTGTAAATAATTCATCGACACAGACATTACAACTAATGTCTGAATATAAAACTATTAAAGTCATTTTATTATTTATCAATGATAATAATTTATTACTCTTACCAGTTAAATCAGGAATTTCCAAATTTGGAATCATTTTGCCATTGATATTATACGATTCGCGCATAGAAATTTTAATTGACTCAATTATGGAGCTAATTTCATTTATTTCTTGCATATCTCTTCTATTATCTTGAAAATAATTAATAAGAATAAATACCAAACACATTGTGAGCAGTGAAGCAAGAAGTACAACTAATGTTTTCATATTATTTTAAAATTATTATACATTTAGTCATTTAGAAAATATAATAAAATATTTCTTACACTCTTAAAATCTCTAAATTTTGCATATTATATTGCTTATTCAATAAATTAGAATAAGCAATATTTTTATAATAGAAATTGGTATAACTATGAATATTAAAACTTGTCTCCAGTCTGACTTTAATTACTTAAAAATCCTTGAGACCATCACATTCGTATACAAACAAATTCATATTTTCAATATTTATACACAAATACCATAGACAAATTATTCTTTTGTAGTTCCTGCTGGACAGGATTGAGGTGCGCACCAAGAGCCCGCTTTTGAAATACAATCTACTCCCCAAGCCACCAATATAAACCCCTTATAACATCCAACTTGTTTGTTTTTATATCCATACTTTCTGCTGCCAATAATGCCCCCTCCTCCTCCAGAGCTTTCGTAAAGGTACAGGCTAAGTGCATTTTCTGTTGCTTTCACTCTTTTTTTCATAATTCTACTCCCTTTTTAGTTTAAATATTAGATCATACTTTGATCAAAGTACTTGTTTTTAGTACTCTAATACAATTCAACAATTGAATTTTTACCTATGAATGGTTTTGGAACTGGAACTACTTTTTTATTATGAGGGTCAAGAACCCAATATGTTTCATCTATCCAAAACTTGTATGTAATTGTTTTCTTTCTGTTTTTGTAAAATCCTGTGAAAAATGACCCACTTTTCCGGTGAAAACTGACCCACCTA
>CAZOZP010000117.1:0-3819 GCA_964584325.1 uncultured Melioribacteraceae bacterium
CTTATTTTCATCTGGAATTTCTAATTCACTAAAAGCCCCTGAAAAGGCATCTACAAAATCTTTATGTTTATTATTTGGAAAATCAGTGACAACTTTTATAAACCGTTTCAGAGCTTCCTTATTACTTCCATGTAACTCTAACATCTTAGGGCCTGCCCCTTCTCGATATACATAAATTTTATTTATCTTAGCCCAGGTGCTAGGTGCTTCTGCTCTATCTTCTTTACTCCCTGACTCAATAATTCCTTCAAAATTAAATCCAGGTAATAATAAAGAATATTTTTTCACTTGACCCCTAGAGGCTTGACCCGGGTCTATGGGTATACAATATTTAGGAGGTTTACCCTTGAAGATAATAGGCTTATTTCCCCTACTTCGGGCTATATTAATTATATTCGTGGTTACAACATCTTCTTCTTCCCACATCTCATCAAAAAAGGTTATAAACAATCGTCTATCATCAGTTAATCCTAATCTTACCGTTGCAGTGGCAGCTCCCCTTTGTTTAATCGGGATATTTGGGGGGTAATGTGTAGCGGCTAGATCAGACCATTGGACCTCTTGTATAATATTATTAGGTAAAGCATCAACTATTTCAAGGAATTCATTTTTAAAGTATTTACCTTCTCTCTCTCTAGGATTACCTTGATGAATAGCATTAAATCGTTGCTCGCCCATTATATTCTTTTTTCGTTGCGCTTCGGCTTTATCCACACGTTTAGGCCATAATGTTTCTCCAGGTTCACGTCCAAGGATGTCTTCCTCCTCAGCTACTAATGGGAAGTTCGCAAGCACCCATGTATCTAGAGGAATACTTCCCCCAGATCTTAGGATTTCTAAAGCATCTTCCATCACAATATAAGGTTCGGCCTCTAATATCTGCCCAGCTAAGTCCATCACATCTAATCTCTGAGCAATGTAAATCATGGATCCTGGAAGTCCATCTTCCAAATCCTTTTCAACACGCTCACGGGCTATATTAAGGTACCATTCCCACACCTTTTCCTGAAAAACAGGTGAACGGGCTTCCTCTATATTCTTATGTGGGTCGTCTATGATGAAGAGGTTTGCACCTTCTCCCATGATCGGACCACCCGCACCAGCGGTTACAAGGCCGCCTTTATGGTCTTTAATATCCCATTTATGACTTGCTTTACTATCATTACGAATAAGAACATCTGAGAGGAACATTTCAAATCCTTTATAATTAAGGAGATCCCTAGTCTCCCGGCCCCATTTAGCAGCGAAACCGGCCCCATAACTAGTGAGGATTGCCCTTTTCTCTAAAAATGTTCCAAGGTACCATGAAAGAAAATATTTACTTATTAATTCACTCTTTCCATGCCGTGGTGGCATGAAAATCATTAACCGGTTCAGTTTGCCTTGAATTAGGAATATAAGTAATTCAATAACAATTATTAGGTGCCTTAATGGTTTCCAGCGCTTATTTGATGCTTCAATTGCATAAGTACCAACACCATAGGGCATTTCAGGATTTATCTTTAAGTTCCTGCTTTTCGCTGATGGCAACTAAAACACCTAATTCCTGTTCCCGAAACTCATCAGATCCAATCATTTCAATAGTGTGCTTATACCTATGCTCAGTATCAATCTGTCCTTGCACTTTCTGAATATCTGAAGGTTCACCGGCCGCTGTCTTAGATATCTTCTGAGCACTCTCCAACGCACGGCCACAATTCATCAACTGATAACCAATACCACCCTTAAAATCAGCGGTACCGTCCATTATATTCTGTATTTCCTGGACCGTAGCACGTCTTAAAAGGTTAGCAGCGTCGTTAAACTTAGCATCATTAACCACTATCTCTTCAGCTTCACTTTCACTTAGCTCTTCACTTTTCTTTTTTTCCGCAACCTTCCGGTTCACTTTTGCGATATGGTCTTTTCTTTTTTGTTTCCATTTCCATTTGCCGGCTTTTTTCTTTAAACTTTGATAGCTGACTTTGTACCAGTTTGCGGCGTCTGTTAGTTTGGGATATGTCTTTTTTCCTTCGTTGTCGTGGTATCCGTAGATCATATCTTGTTTTATTTTGTCTGCTATTTCTGGTGTGAGGGTGTTTTCGGCGGTCATTTTGTGGTTCACCTTTTGGGTTTTTGGTGAAGTAAAAGTGAAAAGAGAATTTTTTATTTTATGAATGTTAGTAGTACGCCGGTTATTCCTACGATTGCTCCGAGGAACATTCCCATGACTAGGAATATGTATTTGGTGTTGGTGTTATCTCCTTCCTTGATTGCCTTGTATATGTTGTCTAGTTTTCCGTTTATGGTCCGTCGTAGGTCTTCGTGTTTTGTGGCTTCTTTTTCCAGGTCTGATTCTATTCGGTCTAGGCGTTTTTCTTGTTTACAGTTATGTTGGTCCATCCAATATCCCGCCCTATAAAAAAATTTATTTTAAATGTGGCCCTCGGGTTCTTGTGGTTCTTCAGGTGTTGGTGTTGCATAAGTTCCAGCTGCATCTATGAGTGTGTTGGTTCCATAGATTGAAGTGAAAACAACAGCGAACCCGATTAGTATTGACAGGGCATCTAATGGATTTACAGTTGGATATATCTGCCCTATAACTGGTATACCAAAGATTACACCTATTATAATGTAAAACAAGGCGTTTAGTTGGAATTTACCGTTTTCAACCTTTGGCAGAATAAGGTATCCGTCGCTTTTTATTTGTCTTAAAATCACAGCTAGTATTAGTGCGATTAGTAAGACGGTTAAAACTATGTCTATCATGTTTTATTTCATCTCCTATTGTTTTTAAGGTTTTAAATGAGAATAAAGAATTAATTAGAGGTGTTTTTTTGAGGGGAGAAAGAGTAAAAATAGCAGATTAATTTAGGTAGGTGATACCATGAACTATTCTCTTCCCCTCAAAAAAGGTTTTTCTTTGCAAGGAGGTGCAAAATGGTCGTATGTCATATAATAAATGACTGTTAAAAGTGTTAAAGTAAGTTATAACTGTTTGTATGTGTCCCAAATGGGTAACGGATACGTGTATAAGCTGAATATAATGTTTGCCCACTTAATACAAGTCCACAGGCTTTGCAAACTAATTCTTTCTCTCTTTTTTCATAGAATAAATTAGTAGATTCACATTCAGGGCATTTATCAATTTTATAAGTGTATTCAAAAACTGGTTCTTCTATTTTAAAGGCTAAAAGCTTGGGATTACCATATAATGTGAAATCACAAGTTGAGCATTCTTGTTTAGTTTTATAGGGCTCTTGTAGTGCTGATTCACAATAGGGACATAGCTTTTTGAGTATCTGTTCAAGATATCCTGGGTCTTCTATGTACTTTGTCAACCAGCCACCAAAATTTTTTGTTTATTCCTTTCCTCATAGTTCCATGTAATCAGTTTAAACTTGGTGCTGGTATACGTAACCTCCGGAACTCTTTTAGTATTTTTATGTGTTCATCATCAAAATTAGGTAAAGGTTCGGGACCTAAGCTACCTGTGCCTTTACCTGTTTGATATTGTTCCATGATTGCTTTTCCGTGTTCTTGTGTAGCGTTCCCGATTGCCTCGTATCGTGCTTCTTTTTGCGTGTTTCTGTGTTTTCGTCGGTGTCGTTGTACATTTATGTGTATTTGCCTTTTCCTAGCTATTAGTTTACATTTTTTTTCTTCAGATGGTTCGCAGTACTTTTGATTTGGATGCTCAGGTTTGAATATTTCCCCGCAGATGGGGCATTTTCTTTTTTTCAGTTGGACCACCTCCAATTATTCTCCCCTAATTATTTTAATAGCTCCGGATTCTCAAATTTATTTCCCACAATTTCAATTGATTTAACAGTTCCTTTG
>CAZOZP010000118.1:0-3798 GCA_964584325.1 uncultured Melioribacteraceae bacterium
TTGAAACCAAATGGACGGAGGTTGAAACGAAGTGGACGGAGGTTGGAACGAAGTGAAAATAAGTTGTCAAATAGCAAATATAGGGCTCTGGAGTCTGTACAATATTTTTGTGTAAATGGTTTTGCGAAAATCTTTTTTCCTTTTTATTGCATTAAATAACAATAATTCAATATTTTGCGAAAAATAAAATGAGTTAATATGTCAGTGCAGAAATACAAAAAAATATTTACCGAATTAAGCGAAGTTCACAAAATTAAATTTACGGAAATCAGGAAAGTTCAAAGAAAGAAAAATGCCGAAGAAGATTTCGAAGAAAATGAGTTTATCTATAGTAAAGGTGATGTATATGGACTGCCGGATTCAAAGGTGAAATTTGACGGCAAACGAAATGAAGATGATTATAAAGATGCCTTAAGGCCTGTTTGCATTATGGATTTAATTTATGATAAACAGGTAGTAATTATCCCTGGTACAGGTACCCCACATTATGACAAATTATGTCTCAGAGCCGGTGTCCCTCCCGAGAAGCTTAAAAAAACGACTTATTTTCTTCTTTATTTTAGCCAGAGTGTTTTTATTAAAAGCTTAAAAAAGAAAATTTGCATACTTTCACCTGAACTGATAAAACGATTGGAGATAATGGAAAGTTATGAACAAACCCTCTGATATTAATATAGCCCGCCTTTTGATAAGAATACATTCTAATTATAAGTTAGCCGGGAAATTCGAAAACAAGTTATTCAAGGAATTAAGTATTCAGCTTGATCGGTTTATTTTTAATAAATCTTACGATAAAACCAGTTCTGATTTGGATGATTTAAAGAACGAAATACTTGCCGAAATTATTATTCTTATGCAAAAGGAAAACTCGGTTTTTTCCGAATGCAGTGAAGAAACTCCTGATAACGAAAAAAGAATTCAGGCTTATATAACAAAAATTCATTCTGAAAAAGCTTCAAAAAATATAGATTCTTTGCTAAGGGACGAAACAGTTCATTTGCAAAGTGCAATAAAACAAGAACTTAATAATCTTGAGGCAGAAGGGAAAATTAAATCGAAAGTTAAATCTCGCGAAAATATTTACCAGAAAACGGAAGGGGATTTTCAGCGATATGATTTGACGGATATGGTTTTCCCGTTTACCTCTTTAAGGAAACACCGCGAATCAAGGAAGAATTCCGCAATCATTGATAGGAAGCTTTTAAGAGATTTATTGGAAAGTATAATTAATATTCCGGAAAATTATTGCTTTTCCTTCTCTGATATAATGGGAATAATAATTAACAATACAGATATGGCATTATCAAAATACATATATTTAGATCAGCCGCTCACACAGGAATCCGATGAAGATAATTCAATTAATTATACATTACCGGATGATTCTGAAGACCATCTGAGCAAGCTTGAAAGAAATAACCTGGCAGAAATACTGGTAAAAAGATTTGTTAAAGCGAATCCGGACCCTTATAAAAGAAGAATTTACGCTGCAATGCTGTTTTTCAGATTAACAAATGCTCTGGGATTTGTTGAAATATCCGAAATGTTAGAGAGTGTTTTCGGTTTGAAAATCAGCAAATCGACTGTTGAAGCCCGCATAAAAGATTCCTTGTTGAAAATAATTACAAATGACATAGAAGAACAAGCTTCATCCGATTTATCCGAAGTATTATCCGATTTTGTAAGAATGCTTTCCGTTGAATGTAAACTTGATGAATATTTAGGAGACAATTAAAATGCAGAATTATATAGATAATATATTAAATCCGCCCTCGAAAATTGAGGCCGGACAAATCTGGTTTGTTAAAGAAATTGATGAAGATGTAATAATTACGGATGCCCGGATAGCCGAAGACAGAAAAGTAATTCGAGCTGTTTTGATAATTAAAGCCACTGCTGTTGGCGATGAATTCGACATAAATATAGATCCGGAAGAGTATCCGGATATTAAAGACATTCTTCCGGTAAAAAAAATATCGTTGAGAACTACTGACGGACCGCTGGCGGTAAGTTCGCTTTCGGTATTTAAGGGGATTACGCCACCTGAACTGTTAAATAAGATTAAAGCCGGCTTAAAGAATAAAACATCATATAATGAAATTCAGAACAATATAATTGCGGAATACTTAATTAGGCTTGAGCCGGTTCGGGAAGAAGCACTGAAAGTGTATGAAGAGAGTTTGCCTGTGATTTTTGAGTTGAGCTCTCATATTCTTATGAGCGAAAAGCAGGCTTTCAGATATTCACTTGCTGCAGCAGATAGGAGTTTAAGTGAAAAATTATCTGAATTCTGGGAGAAGGAAAGGGCTGCGAAAGATGCTTCCGTAATTCTCTTAAAAGAAGCCGATACCATAATAAGAATCACTATGGTTGATGGAAAGTATTACCTGGTTGTAATAACTGAAAAGTTCAAGAATCTGGATAAAGTAGTTCTGGATTTTTGCGGTAAAGAATTTTACGGATCAGAAAGCAATGTGAATCTGGGAAAAGGCAGGGGATTTTCGTGTTTGCAGTTCAGGAAAAATGATATTAAGGATATTGATGATATCGGCGGAGAGGGTAAAATTTCAGTGACTTTAGATAATCAGGAATTTAATTTCAATGTCAGAATTGTATAAAAAAGAAGATAAACTTCAAAAGTTAATAGATTCCGGTAATTTTAATAAAGCGCTGGAATTATTAAAAGATCTAATAGAAACTTCCGACGATTTGGATGATCGTGTTTCTTTCAGGAATAAATATGAAGAGTTGAAAAAAATCAGGGAAGAATATTATTCGCTTGACATTGGCGAGGCTTACTTCCCTGTATATGATTCTGCCAAACAATCCGGTACCATAAGAGTAATTCAAGTTGAAAAAAAGAACGATGAAAACACCGCACTCCCCGAAGGAATTGTCAATTGTATAAGATTATTTCTGGATTCATATATTAAGCGGAACATTATTAGATTAAAAATATTTGACTACACGCTTAATGGATTAGGTTTTAAAATTAATGAAATGATTGGCAATGAACAAAACAAGGATGTTAACGGAAAGTCGTATGAACTGGCACTGTTGCTGGCTGTATTATCCTATCTTTTCGATGTTAAAATATCCGAGAACTTTGTTTTTTCCTCCCGGGTAAAAGAGGGGCAAGATAGTGTAAAACTGAATTCGGTTAATCACCTGGAAGAAAAATTTCTGGCAATTAAGGAAGAATTGGGAAAGAATGTAATTTTTGTAGTACCCGGATCGTGCTCAATAAAAAATAATAACATTCTCTGTTTAGAGAAGGTTGAGGATGCAGTTAATAAAGTATTCCCTTTGTTATATGGAAATATTTTAGACCGGAAGAATATATTTGAAGATAAAATTTATTTACATGAGCCTCGAAAAACCAGTATTGTTTCTATTAATAAAGATGAAACAGCATATGTGAAAGATACCGATAAAGAAGTGTGGGTCCTTAAATTTGAACATGCTGAAAAGCTTAGGGCGCAGACACTTCCCGGGATATATGAGTTTTTTAAAGACATAGCTAATATAGTGATTCATTGCCCTAAGGCTGCAATTGACGGACTAAAACCAAATTATTTAGTTCCTTTATTGCTTTGTCAGAAGGAGGTTGCAGGTCACATTAAAGAGTTTATTGCAGTCCTGAATACACCCTGGAGTAATAATGATATTCATACTGCAGTTGTAGTGAAAACAAATGCAGGCGGAAGGTCCGGTTATAAAGAAGGGGATTTGGTTTACTACCGGCGTGAAGCGTGAAGCGTGAAGCGTGAAGCGTGAAGCGTGAAGCGTGAAGCGTGA
>CAZOZP010000119.1:0-3654 GCA_964584325.1 uncultured Melioribacteraceae bacterium
AAAAGAAAGAGCATTTTCATTTCAGGGGAATACCGGTAAGAGTTAATTGGAAAGAGGGACAAAAAATATTTATTGGCGGTTCCAGTTTTGCAACTGCACTCTGTACAAACAATGTACTTAAAGCAATTAAGCAAAAGAAAGCCGATAAAACAAAAGCAAGCATTGAAGATTACCTTAAAGAAAACGCCCAGGAGCATAAAATAATTGATCTTAATCCCTCGGCTGTTATTAACTGGAATAGTTTTCACAGCAAGATAAAGAAAGCCGGCATTTATCCTTTTTATAAAGAAACGCACGCATTTGTCAGGTTTCGTGAAGAACTTCCTTTTGAAATTGCATTTCTCGCCGATTTCAAAATTAGCAAATGCGCCGGTAAATACACAGATGAAGCACTTGAAAACTGTAATGAAAGAATTTATATAAACAAAGGATTGCCTGATGAGACTTGCGGAGCAGATACGCTTATTATCGGATATCTCGATGCAGCAAGTACTGCACAGAAAAAAGATTTGCTTGATGAAGCTCTTGAATATGCTGTTCTTCACAAGCTGAATGTTTTTTCCTTCCTGCCTCCCAATGAATTGGCGGAATGGAAAGAAAGATTCGGGAGTGAAAATCTCTGGCTTGAAACGGCGCTTGTTGAAATTGAAAAGACTTTGGAAATACTGCAGAATGTTGAAGAAAAAAAAGCATTTGATACACCGATAATCGGTGTATTCGGTACAAGCTCTAAGCAGGGAAAATTTACTCTTCAGCTTTCTTTAAGGTATGAACTCCGGAAAAGAGGCTTACGGGTTGGACAAATAGGAACAGAGCATCACAGCGGATGTTTCGGTTTCGACTATACATTCCCGAACGGTTACGGAGCCCAGTATTCGCTTAAAATACCAATGGATTATCATATACCTCTGTTGAGAAGAGTTATTTCCGAAATGGATAAAGGGCAATATGATGTTATTATTGTCGGGGCACAGAGCGGTTTGCTGAGTCCGGATTATTACTACTACGATTGTCTTTATTCAGAATTGGTATTAAGTGCCTGTATGCCTGATTACACCTTGCTTGTTGCAAATGAGTTTGATGATGCCGAATTTGTTAAAAGAATTGAGAATTTGGTGAAGGTTAAGACTTCGCAGGAGGTTTCATTGAGGATAAGTAATGAGGAGTTAAAAGTGAATTTACAGAGCATTGTAAATGAATTTTGTAGTTTGAAAGTCGGCTAATAGTAATCTTAGCCATATTTAATAAATAAAGGAGGAAAGAATGAAAAAAGTAATTAGCCCAAAACCTGGAAACCAAAATCGGCTCTATTTGTATGAAATGTCTTGTCACACAACTTATTCAATTGGTGGCGGCGTAAACTCGCAGTGGTATTGCAGACAAAATGTTTATTGCAATGGTTCGTTGTTTTCTTCCACAGCATTTGGACATAGTTGGGCTATCCCTACGTGGTGTTAAAAACAGAGGCTTTACTACTAGTATAGTAAAGCCCATAATTTTTCAAGGTTAGGTAAAATGCGAAATATACACTTGATTTTTATAAGCATAATAGGAAGTCTGATAGTTTTAATAGTTCTTATTATTTATCAAAAATATGAAAATGACAAATTATCCACGACAATAAATAATTATGAGTTATTTAATATTGAAGAAAGAAGTAAAAATAAATATGTTGAAGAATATTTAAATAAAAATGAGATAGATATACATAGTTATTCCATCATTATCCTTTTAAATAAAATAGGTTGTTATCCGTGTAAAGTTAAGTATTACAAATTATTAAATAGTTTAAATAAAAAAGAACGAATATACATAATTCACAATGAACCAAATACAATTGAAGAAATACAGGGTTTTAAAAATATTGACAATAGTGATACTAAGTCTATATTGAATCATTTTCCAGATCGATTCGTCATTTTGATAATTGATAAAAATAAAAATATTGTTCATCATTTTTCAGATTTCGGGAAAAATTATGATGAAATATGTGAATACCTGAAGTTTATCAATGAGGTAACTAATGCGCTATAAGAGTATATATTTCATTGTAATGATTTTCTGCATAAATGGTTGTACAAATAAAGAGCAAATTAAATATTGTTTTACTTTAACAGATAAGAACTATAATACTGTTGCGATTGGAACTGATATTATTGGGAAATGGAATGTTTATCCAATGGAAAAAAAGGGGAATGAATGGATTAAAGTATTTTACAAAAGAAAGGGAATGATACAATATAAATTTTTAATTAATGGAGATATTTGGATGCGAGATCCAAAAAATAAAAAAAAAATAAAAGTACCTGCACCATTCGCCGGCTACAACTCTATTGTTGAGGATATGTAAAATGAAGGAAAAAGTTCAAAGCAGTATTATCATAATCATGTTCTTATTAACAATAAATGGCTGTAATAAGCAAGAAAAAGATGAAACTATTGGAGAATTAAAAATTACTGCTATCTATGA
Organism: uncultured Melioribacteraceae bacterium; assembly: GCA_964584325.1. Classification (GTDB taxonomy): domain Bacteria; phylum Bacteroidota; class Ignavibacteria; order Ignavibacteriales; family Melioribacteraceae; genus CAZOZP01. The sequence continues at coordinate 2,471 of CAZOZP010000119.1, forward strand.
TTGTATGGCAAGAGCAAATGATGAAGAAGTATTTTTTGGAAAATACTTTCAAATTAAGATATTTAATGAAAGTATTTATCTGTTTGAACCTAGAGAACTTAAGTTATTCATATTGGATGAATTCTTCAAAATTAAACAAGAAATTGATTTCAGTAATGATAAATATAGATTTGTTGCCTATTGTCAAATCTTTGAAATTGGGAAGACTGGCAATATATATTTACATGATCATTCAGACAAAATAATTGTTTACAATACGTCAGGACATTTCATCAAAAATATCGATTTTCCAAAGGAAATTAAAAATTATATGTATATAACGAATATAAATGAGATTTCTGATTCTACAATTGTTTTATCATATGAACTCGGTTGTAGCTTTCTTGCTGATAGACTTGAAAAGGAAAATATAGATTCAATTACTCTTGGTGCAATTATAAATATTAAAAATAATACTGTTAGAAAGCTGAAAATTAATACTGGAAGTTTGCCCCACAAATTGTATGAAGCTGATAAAGCATTCTGTTCAGTCTTTTCGAGTAAAATATCATTTTATTTTCAATCAACAAATAAAGTGAAAAACTATGACTTAAATGGAGTGTATTTAGATGAAAGTGAACTGGAAATAAACAATGAACTTTATGCTATGCCCAAAAAAGTAAATGGAAATGAAAATGAAATAATTGGTTATTTAGCCAATAATCGGTATAGGCCAGTTTATGATAATAAGTTTTATTTTACGGTTGACAGATTCCCAAAAGCTACTGATATTATTATTTATGATGATAATATAAGAAAAATCAAAAAATTGCAAATATCCGATGAACATGCAAATATTTATCCTACTGATGTTTATAAGCTTAAAGATAAATATCTGCTTTTTTTTGCGTATGAACCTATAATTTATTTCGCTGAGGAAATTAATCAATAAAATTATTTAAAAAATCATTTGGTTAAATATAAAAGTATTAGAAAAATGAAAGATATCGAAGAATTTATAGTAACCTTAGAAAGAGAAATAAGCAGTAATAAAGTTCAAAATAAATCTTATTCAATGGATTATTCTTCTTTAGACAGCCTTGAATATATGACACTAATTTCAGCAATTGAAAAAGAATTTGATATTGAATTTCGGGACGATATTACTTTTGATGAACTTAGTAATTATGAAACTCTAATTGCCG
>CAZOZP010000120.1:0-3640 GCA_964584325.1 uncultured Melioribacteraceae bacterium
GGTAGCTGAGCTGAGTTGAAAATGCAGAAGAATTATCAGTGAACGAATAAGATTTCGGAACATTTGAATTCCCGGAGCCTTCAATAAAACCGATCTTTTCCCATTGGGATACTTCTCCCTTCAACATTCTTTCTATCTCAAATCCGTGGTTATTCACTTCCGTGGCTGTCTGCCAGTTGAGAGTAACTTTACCTTTGGATATTGAAGCAGTAAAGGATGAAAGTTCAACCGGGAGAGGATTTTCAATGTTTTCATCTGCACCGATGTATGGACTTTCTGTATTTCTCAAATCTCCGTCAATATCTGTTGTTATTCCCGCTATCGGTGAACCGATTAAATTCATATTGCCGATAGATCCGCCTGATAAGTGAAGATTCCCTTCGCTTGAGTTAACGAACTCTACCGCAACACTTACCGATTGCTCATCAAGACTCGTTGTTGTTTTCCAATCAGCAAAAGAATATTCAGTTGTATTAAAATCATTAATAAAAAGCGTAGCAGGTTCTGATCCATATAGGTTGTTATAATCTGATATTAAGCCTTCCGTATTATTCAGTTTGAGCGCATAATTTCTTCCGCCTCCGTTTCTTACACAAATAAACTGATTGTTTTTCAGTTCATCATTACCCGATGCAGGAGAGAAACTTCTCCTAAAAGCTGAATTTGCAACTACTCCTTCAGGATTCCCTTCTATTTTGACAGAATTAAAATAGTAATTACAGTTGCCGGTTCCTCTCTTGTAAATACCCAAATGAATATTGTCATGTCCATTTGTACCGCCAAGAGAAACAAAATTGTTTGCTACTCTGAAATTACCGTTCAATGTTATTATTCCCGTAATACTTAAGTTTTCCATATCGCTTGCAGATTTTAAATCATAAATTTTATTGCTTTCAATTTTGTTCAGGAAGTCGGTTGAAGAATAAACAGATGCCATAATCCCTACCGGTCCGGCAACAGCTTCAGTATTTCCAGACAAAAGATTATAAACCGTATTTCCGGAAATATCCGTTCCTTGAGCAAAATCAGCGGAAATATAACAATATATACCAACATTCGCCTGTGAATCACCTGAAGAATAAGGATCGTAGTATTTTTTACCCTTATAATTCATATTATATATATTGTTGTTTTTTATTGTTGCCGCATAAGTAGAATATATCCCTATCATGAAGTTATCAGAACTGGTAGTTGTACAATTATTTGTTAAATCAAATATATTGTTTTCTTCGATATAAGTGTGTTCGCAAACAGACCGGATTCCATACATTGAAAAATACCCTGTTGATTGTCCGTCAAGAGAGGCTATAGCGGAAATATTATTTCCTTTTATAGTTATTTTTCCGGTACCGTAACCTAGTATTCCATAAAACGCAGTGCCGCCTCCTGTATATGAAAAATTCTTTATCGTATTGTTTTCAATCTTTGATTCCTCATCCCCTGTGCCGTTCGAAACAACGCTTATTACTGCCATATTTCCAAGATGCTTATTAAACAAACCGCTGTTATCAGGTGCATTCCCGCCAATCAGGTTGTTTGATACTAATATCCCTCTTGAGTGTTCGCCTTCTACCCTGATGCCGGTTCCGACCATATCAGTAATATTAACTGAATTATATAAAATATTATTCGTTATACTCCAGTTGTAACCGCTGCCTAATATTATAAAAGCATACACATAGTCATGAAACAGATTATTTGTAATTGTATTGCCGTGTGAAAGATTTCCTTTTTGCCAGGAATTACTGGTACATAGTCCTTTAGTAAGTGATGAAGTAGATTTAGTGATGTCGCAATTATCTATTGTATTATAATTGTTCCCGGCAGTAACATCATCCCCGAAAACAAATGCTGCCAGATACTGACTGTTGCTTTTAAGATTAAGATATTTAAACACATTATAAGATGCATCTCCCTGAATATGAATGCAGCTTGTTGTTTTGTTCATTGTGTTTTCAATCGTAAAATCCCTTGAACTTCCTGCTCCGCCTGCTCTGCCGTCTATAATAAAATAATCGGCTCCATCGAATCTGAAAAGAGTAGTGTTATTAGCCGTGAGGTATGATATTGTAAAGGGAGTATTCCCCGCAGCAGGTCTTAGTGTTATTGTATTATTCTGATTTGCGTTAGGAACCGGATTAAAAACAACAGGAAAAGTTTCGCCTGCCTGATTGTAATCGGATAAGATTTCCAAAACTACCGCATCTGAAACACCGTTAGCCGCAAAATCATTGAGTGCTGCCTGAATAGAAGCGTAATCACCTGTACCACCGATTGTTTTTATACCAGTATAGCCCATTATTACAGTTCTTGAACCCGGAGGATTTGTTTCTGTCGGAATCTTTGTTTCGCCTGCATCGGATAAAACGAATCCGGTACATTGAGCATCGAGTGAATTTCCTAATCCGGCTGATGACTTCACATCATAAACAAGCCAGAAGAAATTTTCCGATGATAGAGGTTTATCCCCTGTAAAAGTTATCTCTCCGTTAGGATTATCAATCTGATTACCAAACTGAGCAGCTGTTGAAAAAACATTATCATTTGAATAATATACCCTTGCAGCAGAAATATCTGAAGTAGAAGTTGTTCCTATAGTATTGAATGTTACTGAAGTAAGTGAAAGAGGATTAAGTGTTCCCTGAGTAACTACCTTCAAAGCAACTATTTCATTATTCAAAGAATTTTTATAAACATCATCTTCAGATGCCTGCATTGCAGTAGATGAAACATATGCAGAATTAGCGTCTTCATAAGTGATTCTTAAATTAGGTCTGTATGAATTAATACTGCCGTTTCCTGAAGGCGCCTCTCCATCTGAAGCCCAGATCAAATGTCTATTCGATGAAGTAGATGCGTAAAAATATGGTGTTGTAGCCCAACCGGAGTTATTTGACTCGCATAAAACTAAAAGATTACCTTCCGAATAATTGAAATCCGTAATATCAATCGAAAACCATCCGGAAGGAGTAAAAGAAACAGTATTATCATAAACCAATGTAGCTCCGCTTATCATATTTGCCCAGGTATCCTGAATCAACTGTTCGGCAATAACCTGTTTTAAATAAATCTTAACAGGTATTCCGACAGCTCTTGCTGTTGCAATATTCCAGCCAATATTAGTTATGGTTGAATAATAACCAATCTCACTGTTTTGATATAATGCTGCGGAGCGCTGGTAAAGGTATGCAGAAGTAAAAGGGTAAATATCCGGTTGGTCCGGAAGCCCGATTGAAACCGTTGTTTGACCAGGATTACTATTAAATGAAAGCAGAATAATAATAGCTATTAGTCTAAATGCTTGCTTAATCAAATTAAAAGAATAGTAATTTTTTCTCATCTCAACACCTCTTTTTTATGAATAACGCAGTAATGATTTTTTATGCTAAAATCATAGAATCATAATCGGTATTTCCTCTTCAGATTTTAATGTGGATTTTAATATTCTGAAAAAATAGATGTGATTAATATCAATCTGTTTTTGGGAACGTTGGGGACTGTACCGGATTTCCCGGTTTCAATTCCCCCTTTGTACCTTTGTGAGCCTTAGTGGTAAATTATATAAAAAGGGCAGACACTTTACGTCTGCCCCAACTTAGTTACTCTATTACCCGTTACTCTCTCACTATTTCACCAACAT
>CAZOZP010000121.1:0-3599 GCA_964584325.1 uncultured Melioribacteraceae bacterium
TCTTTCCATACTGCCATCACTCTGCCTGCAATGGTTGAAACTATAACAGGTTTCATTTCAGGAGCTGTACCGTCTGTTTTTACTACTGACGATCCGTTATACAATCCGTTTTCGTTGAAAATATCTATTTTAACAGAACTGCCGTCCTGATATATTATTTTAGAATCTATGACATTCGAATTTGCATCGAATGAGGCAAATGCGGCAGGTCCACCGTTATTTAAAGGCTTTCCGCCATTGGCAAGAGCCCAATCTGTTGAATTTGATTTTGTTTCAACCCATACCTTACCCATACTTTCATAGACCAATCGGTTACCTGTCATTTGTCCGTTTACATCTTCCGTTGCAATGAATTTATTCTGACCTGAACTGCTGAATGCAGTTTGATTGTCGGAGATCAACGAGCCCTTATATAATGCTTTAATACTTATATCTTTATTAACCATAATACTTCTGTTTTTATCCGGCACTCCATCATCCCAGGCTAAAAAATACCAGTTTGTACCAAGTGTTTCATTTGAAACATTTGAACTGACTGACTTATGTGTTGCATAACTTGTAAAATCATATCCGTCATAAAACGGCGCAGTAACAGAATTAAAAGTTATTGTTCCGCCTGTTTTAAACCCTTCAAGCAAATTTGAAATTTGAACTCTATTAGCAGGTAAAAATTGAGCTTTGTATTTTGAATCGCCGGTAACATTGATTTGAATTCGTCGGGGGGAGATGTCGGTTATCTTTTGATTGCTTAAACCATAGAACCAATTTTTATATTTATGATTCTTTTCTTCAATACCAACAACGTCATGCGGGGTCTGTATTTGATGGGTTTCATTAACATTCCACCAGAATTTTCTTGGTGAGTTTGCTGAAGAAATTACCTTACCATTATTAACTTCTTCAATTACGCCTATATTATCCTGCTGGTTCACAAAGTTGTAAGCCTGAATTAATCTCGGGCCTTTAATACTATAAGATATTAATATTTCACCATTTCTTGTTTTCAAAACCGGAACCGATGAAGTAAAATAATTTGTTAATGAGTTTGGAAAAACTTTTGTCCCCATATTTAATTCGATTTCAGGCATCAAAGAAACAAATAAAGAGTTTCCAACTACATTGTCCCAATTAATAAAAGTTCCGTCAGTAATATTTATATTGGAAACACTATTTACCTTAAGAATTAATTTCACGCCATCATTTTGTTGCAGCAATTTTACATTACAGTGTAAATCTGCGCGAGCTTTTACTGTAACATTATTAATTAAACCAAATACATCAACTGCTGAAAAAACAATTCTCGTTTTTAACACAATATTATTATTCTCCAATATCCTGACAGTTGCTTCATCAACATTAATAAACCAACATTCATCTAAAAATATTCCTTCATAAGCTCCATAATTCAAAGCCCTTGCTTCAATTAAAGATGATAGTGCTTCATTAATAGAGGCCTCACTCAGTTTTAGCGATACATCTTCCTGACCTAATAAGTTCAGAGTCGGTCCGAAACTCAGAAAAATCATTACAAATAAAATTCTGTATTTACAATATGTTTTGGCTTTCATAATTATTCCTTTTTAATTTATACTTCCCACTTGTTCACTATGTGGACCTTTGCTTAAATATTTCCTGACTTTGAATGAATACTCTGTTTTGAATAAAATCCAAATGGGATAACCTGAAGCAGGGTCCAAGTTTGCATCGTTTATAAGCAAGCTTTTTGTTTCCCCTTTTTTAATACTAACATCATCATTCCATTCCTGAATTATATTTGTATCCTCTCTATATAATGTAACTTTGTCAATAATCACATCGATGTCATTTGAAACAATAGTAACATAAATCCGATTCTGCCAGGTGGTAAGTTGGGCAAAAAAAGATGCTTCTTTTGCAGTTAGATTTAATGAAACAACCAACTTAAAAGCATCATCAATTATCTCTGAAGATAAAGTGAAATCATTTAACACAATTGATATTCCTTTTTCGCTCAGGAAGGATTCGCTTATTTTATCCATTAGCTTTGAAGGATAAACAATCCAGCCAATTAAATTATATTTATTTATTATATTTTCCTTAACCCAACCGGGAAGTATTGGCGAAACAGCATTTAACTGCATTTGCAAATCTGTTAAAAATGCTTTTATATCACTACCTGAAACCTGCGAATTTGAAATACTAAGAGATGGTTTAATTTCAAAATGATATAATAAAACGTCTCCTTGCTTTATATCGAAAGTCATTAATAATTTAGCATTACCCGGTGTAAGAATTACTTCAGGTAAAGTAAGAAATATTTTATAAGGGGTTCCTGTTACTGTAAATTCTCTTGGGAATGAAGAAGTGTTGTACTGATTATTTAAGTATCTGTTAATGCTAGTGCCTGTGATTATAAACTCACTTTCCACAGAATGATTTCCCGGGAAAATTATATTGTTGGAGAAAAATATTAAAAATAATGCAAGAATTGCCTTCCTGTTTAAATTGTACATAAAAAACTCCCTGTTAAAATTGCTAACTTTTTGTTAAGTTAACAATTGCAAATTAATATTTACATTGACTGATGTAATACGTTTTTTTGATTTGCATTTTTTCAACTCCTGCCCTGGCCGGCAGGAGTTGAATTAAAATAATTTTGGTTTCATTTATCCCCTCAAAATAGTTACTATTTCCCTTGAATTACTGCAAAAACCTGAGAATGCATTTCTACAATTATCCATATCTTTCCTGAACTCGATTTGTTAATATGTCGTGTCGCTCCTAAAGCTTGTTCATCGGAGAAAAAAGGTATAGGTAAGACTTTTTGATAATTTAAACCATTCCAATGATATAACTTATAACCTGTACTCATAATCCAGTAATCATTAGGAGAGAAAACAAACACCCTGCCTGTTGGAATCATAATCTGAGACAAAGGGAATCCGAATTCAGAAAGATTTACTATACTATAATTTAAGTTGTGACTTTTGGATTTAATTATATACGTTTCATCTCCCGCTATATATATATATAGGGAATCATTGACAGAACATCTTGAAACTTCTATCCAATTTACTTCAGTTCTTAAATCATTCAGTTTTAGATACGTTCCTGTACTATCTTCATTATCAAATATTTTCAGGAAGTCATTGTTAATCATACGCCATATTTGATTGTAGAATCTCCCCGAAGCATATTTATATCCAAGAAAATATATTTCATTTTTTGAAATACCCGCGACTTGAACAATTGTGTGATTCGTTGGGATTCTGGTGTAATTCCAGCCGGAGGCGTAATTGTCTTTTGTATAAACTAACCCATTATCCCCTGCTGCAATATAAAATCCGTTTTTATCTGTCCACACAGAATTCAATGCCCCTTCAACTTTATAAGCATATCCTTTCCATTTCTTCTTATTATTATCAAATTCTGCTAAACCCGCAAAAACTGTATCATCTATGCCCCAATAACCAACCGTAACCATATTTGAAGCATCTCCCGTTACTGCATTGGGAAAATGCTTCATATCGTTAACTGTTCCGAAGATATTTGTATCCCATTTTGTTCCATCCCAATGTAATCCCAAATTCGGGTTAAGATTATGATCTTTTGTAAGTGTC
>CAZOZP010000122.1:0-3495 GCA_964584325.1 uncultured Melioribacteraceae bacterium
ATATCCCGGGAACTTTGAATTTGCATAGATTATCCGGCTTTTTGTTTTATTCAAAAAAATAAAAAATTTCAATATGAAAATGAAATTAGCATAGTATCAGCGTTGCCGATAACCCGCCGCCCATAACAGCAATGCAGATTAAAACGACAAAGCCAAAAAATTAGTCCCGACAGCTTTCTCAATAGAAGAAATTGCCTATTTCAGCAGTATAACAGCCTTTGCATAAGCCGTCAGCTGAAACTATTAACTAAATTGTTTTTATTAAATTAAAGTTGTTGTATAGTTTTCGGGGGTAATTATACTGAAAATATTTCTAAAAGTTTTGAAATTACTTTATTCTGAACAGGTTTTGAAAGAGTTGTAATTTTCTTTATTAATCTTGATTTATCAACAGTTCTTATTTGATCTAAAACTATCTGACCTTGCTTTTCTTCAACTATGCATAGAATTCTTGTCGGATAGTTTCTTAGTTTTGAAGTTAATGGTGCAATTATTACTGTAGAAATGTGATTATTCATTTCATTTGGCGAAATGATTACACAAGGACGAGTTTTCTTTATTTCACTTCCAATTGTTGGATCTAGATTAACAATATAAACATCAAATCTTTGATATTCCATTTACCATTCCCACTCTTCTTTATCCCAGGATGACTGATTTTCCAAAGATTCTTTATCTAATAATACATCATCTTTGTTTCCGGACATACTTTGAAATGCTTTATCCCAGTCTTCTCTGACTTTTGAAATTGGTTTCAATATTAATTGATTCTCTTTTACCTCAAGTTCTACTTCACCTTTTAATCCGCTTTGCTCAAGGATATGGCTCGGAATCCTGATCCCTCTTGAATTGCCTATTCTAATTACTTTTGTTCTCATATAAATATTTTCTTTTATTGTAGTTACAAAGTAATTACTTTTTAACGAACATTCAAGATAGAAGTTCAAATAATATAGGGTGAAAAGGATAGAATTCAAGCATTTCTTTGTTATTCATACTCTTAGCATTTAAGTTGTCCGAAAAAACAACATCATACCCAGTACCACGGTTATCATCTCCAAGATCGTGGTCCAGACTTATCTCTGTAACTTGCCCACTTTGAAGAAGGCTGATGGCTTCATCCGGCCAGTAAACCCGTTCTCAGCCTGCAGTCGCTGATCTTTCATCATAAAGAAATACATTCATAGTTACCCCAAGAGTGCCTAACTCTTAATTATCCCGCCAATATTCTGTATAACTTCCCGCGGAAAGAAAGTTATATTTTAATCCAAAATATATATCTTCAGAAGCACCTTTCCAACGCAAGCATTATTGTAAGTTTATTATCGAAATAAACCTTTTTCTCTTTTAAATATTAGGACTAACCTTTGCGGACGAACATTCTCTCTAATACCAGTTACATATTCATCTTTACCGAAATTTGGGAAAGCAGTTTCCATTTCAAGATAAGAAGTTGTTAATTCCCATCCTTCACTACCATACTTTGATAAATCTTCTTCGCTTGGTGTAATTGTTTGGAACTTAAAAGCTCCTGTTCCATCTCTGGTTTCAGAACCAGCAATATAAACAACTTTATATTCCCATTTTTTTTCTTTAATGGTACAACTAATAAAAGAAATAGTAATTAAAAAGAGAACAACAATTTGAACAAAACGAGAAAGTTTCATATTGACCTCATTCTTGGTTGCCAAAACAATTTTGCTTTTCACCCGTCCGCCCCGAACCATTAAGCCGAATGGAAAAGCTACTGCTCATAATTATTTACAATTTTACCAATAGAACAAAGTTACACACAAGACCTGTATTTAGACCTGTCCCGATAATTCAAAGTAGCAATTTCTTTTCCATAATGAGATTAATCAATTTAATTTACTATTATATTTTCAATTCCGTTGGGAGATATTAACATAACAATTTTAATTGGAGTTTCATCATCATTCCCATTTTCAATACCAATCCCAACAATGGATAATGTCTGAGATTCTATATTTTCAATTGAATATGTTCCATTTACATTTGTTTCTAGAGAATTTGGTATTGAAAAACCTATAAAAGATTGCCCTCCTCCTCCCATTGCAGCTGGTTTTCTATAATATTGTTGAGCCAGAGCAGCTAAATTTACGCAACCAGCATATACAGCATCTCTATTTGATTCCCGTGATTGTACTGTGTTCAGATTAATACCGACAAAAGCTGCAAATCCAAATATTAAAATAATTACAATAAAAGGAATAATAGTGAAAATGATACCAAGTATCATTCCAGCCTGAGTTTTTGTTTTTTCACTTATATCAATAATACCATTTTTAATTTTTTTCAAATCGATATGACCCAGAACCCAAGCCGGAATACCAAGTAATGGACCGAATAAAAAGCTAAAGATACCTAATATCAAAATTAAAGTACCTCTACCATTTTCTTGGTGTTTCAATGAATTTTCACCTACTTTTATATTTTTACTTGGATAAACTGAATTACCACATTTAGGACAATAATTATTATTGTCCATCATCTCAGTCCGACAATTGCTACAAAACATTTTTACTCCTATTTTTAATAACGATTAAGACTATATAGTTTTTACCAGCCTTTAGTCTGAACTCGTAGCATATCATAATAAACATAAATAGCTAAAACAATAGCAATAACAACTATAATAAAAACAATCAATGTGTTAAGAATACCAAATATCATCCCGATTTTAGTTGCTTTTTTTTCATAAGTAGGAATAATTCCATTTTTGATTTTTTTTAAATCTCTTTGCCCCATCACCCATGCTGGTATTCCTGCGAGTGGCCCAAATATAAAACTAAAAATTCCTAAAATCAGAATTAGCGAGCCGCTACCAGGTTCTGGATATTTAAAAGGCGCATTGCATACTATAGTTGTTTCTTTTGATGAAACAGAATAACCACATTTTAGACAATATTTATTTCCATTTACAAATTCTTCTCCACAATTGCTACAGTACATATTCATTCCTTTATTTTTATAAATCGTAATTTATAAAAGGCGATGGGGCAATTTCTAATTCATTTGATTAAATTTTTGACCTTATAATGATTTTGCTGGCACAAATAATTTTATTTTTAATATGTTTTAATATTCAAAGGATTAAAATTCCAGCTTCTTACATTATCATATCTTACGCATAAAAATAATATCTACTCTTACAAATTGCAATAACAATTTTAATTATTGGATTACCTTATATTTTCACAAACCAAATTATTCATAATTTACAAATTATTTCAGTTTTATTTTGTAAACGCAGAGACTCAAGGACTTGTGTCTCTATACAAATCAATTCTAAAATAATATCATTTGAATAAACCATCTTGTGTTCAATTTGCCGGGTTGTTTACGATATAATTTCAACAGCACTCAAATTCTGTAGGGTTTAGATTTTTAAGGATGACTTAAATCATTAATTAATTTTCGAATCTTTTCTTTTAGTTCAGGCAAGTCTTCTTTTGCAGTGTTCCAAACAACTTT
>CAZOZP010000123.1:0-3451 GCA_964584325.1 uncultured Melioribacteraceae bacterium
ATAAGATCCACTTAAATATAATGTAAAGACTGTCTAACAGATGGGGGTAAGCATAAACTATTTCAGTAATTAACAGTCGATTAGAAGCAAAAAAGTTTGCAGACCAATTCTTGAAAATAAAACAAGAAATATCAGATGGAAGAAAATAAATCACAAATAATTATATACCAAACCGAAAACGGGGAAACAAAACTGGATGTCCGTTTTCAGGATGAAACTGTTTGGCTTACACAAAAGCTTATGGCTGAGTTATTTCAAACAACTTCACAAAATATTACTATTCACCTTAAAAACATATTTGAAGAGGGCGAATTAGAAGAAAATGCAACTTGTAAGGATTTCTTACAAGTTCAAAAAGAAGGTAACAGGGAGGTAAAACGTAAACAAAAATTTTACAACCTTGATGCAATTATTTCAGTTGGTTATCGAATAAAATCGCACGTAGCAACAAAATTCAGACAATGGGCAACACAACATATTAAGGAATTCATTGTAAAAGGGTTTGTACTTGATGATGAACGACTAAAAAATCCCGATTTGCCTTTCGACTATTTCGAAGAACTTGAAAGACGAATACAGGATATTCGGACTTCGGAAAAACGATTCTACAGAAAAATTACAGATATTTATGCTACAAGTGTTGATTATGACCCAACTCTTGATATTAGTATTGATTTCTTTAAAACGGTACAAAATAAATTGCACTGGGCAATTACAGGTCAAACTGCTGCCGAAATAATCAGTTTGAGAGCCGATAGCACAAAAGAAAATATGGGCTTGACAAATTGGAGAGGTGATAAAATTAGAAAAGCTGACGTTTCCATTGCTAAAATTATTTGAACGAAGAAGAATTAACTTCACTAAATAATTTGGTTGAACAGTATCTGATTTTTGCACAAGGACAAGCAATGAGAAGAATCCCAATGTACATGAAAGACTGGATTGAAAAATTGAACGGATTTTTAACGTTGAACGATAGAGAGATTTTAAATAATGCTGGTTCAATATCTCAATCATTGGCAAAGGAAAATGCAGAACGAGAATATGAAAAGTTTAAAGACTCAGAACAAAAAATGATAACAGAAGGTGATTTTGAAAAAGCTATAAAAAAGATAGAACAGAAAAAGAAGAAATAAAATACCAAAAATCGCCCGCAATCCCTTACTGGCCATATTGTCACCCTAGTGCACAAGCAAAGAAATGCCGCTATTGACGAAAAAACATTAATAGTTGCATTTTCGTCAATAAGATATTATCTTTGTAAGAAAAAGAAAAATGATTGAAAGAGGATTATACCTAAACCGATTAAAGCAACTAAAAGACCAAAACTTAATAAAAGTAATAACCGGAATTAGACGTTGCGGAAAATCCACACTTTTAGTGGCATTTGTGAATGAGCTTCTTAAAGATGGAGTAGCGCCTGAAAACATTATTTTTCTAAACTTCGAAGAACGAGAGAATTTGCACCTCACTGATTGGACTACATTATATGACGAGATAATAAAACAAATTAACCCAAAAAATAAGTATTACATATTTTTAGATGAAGTACAGCTAATAAATGACTTCGAAAGGTTAGTAAACAGTTTATTTACAAAAAAGAATATTGACTTATATGTTACCGGTTCAAATGCATATTTATTATCGAGTGAGTTGGCAACACTATTGACAGGAAGATATATTGCTATAAACCTACAACCATATTCTTTTAAAGAATACGCATCTGCCTTTTCTGATGATAAAAATACCGACAGACTTTTCAGAAAATATATCAATGAGAGTTGTTTTCCTGAAGCTGTTACGCTTTCAAAAAATGATGAGAATCTGGTAAATGATTATTTACAATCAATATACGATACTGTGATAATTAAGGATATTTCTCAGCGTCATAGCTTAAGGAATGTAGATAATCTGCATCGAATTGTTAGCTTTCTTTTTGATTCGATAGGTTCTTATGTTTCACCGACAAATATTGCAGCTCAATTAAACCATAATTCCCAAAAAAAAATATCGCATAATACAATCATTAAATATTTAGAATTCCTTACTCAGTCATATATTTTGTATGCTGCACCTCGATATGACATCAAAGGAAAAGAATTGCTTTCTACGAATGGTAAGTATTATGTTGTTGATTTGGGGTTGAAAAATATTATTGCAACAAATAAATACGAAGCTGATTTAGGCCGAAAGCTTGAGAATATAGTCTATTTTGAACTATTCAGACGAGGTGGAAAAGTCTATGTTGGAAAACATGATGATAGAGAAATTGACTTTGTAGTCCAAAAGACAAGCAATGAACGTGAATATTATCAAGTAGCATATACTGTTAATGACGAAAAAACACTTAATCGTGAGATTTCAGCATTTAATAGGGTTAAGGACAATTACCCTAAATTTTTATTAACATTGGATTACGATAATACGAGCATAAACGGAATTCAAAAAATAAATGTAATTGACTGGTTATTAAAATGAAAACAAATAACAAAATGGCACTTGATGAATTCAAGGATAAACATCGTGATAGCCGGATTCAATCCCACATGCTTTTGGGATGTAACTTGACAGTAAATCATCCGCAATCGGAAACGTTTCATATATACTAATGTTAGGCGACATCAAACAAAACGGCGTATCTTAGACATAATATTCCTCAAACATCGATAAAATTAAAACTTTGAGGAATTTATATTATCTTTGCAGTATAAAATTGTAGATAATTATATGCCAAGAATTTTAAGGAAAATATTGCTTGACAAACTTTTTGTTCTAAAAGACAAAAATTTCATAAAAGTTGTAACAGGGGTTCGTCGTGCTGGAAAATCAACTTTACTTTTACAATTTCAAGAACTGTTAAAGGAAAAAGATTCAAAAGTTTCGATTATTTCCATAAATATGGATTTACCCGAATTTCGCTTTCTTGCCGAAAAAAATTGGAAAGAAATTTACGATTATGTCAAAACATTATTGCACGAAGGTGTAACAAATTATGTTTTCATTGACGAAGTTCAAAACGTTCCCGAATTTGAAAAATTGCTTGAAGGATTATACGTTACTCAAAATATAGATTTATATGTTACTGGTTCTAATGCTTATCTTTTATCAAGTGAATTAGCAACTATACTTACAGGCAGGGCATATGAAATTAATGTTTTACCATTCTCGTTCACCGAATACCTGGAATTTACGGGCAAAACATCAACACCCGACCGTGCTTTTGCTAATTATATGCGAACTGGAGGTTTTCCTGAATCTGCCGGTTTTATTGAATCAGGAGAAAGTTATGCGTACGAATATCTAAAAACTGTTTTTCAAAACATCTATAAGAATGACATACAGAAAAGGCATACAATATATTATGAAATATCTTATAACGAAGTCGTTAATTTTCTGATTGATAGTATAGGTTCAAGCGTTTCAGCAAGAAATATTGCAAAAGTTCTTACTG
>CAZOZP010000124.1:0-3409 GCA_964584325.1 uncultured Melioribacteraceae bacterium
CTTAATATTGGTGATGTGTTTAGTTACTAAGATGTCAGCCCTACGGGCTTGAAGACGTGATGCGTAAATCGTGACGCGAAAAAACCCAGGGGCAGAGTTCCTTTATATTTTGAAGAGGTGGTTGTGTTATCAGTAGAGACGCAAGGCCTGGCGTCTCTACAAAAAGAAACGGATTATTAAAATGCAGATGAAACAGCTCCGTAGGAGCGGAATCTTAACAGACTTACCTGAATAATCAATCTATGTTGAAAATCCCGATTCTTTCCGGCTAATAAAATATATGAACAAGAAACATCTTGCTATAGGGGTACTTATTTATTAATATTGCCTGAGTGTTATTATTTGTAAGATTATGGGCAATAATATGGATGATAAAAACTAAATCAGGATTATGCTTGCTTTAAGGTATGAACTCCGGAAAAGAGGCTTGCGTGTAGGACAAATAGGAACAGAGCATCACAGCGGATGTTTCGGTTTCGACTATACATTCCCGAACGGTTACGGAGCCCAGTATTCGCTTAAAATACCAATGGATTATCATATACCTCTGTTGAGAAGAGTTATTTCCGAAATGGATAAAGGGCAATATGATGTTATTATTGTCGGGGCACAGAGCGGTTTGCTGAGTCCGGATTATTACTACTACGATTGTCTTTATTCAGAATTGGTATTAAGTGCCTGTATGCCTGATTACACCTTGCTTGTTGCAAATGAGTTTGATGATGCCGAATTTGTTAAAAGAATTGAGAATTTGGTGAAGGTTAAGACTTCGCAGGAGGTTTCATTGAGGATAAGTAATGAGGAGTTAAAAGTGAGTGTTAGGAGAATAATAAATGAATTTTTAGATAAGGAAATGAAATTATGAAAACAGGAATATCACTATTGTTGGTTATGATTTTTATTTCCTGTGGAAAATCAGAGTTGCCGAAATCGGTTAAAAAGTTAAGCGAGAAAAACATAATTATAACATTAAAAGATAAAAATTATAAAACAGTATATCTTGGTACAGATGCATATGGAGAATGGCAAAATCTTGATATGTTTAATAGTTCAGGCTACTGGAAAATACAATTTCAGTGCAACAAAAAATCCATTCAATATAAATTTTGGATAAATGAGCTCTATTGGATCAATGACCCATTAAATAAAAATACAATAGAAGTACCCAAACCATATAACGGTGTTAATTCATATGTTGAATTTTAACACATTTTTAACTAATTAATTTCAAGGAGATAAATATGAAAAAGAAGGTAAAAAACAAAACAATTATTGGTTTCTATCTTTATGAAGGAGGCGGTTGTCAACTTAAGTGTAGTAATGGGAAAGTAGTTACATGCTCCCCACCTTGTTCAATCGAGGAAAACAAAATATATTGTAATGGCAAAACAATTTATTGTTAATTGGAGGCGAAAATGAAAAAAAAAATAAGTTTATTAAATTCAAAAAGAATCATTTATTTGTACGAATCAGGTGGTTCCACTTGTAAACTTTATTGCAGTTGGGGAAGTATTGAATGTCCTGCTCCATGCTCAGCTTCAAGAAATTCAATAACCTGTAATGGAAAAACCGATTATTGTTAGTTGAAATTTGTCGGGTCATTTATGTTATATAGATATTTCATTGTGGCCCGATTAAATATTTTATATATCAATCATAATTTATAATTATTGAGTTTAGAATGATACTAAATATACTTCAAATTAAAATCAGTTTTCTAATAGTAATTATTTTGATTTCTTGCGAAAACAGTAATGTTTCAACTATAAAATATAGGAATATTAAATCAATATCGATATTAAGTGACTCTTCTTTTTTATCAAATTCAATACCACAAATTCTTTCAAAGGATGGGTTTATATATATAAGTGACAATAATAATGATCGGGTATTAAAAATGAACAGAAAGCTGGATATAGTAAAGACTTTTGGTGTTAGTGGTAGAGGTCCTGGTGAGTTTAAAGGTCCACAGGGAGTTTTTATTAAGGATGATAGTATATATGTTTATGATGAAGGAGGTGTAAGATTTAATGTTTATGATACTGAGGGTAATTACTCAAGATGTTTTTCTCTAAGCGAGTCAAAAAGAATAGGAGAGAGATTTTTAGTACTTGATAGCGTACTGTATGTTAATACACCTTTTGAAACAAGTCCATTAGCTGCTTATGATTTAAATGGTAAATTATTGTTTAGGTTTGGTACCATTCTCCCCGGTTTTAATGATCATGAAAGGATTGGAAGGAATTTTAGAATGATTACAGAACATAAAAATAAGTTATTATGCGTTTCTGTATCAGAACCTGTGATAGAAATATACAATAAAGAAGGGGTTTTACTGAATAATTATGATTTAGCAAATAACAAATATTTAGTAAATAGATTGAATCAAATTAATAATGATTATAAACAGTCGCGAAATTCTGGTAGAGTAACAACTTGTATTTTATTTAATGATATAATAGTGGATAATAATAATATTTATTTACAGTTTTTTGAACCAGACCCAGAATTTACTGTGAAAGCTGAAAAATTGCTGAAATTTAAAATTGTTAATAATAAAATGTTTTTTGAATCAATAATTGAAATAGATGAAGGGAATGGCGAATTAAATTATTTTAGAAGATTAACAATATTGGATGATAAACTTATTGCCTTCAATGGAATGACAAGAAATTTAAATATTTTTCAAATGAAGAACTAAGGTATTTGTAAATGAAAAGATTTATACTGAGTCTAATAATTATTATAGTATTATTATTAACCTATTTTATTCTACACCAAAATATGAAATTAGAGGAAAACGGAAGAAAAAGAAAGGATTTATATATAAATGAAGAAATTAAAAGAATTGATAAAGTAAAAAATTCTTTAATAGGTAAAAAAGTATCATCTATTAAGAAAATCGTTAAATCATATAGCCCTGAAAAACAAAATATAGTTTTTTTCTTTACTGGGTTTGACTGTTCAACTTGTATTGAAAATGGATTTAGTTTAATTAACGAATTAGAAAAACGTAATATTAATTTTTATATAATATTTTATAATGCGAATATTGCCAGATATACGGCTAAAGAAGAACTGTTAGAAATTCTTTATGAAGATAAAGATGACTTATTACGAAAGGAGATTAAATATGCTTCGACCCCTCTTATTGTAATTTTTGATGACAACTATTCAATTAAAGCATTGCACATACCCCTCGCATACGAAAAGATAGATAATAAAAACCGCGAAATATTTCTGAATTTGTTGACAGCTAAGACAATAAGACAATGAAACACAAGAATAAAGTTTTTGAAATAATTTTTATTAATCTGTTTTTTTTATTCTCTTGTTCTGTGGATCAAAAAACAAATACAATTAGTTCCGACATAATTATAGCAGATAGTTTAATTGATAAAATCAAAAA
>CAZOZP010000125.1:0-3151 GCA_964584325.1 uncultured Melioribacteraceae bacterium
TTTTGTTAGGCGATTTGTCATTACTTTCTTCCTCAATGACAAATTTGGGTTTAAGGAACCTGAAATTAGAAAGATTATTAAATGTAATGATAAATATATAATTAGTAAAGGCTGTATTTCGAAAAGAAATCAGCTGGGCATGAAATAATAATTTCATTAAAAGAAATCTTACATTTTTTTGTGTTAAATAGTTTAGAATAAAACAGACAGGAGAAAATATGTTTCTTGATTTTCTGGAAAAACTAAAACCGATTCATTCAGACGATAATCCGGAATGGATTGAAATACTTAATGAGCACAAGGAAGAATTTAACTCTGAAGAACCGGGATTATTCTGGTATTTATCATCCGGATTAGATTGGAAGGCACTTGTTCATTTTAATGAAAATGACACAACGGAAACTTATAAAACTCCGCGAGTTGATTATTTCATTTATTCGGATTATAATAAAATGCTTCCCGAAAATATGGAAAACTACTATAAACAATTGGATAGTGGCGAAATAATTCTTTTTGAAGATACAACACGGACAAAAATTATTTTAACGCAAATGATTCCACTGCAATATTTTTCGAATGGCAATATCGGATTATTGAACGAAAAGTATAATAATCAGAGGCATCCCGGTGTTTCACATAATGTTATTATTGACAAAGCACACTTTTATTATTGTTCTATCACAATTGAGAGTGTTTATTTTGGAACAGAGTATTTCCCGGTATTTGTTGCTCCGATCGAAAATTGGGTTTTAATGGATGAAGTCTGGAAGAAACATAATATCGCCTTCGACTATGTTTGCGGCGTATGTGACGGGTGCAGAAAAGGAGGTGCATATAAATGTGTTAACAGGTATTACAATGAGTTTTTATCCGTTATGAAACAGCCGGACAGATTTTGGATATCTGATCACATCAATAAAGAAATTGATACTAATGATTTTAATAATAGGTTCAAAGAAATTGCTTCATTAAAAGGATGGGGTAATTATAATGCAAATAATAATGATGGGACTTATCATTCAATGAGTTATTTATATAAAATTATATAATACTATGGATATGTTGCCACAAAAACATTCTCAAATATCGTTTATAAGAATTTTGGAGTAAACATGAATTTATTGGCAGAATTAAAATCAAAACAGAATACAGCAACAAAATTAGGATATGAGTTTCACGACTCGTTTGAAATAATTACCAATAATGGTGAAGCGGATTGTTTTATTGTTGCAACAGAGTATGGTTTTTCTCCTTTAGGTGCGGCAAGTTATTTTTTCTCAAGAGATTTACAAGTAAGTGCATCTGATATAAGAGCAATTGCGGACTGGAATAGATTCAATAATGAAAAAATATCTCTTATTGGAATTAAGAGCCATAATCCATCAGGAAAACTAAAGGGTATTATTTTGGCTCCGGGTCAAACATCAAGATGTTATGAACAATTTGTAAATATCGCAGGAGGAATTCCTTACAGAGATTTCTATTACAATGTTTCTTATGAAAGCATTGCTTATGCTGCCGGTGTTCTTGGTGCAAAAAAAATTGCAATGTCTCATCTTTCAGCGAGTGGTGAATTTCATCAGGATATTGCTACTTGCACAGCAGAAGCATTAGCACATTACTGTGATAAACCGGGAAATAAAGAAATTAATTCTTTTATTTTTGCGGGCTGTTGTATTAAATTACAACATTTGTCCGGAATTCAAAGACTTAATTATGAAGGAAATACTACAGCTCATAAAGATATAAATACAACCATAACTCAAAAAAATGGTTTTGATATTATTAATTTGGATTGGATTATGAAATAAATTCAAATAGTTCCTTAAATCCAAGAATAACGAAAAAACGGCGATATTAACTGAAAAATATTGTTTTGAACGTGATATCACGGCAGATGATTTCGTGTTTTTGCTAACGATTGGGTATCTTGCATCCCTTTATTTTCCCTTCAAAATATTTTGCCCTTTAATAATAATTAGTATCAGGGGATGATACTGTTTTATGGTTCTCTTTATTTACTTTAATAAAAACAAAAGAAAGAAATTTTACCCGGTACAGATTTCAGATACAAAAATAAAGAGAACGATATGGCAAGATACTTTAATGACATTTCAGAAAAATATTTAATAAGGACAAAAAGCGGTATTACTTTTAATAATAGTCCGGCAAAGGAAGTTGTGGATTATTTTAGGAGCAGGGAACTTCGGAAAATTGAAATTTCTCCATTGGCTTTAAATGTATTTAATTCCGGCAGAGATATGTTTGTAAGGGTAAAAACCGATAAATATGAAGAGTATCCCGTAAGAACATCCTTCCTTCAGAAAATGCTCAGATGGCATAATTTACCTGTAGATTTGCCCTCGAAAATTAGTCCGGAAACACTTATGGCTTTGCTTAATGAATCTTTTCATACAATAAAGTCGGGCAATATCTTCGTTAATCTTGAAGATGGAGAAGCTAAGACGGTTGTGAGCAATTATTTCTGCGATTTAAATAATCTGGAGATTTTAGGTGCTGTTGCCAATCAGAAAGTAGAAAAAATTTCACATGATGATTATATGACACGATTTTTTACAAAAGAAAAATTCAAAATGGAACCTGTTGTGGGCGATCAATGTGGATTTGCATACAGCATTGTGAACTCAGAAACGGGTTTTGCAAAACTTTCTTCAGAACATTTTATTTTAAGGTACGTTTGTACCAACGGGGCAACTGCTTCAATAAGTCAAGGAAAAAATAAATATGTTCATTACAACAAAGATAAAGATGAAATGTTGTCATTTCTTCAAAAGAGTTTTGAAGAAGGCGAATATGGCAGAAATCAGTTAATTGAAAAAATAAAAAAAAGCTCGGATGCCGGCGCTATTGACTTTCAATTAGATGTTTATAAGCTGTTAAAGGATGTAATTAGCGTTTATGACAGGACGTCTTTCTTTTCCGAATTTGACTGGAATTCCAGCAAATACGATTTGTTTAACTATCTTACATCAAAGGCTAAAGAGTTTAATATAACAAAAAGGTACAGTATCGAAAAAGCTGCCGGCGAGTTGATTAATATCAGCAGAAATTAATAGCGTGTTCTAAATCCGTTGTTTAGAGTTAAGAAGAAGAGTTTTGCTTCTCCTTTCAAATTGGAGAACTAATCATT
>CAZOZP010000126.1:0-2791 GCA_964584325.1 uncultured Melioribacteraceae bacterium
ACTTTCTTCCTCAATGACAAATTTGGGTTTAATAAATTGTCAATTATGTTTATATTTTAAACGATTATTAGAAAGATTATTAAAATTAAGGATGTATATGAAAAGGATACCCGGTTTCAAAGCTTATGATATCAGAGGTAAGGTACCATCTGAACTTAATACCGATATTGCTTATAAAACAGGTTTTGCTTATGCGAAATTACTAAACTGCAGAAAAGTTGTAATCGGAATGGATGTAAGAAAATCTTCGCCTGAATTAGCCAAAGCTCTTTCTGAAGGATTGATGGATGCGGGCTGTGATGTAGTTAGTCTGGGATTATGCGGTACGGAAATGATTTACTTCGGTACTCCGTTTTTAGATGCAGACGGAGGAGTGATGATTACTGCCAGTCATAATCCGCCTGAATATAACGGACTGAAATTTGTTAAGAGAGGATCATTGCCGATGGGTTACGACAGCGGCTTAAACACAATAGAACAAATGATTCTTAATAATCAGTTAGGGCCGAAAGCAGAAAAAAGAGGAGCTTATTCTGAAGTTGATATAATGAAAGAATTTATAGAAAATCTTTCGAAATTTTACGATCCGGCAAAAATTAATCCTTACAAAGTTGTTGTTAACGCAGGGAACGGCTGTGTTGG
Source organism: uncultured Melioribacteraceae bacterium (assembly GCA_964584325.1). Lineage (GTDB taxonomy): Bacteria > Bacteroidota > Ignavibacteria > Ignavibacteriales > Melioribacteraceae > CAZOZP01. Next base: position 643 of record CAZOZP010000126.1, read on the forward strand.
TCCGGCGCTCGATGCAATAGAAAGCAACCTTCCTGTAAAGATGATAAAAGTTTTCCATGAACCTGATTCAAATTTCCCGAACGGAGTGCCGAATCCGCTATTGCCTGAAAACAGACAGCCTACAATTGATGCAATTCTCAATAATAAGGCAGATCTTGGTGTAGCTTGGGACGGAGATTACGACCGCTGTTTCTTCTTCGATGAAAAAGGGAGCTTTATTGAAGGATACTATATAGTCGGACTTCTGGCAAAATCTATTCTAAAGGCTAATCCCGGAGAAAAAATTGTTCACGATCCGCGCTTAACCTGGAATACTGTAGAAGTTGTGGAATCCTGCGGCGGCGAGGCTGTTGTTTCGAAAAGCGGACACGCTTTCATTAAACAGAAAATGCGCGAAGTAAATTCCATTTACGGCGGCGAAATGTCTGCTCATCATTATTTCCGCGATAATCACTTTTCAGACAGCGGTATGATTCCGTTCCTTTTGATACTTCAGCTTATGTCAACCGAAAATAAAAGTCTTTCAGAACTGGTAAACGAAATGATTTCTTCATACCCGTGTTCAGGAGAAATTAACTCGACAATTGAAAACGGACCGGCAAAAATTGAAGAATTGAAGAAAAAATACGCAGATGGAATAATTGACGAACTGGACGGACTGAGCGTTGAATATCCCGATTGGCGGTTTAATGTCAGAATCAGCAACACTGAGCCTCTGATAAGACTGAATGTTGAATCAAAGAACGATTCAGCGCTTATGGAAGCAAAAACAAAAGAATTGTTGGATATAATCAGAAATTAAAATAATTGATTAATTAATAATCCGGAATACTAAGATGGCAGAAGAAAAATCTATCGATGTTGAAAAATTCCTTCAGAATAAACTGAAAAGCGTAAGTATTGCTGATATCGAAAACGGAATATCCAAGGTTATTAAAGACCTGGTAGGTGAAGACTACAGATGTACGATTAACGATATTAAATATACTATGTTCAGCGGTGCCGATTTCCATGTGAAGGTTGAATTATCCTATAATAAAGAATAAAACAAAACAATTTTTGTGAAGACTATCCTGTTATAAAAGGCAGGACAGTTTTGTTTTGCTTTTTTTTACTTGAAGCATTACAAAAAAGGAGTTACCATGAATCGTTCAACTATTTTATTCTCAGCTTTAATTATTTTATGTTTATCTCTTGTTGGTTGCGCAACTATGAGTGATGTGTTAAAAAGTAAAGATCAGGGTAGTATCGAACTTTACTCAGTGAGTTTTGATCAGGCTTGGGAAATCGCTGTTACTGTTTTGAGGTGGGAAGATTGTGAAACAATAGAAGAGCATCGTAGTTCAGGTTATATGCTTACAACTGTTGGTCAAAATTTTGTTTCAGCTGGCAGCCTTGTTGGTGTTTGGATTGAACCTGCTAATAATGGACAATCAAAAGTAACTATTGTTACAAAAAGAAAAGTGCAGACAAACTTGGCAACGGGTTTAACAGAATCAACATTTCATATAAGATTTAAACAAGCTGTGGAAATATTGAAATCAGGTAAGACACTTCCATTTGATCCGCCTACTCAATATTAGTTGCAATACCGTTACTTGTCTAAAAGTAATGAATAATCTTCTCAAGGGAAATAAGATAAAAGCAAAGAATTAATAAGAATCTAACTTCTTTTCGCCAAGAAGCTATACAGACTTTTGGCGGGATAATTAATAGTTCGGGAGATAGGAAATGGGATCACAAGTAACAGCTATGTGCGACTGCGGCCTGAAGCTTGTGCTGACTGACTGTAAGTACAGATGTCCCAAGTGCGGAAAGATGTCAATCGAATTCAGGAACAGAGGACTATGCTGGGATTAAGAGCATCCCGAACAAGTCCATGCACGCGATGGTGTGCCCGCCGCGCTTGATGTGTGACGTTATATTGCTAATTTCATTTTCATATCATAGAAGAACTGGAATTTATTGAAAAACAATCAGATAATTAAATTTCAATGAGTTTGTAGAAAATATTGCTTAAGACTGCAAGGTAAAGCAATATCGTTAAGTGCAAAACTTCATTGCCGGAGAAATAAATGGGCGAAATTGATCCGGTAATTAAACCCAAATTATTCGTTAGAAAATCTTTATCACTGAATACCATTGCAAA
>CAZOZP010000127.1:0-2618 GCA_964584325.1 uncultured Melioribacteraceae bacterium
CCAAAAATATTCCCCACTAAAAACAAAAAAAGACCAGAAGTATTCCCCACTCAGGGTCAAAAGTAATCCCCAGTCAGGACCAGAAGTATTCCCCACCCTATAATGTAAATATTTCTTTAAATCAGAACTATAATTTCTATTTAGGAAAGACTGTCAATCAAAAAGCAATTAGTTTTAGAATGGCATAAATCTAAGAATAGGAGTTATATGGGCTACAAAAGGATTAACATTATGGACATACTGGAAATCAGCAGAAGATATTTTTCGGGAGAAACAATAAACTCAATATCGAAGCAAAGCGGACTTGACAGAAAAACGATCAGGAAATATCTGACAACATTAAAAGCCCGTGGAATAACAAGCTATGACAAAGAAAAACTTGAAAGCATCAGGCAGGAATTACTAAGCAAACAAAACGGAAGACCAGGCCGGCTTCAGGAAAAGCTTATGACCTATATTGAGGAAATTCGTGAACTGATGACAGACAAGGGCTTGCATCTAAAAAGCATATGCGAGGTGCTGGAAGAACGCCACACGATAGAAATAAGCTACAGCAGTTTCAAGCGGTTTGTAAACTCCAATAATATCAGGCAAGAAAAAGACAGAAGCACCTGCCGTTTAGAAAAAGAACCGGGAGTTGAACTTCAGGTGGATTATGCAAAGATGGGGCTTCTTTTTGATCCGATAACAGGTAAAAGTAAAACAGTTTATGCCTTTATTGGAACTTTATCATCAAGCCGTCACAAGTATATTGAGTATGTTTATTCTCAAAACCAGCAGAGTTTTGTTCAGTCTCACGTAAGAATGTTCGAATATTTTGGAGCAGTTCCAAAGATAATAATTATTGATAATCTTAAATCAGGAGTAATAAAGCCGGACTTATACGATCCGAAACTCAACAAGGCTTATGCAGCTATGGCAGAGCATTACGAATGTTTTATCAATCCGGCAAGAGTGGCAACCCCAAAGGATAAACCAATAGTAGAGCGGGATGTTCAGACAGTAAGGGAACAGTTTAAGAAGATGAAAGCCATAAATGGACAAATCCCAATAAACGAAGCAAACAGAGATATTAAAGACTGGGCTATCAATAAATACGGCTTGAGCAAACACGGAACTACCGGGTTAAAACCTTACGAAGAATTTCTGAATAATGAAAAAAAAGAAATGCTTAGGCATCCTGTAACTGCTTACGAGGCTCCAATATGGAAAGAAGTTTCGGTTCATCCTGATCATTATATTCAGATTAACAAAAAGTCCTATTCAATCCCACATCGGTATGTAGGGAAGAAAGTCTGGGTAAAAGTAACTGCAAGAATGGTTTATGTTTACTACGAAGAGAACCTGATAAAACAACACTCAATACCGGATGGTTATCGAAGAACCGACTTTAATGACTTCCCTGAAAATATGCAGAGTGCATTAAGAAACGGGATGCCGGGTTATCTGCAAGCTAAAGCACATAAAATATCGGAAGAATTCGGAAAGCTTGTTTCTAAAATACTTTCGCCTCACGCATTCATTAATATGAGAAGCGCACAGGGAATAATCAGTATAGCAGAAAAAACCGATCCGGATATAGTTAGCCGTGCTTCCCTGATAGCTATGGAAAACAGAAAAAGAGTTACTCCAAAGGTATTCAAAAGGATTTTAGAGAAAATGGAAAATCCTGATAAGCCGGAGACAACAATAACACTATCCGAAGAAACTGCTTCGTATATAAGAAATACCGCTTATTTCATTCATAATAACTAAAAAAGGAAATACTTATATGTCAGAAATTGCACAACTAAAACAACAGCTGAAATCTCTTAAACTTTCCGGGGCAGCCGAATCCCTGGAACTTAGAATTATGGAGTCTGTTCAGAACGAGCTGTCGTTTGCCGAATTATTGTCGCTTATACTTGAGGATGAAGTATTGACAAGACAGAATAAGAAGCTGCAAAGGCTGCTGTCTCAGGCAAAGCTTAACTCAAATAAAACAATCGAGACATTTGACTTTACCTTCAATTCCTCGATAAATGCACAGCAGATAAGAGCATTTGCCACCTGCCGATTTATTCAAAAGAATGAAAACATCTTTTTCGTCGGACCAACCGGAACCGGTAAAACTCATCTCTCCAAAGCAATTGGTCATATAGCCTGCAGAAAGTATCTTTCAGTGGGCTTCTTCAACTTTCACGACCTCTTTTTATCAATGCATCAGGCTGATATAAACGGTAAACTTGATAAACAGTTAAGATCGATTATTAAATACGATCTCCTGATAATCGATGACTTTGCCTTTAAGAAGATAGATCAGAAAATGACGGAATTACTTTATGCTATTGTTGATGCAAGATATGGTAATGGCTCTATAATTTTAACGGCTAACCGTTCAATGAGCGATTGGACTAATATATTTCCGGATCCGATAACTGCAAACGCTCTTATGGACAGGTTATGCCATAATGCTCATCAAATTATTATTAAAGGTGAATCATACAGGAGAAAACTAAATCCGAATATCGGCTCGATTTAGTGATTTTAATTTTCACTAATTATAATAATTTCTTAATTTTATAAATCGCTATTTACATTATTAGGGTGGGGAATACTTCTGAACCCGGTGGGGAATA
>CAZOZP010000128.1:0-2546 GCA_964584325.1 uncultured Melioribacteraceae bacterium
TTTTTGATTTTATCAATTAAACTATCTGCTATAATTATGTCGGAACTAATTGTATATTTTTTTTTATCCGAGTTACAAGAAATAAATATAATCAAACAAATAAATATTTTTGCTAAAAAAGAATATTTTGTTTTCATACGGCATTTCCCTTTATTTTTTCAAAAAATAATTCATTAAATTCTTCGTAAACCGGCGTCAGAAAATGTGTTTGTAGAATTTTTCCGTTCGTATCAATTAAAAAAGCCACTGGTATTTCATTTTTTCCAAGTTTTGCTTTGAATTTTTTATCAATATCGAGGAAAACTGGAAACTTTATTTTCCTTAAACGAATATATCTTTTGAAGTAGCTTTTATCAAATGAATACGCAACACCATATACATTTATTGAACCTTTGTCCACTAGTTCGTTGGCTTCTTTTATAAATGAATCAAGACATACATTGCAGCCATTAGTTGAAAATAATAGCAATAGTGTTTTCTGGTTTTGCCAAACTGATTTTGAATTATACTGATTATTTATTATATCAAATAATTTTACCTCAGGAATAGCCTTCCCGTTAAGTTTATAAAATCCTTCAATATAAGCTCTCATCGAACTTATACTATCATTATTTATATTTAACAATTCACTATTTTTGCGCTTTTCATTTATGAGGGCGAGATATAATAACACATTCCCTAAAATCAAAATTACCAATATAGCTAGACAATATTTTTTCATAATGTTTTTTATATTTTAGAAGGCCGTAGAAAAACTACAGCCTTCTGTTTGAGATTTAGCTGCAATTTGGATAGCAAGTTGGGCAATTTCCAGTTTGGGCAGTATCACAACAGTATTTTTGACCATCACGTTCAACACATAGTTTGTATTTCCCATATTTCGTTTCATATAGGTATACTTTGTTAATACTTTTTGGAATTGTTACTTTCTTTTTCATTTACAACCTCCTTTTTTTATTAAATAATTGTGAACATTCATTCACAATTCAATTAAAGAATTATAACCTTGCATCGGTTCAGGAACTTTCCTTTTCTTCTTATTTAATGGATCATTCATCCAATAACTTTGATTAATCCAAAATTTATATTGAATTTCCCTTTTAGATAATGACAATTTTATACTCCAAATATCATTTGTTTTAAACATTTTCATATTTTCCCATTGGCCGCTTGCATCAGATCCAATATATACCATAGAATAATCATTGTTTTTTAAACTAATAATAATCGCTGTTTCACTTATTTTTTTTACAGACTTCGGTAATTCACTTTTTGAACAGGAAATAAAAATCATAACCAACAATAGTGATATTCCTGTTTTCATAATTTTATTTCCTTATCTAAAAACTCATTTATTACTTTATCCATATCCTTTTTAATATTTTCATTACTTATCCTCAATGAAACCTCCTGCGAAGTCTTAATCTTCACCAAATCTTCAATTCTTTTTACAAACTCTTCATTATCAAACTCATTTGTTACAAACACTGTGTAATCCGGCATACAGGCAGTTAATACCAGCTCTGAATAAAGACAATCGTAGTAGTAATAATCCAGACTAAGTAATCCACTTTGTGCCCCGACAATAATAACATCATACTGCCCTTTATCCATTTCGGAAATAACTCTTCTCAACAGAGGTATATGATAATCCATTGGTATTTTAAGCGAATACTGGGCTCCGTAACCGTTCGGGAATGTATAGTCGAAACCGAAACATCCGCTGTGATGCTCTGTTCCTATTTGTCCAACCCGTAAGCCTCTTTTCCGGAGTTCATACCTTAAAGAAAGCTGAAGAGTAAATTTTCCCTGCTTAGAGCTTGTACCGAATACACCGATTATCGGTGTATCAAATGCTTTTTTTTCTTCAACATTCTGCAGTATTTCCAAAGTCTTTTCAATTTCAACAAGCGCCGTTTCAATCCAAAGATTTTCACTATCAAATCTTCCTTTCCATTCCGCCAATTCATTGGGAGGCAGGAAGGAAAACACATTCAGCTTGTGAAGAATTGCATATTCAAGAGCTTCATTAAGCATATCTTTTTTCTGTGCAGTACTTGCTGCATCGAGATATCCGATTATAAGCGTATCAGCTCCACAAGTCTCATCAGGCAGACCTTTGTTTATAAATATCCTTTCGCTGCAGTTTTCAAGTACTTCATCAGTATATTTTCCGCAGGATTTACTTATTTTGAAATCGGCAAGAAATGCAATTTCAAAAGGAAGTTCTTCTCGGAATCTGACAAATGCGTGAGTTTCTTTATAAAAAGGATAAATTCCTGCTTTCTTTATCTTGCTGTGAAAGCTGTTCCAGTTAATAACCGGCGAGGGATTAAGATCAATTATTTTATGCTCCAGTGCGTTTTCTTTAAGGTAACCTTCAATGCTTGTTTGTGTTTTATCGGTTCTATTTTCTTTAATTGCTTTAAGTACATTGTTTGTACAGAGTGCAGTTGCAAAACTTGAACCGCCAATAAATATTTTTTGCCCATCTTTCCAATTAACTCTTACCGGTATTCCCCTGAAATGAAAATGCTCTTTCTTTT
>CAZOZP010000129.1:0-2368 GCA_964584325.1 uncultured Melioribacteraceae bacterium
CGAAGTGAAAATAAGTTGTCAAATAGCAAATATAGGTTCTAATAAATCATTTTTATCACAGAAAACTGATCTGACCCCATTTATTTATACAGTTAGTTAAGCAACTTTTTGTTTTAACCCAAATTATTCTTTCTTTGCAATGGTATTCAGTGATAAAGATTTTCTAACGAATAATTTGGGTTTAATTGCTGATACTTTGAATTCCTTGTCGTAACTTTTTCTTTTTCCTGCCATTTCCAACTCCTATATTTTTTTAGTAAATATAGTTGCTTTTCTATTTGTTCACAATATGGGGGACACATCATAATACCTATTGATATATGATTTAGGATTCCATATCTTCAAAGTTAAATTAATAAATATGGAGGTGTGTTATGGGAATGGATGTAGCATTTAGCGGTACGAAACAGATTAGAAGAGCTCTTAATTTTCTTGGCATACTTGAAAAAGCAAGAGTCCCTTTATCAACACAAGAATTGAAGAGAGAATACTCTGAGATTGAATTCATTAGAGAGGATAATAATGCCATAATAAGCGATTTTATTGGTTTAATCCGTTCCTGGAAAGATGATTATAATAAAGGAATTGTCAAATGGGAAGGTGGCACACAAAATAGTCCAAGAGGACCATATTACCTTAATATTAACAAAAATAATGATAAAGATACTTATACGGAGTTACTTAGAATTGCTTTTTCAATTCTACTTATTAAGAAAGGACAAATGAGTTTTATTGATGAATTTCTTGAGAAAGAATTTCCATTATCAATTCTAATGACCTTACTAAATTCGGTTTCTGACAAATATAATCCTGATTCAATTCGTTTAGAGTATATGAATGGTAATGAAGAAGTAACTTCTGTGGTAAGTATTGATAAAATTACACAGAATGGAGGAGAATGGATGCTAATTTGTAAGGATAGCAATAGCAGGACACTGGAAATAAATTTTAATAATATAATTTCTGCAACAAAAATAAACTAACATAAGCTCGACCTTATGATACTTCTCTTTCCCATTTTTTAGACATAGTTTTAAATCAGAAATTTTGAATTAAACTTAGAGGTTCTAAAGAATGGGAAAGTCCTATAAAAATCACGCACTGGAATATCCGGAAGAAGATTACTGCGTAATTCTTACCAGAAACAATCTGAAATCGGATAAAAAAGAAAAATATCTGTACAGTTCTGTTATTACTGATATCGTTTCGAAGGAAAAGAAAACTACTTTTTTTGCTCCTGATAAACAGATAACAGAAATGATGATTGACGAGTATGATACAGGCAGTACTTTTTATCTGAACAGCGAAATGGATATTCATTCCCGGACTTTCTATACTTATAACGACTTCGATAGAGTTGCCGTTGAGACTGAATACAATGAAGATTTAGTCTTAATTTCTAAGACTATCTATAAATATGACGAACAAAGTAATTTAATTGAACAGAAGTATATTTCTTTCGAACAAGATGAAAACAGCATTCCGCTTAATGAACATAAGGAAACTGAAGAGTTGGATGAAACAATTGAATTTGAATATGATACTGAAGGCAAGATTGTTTCAGTTGTTCATAAAAATAACAGAAGGCTTTTTATTTCGGAAAAGATTTTCAGCGAAGGAGCAATTGAGACTACAATATTTTTTGATGCAGAAGGAAAACAGACTCAGAAATTTGTTAGAAATAATTCAGGCGTAAACAGACGTACAATTGAGTATGACAAAGACGATAAGATTTTGGCAATTACGGAATTCAAATATAATGAAATGGAGCAACTGCTTGAAGAAAGGATTTATAACAGTAATAGAGAGATTCAAAATAAAATTGAATACAAATATAGAGATGACAAGAAAATTTCATCCAGGAATTACATACTGTTCTTTCAGGGAAATAAGCTCGAAACTGTTTTTTACGAATACTTTTACGAAGATGCGGTCAATATATATAAGGAGCATTTGAATGTTTAATGAAAGAAATATCAAAACCGAATATGAATATACTTCTGTTATTGACGAAAATGGTCTGGTTCAGAAAACATATCTTTCTGAAATTGTGGAATATGATATAAGGGGTAAGACTCTCCGCACTACCCAATATAACGAAGCCGGTGAAATAATTGAGGATCGTCCAAGAAAAAGCATAACCAAAGATTTTCTTAACTTTATGGGAGCTCAGGATTCTGTGTATTTTGAGAATTCAGGAATAACGAAGGCGATATTTTTTCATAAAAACGAGGGTTACAGCACTCTTGAAAGTGAATTTGATAAGCAGAAAAAAATATATACAGGATTATATCGGAAAACAACCGGCGAAATAAAACTCACCCGGCATTATTATAATGAGAAAAACGCAAGGATTAGAATTGAGACA
>CAZOZP010000130.1:0-2357 GCA_964584325.1 uncultured Melioribacteraceae bacterium
CCCGCCCTGGCGGGATCCTGTTTGCCGGCGGCCAAAGCAACCTCTACGAATATTGTTTGAATGATCCGGTGAATCTGAAAGACCCCCAAGGACTTTATGGTTTAATTGATGATGCTGTATTTACAATAGGTGGCGCGTTAGTAGGCCTTGCAAGTCAAGGGATATCAGACGCAATAAGTGGCAATCCAAGTGAATGGGAAAATTATTTAGGGGCAGCAGTTGGCGGAGCTGTTACAGGGGAAGCAATGCTATATACCGGGCCGGTTTTGGCCGGAGCATTAGGAGGCGTTGCAGGAAATGCTGTAACACAATTAGGAAGAATGGCATCAGGAAAGGAAGATTGCTTTGATTGGATGGATTTGGGTATAGACGCTGCTATAGGTGGTGCATTAGGCAAGGTTCCAGGAATAAAAAGCGGACCTAAAACGGTCGCTTATGATTTAGCGAAATTAGAAGCTAAGCACTTTGGTAAAGTAGTAGTTAATCCCAGCAGAGCGGTAGAAATGTTTCACGGCCGCTCTTTAAATGCTGCTTTTTATACAGGTAGCGCAGCAACTGGAGTTATAAATGCAGTTAAATAAAATAAAGAAAAGAACAATATTTATTTTAACAATTGTATCTATAATGGTTTTATTTTCATTTTTAGAAGATTGGCGTTACCAAATATTGTATATCAGTTTATTCCATATCGGTTTGCTTTTTGTATTGCCTTATATTGTAATTAATGATGTACCAAAAGAACTTCAAAATATAAAAAGTATATTTATAAAATCATTGATTTATATATTATTTATTTCAGTGTATCTTATCGTGTTATATGGTTCTATTCTGTTTACTAGAGATTTAGTGAATCTAAACAAACCAAACAGTGTAAAGGTTATTGAGGGCAGAGTTACCCACGTTAGTGGATATTTTCTGCTGCCATTTATCCGCCAATCTGTTAAGTTAGAGGGACATAAATGTCATTATTATGCCTACAACTCAAAATTTAAAGTTGGAGATACTTACCAAATAAAAGTTCTTCCCATATCTAGGACAATAATTGAGAAGAAGAAAATTAAAAGTAAAAATTAGCAACAAGAGGCTTCACTCTTCAACCCGATGGCAGAAGCATAGAAATAGTATATGACTCCTCCTCCTGCGGTTGCGGAAGCAGCGAAAGAATAAGCCGTCTGATATTTGACCGCGGCGAGATTAAGTACGAGTATTACAGTGCAACCGGAAACTTAAGCAGGGTAATATCGCCGGATTCAAATTCAATAAGTTATCAGTATGATGGCAGTCTGTTAACAGAACTTAAGACAGAAGGACTTGTAAACGGAAAGCTGAACTTTGAGTACAATAACGATTTCAACGTTGTAAAAGCAACAATAAATGATAGTATTGAAATTGATTACGAATACAGCGATGACGGCGAGATATTAAAAGCGGGAGAAACAACATTCAGTTACAATGCTGAAAACGGTTTGCCTTTAGGAACACAAACCGGAAACGTAACAACAGCATATGCATATAACGGATATGGAGAAGTAACCGAATATACTGCCAAATACCAAAATGCAGAGCTGTTCAAAACATTATACGAAAGAGATAACTCTGGCAGAATAACAAAGAAAACCGAAACCACAGACAACAGCACAACAGTCTGGGCATATGAATACAACACAATAGGTTATCTTATAAGCACAAAGAAAAACGGCGTAATAATAAACCGGTACAGCTATGATGATAACGGAAACAGAACAGCAACCACAGTAATAGATACAGCAGCTTATGATGAACAGGACAGAATGCTGAGCTACGGAGAGGCAGAATATGTTTACGGAAAGAACGGAGATTTAAGAGCAAAGATTGAAGGAGCGGATACAACCCGATATACTTACGATAACCTTGGTAATCTGATAAGTGTAATACTCCCTGACGGCAAGTTGATTGAATATATAATAGATGCTGGCGGAAAAAGGATAGCCAAAAAAGTTAATGGAGAAATACAGAAAAAATGGCTATATTCCGGAGGCTTATTCCCGATAGCTGAAACAGACAGTCTGGATAATATATCGGTTCTTTATGGTTCAGGATACATTACAAAGAATGATACAATCCATAAAGTTGTAACAGATCATTTAGGTAGTGTAAGAATGATAGTAAACACCGGAACGGGTGAAGTAGTCCAGAAAATAGAATATGATGAGTTTGGCAATATCAGTTCTTTACAGAATGAAAATGAGTTTACGGATATTGGATTTGCCGACGGATTATACGACAAAGAAACAGGCTTAACCAGATTCGGTGCGAGAGATTTTCGGAGCGTAGCGGAGATCCCGCCAACGGCGGGATGGCATTCGGTGGATCCCTTA
>CAZOZP010000131.1:0-2251 GCA_964584325.1 uncultured Melioribacteraceae bacterium
TTGTAAACCAGTAATTTCTTGTTCCATCTTCAAAGCCCGGATTAAGGGCGAGGTTAATTATCTCAGGTTTCGGGAGGCGTTCGAGGATAAAACCTGAATATATATACAAGTATTTGTATCCTTCTTCGCTTACATATTCACTCTCTGTTTGTTTATTTTTTCTGCCTTTTACCAATTCCTGAAATGATTTAATTTCTCTTGCTGCTTTACCGGAATCGCTTTGCGCTAAATAGCCTTCTGCCTTACTAACATAATTTGATAATTTATCAATAAAGCCCTCATCGCCAACCCAGTTATATTTCTTTACGGAATCTATGTGACTTTTTAATTCAGAACACATAGACAAAACTGAGGTTTCCAACACCGGTTTTTTGGGTTCGAAAAATTCGGAGTAATCTCTTAGATCATAGCCAGTGTATGTTTTTAGGTAAAGCGATACTTCATTCATTACATAAGGTAAATACATTTGTGGATGAATCCTGAAATAGCCTTCATCATTATCGACTATTGGTGTAAAAATCAAGTTCCCATTAGTTTCGTTTTTCAAATAATACAGAAATCTTTCTACCGTATTCTCAAAATCCAGAAAATATAAATCAAGGTAAATTTCCTTTCTTAGTTTCCCTGAAGTATTATAGAATAATTCCCGCATAAGCTCAACTGCCTTTAAGCTATCAGTCACTCTCAAATTGTCAAAGTGTTTTAAATAGTATAATTCAGGATTTTCCATTATTTTCTTTACAATAACCTCCGAGAATTTTTGCCTATATTCTTCGGAATGATTAGCATATTTTATTAGATAATAACCTATAAGGCCGGGATCTTTTGTGTATCCCTCCATCAATATATCAAAATATCTGTATTCCCCCGCCTCAAGCATCAAAGCAATACATTGAAGCTCGGGTTCTTCTTTATTTTCCAAAATAATAGTATCCATTCCGAGCTTTGCTTCTTCTGCCCCAAGAAGTCCAAGCGTATAGTAATAATCAAAATTCCGGTGTTTTAATTTTGCAAGGATCGAATCCTTGTATTTATCTCCATAATAATGTATCAGCAATCTGGCAGCCCTGACTTTTACGATGTCATATACATCTTTTTCGTAATTCAATAGTTTTAGAAGTGCTGTTTCCGTTGTATCAAAACCGGGGAGTTCTGTTTCGAGAAATGAATAGTCTAAACTCATTCTTAAATCATCGTATTCCCAGAACTTTTGACAATAATAATCTGCACACCTAAACATTAACAATATAAATATTATATTCTTCATAGGATTCTCCATTTTTACCAAGGCTGTTGATTTCTCCAGTTTTCAAGTCTATCTATCATACGGTCATATTCGGGTTCTGCATTTGCATCCGCGGAACGCTCTTCAAGTAAATCATTGAATTTATTATCCTCATTATATTTGTTTAGTATTCGCTCGAATGACGTCTTAACTGGCCAATAATTATAGGCAATAGCATCTTCGGGACACAAATTTTCAGGATAGCTTATAAATAGTTTTTCATTTTCTAAGTTGTTATCAAACACATTCAAAAAGTATTTATTCAAAAGATCTGTCAACTTTTCCTTTTTAACAGCTGTATGATAGTTTTCGTGAAACAAAAGTCCTATCGAAAAAATGTACTTATCTTTCAGTTCAGCCTTAGGATAAGGCCCCCACCCTTGCCTGTAAGGACCTGTTCGCCAAAATTTTAATGCTTTTTTGACCTTTTCGTAATTCTCTTTGTTTTTTATTTCATTTGACAGCATTGCCGTGTCGCTGCAATTAAACAAATCAACATACCCATCCCTAATTAGCGCTGAAGTACATACAGAAGAAAATATCGGCAACCGAATATTCTTTAACCTTATTCTCCAAAGACCTTCTTCTTCGTCAAGACAGGTTTCGATATTTATATTCTTGGTAACAGTCCATTTTGTGTTACCGCCTGACTCCATATGCGGCACTCTTAACATTAAAGTATTTAACCCGGCATTATGCTTATTGATTTTTGCCATTTTCTCGCATAATAAAACCGGAATTAATGGCGTTCCTTCTTCCGGGTCAAAAGCATCCCCTTCGGAGTAGTATTCAAACATTTCTTCCTCAACTCTCTGCGGCTCAGGGTTATCGCAGTATTCTTTTCTGCATCCCACTTCCGCACTTCCCGTTGCCCAATAGTCGTTATATTCAAAACTGTAGATACCGCAGGATTCATCCGTTACTTCGTACTTCTTCTCTATCCTCCTGTCGTTTTTTAGCGCCGGA
>CAZOZP010000132.1:0-2073 GCA_964584325.1 uncultured Melioribacteraceae bacterium
TATTATAATGAGAAATACTCAAGGATTAGAATTGGGACACTGGATAATGAAGGCAAAGAAACTTTGTTTGTTGAGTTGCAAAACGAAGTAAATCCTTCTGAAAAAGTTACGCTGTATGAAGAAGATGGTGAATTGAAAAAAATGACCCTCTTCTTCAAAGATGAAGAGTTGAACCGATATGTAGTGATTGAATATAAGGATAATAAAAAATATACCAGAATTACTGATCAGTTTAATGATTCGCAGGATGAAACAATTGATTTATTTGAGAATGATATCCTGATTAAAAGAAAATTTATATACCGTAAAGCAGATAGGTTTAATACATCGGTAGAAAGAGAATATATTATCAAAGAAGGGAGATTGATTTTATCGGAAGAAAAAACATATAAACTGGAATATCGGAATTATAAGAGCTAAACACCCGGAAGCAATAATGTTAGAGAAGATAAATAGAAATAATAATAATGTAAAAATGGAGGTGCAAAATGAAAAACTATATTTTGAACAAATTAAAAGAATACTCGGCAATTGAATCTCCTTCAGGTAATGAGAGCTTCTTTTGCAATTATTTGGAGAAAGATTTCAGAAAAGATGTTCAGGAAACAGATGGCATCTTTTCAAGAAAAGTGTATTATGACGAAAATATATTTTACAGCTTTATCCGGTTCGATCCCGATTCGAAAATATTCTTTTCTGTTCATACCGATAGAATCGGAAATTTCACAAATACAATTAAAGAATTTGATCCCGACGTAATTACAGGACAGCTGGATAATATCA
Organism: uncultured Melioribacteraceae bacterium; assembly: GCA_964584325.1. Classification (GTDB taxonomy): domain Bacteria; phylum Bacteroidota; class Ignavibacteria; order Ignavibacteriales; family Melioribacteraceae; genus CAZOZP01. The sequence continues at coordinate 784 of CAZOZP010000132.1, forward strand.
TTTCAATTGCCGTACTTCGATATTTGCTTTCGAAAGGCTTAAGATTTAATGTTCTTTTTACTACAAAGGAAGAACTATCTCTTTCCTGGCCCCAGCTGAAAGAATTGATTTCAGTAAATACCGATTTTTTCCCTGTTTCGCTGGATATTGATGTAATGGAATATCTTTCAGAAAATGCCGGAAATATTTCTTTGAGAATGAATGATGAAGTAGGCTGCTATGATTCTGAGATTGTAATGAAAATGAGAGATCTGGCAATATCAAATAATATTGAGTATATCGATGAAACTGTTGGCTGGGCAGCGGTTGAAGCCGGCTTTTTGCAAAACGGATGCGGCTTGAAAGGCGTGCATATCGGGATCCCGATCAGCAATTATCATACTGATTATGAAATATGTCATTGGAAAACAATTGAAAATGCTGTGAAATATTTGGAGCTATTAATTTCAAATCAGAACCGGATATTCCCTGAATTCAGAAAGCAGAGACGAAATTTAAGGCGGTCAGCAAAGCGGAGTAAAGTAAGTCAGGATTAATAAACCCAAATTTGTCATTAAGGATGAAAGTAAAAACAAATCGCCTAATTGATATTCAATTAAAGACTGAACAAAGGAGAAATTATGTTTAATCGAAAAACCGAATATCAGATTGCAAACTACTTATTATTTTCATTATTATTTAATGAAACGGATAAAGAATACAAAATGGGATTGATGAGAAATCCGGAGATAACCAATTTAATGGCAGAATGCAGTTTGCTTGAAAATACTGAAGTACCTCCTCGACTCTGTGAGTGTCAGATTTATGGGTTGAGGAATCATTGTCAGGATATTTTTTCTCCCTCACAATTGGAAATAATTTTCATCAGGTTATATTTCCAGCTGGTGATAGATCAGGCACTTTATTATATACTGTTGGACAGCCGGAATAAACCGGGATTTGTGCCAAGAGAAGATATTTATGAAAAATATAACAACAGATTCAGATTCATAAAAGCGTGGGGACATGGATATCCGGGTCAGCTTCTGCCGGTTAATCTTCTAAGATTCAACATTTCAGAAAATTACCAAACCCCTATTTATAAAAGTCATCTGTTAATAAAGTGGAAGAAATACTATTGGGATAAAGGAGTAAAAACCTTTTTGCTGGAAGCAGGATATAATGATGTTGCTGAAGAATGTGAGCAGGAATTTCTAAATGATCTCAACTTAAGATATGGCAGTGAAGATATAGAATTATTAAACCCAAATTATTCGTTAGAAAATCTTTATCACTGAATACCATTGCAAA
>CAZOZP010000133.1:0-2057 GCA_964584325.1 uncultured Melioribacteraceae bacterium
TTTGAATCCGAAAAGCTTCCACTTTCTATCTTGTATATATACATTCCGGATGCCAGATTTGCAGCATCAAGCTTTGCTTCGTATTTGCCCTTCAGCTTATATTCATTTACAAGAGTTGTTACTTCTTGTCCCAATAAATTATAGACAGTAAGCTTTACCTGTCCGTCATTCGGAATTGCATACCTTATTGTTGTAGTCGGATTAAACGGATTCGGATAATTCTGCTCGAGAGTATATTCTTTTACAACTGCATCGGCTCTCAGTCCTGCCTGTTTTGTTACGCCTTCTTCATCCTTCTGCATTCCTTCAGTTTCGAAAATATTGGATATATTTACCGCATCTGAAAAGTTGGCCTTCGCTTTCAGCCTTAAACGCACTTCCCTTGTGCCTATCCCTTCTGTGTTTACAATGTAATTTATCTTCTCGAAAAATGATAGATTAGTTTTCGTAAATGCTGTCTTTTCAAAACTTCCCAGCACTTCTTTTGTTGCTGCGTCAATAAGCTCCACTTCAAATTCCGCTCTGTCGGTTTCGCTTAATGCTGAAAATGCCACTGCTGAATCCAGCGTTCCGTAATAAACACTGAACTTAAGCTTGCTTTGCTCAGTTATCGCAAATGCCCTGGTTGTTGTTCGCTCTGCTATATCCCCGGCTGTTCTTGCTCCAACTGAATCCGGCTTATTCTCAAATTCAACTCCATTGCCGTCTGCTTCTATATCGCCTAACCTGAAATACAATGTCGCTTCACCTTTAGCAATTATGCCTTCTTTACCTTTTCTGATATCTTCGGCTTTCATCAATGACATTGCTTTTGACTTACTGAATAAATGGACATTCCCGATTGATGTTGACGATATTATATTCATATCTGACTTTTTATCCTCAGGATTCATTGTAATTCTTCCGCCCGTGTTTATACTTTTCATTATTCCATAATATGGATATATTTCAAGTATTTTCGCCTTCGATGATTCTTTCTCCTTATACACCATTATTGAACTGCCGTTTTCTGCATTCAGAAATACTTCATTTACATTCCGGCCAGACAAATATAACTGATGATTATAAATTGTTACTGCGCATTCATTATTGTTTTTATCTTTTGCTAAAAATCCCAGTTGCACTTCTGCCGGTTTATTTTCGTTTATCGTTATGACCGGACTGCTTACAGATTTCAATCCCATAGACGAAGCCTTTAGTATTTGCGGCTCACTCATCGTTACTGAATTATACACAGGAGGATTTACGGCTGTAAACTTCCTGTAAACAATTGAATTTGTACCCTGTTGCCATACCAGATGAAACTTCTGCTCGTTTTCCCATACCGTATATATTGCCGGATTATCCGATTGCCAGTCTGTTCCGGGTATCATCTCTGCATCCGTAAACCATTTTACCGATTCTTTTGATGAGGTAACCAACTGACCGTATCTGTACCATATCCCTTGATCGCTCCAGACAGCCAGTACCAATCCGCCGCTGCCCGATGCCATTACCGGTTTTAATTCGGCACTCCCGATATTGTACAATGTAAATACATCCGACCCGCCTGTTTTTACTCCATTCAAATACTCTTCTATCCTTATCCCGTCCTGATACTGATATATTATTCTCTGTCTTGCTGATGTTGAATTTCTTCCGAAACTATCGAATGAAGGATTTTTTGAATAATTATCATTGTTCAATGCTCCGGTTCCTGCCAGATTCCAGCCCTCGTTATTTTTATTGATTTCATACCAGCACTTTCCTCCCGATTCATACACAAGATTATCGACTTCTACTTCAGCTTTATCCTTTATATACTTTGTCTGCGACAATATCGGATTATCTGTTATCATTGAAGCCTTATAATTCGCCGTAAGACTTACTGATCCGGTAATTGAGCGGCTTAAGCTCTTTACACCGTCTGACCACCCTGCGAAGTTATATGTTTTGTTATTTTTTACAACTTTCCCTTCTGCAGTGATTTGGTTGTTCTGTTCACTCGAGTAGAAGTATTTCGACGGAAGAACATCTTCACCGTCGAACTCATATTTCTTCTTGTAATCAACTTTAAA
>CAZOZP010000134.1:0-2041 GCA_964584325.1 uncultured Melioribacteraceae bacterium
TAGTAAGGAATTCTTCTACGTTTACAGAAGACCCAAATTCACAAACCGAAGCGATAATTGAAACAATGCTGGATTATACTTATGGCAATAATAATCTTGTAGCAAATACAGTTTATTGGGATATCTGGATTGATTACAATCAATATGAACCAACTTTGGCACAAATGGATCCATTTAATTGGACTTATCAAGGTGAATTTTATGATCCTGCTAAATATGGAAGCAGTTTGAATCCGGTTATCAATTTTTTCAATACAGTTGTTAATGATTGGTATTCCAACAATCCTTATTCATTGCCAACAAATAATGTAGACAAAAAAGAAAATTACAGAATGGCAAATACACCGCTTTCACTTTCCGGGTTATCTCAGTTGGCAACATTATTCAGATTTGTAAACAGGTTTTATCCTGCATTGGTTGGGAAACCGTATGACGGGAAAAATTCATTGCCGGAAGTTTTCTCAGAATGGATTTATAATCACCTAAATTATAAAGATGGTTATGAGGGCGTTCTTGTATTGTTAGATATCTTTGGATTTCGTGAGCCAATTTTAAGAAGCTTAGCTTATCCTTCAATCCAGGACGGTGTAAAAAAGGATATGGGTGCAGATGTCAGGATATTTTTATCCTTAATGCTAAGTGATATAAACGAAGCTACTAAGTTTGCAAATGAACATCCTGATATAATTAATATTTCCGAATTTGAAAGACTAAAATGCTCAGCGATATTTACAAACCCAGGTTCAATTTTAGAAGAAGCCTGGAATCAATATTCAACATTAGGTGCAAAAATATACAGTGAGGTTGGACCAGAAGGGAAATGGTACAGTGATTGGTCACCCTGGCATAGCCAGTCGATGGCCTGGGGCGCATTAACATCACTAAATAAAAAATTAACAAATTTGTATTCGTCAAATCCGGATGTTGCAGTTTATGATGCTTTTATAAAAGTCGGAACTAAAGTTATCAAAGGATACGAAGATGAAGCATTATTTAGGAATAATCCAATAACTAAGGCTTATGTTGAACTATATAATACAAAAGATGTAAACTCGAAAAGTATGAAGCTTCAAGTAAAAAAAGATCACACTTCCAATAATTATGCGGCCGATTCGGTAATTACATCAGGAGGCATTTTTAGCATAGATCAGAATCCTTTTAATTATAATTCAATTACACGAATTAAAAGAGAAATTCAATTCAATATCAGTCCCACTGATTTACTAAATTATAATGGCTACTATTACGAATTAGTTGATAATTCAAACAATAAACCTATGTTTACGAGCTCGTTCGAGCAATATGCAAAAAATCTGCCTTTAACCAGCAATTATCTAAAAATATATGACACTTATACGAAATGGCCTGTTTCCTTGGGAGTTGCTCAAAATCTGTGTCAGCTGAATTTAGCAAATCCAGTTTTCTCTGAAGGTGGAACAAGTGAGGCCTATTATACTATAAATGGAATACCGGGTAATTCTCAAATGATTAATAAATTTCAATATGCAAATATTGAAGTTATAACAGAAGGAGACGATGTTTTTGTTGAATGGTCTGATGGGAATCGTGATAATCCTAGAATAATCCAATTGGATAGCAATCTTAATATTTCAGCTAAAATTAAAATACCCCAAATTTCCAACAACCAATCTGCTTTCTCAAATTCCGGAAGTATAAATTTCCTACGAGGGGAAGAATATAACGGGAATGCAATAAACAGTAAATTAATTTATGAAAGTATGGGCAAGGTGTGGTTTGAAACAAAATCAACGTATGGGCAATGGCAGTTTGGCAACAGTAGAAAACCTCTCAACAATGGTGATCTTGTAATGGATGCATCCTTTGACCCTAATGCAAGGCAGACTTTCCAGTATGTAATATATCAGCATCCTTATGGATTAAGGGTAGATGAATTTGATGATGCCGGAAATTATCAAGGGAAAGCAGACGTTGCAGTATATCAGAACTACAATGACACATACAGGTTGAAACCTGTTATAGTTTCAACCATTGCAGGCAGAGTGATGGCAGTATGGAAAGA
>CAZOZP010000135.1:0-2035 GCA_964584325.1 uncultured Melioribacteraceae bacterium
TCACATCTCATTGCGAAGTTGTTCGATGGCATTTCTTTGTGAACACATCTCATTGCGAAGTTGTTCGATGGCATTTCCAATTACACTGACATTGTCTGAACCGGGATTTATAGCCACTTAATAAGAATTTACCACTGAGAGCCGGGAGAACACGGAGAGGATGTTAATGTTAGACGCAGTTTTTGTCTTTCATATTAGATTCCGCACCTTAAGGCGCTGATAGCTTATTGCTTTCAAGTAACTGCTGAATTATTAAAAGGGGGACCAGAGTGCCACGGAGAAGAATGAATAACTTCCCGGCGCTTCGACAGGCTTAAGCGAACGTCTCTTCACGCGCCACGATTCCAGGGGATAATGAGACTTAGAATTCTCAATTCCATATATTGTATGGTCTTAATAGTCATGGTGCTTTAAAGGCTGTATTGAATTTACTGTATTTCATTTCATTGAAACTAAACTATCCGGATTCCGGTTTCAATTATTTCACGTGCTAAGGGATTATCAAGATTAAAATCGGCAGGATTAAATGGAATTACTTCCAAATCTGCACTTACAGAAAGTGTTATTTTCCTAATTTTACTTCTATCCAATATTCTATTACCTTCAAAAATATCAGAAACCAATGCAAGGTCTATATCACTAAAATCATTATTCTTTCCTTTAGCATAACTGCCATATAAAAAAACACTTTTTAAGGGAATTTTATTCTGAGATAAAAGTTTGATATAATAATCAATTATAGTTTTTATATTATTTGGGATTTTAACCATTGGAACATTTCTTTTATTTTTGTTAAGTAAATTTGAGAATACTCTTTGCTGCACATTTTATAAAATTCTTGTTTATATTCAGGATATCTTATTTCCAAATTAAAATCATTAACTTCGTCCAGAAATATTCTGACATCTTCACCTAGTTTAAGTTCACACAATTCAGACAGCTTAACCAGATTATGTATTTTGGGAGGTACTTTATTATCATTTACCTTAACAAACATAGCTTTAAAGCCTTTTTCTAAAACTAAATGAGCTATGAAAAGCGACCAATCATATTTCTCACTTTTAAAAAGACTTTCGGCAGCCTCAAAATCATGTTCGGCACTTGCTAACCAATACCTTATATGTTCTTCTTTTGTCATAATAATTTGAATAAAACTAAATTTATATAAAGATTATTTTGTCATTCTCTTCTGAAACAATATAGTTAATCTGTCTTTGTAAAATAGTAAATATTTTATAGATCCTCTATATTTAATAAAAATTTAGATTGGTTCCCGGATACATTCTTTTTTTCACCAGCATCATCCGCTTGGAATTTGAGAATCTTCAGCTTTTTAGCCTATATATACATTACGGATGCGGAAGAAGTGTCGAATTTTACCCAAATGATTAAATATTAATCAAAACGCCCAATTTGCATACAGGAGCTAATAATATTTTATCATAACCTTTATACGAAGCCCCCACTCCCAATGACCATACAAAATTGCATCCTTTACTTTTTACTTTAGCAGACCCAATATTTAGGCTGAGCAATACCGGTGTGGTTTTGCGCGATGTTATTCTCCCGAATGCAGCCTCCAAACTAACACAATCCATTGAAAGGAAATTCTTAGAAAATATTCCTTTATCATAAAGAAGCGATAATTTTAATCCATATCCATCGGTTAAGAATTCTGAACTTCCACCTATAATAAATCCACTCTTTTTTATTGAAATCCTAATATGCTCTGATATATTTACTCCAAATCCAATTGACATATACTCTATTGCACCGATTTCTGCAAATACACTCATCATATTATTAGTATTTCTTTCAATTTCATCATCATCCGGCTTCGGATCCGGACCTTCTTGTGCGAAAATATGATTAGCGGTCAATATTACAAATAATAAAAGCATAACTAAATTTTTCATATATTCCTTAATATTTTTTGATTATTCCTTTAATTACGCAATACTTACTGTCAGCGTCCAAAAATATTCCCCACCGGGTTCAGAAGTATTCCCCACCCTAATAATGTAAATAGCGATTT
>CAZOZP010000136.1:0-2013 GCA_964584325.1 uncultured Melioribacteraceae bacterium
AGAAAACGGGACAACGGAGGAAGAATAAAATACCTCATTTTCGTCATTGCCGGACTGGAATTCCGGCGCAGAAGGAGGGATAGAAATGGCATCGCTACCATACATAACTGCCCCAGGAAACATTGAAAAAGCACTTCTTGGTATTCAAACTGCTGCTACTCCTGAACGAGTCAGTCAGGATTTTGTTAAAACAATACTCAAGATTCCTGGTGGTTCAGGAGATCAGGTAACCTCATATTTAAAGAAGATCGGATTTGCCAATGCGGATGGTAGCCCTTCTGATATCTATAAGAAATTCCGTAATACAGCAAGCAGTGGTGCTGCCGCAGCTGAGGCTTTAAAAATCGGATATGCACCTTTATATAGACGGAATGAATATATGCATCAGCTCTCCGATGAACAGCTGAAGGGACTCATAATTGAAGAAACTGGGCAAAGTGGAGATTCTAGCGTTGTTGGATTATTGCTAATTTGCATCAAAGCTATAAAAAAATTTGCAGATTGGGAACAACCACAAGTTGATAAATCAGAAGAATATCAACCACTATCCATTGTCAAACAAAATGGGGAGCAAGATTACTCACAACTGCCTCCGCTTGCGACAGATAATCTGGGGCTTAATTTATCTTATACAATCAATCTCAATTTGCCAGCAACTTCAGATATTGCGGTTTTCAATGCAATCTTCAAAAGTCTGAAAGAAAACTTAATTAAGGGATCAAAATGAATAATGCCGACAACATCATTCGCTCTTTTGGAATGTCGGGATTCATGATTACTGACGAAATAAAAAACTTAGAGAATCGATTCAATCTTGAGCTTGGACACACGCCAGGTTCGGTCTCTCGGAATCCTCTTGAATATTATCCACAATTCGAACAGAGTGTCCGTAAAGAAGCAGCTGATATGGCACGGCACTATGAACTATTCTACTGTCTTGAGCAAGCAATCCGCAAACTCATTTCCGAAACTCTTTATGAAAGTCTCGGTGCCAGCTGGTGGGATAGTGGAAAAATTCCTGCAAATATAGTGAAGGATGTAAAAGATCGGATTCAAAAGGAAACCGATAATGGAGTTACTCGACGCTCCGATGTAGAAATTGACTATACAACTTTTGGTGAGTTATCTGTAATAATCACTTCAAACTGGAACCTATTTGGCACCATTTTTACAAGTCGCCGTGCAGTTGAGAAAGTGATGAACAGTCTAAATGTCCTTCGTGGGCCTATCGCGCATTGTTGTCCGTTATCGGAAGATGAGGTGGACAGACTTCGTCTCACTGTCAAAGAATGGTTCCGGATAATCGGATAAATTGGAGGGTGAAGGGTTCAGAACTATTTTTTAGCATAACGAAGAATTTAAAACAATATTATACAATTGTGTTTGCTCATTTATGATGGTCTCTTAAAAAGTCGGCCCCTTGGTCATTGTGAGGAACGAAGTGACGAAGCAATCTAATAATATTATAGCGTTATAAAGCATGAGATTGCTTCGCTTTGCTCGCAATGACAACGAAACAGACTTCTTACTATGCTGTTTTTCGTGTTTTTCCGGAACGGGCGTGTAATTGTAAACCCAGAGCTTGGACAACTTTCAGCACAGTGGAAAATTCGGGGTTGCCTTCCGCTGATAATGCCTTATACAAACTTTCCCGGCCTAAACCGGTCTTCTTCGCGATCTGAGTCATTCCCTTGGCTCTGGCAATATCGCCGAGCGCAGCGGTTATTAATTGCGGATCGTTTTCTTCTAAAGCTGCCTCCAGGTAGGCCACGATATCAGCCTCTGTTTTTAAATGTTCGGCAGCATCCCAAATGCTGGTCTTTTCTTTTCCCATTTTTCATACCTCTATTTCATGGACAAGTTTCTTTGCCTTCTCGATATCACCGGTTTGCGTTGTTTTGTCACCGCCGGCAAGAAGAATAATCAATCTGGAACCTTTTTTCGTGTAAAACACGTGTAAAACACGGGGTCAGGTCTCGCTTCTTAACATTGTTCGCTAACCCATCTTCCGCT
>CAZOZP010000137.1:0-1987 GCA_964584325.1 uncultured Melioribacteraceae bacterium
ATTTATTTGAATTAAATATACTTCTTTATTTTTTGACGTGAAATTTCCAATTATAATTGTAAACAAATATGCAAGAATAAAATAATAAATTTTCATACACCCTTCTATTTAATCTTTTTTAATTATTATTCTCTTTGCTCTTCCTTCTTCACATACTCTGATGCAAACCGGACGCATTCACGGCATATTTTAACCTGGAGCTGTTGTTCGGCTATGATCTTTCTTCCTTCTTCCGTGGATATATCTTCCCGAAGTATTTCCCTGCAGTTAAGGCTTCCGAACTTTTCTTCGAACTGCTTTAAAAACGGATTTATTTTAGAATATGTTTTCTCCTTTAGTGCGGTTACATCACCTGCCTCCGGCTCCTGCGTCATTCCCATTGCCATGATTGCTCCGCTTACTGCTCCGCATAAATTACCGGTTCGTGAGGCCCCTCCGCCGAAACCTGCCGCAATCTTTGACGCTGTTTTTTCGTCAATCCCCAATTTTTCGGCAACGCTCATAAGAACTGCCTGCGAACAGTTGTACCCCTCAATAAATGATTCTACAGCATTTTCTTTCATCGTATTTTCTCATTATGTTTTCAAGCGACAGAGTGGGAGAGTGGAAGAAAGTGACAAAGTAACAGAGTTACAGAGTTAATGATTTTTTTTGATGTTGAATGGTTTAGGTTCAACAACCGGAAAATTTATCCAATTACTTAAAATCATTCTGTCCACTTGGCATTATTCTTATCCCGCGATATCTGTTTCCCAAATTTCAGGAAAAATAACCACATTTCAAAATCAGTCAGAGGGACAATGGCGGAATTCCGGTTTTAAGATTCCCCTCTGTGCTCTCCGTGAGTTCTGTGGTAAATTCCCGGGGCTGCCTTCGAGAGCCTCAGGCACCTGAGGGCATTGTCTGAACCGGGATTTATTTGATTTTTGTGATAAAAATGATTTATTGGATTAAATTTTCAATTGTTACTATGATTTCGCACTTAGGACGCTGATAGCTTGTCGCTTTCAAGTAACTGCCGAATTATCGGGAGGGGGGACAATTGGGACTTAGGAGACAAACTCATTTCGCATCACGTCCCTCTCTTGAATATTAAAATATTTCAATCCCGAGTTTAACATAATCTGAGATCATCTTTTCATTGTTCAGATACTCTGAGGTTGTCAACTTTATTAAATCAATTGGAATAGAGTACTTTTTCAACACTTTCCTTTCAGCTTCCATAGTAATTTTGGATCGCTCAAATATATCTTTTCCTTCAAAGTCATCCGAGACAACAGCAATATCAATATCACTAAATTCATTATCTTCACCTCTACTTGCAGACCCGAACAATATTACTTTGTTTATTGAAACTGCAGGATATAAGAATGCTTTTAAATCGTTTAGAATATTTCTAACTTCTGTTTTATACATTCCAGGGTTTCCTTTGTCATCTCAATTATTTTTTTTGTTTTTATTCCGGGGAATTCCAACTCGATATTTTCATTGTCTCAGGATATCTTGTTGCAACTCCGGCATCGTTTAAGCCGAATACAAATTCTAATAGTTCTTCACTTAATTCTGTCTCTGTTTTTTCGACCAGATAAGCAAGGTTGTGTGTCTTCGGTGCAGGGACTTTATATTTCTTTAAATATAAAGCTTTAAGCATTTTCTCCATCGACAAATGACACATAAACACTGCATAGAAGTATCTTCCACCCTCATACATATATGAAGCAGTGTCTAGATCAAATTCAGATTGCTTAAGCCATTCAGTAATATCAGTCATCTTAACCGACTATTTTATTTATTATAAAATACAAAAAATCGAGTTAAAACACAGTGTTTTCATCTTTTATATTTTTGAAAGAGTGACAGAGTTACAAGTTTGATGAGGGTGTATAATATTCTGTCCACTTGGCATTATTCTTATCCCGCGATATCTGTTTTCCAAATTTCAGAAAAAATAAACACATTTCAAAATCAGTAAGAGGGACAATGGCGG
>CAZOZP010000138.1:0-1824 GCA_964584325.1 uncultured Melioribacteraceae bacterium
TATTTTATAACACCGGCATTTCCACTTATTTCTGGATTATTACCAATAGAAAAAGCCCTGAGCGTAAGGGAAAAGTTCAACTGATCAATGCTGTGGGCAGCGACTGGGAAGAAGGCGACAAAAACAATCCGTTCTACATAAAAATGATGCGCAGCCTGGGAAATAAACGGAAAGAAATTGGTGACGGAAAGGATGAAAAACCCGATCAGATAAAGACCATTACGGAAATTTATGAAGCTTTCCAGGAAGGCCCATATTGCAAGATATTTGACAATGAAGATTTCGGTTATGCCCGTGTCACAGTTGAACGCCCGAAAAGAAATGAAAAAGGGAAGATTGAAAAAGATAGAAAAGGCGATCCTTTACCTGATAGCGATTTGCGGGATTATGAAAATGTACCGCTGAAAGAAGATATTGAAGAATACTTTAAACGCGAAGTCCTGCCGCACCTGCCGGATGCCTGGATCGATCACAGCAAAACAAAAGTTGGCTACGAAATAAATTTTACCAAGTATTTTTATAAATACAAACCTCTGCGCAGTTTGGAAGAAATAAGAAAAGATATACTGGCATTGGAAGAAGAAACCGGTGGCATGATCAAGAAAGTAATCGAAATATGAGAAGGTATGATCAATATAAACCTTCCGGTGTGGAATGGATTGGTGAGATACCGGCACATTGGAGTTTGAATAGACTAAAATATGAAGTGGGTTATAAAAAAGGGAAAAATCCAAAAGACTTAACCTTTGACGAAAACGGGAAAGTCTACTTGACGATGGAATATCTAAGAAACAATCCGAAGCAAACTTTTTTTGTTGAGGACCATGAAAACTATGTGACAGTTGATGAAGGAGAAATTCTTTTGCTTTGGGATGGCTCTAATGCTGGTGAATTTATAAAAAGTAAAGAAGGTGTTCTTGCGTCAACAATGGCGTCACTAGAAATTTGTAATCAAGAAATAGATTATGCCTGGTTTTTTTTCAAAGTGTTTGAGAGACAATTGAAAGAAACGACAATCGGAATGGGCGTACCACACGTGAGTGGAGAAGAGTTTAAAAATCAGAATTTTATTATCCCCCCCAAATCAGAACAAACTGCCATTGCGAATTTCCTTGATGAAAAAACAACCAAAATTGATACGCTTGTTGCCAATAAACAGAAGCTGATTGAACTCTTAAAAGAAGAACGCACAGCGATAATCAATCAGGCCGTCACGCGCGGCATTGATCCCAATGTCAAACTCAAACCCAGCGGCATTGACTGGCTTGGCGATATCTCCGAACATTGGGAAGTAAAGAAGTTGAAGTATGTGGCTTTAAAAGTCCAAACGGGTTCTACACCACCTTCGAACGAAGAAGCGTACTACAAAGAAGAGATAAATTGGTACACCCCCGCGGACTTTTCAGATCATTTGAAGTTGCAAAGCTCGAGAAGAAAAATAGCGAAGCAAGTAATAGATGATGAAGTTGTAAAGGTATTTCCTAGATATTCAGTTTTAATGGTTGGTATTGGCGCAACTCTTGGTAAAGTTGGATATGTTGAAAATGAATCAACATCCAATCAACAAATAAATGCCATTAGTTTTAAGACACTTAACGAAGCCATATTTTATGCTAACTATTTTTATGCAAATAAAATAACTATAGTATCATTAGCAAATGCAGCCACGTTGGCTATTTTAAATCAAACGCAGACCAAGGACATAATTGTTCCAACTCTTAATGATATGGTGGAATTAACGCAGATTGTCCGACACATCGAGACTGAGACAAACAGAATAGACAACACCATTTCTACGATTATTACTCCGGCAATTGAATATGT
>CAZOZP010000139.1:0-1713 GCA_964584325.1 uncultured Melioribacteraceae bacterium
CTCACGGAACGTCGGGCATGCTAGTTCGTTATACGAAATTTTGAAAAATAATTTATCCAATTATTAATAATACTGTTTGACAGGATTCTTGCATTCCGTTATTATAAGACATGATTGGATCTTTTCGTGATAAAGAAACTGAAAAAGTCTGGAAAAGAGAGTTTTCAAAGAAAATTCCTAATCAGATCCAATCAGTAGCTTACAGAAAATTAGTTATGATTGCTAGATCTACTCAATTAGATGATTTAAAAATTCCACCAGCAAATAAGTTGGAGAAGCTTTCAGGAGCTAGGTCAGGACAACACTCGATTAGAATCAATGATCAATGGAGAATTTGCTTTATTTGGAAAGTATCAAATGCATTTGATGTCGAAATTGTTGATTATCATTAGGAGATTAATATATGAAGAAAATTCCAAATGTTCATCCAGGTGAAATATTAAGTGAAGAATTTTTGCTACCAATGAAAATTACTGCTTATCGATTAGCTAAGGAAACGAAACTTAATCCTACTCGTATTAGCGAAATTATTCATGGTAAAAGAGGAATTTCTGCAGATACTGCTCTTCGACTCTCTAAATTCTTTGGGAATTCTGTACAATTCTGGATGGGAATTCAAGATGAATATGAAGTAAGGGAAGAAGAAGATAAAATTAAGGAAGATTTAAAAGAAATACGAAATTACAAAGAATTGGTTTCTATTTAAATTTTTCAAAACTTCGTATAACTTCGGATTGCCACTGCGCCTGGAATACAGGCTTGGTCTTCGACACATTCCTCTCTGTCACTCGTCTTGCAAAGCAAGACTCATGCCAGCCCTAACGTCTCTTGCGAGACTCAGGGGCGAGGAACGTCGGCAATCCTAGTTCGTTAGATGCAATAAACCAGTTAGATTATTTTGCCCTATATTTTCTGACATCCATGTCCGAAAAGCAATGGAAGTAACCATTAAGAAGATTTAAAATAAGTGTTTACTTTTTACCTCTCAATACGATATGTATACAGTTGATGATTGTATCATTTCGAGATAAACAGACTGAAGAAATTTGGAAAGGTAAATTCTCTAAAAAGTTTCCATACGATATTCAAAAGAAAGCACAGATGAAACTAGGAATGATTAATAACATTGTAAACATAGATGAATTAAAGGTTCCTCCTGGAAATAGATTGCATAAACTCACAGGAGACAGAAAAGGACAATTTTCAATCTCTATAAACTCACAATGGCGAATATGTTTCAATTTTTTAAATCAAAATGCTGAGAATGTAGAAATAACTGACTATCATTAGGAGAATGAAAAATGAATAATACTAAATTTTTAAATGTTCACCCTGGCGAAATACTGAAAGAAGAGTTTTTAGAAGAAATGAAAATTACAGCATATCGGCTAGCTAAAGAAACAAATATTCCAGAATCTAATCTATCAGAAATCATTAATGGAAAAAGGAATATTACTGCAAGTATATCAATAAAGCTTGGTAAATTCTTTGAATTGAATCCAAATTTTTGGCTAGGATTACAAAATGATTATGATATCAGAAAAGAGAATCATAAATTAGAAGACACAATTCAAAATATGAAGTCTTATAAAGATTTTTATAGTGAATCACAAGACACAAGAAAAACGCCTTCCGTGGCGTAAAGATTAGTTTTATATGGTTTACAGCATCTAACAGCGCATACCCACTGCGCCTGAAATACAGGCTTGGTCT
>CAZOZP010000140.1:0-1624 GCA_964584325.1 uncultured Melioribacteraceae bacterium
CAAAAAGGCAATGCAAGGATATCGCCATGAGTGAGGACAGACCACTGTTCATTCTCGCCGGGAATGGGCCATATGAGAACCGGGGTTGTGAGGCGATCGTGAGAGGGACTGTTGAGATATTAAGAACATATTTTGACGATCCTGAGTTTGTATGCGCAAGTTTTTTTAATAATTATGAACAGTTTGAGCTACAGAAAAATAATGAATTTGATCCAAATATAAAACATATTGCAATAAATATTTATGATAACACCTATAAAAGAAACAATCCTTTATGCTATCCTCGATATGTGGCAACTCGAATATCAAAATGGTTGGATAGCAAAATATTGTATAATGATATTAGCAAGTACCTTTTAACAACAAAATGTGTTTTATCCATTGGTGGTGATAATTACCAACTAAACGGAGCAAATTTACCTCGAAATTTCATTTTATTAGATAATTATGTAATTAAAAATAAAATTCCATTATTTATATGGGGAGCATCGGTTGGTCCATTCTCTATTAAACAAAGTTATGAAAATTTTATGGCTGAGCATTTAAGTAAAGTCAATATGATTTTTGCTCGAGAGAGTGAGACTATTGATTACCTCTCTCGTATTGGAGTGAATAATGTAGTTCAAGTTGCTGATCCAGCTTTTATTATGAAACCGATAAAACCAACTCAAAAAGACTTTAATAATATACCAAGATATTCAATTGGATTAAATTTTAGCCCATTAATGGCATTATATGTAACTAATGGCGATCTTCATCGTTGGAGAAATATGGTTATTAAAATAATCTCTAAAATTTATGATGAGTTGGGATGTCCAATATTTTTGATCCCTCACGTTACGATCCCTGGGGATTATAATAATGATTATTGGTTTATGAAGTCAATAATACCCGATTTACAACAAGGATGTGATGTTGAATTGGTGTCTGACATTTATAATGCGCAGGAATTAAAATGGATAATTTCATCTATGAAACTATTTATCGGCTCCAGAATGCATTCAACAATTGCATCTTTATCATCATACATTCCAACAATAAGTCTTGGGTACAGTATCAAATCAATTGGGATAAATAAAGACATTTTTGGTCATCAGAAATATTGTATAAGCCCTGTAAACAATTATGAGGAAATTGTGATAAAAAAGATCATAGAAGTATATAATAATTCGGACTCAATAAAAAAACATCTCTCCCAAAAAATTCCAGGTTTACAAAATTTGGCATATTCCTCTGGTGAAAAACTCTCAAATATACTTATTAATAATTCGATTTATAATTTGAATTAAGACTATGAAAATTTGCATTCTGTCAATATATTATCTTCCTCATATAGGGGGTGTAGAAATAGTTACATTTCATATGGCAAAAGAATTATCACTATTAGGTCATGAAGTCCATGTTATTACTCAAGAAAAAGTCAAAAAAAATATAACAGTTTTAGATTCTAATTTGGATAATCATTCTATAAATAATAATTTTTATGTTCACCGTATGAGTTCTCCTTTTCAAACAATAATAGATCGGATATTTGAATTTAAATTATCTTTCTTTATTATTCCAGCATTTTTAAAAATTATGAAAATTAGACCAGATATTGTGCATGTACAAAATATTAGTAGCT
>CAZOZP010000141.1:0-1594 GCA_964584325.1 uncultured Melioribacteraceae bacterium
AAAGGAATTTATGTTAACGATAAAAACAGCTGATTCTACTGAAATAAATACATTACTTTCTATCTATATTGAGAAAGTAAAATGGTTGCGATCAATGAATAAACCATTATGGGATGAATCTCAATTTACTCTTGAGGCATTGAATAAAAAATATGAGAATCCCGTTTTTTATGTAGGAATAATTAATAATGAAATTATTGGTGGTTTCATTTTAGTTGAGTATGATCGGTTGTATTGGCCAGAAGTAACTGATAATTCAACATATTATTTTCACAAATTTGTTATCAGTAATAAGTATTGTGGTAAGAATTACTCTGATAGAATACTTAAGTGGGTAAAAGAATATGGACGAGAAATGAATAAAAAATACATACGATTAGATTATGATGGAAACAGAAAACCTATTACCGAGATGTATACACGAAACGGATTTATTCCAGTTGATACAATAAGCAATCAATATGTATCAGAATTAATTAAAGCAGAATATTTAATAGCCGGTAATAATTGAGTATTTATTAATCTTTTTTGTTTGATGAGTTTAATTGATAATCTGTAATAAAAGGAAGTTACAATGAAATCATTTTTAATGAGTATAGCTGTCGTTATTCCTGTGTATGTAATATATATTTATTACTTGCGACAACGAATTGTTAAATATGTAAAAAAGAACTATCAAAATATCACAGGATTAAGTGTTTGTTGGTCATTGTTTGGTCCAGTTGGTCCAGGATCTGGGACAAAATATTATGTGCGGTTATCAATAAATAATGATCAATATATCACTTTCTATGCAATGACAAGTTTATTTGGTGGTGTGTTTATATCAAAAGAAAGCGACTAACAACGGTTTCAACCTGACTTATTTGCTTGTCACGGATTTTTGCACTTCGCTACGCTTGGCAAAAACCGCGCCAAACAAAACGCAGGTTAAGCAAATGTTAGATTGACCCTTCGGGCGGAGGAAAAATGCTCTATATAATAGCTTTATTAATTCTAATCGTTGTTTTTTTTATCTCAATCACTATTGAGATTATTCAATTGAAGAAAAAAGATTCATTTTTTAAAAATGGCATATAGAAATCTCAGTGGTCTTACATTGATCATAATATCATTAACAATGATGAAAGAGATTACTATTTTAGCTATGTTATTTTGTATTTATGGGTCCTTTAATATTATTGTTTCAACGATAAAAATGAGGAACTATATTTAAAGAAAATCCGTAATTAGAATATTTATTATCACAATACTTTGATTCATAGGTGGAATATGGAGAAAAAACCAAAATATCAATTGCTATTAATAATATTAATGCCAGTATTACTGGCGTTGGTTATGAATATAATAAATTATTTATTTAAGACCAATTTTTTTTGTAGAAAAATTTATTAGTATAATTTGGATTATCCCTGTTGTAGAAATAGTGGTAATTTTAGCATGGTTATTTAACACATATACGAAAATCAAAATCAGTGAAAAAGTTAGGTATGTAATATTTAATGGAATTTTTCTTTGGGGAGTTCCTGTTGGATTTTCAATGTTTATTAATAATTATTGTACAGATTATGATATAAGTCTTAGAAAAAGCTTT
>CAZOZP010000142.1:0-1593 GCA_964584325.1 uncultured Melioribacteraceae bacterium
TTATATTTAAATATTAATTTATCAATAATATATCAAACAATTTTATTAACAAAGAAATTAATACTTTATCAAGAAGTATAGTGACCTATAATATTCAGGATAAAGCTAGAAAAGACAAAAACATCAAATAGTAAATTAAAACAACCCGCAATACTATTTGCCAATAAATGATCTCAAAGGTACTTCAACATAATCACCCTTATAAATACCAATCCTCTTCGTTACAGAAATGGAAGCGACCGTTCTCATATCATTATTGTCTGTTTCTACTAGTACTACTTTCTCTTCTAATTGATTAAGAGTCGCAGTGTTCTCTTCTGATAATTTCTGAATATTATCTTCATTGCAAACCCAATCGACAACTTCCCATAACAGTTTACAAGGTCCAGAAATAGGTTTTACTTCTGAATTAATTCTAGCACTTCTAATTAGAATACTCAAATAGTAGTTACCGCCTGAGAGACAAACATCAATGCCGCCATAATTCCAGAAAAGAATTGCATTCTCTTTCTTTTTCCCTTTTCGATGAAAGTAAAGTTTCCCAAAACGATTTTGTTGAAGCTCATTCATATGAACACAAGAATCTGGAACCCTTGTCACATGATAATAATAAGCTTCGACTTCTGTTGGATATAAGACTAAATCTTCCTTTATACTAATCATCAGTTTAGTTAGGAAAAGTTCATTTATTTTCTGTAGAATAAACACCTCATTCCCATTTGATGTTTCTAGTTGGTTAATTAATTCTCTTAGTTCATTCATTGTGTACTATGTCTAAATTGTTCAATTACAAAAACAACTAAAAAAATCATGCACCATCTATATCTCCATGCTAACGATGAAGCGGTATCCAATTTTTACTAGAATCATTTACTAATAACCCCTTTGCCGTTAATTTTACTCCATTAATAATTTGTATGTTAGTCATATTTTAAAATATTAGATTGTCAATTCGTAAATATATATATATATTTCCAAACACAATTGGATTTCATTTATTTTCAGATTACATTTGCGCATAACAAGCTAAATTTAAGGAACAAAAATGATACTATTAAAAAACATTTTTCTAAATGAACCTATAAGTGTTATAGTTCAGAATAAACCTGAGACTTTTACGGAGTGGCTTTCGAACCCAAATACGATTATTGCTATATCTGCACTTTTAATAAGTTTGTCCGGCTTATATTTGTCTGTAAGATATAACCGAAAAACATTAAACGAAACAATGAAATATAACAAGCTATCCGTTGAGCCATTATTATTGCTTAGTATGTTTACTATAGATGAAAAGCTCACGATAAATCTAGAAAATGCAGGACTGGGGAGCGCCAACCTACTTCCATTAGAAATTACACACAATAATCAAACATATAATAGCTTTTGGACGTTATTACAACCGTTTATACAAAATATAAAGAACGAAATTGAATACTATGATCATTACACCTTTAATACCAATACACCATTATCTGCAAGTAACAAAATAGATTTGATAAACATAACTTTTAAAACCAACCAAACCATGAAATCTATAGCATCTGAATTAAATGGCGTAAATGTAAAAATAAGATATAAAACAATGTACGATGA
>CAZOZP010000143.1:0-1556 GCA_964584325.1 uncultured Melioribacteraceae bacterium
GTTATACCGAAGAGTTTGATCTTAGTCAGGCATGGGCAGATGGAACTGATAATACATTTGATTTTACCAGAATTAACAAAGTTGAAATTGCAACTGAAGTTGATCCGGGTGCAGGTACGATTTCAATCGAAGCGTTTGAATTAGGTACCCATACAGCCCCTTCTACAATTAATCAAATTAACCCGGCAGCCGTTATTGCTTTTCCAAATCCTGCTAAGACTTACCTTGGTTTATCCAATATTAGCGGTAATTCCAATATTGAAATATTCAATTCCCAGGGTCAGATAGTATTCAAACAAACACTCAATTATGATTCTGTACTAAATATTGAGAATTTTTCACCCGGCTTATATTTTATCCTGATTGAAAATAACCAGGTAATAAAAATTATTAAAGAATAGAAATCTAACACCATCATCGTTCAGATCAGATTTGCCACGAGAATTAACATTAATAACAAACAACACTATAAAATATATGCGAAGTAAATTTTATTATAAACTATCCGGAGCAAGAGATAAATCTATTGTTTCAATAAGGCTGGTTTTTTTAGTCCTTATTTTAATTGGCTTAAAAACTAATTTGTTTAGCCAGGAGACTTTACCTAAAACTGGAAAAAGAGAAATAACAGGCGTTATAAAAAGCATTGAAGGGCTCACTCTTCCGGGAGTTAGTATTGTTATCAAGGGCACAACTATTGGTGCAATTTCCGATAATAATGGCAGATTCACTTTGACTATTAGCGGAAACGATTCAATTATTGTAATCAGTTCTATCGGATACCTTTCGGAGGAGATAGTTGTTGTTGATCAAACTGATTTTCAGATTACTCTAATAGAAGATATAACTGAAATTGGTGAAGTAATAGTAGTAGGATACGGAACACAGAAGAAGAAGGAAGTAACGGGGGCAGTGGCGCAGGTAAGCAATGAAATACTTTCACAATCAACTACACCCGATTTAGGTATTGCCTTGCAGGGACAGATTGCAGGCGTTACAGTTATGGCAAGTTCAGGCCAGCCTGGCTCATCTTCAAATATTCAAATACGTGGCCTTAGCTCTGTAATCGGGGCTAATGCGCCTCTTTATGTTGTTGATGGAATACCATACGAGAGTGATCCCAGGTTAAGTATAAATGAAATAGAAACCATTGACGTTTTAAAAGATGCGGCTTCTGCGGCAATATACGGAACCCGTGGTTCTGGTGGGGTAATTCTGATTACGACTAAAAAAGGTAAAGCCGGGGCAATGAAAGTTGATATGGATTTTAATTATGGAATTCAAAAGATAACATCCGGCGTACCACTAATGAATTTTGAGGAATCGTTATATACCATGCAATTGATTCGGTTAAATAACGAAGGGACAGCAATGGGCCATGCCTGGACTCCTCTGGAAACCGACAGGTATATGTTTTTTAATGACAGTCGTATGATTGATGTTGTTGAGAATGACTACGCTCCGGTTCAGAATTATAGTTTAACCATGTCTGGCGGTAAGGAAGATTTGCTCTACAGCATAATTGCAAATTACACAGATCAGGAAGGACTACTTAT